>JBGSTF010000296.1:0-11398 GCA_041736645.1 Oligoflexus sp. | reverse complement strand
CGTCTTCACCACAAGGCGGAATGAGGTTGCCGACATTACGGATGACAAACACATCACCAGGATCGGTCGACGCAAACAGATTGGGCACCACGCGGCTGTCGGAACAGGCGACCAGCAGCGCATCCGGCGACTGACCCAAGGCCAGACGAGCAAAGGTTTCGAGATTGCTGGGCTGGATGCTATTGCGAAACTCGACAATCCCGCGCAGGAGTTTTCTCATGTCGCTTTGACCCCTTAAAGATATGATCCCTGGCGGCAAATATGTCTTGGTTTGTCAGAGGATGCAAGACTCCAAATTCGACCTGGAGACCAGAAAACACCTGGCTGTCTGAGGTGGCTTCGAGCTAAACTGGAAAATGCCTGTCAATTTGAGCAGTTCGGAGGGATGAATGGTGAACTGGATGCAGGTTAAGACCCGAGTCGCATCCGCCGGAGCCTTGGTCTGCCTGCTGTGTGGGCTATGCTCCTGCGTGACTGAAGATTCCGAATATGCAGCCTATCCGAGTTTGGATGTTTCACCTGTCGCCGAAGGGCTCGAAGCTCCAGCCGGAGTTTTGCAGGAGGCAGCCCGCAATCTGGACAAAGGCGATGCTAAAGCCGTCGCTCGTCAGCTCTCAGTAATGCAGCCGCAAAACCCTTTGGAGCAGGCCTGGCAAAGATTGCTACTGGGCCAAGCCTGGCTCGAGCTAGGGGCCTACGATAAGGCGTATCGACTCTTGCAGGCTAACTATGAAGAGTTGCGAGATCAGCGACCCGCTCCCGATCCAACCCTCATGCGTGTCCTAGCGCGCAGCTTGCGCAAACTAGGCGTCTACTACCGTGATAAGCAGGACCCGGTTGGGGCCTATGCCGTGCATCAGCTGCAATGGCTTTACATGAAACGAGTCGGCAGTCTCAAGGAACGATTTGAAGCCGCGATCAGTTTGGATGTCGATGCCGCTCTCTTGCGCAATTATTTTGCATCCGAGCAGTGGTCGCGTGAAGCCCTGCAGACGGCCCTGCAAATGCCCGAAGGCTTGGACAAACACCGCTCTTTGATGATTACCTGGAACAATCTGTCGGCCACTCTTCATGAGCTTTTGCGCTTTCAAGAAGCCGATGCCGCAGCTCGTGAGAGTCTGCGTCTCAGCCTGATCTACGATCAAAAGCAAAAGCCTAGTGAATATCGTCAGGTTTTGGCCTTAGCTCAACTGGCCGATGTGCACAGCGCCTGGGCTCAGTATCAAGAAACCAAGGAGCCAGCCAAAGCTAAGGCGAGTTATGATAAGGCGCGAGCCTTCGCAATCCAGGCGATTGGCTTGGCGGAAAAGCAAGGTCTGGCCGGCGAAGATCGCTTGGAATTGGAACAACGCATGCGCAAACACTGTGGGCAGAACTGTCGACCGATCGCGCCACCCACTCAGGCCGAGTGAGGGAGTTTTTTCAACTTGTCCAAAACCTGTTGAGCCTTTTCGTATTTTGGATGAAGGTCGAGCGCTGTTTCCAGATGCTTGATCGCCTGGCTCAAGCCTTTTGGATTTTTCGTCTTAAGAATCGCTAGGGCCATATTGTAGTGAATGGCATGCACGCTCTTATGTTTGGGATAGTAAGTGAGGGCCCGGGCATACTCGGCCATGGCTTCCGCTATGTGTTCGGTTTGAGCCAGCATCACACCTTTATTATTAAAGTAGCTGACAACCTCCTGGGGGCCGGTGGTGTCTCGGCAGAATGCCGCCGCTTCCTCGGCAAAGCCATGGTCTTCCAGTTGCTTGAACAGATCGAATTTCAGTTCCGGGCGATCGGGATTGAATTCCAAAATCTGCTTTTGCTTTTCAATGGCTTGCTCGGGGATGCGCATACGAAGATAAAGCTCGACCATTTGCGTCACCCGATCGAGATTTTTGGGGGCCAGTTGATCGGCCTCTTCAAAAGCTTTTTGGGCGTCTTCCAGGCGGCCCAGTTTCAGGTGGAGTCGACCGAGGAGATTCAGACGGCGTAAGGAGTCAACGCGGTCTGGTTCGATGCTCTGGATGAACTGGAGAGCCTCGCGGTGATGCTCGCCGCGCTCGAAAACTTGCATTTTCAAGGCAATATACTCATCCCCTAAAGCGTCTTTCAGATCGTCCAATTTTTGATTCAATCGATTGAATTCGAAATCTGTGGCCATCTCCTCGTTGATCTCGTGGCGCATTTTTTCGGTCAGTTCGCGTTTGATGGAGTTTTTATAGGCTTTTTGCACAAGGCCAACCAAAGGTCCCCAGGTGATGGGTTTGCTGACGGTCATGAGCTGGCCTAACTCATCCAGAAGAGATAGTTGTTGCTTGCTGATGCCGCTGTTGTTGGTAATCATGATAAAACTGGCCAGGGACTTTTCCCGAATTGTATGCTGCCGCATGCGTTGAATGATGGCAATCCCATCCAAGTCGGGGAAGTGCTGTTCGACCAGAACAACTTTAAAGAATTGCTTGTTGAAACGATACATGGCTGTTTCCAAATCATGGGCAGCAAATATCTCGACTTTGAGTTTGGCAAAGGGCTCGATCAAAGGTCCCAGGACGGAGCGGTCGGAATCGATGATCAAAAACTTTGGAGGAAGATTGTCGCTAGCCATGCCGGTCCTGCCTTCCCGTTTGCAATGTCGTCGGGCGATGTGATGGGATCAGGGATGAGTCCGTTTTATTATACACAGTCGAAGCAAGGCCTGTCTCATTTGCCGATGTTCTGCGGGAAAGTTCCGACTCTTTCTTCCGCTCGAAGTGGGTGATATGCTCTTCATGTCGAAGTCTGGCGAGAGAATCTGATGGATCTGGCTCGATTTTGCACTTTCGGTGCTTGATATCCCTCGGATTTTCTCGAATGCGCTTCTAACTGTCGGACATGGCTACGGAAATAGGCTGGCCTAGTCTTTGCAAGCCAAGTCCGAGAACATGAGTTTTATTGAGGGTTTACGATGTCTAAGTCCTTTTCGCTGAGCGCTCATCAAAAAGATACTTATCTGAAGTACTCGGGACTGTCGCTGCCACGCTATACATCCTATCCCAGCATTCCGGCTTGGAAGGATTCGACTCGTATTTCCACGATTAAAGAGCAGTTGGACGCCACTGTTCAGGAACAAAAGGCCTTCAGCTTGTACTTCCATGTTCCTTTCTGTCAGAAGCTATGCTTTTACTGCGGCTGCCAGAAGGAGATCATGAATCCCGCCAGTCCTGTGACCCAGGATATGGTGGGAAAATTTCTCAAGGGCCTCGAGCAGGAAGTCGCTCATCTGGCCCATCATCTCGATAACTGCGTGATCGAACAGCTTCACTTTGGCGGTGGGACGCCGAACTTTCTCACAGCGGCGCAGTGGAAGTTTTTAAACGAAAATATTATCAGTCGGTTTACGATTAGCGAAGAGGCGGAATGGAGCGTGGAGTTGGATCCTCGCTCGGTCACAGCCGAACAGATTCGCTATATGCATGAAATCGGCGTCAATCGGGTCAGTCTGGGTATTCAGGATTTCGACCCCAAAGTGCAGAAAGCAGTCAATCGCATTCAGTCTTTCGAACAGGCCAAGGAAGTGGTCGATCTCTGCCGAAGTTCGGGGATATCCTTTATTAATTTTGACCTGATCTATGGTTTGCCGTTTCAAACTCTGGATTCTATGCAGGCGAATTTGGATAAGGTGATCGAACTGAATCCGGATCGTATTGCTTACTACCGTCTGGCTGTTCTGCCTCAAATGTTCACGGCTCAGCAATCCTTTGTCAAAAAAGATTTGCCGGAAGGTCCGGAGTCTTTGGCTTTGAACCTCTTGGGTATCAATCGCTTTCTAGCCGCTGGCTATGAGTTTATCGGGCTGGATCACTTTGCTAAGCCTAACGATCCTTTGGCGGTTGCGGCTCGGAAAGATCAGCTGCAGCGCAATTTTCAGGGCATGACAACCGGCGCGAACTTGCCTTTGCTTGGTTTTGGTCCTTCCTCGATCAGTATGCTTGATGATGTTTATGTGCAAAATCCCAAGTCGACTGATGAGTGGTTGGCGATGATCGGCAGTCATGACTTTGAGCGTAAAACCCATATCCTCACCGAAGATGACAAACTGCGCCGGGAAGTGATCAATCAAATTTTCTGTCACGGCACGATTGATAAAACCTACATCGAGTCGCTGTTTGATATTGAATTTGACCAGTATTTTACTAAAGAATTGCAGAACATGAAGGCCCTGGCTGCGGATGGCTTGGTGCACTTGGATCGGCATGACGTTCGACTCACCGATCCCATCGGACTTCTCCTCCGTCGTGTAGTGGCAGCTGTGTTTGATGCCTATCTGCCACCCGAATCGTTTCAGCAGGGTCTGGGACGAGATCGCTCCTCACAGGTTGGCTGAGTGTTAAGCGCTTCACTTGCTATGAACGGGCCAGGGTTTGCCTTGGCCTTTTTTCTCTGCGCGGGCTCTCCCTTCTGCCGGCCTTGAATGTCTCGATTTTCCACCTGACTGTCGTCATCAGCCTTCATACTATAGCCAAATCTGTTGGTCTAAAGCTCGCTCGATCGCCTTTTTGCTGCGGCATGGGGATTGCTATAGGTTTTCATGTCGGTGCAGATCTTGGGCGGCCCTGGGGAATTTTCATTATGACAGTCTTTACCCTCGGTGCTTGTTCCAAATCAGAGATTCTCAGTCGTTGCAATAATTGGGGGCCAAGTGAGTGCCACGAGGGTCGATATGAAGGAAGAATTATCCGCTGCGGTTTCGGGTGAGCCACCCTACAGGCAGCAAAATTTTCGTCGTTTGGGACAAGAGATCAAAGCTGACCTGAACATCCTGCTGCAGCAGCATGAAGAGATTATTAAAGCGGAAGGCATTCCATCCCTTCGCACTATGATGGGCGGATTGTTGGCTTTCTGTTTCTGCCTGCTTCTGTTCAGCTTGGTTTTGTTGCGACTGGTGGATGCAGGTGTCGCAAGTCTGGGTGACAGTTGGGGCTGGGCGCCAGCGCTTCGTCCTTTGGCGGCTGCCTTTGTACTTTTATTGCTGGCTGCTGGGTGTATCTTCATCAGCCGAAATTTATTGCGGCGCTCGGGTCACGGAATGAAAATCATAGTGAATGAAATGAAAGAGGACTATCAATGGTTGAAGAACATTCTGTAGATGGTTTGAGTCTATCGGATAAAACTGCGGAAACCCCAAGTTCAGAGCAACTTCGTAGCGCTTTAGCTGAGACCAGGGCTTCCATAGGCCATCGTTTGGTCGCGATAGAAGACGAAGTGCAGCGACGCGTTATCGATACTGTCGATCAAGTGAATCACCGTATCACTCAAACGACACAGCATATCAGTGAAAAAATAACCCAGCCGATCGAAAACATGGAAAGACGAGTCAAAAAAGTAAGACAACAGGTTCGGCAGGAACCTATCAAGTCGTTAGTCTATGCGTTGGGGGTGGGCATTTTTTGCGGTGCAATCTTAGGCTTTCGGCGTCGGCGTCCTCGAATGCTGTTACTTGCTGAGCCTACTGCCGAGCAGACCAGAGCTCAGGTTCACTCCTCAGCGCCCCGGTCAACGTTCTTGCAGGAGATTACGGCCAGTCTCGGGCATCAGATTATCCACCAGGTGATTCAATTGAGCTTTAATGAAATCTCCCGCCGCCGGAGCAATACTTTGTAGTTGGGGCTAGACCTTGGTATCTACACGAAAACCAAGGAAAGACCTAGTCCCGGTCTTAATCTCCAAAGTGTTGCATAAAGCCTTCTTGTCAGTCAGCTCGATAAAAGTCATAATAGCGTAACGTCTGCCTGCAGAGTAAGCCTGCCTCTTCGTTCCAGGCTTATCCTTGCATTCCTATCTTAAGCACCCCTATCTTGGAACAGTCATCTGCTGTTCGAGTCTCTAGATTTTTCATTCCGCCTCTGGGTGCTTGAAATCAAATCGTGTTGAGCTGCAAACGCAGGAAGGTCGGCAAACCATGGGCAATGGCTACTATGATGAAAAAGCCGTCCAAAGACAGAGAGTTTGCTACAAGTGTTTGAGTTATGTCACTCACGATAAAGTCGATGATAAAACTTTGGCTTGCCCGCTGTGTGGGAATCGGATTGAGGCGCGACCATCCGAACGTGTCTCACGCATCGGTTCCCGGGAATTTGCGCAGATTGTTGCTGCGCAAGTGCGGGCTCGACTGATGAAGAAAAAATCATAACAGAACTTTCCCCAAAATCACGAGTAACTAGCCCACGAGGGAATAGAGCAGCCATCGAAGAGAGGATTTCATCAGAGGATGTATCCTTTGCCTTGCCTTGACTTGCCGCTGCCGAATTATTCTCGTCGAGTCTAAACTACCAATCGTTATCCTCCCTAGCTCGATCATGCCTGAGACGCAAAACGCCCTTCGGGCTGTAAAAAAAAACGACAGAACCACATCATATTGTCTTGAGATGACGGCATCTTACAAATGGACCAAGCTTTGCAAACGATTACCCAAGGGCAAGGACTTCCCGGTATCGATGTCGTGGGTTGAACCTTATTCAATGAGGAGTATGACGCATGAAATTTGTTTTGCTGGCGGCAGGTCTCTTCATGTCTGGGTCGGTATTAGCCGAGTCGAGCGCGAAACTATCAGAACCTAAACTAAAAATATCACTCAACCACTCTCAACAGGAACATGGAGTGATGGCTGTCGAATTTCTGGGACCGGCTATCGGACGTTGGAGCCGACTGGGCCTTAACCTAGGTCAATCCAGCTACTTGGTTAAAAACGAAGTCGGAAAAACCGAACAACTGAAAGCCTTAGAAAAATCTCTTGTTTGGTCCATGCAAAGCCCAATTTGGGGCAATGAAATGGGATCAGGGTCAGAATCACTTCAGACTGCATTCGCATTACGTGTCGGCGAAAATCGCTACGATGACGTCGATCAAGGCGTCGTCAAACAAGTCCGCTATAGCTTTTTCGAATATGAATTTCTCTTTAAATTGTCCCATCGTACTAAAGATCAATCGACAGACCACTTTGTCAAAGGCTCAGATATCGGGTTTGGTCTTGGATTTCGAGATAATTTAATTAACAATATTAAAATAATAGGAAGCCAACAGGTTGATCCACTTCGAATCTTTCCCACTCTGCAAATAGGGTTTCTGCTATTGTGACCCATGAGTATGGGTCTTGCTGGACTGAAGAGCAAAACGCAAATCGATATTTTTGACAAGAAAGTTCAGCAGGCCGAGTTGACTTCGTAAATTGCTCTATAACAGCATGACACTAGGTGGCTGCAACAGAGCCCAATCTCAGCTCTGCTGAGCTTCCAGAGTCTGCTCCAAAAGCTCCACCAATTGATGAGGGTCCGGAGCTCCAAGCATCTCTTTGACGATCTCACCTTTACGAAACAGGATCAGCGTCGGAATTGAGCGGATGCCAAGGCTTGTCGAATACTTGGGATTACTGTCGACATTGACCTTCATGACCGAGATTTCACCCTGAAATTCTTGAGCAATTCTTTCGAGCACCGGTGCTATCGCTTTGCACGGGCCGCACCATGGCGCCCAAAAGTCGACAAGGACGATGCCTTCAGCATTGAGGACTTTTTCTTCGAACCGATCATCGTTCAATTCTTCGGTAAAAGTGGCCATAGATCCTTAGCTCAGGCTGGGGGATATCGGTTTGCCGATCTCCAAGTTTATCTTTAAAAGTCTCGAGAAAATTCTTAAATTCGCGAAAGTCCTGAAGGCTCATCATCGGGCGAAATTGGGCCCCGTTTATGCATCTCGCCGAAGAAGCTGTTCCAGCTTCAACTCAGGATCCCCTAAAGCCTGTTTGAGTTCGGTAAACTCCTGCTCGGCAGCCTTCAAATAATTGCCACGCCGTAGAGCAAGGATCAATCGGTTCTTGGGTGTATGTTCACTGGCGACAAATTCAGTGGCTGTGACTTCATAGCCACGGCTTCGGACCAGCAGCGTGCGCAGCATATCGGTCATGTCCGCAGCAACCAGTCGTCTGAAATGAGGAGTCCGCATGATAGGGCCCAAGGGCAGGCTATGAGTGGAAGGATTGTCCTTCCATACCTTGGCCAGTTCCGCCTGGCAGCAGGGAGCGACAGCAATCATATCGGCTTTCATGCGCAAAGCTTCCGCTAATGCATAATCGCTGGCAACGTCGCAGGCGTGCAAGGCGACGAACCCATGTGGTCTTAGAGCTTCGCCCGAGATTCCAAAACATTCCTGGTGCGCGGGTAGCCAGGAAAAATTCTGCAGATCGGCCACCTTGAATTTCAAACTTTCCGCATAACCCAATTCGCTGGCCCTTAGGCGAGCTCTTTCAATCATATCGAGACTGTGATCGATGCCAAGAATTTCCACCGGATGTTTGAGGATCTCCCGAAAATACCAAGCGAGGAGAAAACTCAGATAGGCATTGCCGCAACCCGCGTCGACCAATCTCACCTTCGGAAAACTTTTTTGCAACTGTTTCAGGGAAGGCAGCAGCAGCTGTAGCATATGATTGATCTGAATAAATTTCCGCATCGCATCGGCTGACATAGAGCCATCTTTATTCAGAAGACCGAGGGTCCACAGCAGAGCTCCCCCTTGCCAAGGGGTCAAAAGAAAGCTGCGACCGGCTAAAAATTTATGTTGGCGTTCAGCAGTCCAGTAACTGGTCAGGCGCTTTTGATAAACTTCAAGTTCCATGGATTGTTCCTTTGCATAAGCTTCGCAGTTCTAACGGGGTCTGAGGGGCTTGTCCAGAGCTTTATCGAAGCCCTAGGAGTACAGATAAGTAGCTAGAATTACAGATATAAAGACTCTTTTGTGAGGCAAAAGGGTGTTTTCAAGACGATTTGACACCGCAATCCTGTATAATAAAGCGTAACGACCAGAGAATTCAGCCAAGAGGGGGGCCCTTCTGTTTAAACTTTGACGGGATCATAGCTCGGGCCTTGGCAAACGCCCAAGCTAACAGGATCATTCCATTGATCATCGAAGACCGCGGAATTTGGTACAGGCCTTGTATTCAAAGGGATAGGCAATCACGAGGGAGTCGAAGCAATGAACCTAGCTCATAGGATCTCAAGTATCCTTATTCTGTGCACAGCCATCACCATAGGCTGCAGACCTCGCAGTGCAACTGAAGACCCGGCAGCAGGCTCGCCGAATCCTGCAACTGCTGACTCATCAAGGGTTGATACCCTTGAAGTGCTCATCGAATCGCTGAAGAATCAGCTCGAAACCAATCAAAAAATTTCCGATTCCGATCGCTTGGCTTTGGAGCAAAAAATAAAAGATGCCGAAGCGGAACGGACCAAAGCGCAAATGGCTGACAATAAAACGCCAGGTGCAACGCCAACGCCGACCCCGACACCGGCTCCCGCATCAACACCGGGTACACCTCCGGCGCCTAAAGTTGAGGGGCCATATGCGATTTATTATGCAACCGATTGCTTTCAGCCCTTGGATACAGTGAATTTAGCTGATGGATCGATCTTTAAAGCTGGTCCCTGCAATAACACTCTCACCGTGCAGCAATTCACTTTGGAAATGAAGGATGCAGGGTACTTTAGAATCGTTCACAAGATGGCGAAAAAGTGTCTTGTCCTGACCGGCAATACAGCAGGGGAAGGCACTCCGCCTACGCTTTTGCCTTGCAAAGCGACCGCTGAAAATAACGAACAGTGGCAGTTCTTTGAAGCTGCTGCCGATGGTTCCAACTTTAAGTTGCGAAGCCGATTGAGTAACTTCTGCTTAAAAATCGGCGTTGATGGCACGATTTTTCAAGGTAGCTGTGTCAATAATTACACAACCCTCATGCTGCGCAAGACACCTTAATCCAAGGCTCGTCCCTTGGACTTGACAGAGTCCTTAAAGCCACCGATGCTCGAAGTCTGAGGCCCCAATGGGCTGGGAGGACTTCTTGCAAAACTCACCTCGCCTTATTGGAATTCAACAGGTCGTCGCCTCCGGTTTGTGCTTCGGCTGTCTTGGTGTCCTTGGCAAGTTGCTTTATAGGCACGGAGTCAATGCCGGGGAATTGCTTGCCCTGAGATTTGGCTTTGCAGCTTTGATGCTATTTGGTTTTCATCTGCTGCGCGATCCTGATCGTTTGCGCATCACTTGGAAGCAACTGTGGAGCTGTGCCGTGCTCGGCATCTTTGGTTATGCTCTCTTTGCTTATTGTTTTTTTTATGCTCTCAATGGTTTATCAGCTTCGCTTTCTGTGCTTCTCCTCTATATCTATCCGGTGTTGGTGACTTTGGGTGGACGGCTGTTTTTTCACGAACGTGTGCCGAGACAAAAACTTTGGGCGCTGCCGCTGGTGGCTGTTGGAACTGTGGCTCTGGTGTGGGGAGAATTTTCGGTCAGCAAAGCCAGCTCGCTCTTGATGGGGATCTCTGCAGCGGTATTCTATTCCTTATACATCCTGCTGTCGAGTCGGCTCCTTCGGAAGATGCCCGCCGATATCTCGGTACCCTATATACAGACCTTCGCCGCCTTGATTTTGAGTCTGATTTTTCTGCGCAGCCCGAGTCGAGTTCTCTTCATCATGCATGAAGCCTGGTGGATTGTGCTGCTGATCGCCTTGGTGGGAACCGTGCTGGCGATGAGTCTATTTTTAGCTGGACTACAAAAATTGCAGAACTGGGAGGTGGCCCTACTAAGCACCACCGAACCCCTTTCTGCTGTGCTTTTAGCGGCAATTTTTTTGCGGGAACGACTCAGCCTTTGGCAAGTCTTGGGATCTCTGGCCGTTCTCTTGGGGGTACTATTGATTGCCAAGCCCGTCAAGCTCCGACATCAGCTGAAGTAATTCGCTTCCAGATTCCATTCGAGACCTGGCAACACATCGGGCGCACTCGTCTCATGAAATGTGTTTTGAAAGGCTCCTTGCAAGTCCTCAATTAAATCCTGAACATGCTCAAGACCGATCGAGAGACGAATCAAACCGTCGTCGATCCCGGCTTTCACTCGATCGGCTTTATCGTAGCTGGCATGCGACATCGATGCCGGCTGTTCAATCAAAGATTCCACGGCCCCAACACTCACAGCCCTTTGAAACAGCTGGGTGGACGAGACAAAACGCTTGGCCGCTATGAAATCAGCTTTCAACTCGAAACTGACCACAGCCCCATACAGTCCATGCAATTGTTTCTGAGCTAAAACGTGCTGGGGATGGCGAGCTAGTCCGGGGTAGATGACGCGTTTGACAGAAGGGTGCTGCTCGAGAAATTGAGCGATCCATAGAGCGCTTTTACACTGCTCGCGAAAACGAAGTTCGAGAGTTTTAATACCTCGGGAACAAAGATAGCAATCAAGCGGAGCCATCACAGCTCCCGTGGCGTTTTGAATGAAGTAAAGTTCTTTCAGTAAAGCCGGATCACGAACCACCAAGGCGCCGCCGAGAAGATCAGAATGTCCTCCCAGATATTTGGTCGCCGAATGCATGACGATATCAGCCCCC
>JBGSTF010000259.1:0-6549 GCA_041736645.1 Oligoflexus sp. | reverse complement strand
GATCGATATTCCCAAAAGGATGGCAGCTTGACCAATTGATAGATGCATCTCTCTTTCCCTAAGAGATTCATACAAAAATATGGTCTTAGATCCCATACGTGAATAGATTCGTCAAGATTTATTTTTAACTGCTGTTGCCCTTTGCCGAGCAACAAAGAAACACTGCCGATAAGCCTTGGTTAGATGCAGTTCACGATCCGGGGTTCCCAAGCTTTGGCTGATTTTAATGACTCTGGTTTTTGCACAGATTCAGAAAATTCAGAAGCCTGGCAACGAACTGCATCGAATGATAACGAGCGGAGAGATGAGTCAGGCTATGAAAAAATTCTCACTCTCGAGCCACATTGAAAAGTTGAGGATTAACGCCATGCCATCCAAACTTCTTCTCAGCCTGCTTCTGACCATTGTTGCTGGCTCCCAGGCCCGAGCCGCTTTCAATGATTCGGTCTTCATCACCGTATCACCCTCCTTTCCCGCTGATATTGCGCTGGAAATGTCGATTGACAATTCCAATGAAGCGCCGGGCTACTGCACCCTTCACGTGGATGCTACGTATGTTGTCCAAGGTTCGGAAGCTGTGAAAAGACATCTTCTTCTCACTCCGAACATTTTCATCCCTGCCAAAGATAGGCTTGACGACATTGAGTTTGGTGCGAAAGAATTCCAGGACTTGGGAATGCCAGGAGCACACTATCTGGAAGCGGAAGTTGTTGGCAAAGACTGCCAGCCACTCCCTGACCTGAGCTATCAAGACACGTCAATAAACTTTGTTGAATGGCTGTCAGTGAAAAATCGAATCGTGACTTTTGGATCCTTTAAAGGAGCTAAGCTTATCGAGGCCTGCAAGGGCCAATTGGACGATGCTTCCGTTCTAGAACTGATGAAGCTGATCAATGACACAAGTTCCCAGACCTTTGATAAAACCTATGGCACTTTAGGGACGTCGGTTCCTAGAGTGACGACACTGAAATGGAATACCGCGACCCAATCCAAACTTTCGATGACTGTATACCAAATAGGGGTCCCTGAAAACATTAAGGCTTTGCTCAAAGCGTTCAGACAGTACAAAGACAAAGCAAGCACTTGCAGCTCTCAACCAGAATAAAATTTTTTTCACCACTATAAAGCGGATGTCTCCGGACTATTCCGTACCTTGCTATTTTGAAGAAGTCCGAGAATGATGATACACTGATCGAATCGCTTCGTGACGGCAAGTTTTAACAAGGAAACAAAGATGTATCGATTTTCTAAATGTCTTAAGCAATTGCAATGGAAAGTTGTGCTAGCATTCTTATGCTTCAAAGTAAGTTCTGCTTCGGGAGCGATTGATATTGAATCTCTTGCAAAAATTGTTGCAACACAGCAGGCCGAAATTCAAGAACTTAAAGCAGGAATCGTTCCCATAGGAACTATCGTGGGCTGGCATGAATCGATAACTGCCAAAAATCTGCCTGGTGTGTGGGTGCGATGCAGTGGTGGAACGGTAACTGACAAATCAAGCCCACTCTTTGGAGCGTCCATTCCCAATTTAAATGGTGAAAGGAGATTTCTCAGAGGAGGAACAAGCTCTGGCGCGATAGAAGAAGACGATTTGAAAAAGCATACTCATGAGGTTTCTGGAGGAAAGCATCCTATTACCGATAACGGCGGTCACGCATTGCGTCGCGTCCAAATGTTTTCCCAAAATGAACAGCCTATTGATACATGGCGCGCTTCCTTTGATGGTGGTCCACATGGGTTTATTGACGAAGTTTGGGGTGCTGCGCACAGTCATGTTGTATCTGAAACAGGCGGTGCTGAGGTTCGGCCAAAAAATATGTCCATCGTATGGATTATGCGAATCAAATAGAATGAAGCCGAGACAATTGTTGCTCAGCATTGGCCTTGCGTTCAAGGTAGTTGAGGTGCAAGGACCAGCCTGACTTTACCAAGACGTGCATTCGAAAAGAGCCCAAGGTGAATGGGTAGCTCTCTCAGCCCTCCAATCTTGCCGTTGGGAATATTGCAGATCGGATTTTTGCGGCCTGCAATATTTTCCCTTGATTCACTTACGGCAAAGACTTCGAAATTCGTTCTCTTAGAGTGACATTGCAGCACTCCAAACGGAACTGTTCGAAGTATTCTCCCAGGTATGAAGGATGCTGTTATTTGCATCTGTGAAAAAGAGTTCCAAACGCCCGTCCAGATTCCGACCAATGGCGAGGCTCTTGACTGGACCCTGCAGGAAAACATTGTCACCAGTCGTCCAGTCAGCACCTGGTTTACTTTGGAACGTACGATAGATGCTATCGTCCGTTCCTATCCAAAAGAGCTGAATACGACCGTCTGCACTGATCTCTGCGCTTAGATTTTTGGCAGGCTTGTCAACCAGTTTGTAGCCACTAGACCAGACTCCACCCGGTGAATTTTGCCAGGCATGATAGATATGCTGATCAAGGCCTGTCCAAAATGCTTCCAGTCGGCCATCAAGATTGCGAGCGACCGTTATATGCTGTGCGTCACCCCAATTTTGCTGAAACGGAGCTCTCCAATCAGCTCCTGGCCTTTGTTGCCAAGAATGATAGATCTGATGATCACTCCCGATCCAAAACACTTCCAACCGACCATCCAAATTTGTGGTAGCAGCCAGTTCCTGAGCTTCAACATTTTGAAAAAGTGAAACTGGATACCATTTTTCGACTTCAGTCTCATAGCTATAGTAAATGCGTCCGTCGTCACCGACCGTAAACACTTCAAGCCGACCGTCGGCATTTTTTGCTGCCGCAACTGAGTTCATCTTTGCTCGCAGCAGATAATTTTCACCGATCCAACCAGAATTGGGTTTATCCTGACGCTGCTTGTAGACAGATCCATCAAATTCGGTAAAAAATAGCGTCAGCCGACCATCTCGATCCGTGACAAGATCCTGATGCATCGTCCAATCCGTGTTCGGTTGCATCCATGATTTGTTTTGAATCCATCGCTGAATATCACGTTGGCTGCAGGGACTCCAAGTCGTCGCTGGTCCAGCCCCCATCGCCTGTCCAGTGGGGCAGCTGGCGTTGTTGCCTTCGTTATCATGCCCGGCACCAAAGAAGTGACCCATTTCATGAATGGCAACCCCTCCATGATCATTCCACCCCCAATTGACGACCGGTCCTCCTGCCCAATTTTTCGTGCGAGCGTTCACTCCCACATAGCTCAATCCCCCAATACCTGAATCAGAATTCTTGGCATAGAGCAGACCCATGTCTGAACCGTTGCTAAACTTGCCCGATTGCCAAAGCTGACCGAAGGCGTCAAGAAGGCCTTTCATTTTCATTCCAGGTACAGAAAGATCGGCTTCGGACAGGAACGTAAAATTGAATGACAAATTTAGCTTCATGGCCCCCAAGGAATCGTCGCAGAAGGAGTCATGAGTTTGTTTGAGTTCCCGTCTCAGCTGTTCGGTGATCAATTGCCGACTGGCAGCATCCCAGGGACGGGATTGAACGGACTCATGGATGAACACTTGCACATCGACAGGCACATTCGGCTGACAGGAAGCAGCACGCGGCTCAAGCATTTCTCGCGATTCTGCAGAGTCCCCAATGAATGGATGCCCTTTAGGTAGCAAGTTCTCCGCCGTATCGGCAACGAGAGAGGAACTGGCATAAATTTGCGGTACAGTTAGGACGGAGGTCGTCAGACTTAAAGCAAGAAAACATTGTCTCATGGAGACTCCTATAAAGCCATACTTTCGGAACAGGACTTTCTACCTTAGGCAAACCTCATGCCAGGCCCTAAGCATTCGTCACAAAAAGCGTGTGTTTGTTTTTACGAGCACCGAGGGTCGAAAATTTGGACCGTTCTGGCCCATTATCTGGACTTCGGTCTTAAGAAAGAGAAGGTCTAGGAATAAGGATGATCGGCCAGATCGTAACAGAGTTGAGCAGCGCCTCGATAGCGACTTCCATCGGATCAATATTAACAAGTTCTACTGCTCAACTTGCAGTTTAAAAATAGGGTGAGTTGCCCAGAAAATCGGCTAGCTATCCTTCGCCACCAACTAGGATCGGCTTTCCGCCTCCCGAAGCGACGCCTATCACCAAGTTCTCATTGTGGAACAGAAATTGCTTTACAAACCTAAGTTCTGAGGAGCGGCAGGAATTTCACGAAAACTAGCAACAGACTCCATCGCTCTCATCGACCTGCCGGCACCAACTATGTTGACGATTTGAACTCAATTTCAGACTGCGATAAACCGATTTACTCTTCACGTGATATTTAAAAGGGACCACCAAAGCCATGGACTCAATCTTCAAACCGCTGTTTAATGTCCTTTGTCTCACCTCGACATTAGACGCTCTGTCGATGCCTAGGGACGGAACTCTTCCTTTGCCTATCCCTTGTAACCTGTCTTCCGGCGAATCTCCATCAGTTGCCACAGAAGGCCGTCTACCCACCAACCCGTCATCGATCACCGCTATCTGTAAAAATTTTCAAGAATCCTTCTCGGCTCTTGAAAAAATGCAGAAGGCAGCCAAGTGCGACGAGGTCCCTTCAGAAACCACCTGCACCTTGAAAACAACTTATCGAGACCTGACTGCTACCTCTTACGATTGCACCAGTCCGCTTCCTGAAATTCTTAAGCAATGGAACTCCCAGAAAACCGAGCAAATGTCCGGTGGTATTCTTTCCTGCTCTTACTACCGACCCTTTAGCGAAACTTTTGTTAACTTTCGTATTTGATTTTCCCTTACCTTAAGCACAAAAAAGCGGATCGCCCGAAATGGCCACCCCCTTTCTGAACTGAGATCACCCGCTGCAGGTCTTCTGAGCCTCTCCTCGGCAATGGGCGGTCCTATTCAAGGCTTGTCGGCAAAAAACTCCTTTGCACATTTCACATCACGTTCGCTTAAGCCGCCGTCCCAATTCAGAAACACTTTGCCGCAGTAGTTCATGACCGAAGTGTCATCATACCCTTCTGAACACGCCCAAACAGCTGCTCCTGATCCTGCTTTGGCGAAATGATAGGTATCATCATTGCATTTCTCGGGACCATCGGGGTGATACTGCTCATGATCGAAGCCCAAGATATGGCCAAATTCATGGATTGCATAGTTGCGCGTACAACGTTTCCTTGCTTCAAGTTCAGGACGTACTTGGATTGAGATGATGATTTTCTTGCGACCGTTGCATTCATCAAATCGATAATGGTTTTGATAAGTCCGCCGCAGATTTATGATGTTAGCTGTTCCTTCACCGGGTCCCGGGGGACCAATAAAAGCCGTGTGGGGAGAACGATTACTGTCAGCGCAATCGTTGATATTATCTCCGCAATCGAAGAAATTGACTTTAACCATGGCATCGGGCATCGCCGAGCAGGGCTGCCATCCCGTAGTCACCACTCCAACTTTTGCCCCCCATTCACTTTCTATGGCGGACTTAAAAGCCTCATTCAAGGCATCAATATCAGTCCAACCGTTGTCGCCGCTTTTTTGCATAAAGCAAATTTTTATTCCGGATTTAATGGAATAGCTGCGACCGGCTTTCGAAATGAGTTTGAGCTCGCTCGATCCATTGCTGCTTCCACTTGGCAACGATTTGCAGGACAGAAGAGCCGTTGCTACAATCAACAATAGAGCTTGAATGAATCGCATGCTTTGCATTCCATAGAATGTCCAACCGTGCTTGAAAGCCAGAAAAGCTTGGACGTGAATTGATTATGCTCTGTTGCATCCAATAGGTGTCATGATATCATAGGGCAACTTATGAAGGGAGATCGCCCATGCGTTTTAGTACCAAAGGACAGTGCTTTAAGTTGATCTGCGCCGCCGTTTTAAGCTCGGTTGTGATCGCAAGCACTTCGACTGCATGGGGTGCTGATATCAGTTTCCCTAAAAATCAAAATTGCGTTGCCTGGAAAACCAAAAAAACCATGTTTCTTGTGAAAAGCGAAGAACCAGTTGGAATCAATTGCAGCATCACTCTTACGGTCAGCTCTCCTACTGCAGGGCTGAAACAAGTTCTGGTTAAGGTACCTATTGATAAATTTGATAGCGGCGAAGTTGATCGAGACAAAGAGGTCCTTTTGTTGCTTAAAGCTGATAGACAAAAGGATCTTGAGTTTCTTTCGAAAGAGATAACAGAAGCTCAGTGGCCGGATTACCTTGCTGGTAAGATGTCTGTGCTTCAGGGCGCGTTGAGAATTGCCGGTGAGAGTTACCCTGTCGATGTGCAATTGAAGAAATCGGAAGATACGGCTCAAGATATGCTTTCCGGCTCACTGGAAACCACCTTTACGGCCTTCAAGATCGAGCCTCCTAGTGTTGCGGGGGGAGTGGTGGCAAAGGTGAAGGATACTTTGACTCTGGTATTTCAGTTGAATCCCGCTTCACTTCAATAAACTCCGTTGCCCATGCAGGGCTCAATAGCTTAAAGACCATGTCCTCTCGTTAGAATCGGCAGCAAAAGCATCGAAAAGCTTGAAATTATACCAGCAAAGGCTTTGGTAAAGGAGTTCGTAACCTTTACTTATAAGTGCCCATGCTGCGAGAATCATTTCGAGGAATCCAAGCGCGAGCCTGA
>JBGSTF010000230.1:0-22751 GCA_041736645.1 Oligoflexus sp. | reverse complement strand
CGATGCTGCACTCAACTTCGACACATCTTCTGTCACTTTTCCCCCCGGAACTAAACTGCGCGAAATCGAGCGCATTGTAATTCTGGAAACTCTGAGACAGAAAAACTTCAACCGTACGCATACCGCCCGCGCTCTGGGAATTGGTATCCGCACGCTGCAGCGCAAGCTGAAGCGTTACGGCGCGTCTGACTGGGGTCTAAAGACCAAAGTTGGCGGTGAAGACTTGGTGGAAGGCACAGAAAGCCCTTCGTTCACCAACTAAGAGCCAGCCCAGCGCTGAACAAGAGCCCCGCAGAAATGTGGGGCTCTTTAATTTTGTCTGATGATATCGGGGTTTCAGCTAAAATTTGGTTTCAAAAAGGTTGACAGTAAAAAGGCGAACCCTTATAAAGTGTCTTCCGATGGGGATGTAGCTCAGGTGGTTAGAGCACACGCCTGATAAGCGTGAGGTCGGAGGTTCGAGTCCTCTCATCCCCACCATCAAAAAAACCCGGTTTTTGTGCAAACAAAGCCGGGTTTTTTTGCGACTTAAATTTTGCCCTGCCGCGGTTCCTATAGACCAGGAGCTCAAGGCAGAACTTTTCGTTGCTGAAGTGTCATCAGACTGAGCAGCAACCGTAACAAAAGGTTTTTGTGGTGAAGCGTATCAAGCAAGTTATTCTCGTTCGCAAAGACCTTAATATGAGACGCGGCAAAGAAATTGCTCAGGGTTCTCATGCCGCCATGGATTTTTTGATTGAGCCCTTGCGTACCCAGCTGCAAATTGCATTAGATACTCCACCCAGCCTGCAGCTCACAGAAGTCGAGAAATATTGGATCGTTCATGGAATGGCTAAAGTTTGCCTGCGGGTATCGAGCGAAGCCGAGTTGATCGCTCACCACGAAAAGGCTCTGGCTGCCGGATTGAAAAGCTATATGATTCAAGACAGTGGTCGTACAGAATTCCATGGAGAGCCGACACTGACTGCCTGTGCCATCGGGCCTGATGATGCGGATGCGATCGATCAAATCACGGGCGATCTCGTTCTCTACTGAAGTTACGGCGACGACTTTATTGCAAATATACAATTTTTACTTGTCAAGCAACCAAGCCATCTGTGACACTTCCTGCGTCTCCTCACAGAAAGCTTCGATTGATGGGGCATTTTACGGCAAGGACGTGCGGATTATGGCCAATGAGCAGCAGCAGATCAGAGTGCTTTGCAATGGCAAGGAAACCACTGGCCCAGCAGAAATTTCAGTGCTTTCCTCGCGTGATGCAGCCCTACGTGGACTGAAAACTTTTGCTATGACAGCCCTGGCGGCTCTTTGCACGATCGTGATCCCTGGGGTCCATTTCCTGTCTGTACCTTTAGGATTGCTGGCCTCACCTGTTATTGGAATTCTGGTTTTCCTCAAAGGCCGAGGTTCGGTTAAAGGAATGCTCGGGGATTTTTTATGCCCCCAGTGCTCGGCTGCCAACCACATGGATTATCAAGAAGGCAAGGCTCCCTACTTTGGCTCCTGCCAGTCCTGTAAAAGTCCTTATCAAGCTTTTCCCTTGATCAAGTCTTCAAGCACTGACTAGAAGCATTTTTATAATTTATTTTAAGTATTTAATTTTATTGATAAAAATAGATATTTTCGAGGTGTTGCCAGGAATTCCCAAGAGGCCGCATCGTGATCTGAGTCAGAGCTAAGCTTAAGGCTTCATGCGGACATTGAATCCATCCCCGAGCCTTGCAAGGGGATGGGTAACGTTGAGCTTTCGTCTTTATTCTGAGCGTTCCAAGCTGCGTTTCCGGTCGCTGCGATAGCGAAGATCCGGAGTGCTGCTGGCACCTTCAATAAACCGCTGCGAACGCACTGAAATATAGGCATTGCCTGTTTCAAGATAGCTGTTCAGATGGTTCAAAGTATTACGCTCAAAGAATTTGAGCAGAGGCTGATCGACTAGATAGAAATGAGTCAAGGCTTCAACCACGACGCTGTCCCAGCGTTCGGCATTGGCTTCGAAATCCTGGGCTCTGGCTGTGCCCCTGCAGCCCTCTTTGCTACAGGCCAAGGGGATTTCTTCCTCGAGATTCAACAGGCCATAGTCGTCGGTAACTTCTTCGCCGGGCGCGATATCACGAATAGCTATTTCGAAGCCATAGCCGGTCGTAATGGTATTGGGGAAACAACAGTGATTGACATAACGGCCATGATCCCAGCTCAAGACATAGTCGCCCTTGGAGTCCACATACGAATATTTCTTCACAATATCCGTATAGGCCTGATTCTTGAGCAACGCAGAATTGCGTTCGACAACGATCTCGAGTTGATCCCGCACATAGAGCGCTGTGCCCTTGGGAATCAACTTGGTTGCAAAGACACCGTATCCGATTTCTTTGCTAACCCACTTTAACTTGGTGTCGGGGTGTATCATGAAAGCTCTCTCCCACGTTAAAAATGGTCACGGCTTTGGCTTAACCGCCAGATGACTCGTGTCGGGTACAATGGATTCAAGATCGGGAAGGTGGAACGTTATACAATGAAAAGCCCCTCCATCTTTGATCAAGTCGTCAGCCCTTAAAAATACGGGTTTCAGCCCCAGGTCTTGGTAGGCTTTTCGAACCTCTTCCTCATAGGAAGCATAGTATCGCTGGTCCGGGTAGGAGCCTCGAGTCGGATCGGGGTTCTTGTAACTTGGAATGATCACTGTATCGTTTACTATCACAGAATTCACGTAAGTAAAGAAGATATCATGAACCGGGAGGGGCATCGGCACTCGAATCACCCGGAAACTTTTGCTGAGGTCTTGAGCGATTCGATCCAGTTCCATTTTAATTTTGGGGATTTTGACCTTTTCATCGACTTCAATATCGGTCATCAGGGCTAAGGTGCGGTCCTGGATTTCGTTGACCAGAACCGTATCCTTGTTGATAAATTTCAAAAACATATCGACGTGAGGGTGCGGGATTTGGCTCACAATTTTGGTTTTTCGGCAGCCGATTGCCAGCTGAAAAATATCCGCGACATGATCGCTTAGCTTGAATTCAGCCTGATCTTTGCGGGAAGATTCAGGATCGTCAGACATTTCCTCGGAGACAACGCAGGTATCGCCGTTGGTCATGAAATTTCCACCATCCATAACAATAGGTAGATGCTCCACGCTGGAGTTGATGGCTAACGCGAACTGATGGATGGCCGCATCATCGTAGCTGTTACCATCGCGATAGACAAAATCCACGAAGCTCGGTGTCGGTGGAAGAAAGGGATAAACGCGCAGGGTCGGGACGGGAAAATAATCACGAAGCCATGGGCTTTCGTGCTCCAGTTGTATCCTGGTGATCGCCAAAAGCTCATCGCCTGTGAAGGGCTTTTTCTTGGTGAAAAGCTCTTCAACCTGGTCCTTTAAAGCAGCTGTCATGAAGATATAGACCTTGGATTTGGCCTTTATGAGCTCATGCACCAGTTCAATGCCTGATTCCCGAAACAGAATCTGTTCGCTGATCGCCACCCCGAAGGTTGGTTCGAATTCTGCAATGGGCCGTGGCCGAACTGATTTATCCAAGGGTAGACGAGTGGTTTGGTTTTTTCGAGGAGCCTGATTCTGAATCAACAGAACGGCAGCGATGGCGAGCAAGCAGGTTGCTGGCAGAAGGAGTTTCTTTTTCATCGTCAGTCGTCGGCGTCCATAAATGGTCCTCTAGCGGAGATAAGGCAACAAGAATGATGGTGCCCGATTTTGTTTGAAATAGATACACATAACTAACGGGGGAGGGGCTGTGATTTGACCTTCAGGACGATTCGCCGGGCCTCTTCCGCTCGCCCTGGAAGATAGGGTTCGTCGAGAGCTTCTGTTTCTCCAAGTCCCAAGGCCAAAATGCGGTTGGAATCGAGGCCAAATTCGTCGATAAGAACCTGCCGAACAGTCATGGCCCGCTGATAGGATTCGACCTGATTGCTCTGGCTGTCACCCTTGGGATCAGTATGTCCTTCCACAAGGAGCAATGCAGCATGAGCGCTCATCAGCTCGCGCGCTTGTTCGATCAGGTAGTTGCGTCCTTCCGGAGTGAGTTCAAAACTCGTTGGGAAATTTTTAGGGTCTACAAAGAGACTGTCATAAGTCAAAACCCGACTCGGGAGAATGCGGATGGTCTGGCTGATCTTAATGTCAAGAACTTGAGCGCGATCGCCGATCATAAGGCCGGGGGCTTCTGGAAAATAGATGCCTGAATCCTTGGATCCGTCTTGGACTATTTCTGCCAAGGCGTAGCTCTCACGGATTTCGATGGTTTTGAGTTGAGCGGTGGGAATCCACTGGGACTCTCCGTCGGGACCTGCGACTCGATGAAGGCGGCTCGTTTCCAGCAGCGATCCTGGCAGCATTCCCTCACGCCGTCCCCCAGCCAAAAGAGCTGTTAAGGTCTTGCCGGTCCTTCGAATCTGCAGGACCTCCAGTCCACCTGACGCCTCTACTGGGGGCCTTGCAGGGATGCTTATAGGCTCATAGCTAGCGGTCGGTGTGATCACCTTAACCGTACTGAGTTTCCTATAGACAACTTCTCCATGACTATGGTTTGTAAGTGCAGCGAGAGACATGCACAAAGCCAATATGATCCAGTTTGTACGGACATTCTTAAGTGCTACCATGGCCACCACACTAGGCTACGGGTCTTTTTGTCTTCCAAGTAAGAATTCGGCAAGGCCCGTCGATACTTTAGACATATTCCTTCAACTTGCTGAAATTATTGAATATTATTCAGAAAAAATCCATAGGGGGCGGGGGTGAAAGATTTTCTTGATGTCCTGCTGGAACATTTGCAGCAGCCCAAAGCTAGTCTTGATGAGGCCGTTTATCTTAACCGATTGCGATCTTTGGCAACTCAAGCTCCTTCCCGTCGCTACTTTCTTCATGACTCATCGGATCCAATAGCTCTCGCCCTTTCCTTACAGCAAGATCCCGAGCACACTGTTTTTTCAGCAAGGCCTGAAATAAATGTTTTTTTCTATAGCATTGGTGCTGATGCTGCGGAGCCTCGCTGGTTTCGTTTGGCTAAAGCCAAAGATGAAAGCCGAGCCTTTGGCCGAATCGATCCCGTTCACAATGAAGCTCAGGTGCTGGAAACAATTGCTATGGGCGCGGATATCTACAGTCTGGCTGTTGGAGAGCATGACGATGCTGCTCTGCAGTATCTGGCCGAAGTCGGGCATGACTATGCAGTCCCCGTGCTCTTGCGCTGCACTTCAGATGAAGATCTGGCCCGCGCGGTGTTTGTACAAGCAGAGACTGTCATCAGTTTGGAAGGAGTCCTGGCGACTCCCGAACTTTTGGAGCTGGAGATCTTCAAGGGCAGACGAGTGCTCATGAAATATGCCCCAGGGAATGGCGAAGTCCCAATTCCCTTCAACCTTAAACAACTCATTCTTCATTTGGAACCGATAGAGGAGCCCCGAACATGACTGAGCAAAAAGGCAAAGATCTCTACAAAGAATCTGGTGTGGATGTGGCCAAAGGCGATGCCTTGGTCGATTGGCTGCAGAATAGTAAGTCCGATCGGACCTCGGGTGGTGAAGTGGTATCAGGCATCGGTGGCTTTGCGGCCCTATTTCGGCCTAATTTTGCCGGAATGGAAGATCCTCTGCTAGTGACAGGCACCGATGGTGTCGGAACCAAGGTTTTGCTTGGTCTTGAACACAATCAACTGGAAGGTCTCGGGATTGATTTGGTCGCCATGTGTGTCAACGACCTTTATACCGTCGGCGGGCGCCCCCTCTTTTTCCTTGATTACTACGCCACAGGAATTCTAGACGAGCAACAATTCAAGGCTATTTTAAGCGGAATTCGCAAGGGATTGGCCCAATCTGAAGCTGCATTGCTTGGCGGCGAAACGGCAGAACTTCCTGGCCTCTATGCAAAAGGCCACTTCGATCTCGCCGGGTTTGTGGTCGGCGTCGTGGATGGCAAGAAACGTTTGTGCCCGGAAATGGTCCAGCGCGGCGATAAGTTGATCGCCCTCAGCGCCAGCGGGTTTCATAGCAACGGCTACTCTCTGCTTCGCAAATGGTTAGCAGAAAAACCGGTTGATAAGGCAACCTTGCAGCAAATTCTGGAGCCAACCAAAATCTATTTTGAAGTGCCAGCTCTTCTGCAAAAATTGGGCTGGGGCCGGGTGCATGCTCTGGCAAATATCACAGGTGGCGGGATTTCGGGCAACTTGCCTCGCGTCATGCCTGATGGATTGGATGCTCTTGTTGATCCTAAAAAAGTGCCGACCCCTGATTGGATGAAAAATCTCTATTTAAGCCATGGCGCCCGATTTGAAGATGTCGAAGGCGTCTTCAATCTTGGTGCAGGAATGATTGCAGCGATTGCGAGTGAAGCAGAAGCTGATTTTCATAAGATATGCCAGTCGATGGGACTCGGATCACACACCATCGGTGAGATGGTTGAGGGTTCTGGTGAATCCTCCGTTCGTTATCTTTGATTGAGGGAAGTTGTATGGAAGATTCTCAGATCAGACCTCTCCACGTCCTCAGTTCAGCGCAGTTTGATCGGCCCTTTTTAGATCATATGTGTGTCCTGACAGATACGATTCGGCGCTTTGATAAGTCCAAGGAAGGACTGATGTACCTCAAGGGTCTCTTGGCCCATAAGCGAGCTATGCTGTACTTTACGCAGCCTTCCACCCGGACCTTTCTGTCCTTCCAAACAGCTTGTCAGATCGTTGGCATGGGCACCAATGAGATCCGCGATTCCTCGACTAGTTCCGAGCGAAAAGGTGAAAGTATCGAAGATTCTCTCCAGACCTTTTCCAGTTATGTTGATATCATTATCATGAGAACGCCTATCCCAGGTCTTTGCGATCGGATTGCGAACCTGCTCAATGACACGGAAAGGCCGATTCCAATTGTCAATGCTGGTTCGGGTCCTGACGAACATCCGACGCAAGCCTTGCTCGACATCTATACCTTGAATCGGAGTTTCTTTCGCAGCGGCGGCTTAGACGGTAAGACCATTATGATGGTTGGTGACTTGAAGCGTGGGCGGACCATTCGCTCGCTCAGCGGCCTCTTGAGTAACTATCGAGACGTGAAGATTCTGTTTGTTTCACCCCCGGAGTTTCGCATCAGTGACGATCTTCGGGCCAAGCTGCATAAGTGCGGGCAAAAATTCGAAGAAACGGATCAATTTGAAGACGCCTTGCGCGTTGCTGATGCAGTTTACATGACTCGTGTACAAGATGAGTATGATACCAATGGCGAATCCAAAAAAGTGGACTATCGCCGCTTCCATCTTAAATCGCAGCACCTTCCGCTCATGAAATCGACAGCCGTCATCATGCATCCATTGCCACGACGCGAAGAGTTGGATGTCGCGATCGACAGTGATCCTCGGGCCAAATACTGGCGTCAGGAACGAAACGGTATGTGGACAAGGGTGGCTCTGCTGACTAAGATCTTTGGAGTGGATCGGAAGATTGTTCTGCCGGAGCTTTGATGAGCAAAGAAAGCCTGTTACTCGCTAGCATATGCATGACAAGTACCGAAGACAAGCAGCGCAATATAGATGATGCTCTGCGTTGGGTGGAACGGGCGGCGGCCCGCGGTGCCGACTGGGTCCTTTTGCCCGAAGTATTCGCTTACCATGGGCCCTACGATCAGATACATGCAATGGGTGAAATCGAGGGTGGACCTCTGAGTGATCGATTGGCTGCCACCGCCAAACGACTGAATATCTGTCTTTTCGCCGGCAGTTTTGGTGAACATGCAGCGCCTGGTGAGTTGGCGGAAGCCGATGAAACAGGGCGATTAGGTCACCGACGTGTGTTTAACACCTGTTACGTTTTCGATCGGCAGGGCCAGCGCGTCGCTAAGTATCGTAAAACCCACCTTTTCAACCTCTACAGTCCAAAAGGCGAGGCTCTCTACTGTGAATCGGATGGGTTTTTGGCTGGAGCTGAGCCTGTCAGTTTTGAATTAGATGGCTTTCGAGTCGGCCTAGCGATCTGCTATGATCTGCGCTTCCCTAGCTATTTCGAACGATTGGCAAAAGATGGCCCGCTGGATGTGATTGTGCTGCCCTCGGCCTTTACCCTTCAGACGGGTATGGATCACTGGGAGTTGCTGCTCCGGGCGCGTGCAGTTGAACAGCAGTGCTATGTCTTGGCTTCCAACCAGGTTGGAGACCATGGGCCAGGACGCTCATCCTATGGCCATTCCATGGTGATCGATCCCTGGGGCTATGTTGTGGCTAATACTGGGGGGACACAGGGCTTGGCTTGTGCTGAAGCCTACAGGTCGCGCATTCAATCGGTGCGGGATCGACTTCCTGCCTTGAGCAACAGGCGACCAGAGCTCTATGAGTGATAAGCCCTTTGATTTTCGACTGGTCAATGGTTTGCAAGGTGATCCGTCGGTGTTTGTATTGCTCAAACGACTCGGCGAGGCTCTGCTCTTTGATTTGGGCATGATTGACAACCTGGGGCATCGCGATATGCTCAGGGTTCGCAGCGTATTTGTTTCGCACACTCATATGGATCATTTCATCGGATTTGATCGTCTCCTCAGAGTCAATGTTCCGCATAAACGTCAACTGCAGATCTTTGGACCCAAAGATTTTATCGAACGTGTGCGTGCCAAATTGAATTCCTATACCTGGAATCTCATAGATCCGGATCAGATTCGATTTCAAGTCTATGAGATTCATCCAGATGGTTCGGTTTGGAATGCGCTGCTCACCAATACTGATTTATTTCAAGGCCGAGCCCAACGTACAGCGCTTGCTCACAAGCACCTTGCAACACTCGGTGATGGGTCCCAGGTCTCCGCCGCTTTGCTTGATCATAAGGGCATTCCATCGGTTGCCTATAAATTGGAGGCACCGGCGGCTCTAAAAGTTCGCACAGACAAGTTAAAATCTCTGGGATTAAAAGCTGGACCATGGTTGGGCGATCTTCAATACAAGGTTCGCACTGGCCAAATCCAGGGCGATATTGATGTGAATGGGCGAGTTTTTCAGGTCGAAGATTTGAGTCGGTCTCTCATTGCGCAGCAAGCTGGACGTTCTTTGGTCTATCTCACGGACCTAGCTTTCTCAAAAGCAAACATCGATTCTTTGCAGTCTGCCTTTCAACGAGCAACCGATGGAATATCAGAAAGTAGTTTTTCGGATGCTGATCGAAATCGTGCCGTGGACAAAGCCCACTTGACCAGCCGACAAAGCGCTCTGATCGCCCGAAGCCTTGGCATCCAGCATTTTCATATATTTCATATTTCGGGGATTTACGGCCAAGGGCCACAGCAGGTGGCTGAAGAGGCTCGCGCCTTTTTTCAGAATTTACCTCCACCTGGCCCTGATCTAGATCGAGAAATTAGCCTGGAATTGGCCAAAACCAATCCATAGATTTCAGTGCATGCCGCTCTTGTTTTTGCGACTAGTCGCTGTACGGATTGGAGTGCTCTGTTCCTCGGTCTGGTGCTCGTGCAGAAGTTCCTGGAAGGGAACTTGAATTTCCTGGCTGGCTTCTTCCAAGGCTCCCCTTTCTTCGAGGTATTCTCTCAGTCGACCCAGCGCAATCTTGAAGGTTTGCTGGCGGACCAGCATCGTGTTGACTTCCTGACGAAGGCGTAGAACCTCAACGCCCAGATCGCGAAGGTGACCCTCCATACGCTCCATTCGCAGTGAACCATCATCTTGTTCGGGTGGCCCATCCTGCTCGCCAGCGGCCTTACTAAAAAGCTTGAGCACCATGATATCCCTCCTTGGAGCATTGTGAGGCCCTTTATCACCATCCGGGGTGAATAAGCCTCATTTTGCGCGTTTTTCGAGATTGTACTTTTGAACTTTGGTAATCAATCCGGCTCGACTGATCCCGAGTTCTTTGGCTAGTTTGGATTTATTCCAACCTGTTCGCTCCAATCCGTCTAGAATCATCTGCTTTTCCATGACTTCCAGAGAGTCTTTTAAATTGCCATTGACTCGAAGTCCTGGGAATTTTTTCTTGGTGCTCTCTTTGATGCGCGGCGAAAGTTGGTCAGAGCTTATTTCTTTCTGCTCGCCAGCTAGAACGCAGAGTCGTTCCACTTCGTTTTCCAATTCGCGAACGTTACCTGGCCATTCGTGATCCATCAGGCGCTCAAGGCATTCCTGCTTGATCAACTTTTTAGGTGTGTTAGAACCCTTGGCGAATTTATTTAAGAAATGATCGGCCAACAATACAATGTCATCTTTTCGATCGCGGAGAGGCGGTACGACGACGTTGATAACGTTCAAACGGTAGTAAAGATCTTCCCGGAACGTGCCTTGCTTGACCATTTCAATCAGGTTGCGGTTGGTCGCAGCCAAGACCCTCACATTGCCTCGTTTGACTTCGGTACTACCGACAGGCGTAAAAGTCCCTTCCTGCAAAACACGCAAGAGCTTCACTTGCATCTGCATCGAAGTATCACCGATCTCATCGAGGAATAGCGTTCCTCCGTCGGCAGCTTCAAACAGACCTTTTTTATCCTTCACAGCACCGGTAAAGGCACCCTTCATATGTCCGAAGAGTTCAGATTCCAATAGATTTTCGTTGAAGGCACCGCAGTTGACAACCAGAAAGCGCTTGTTCTTTCGCTTCGAATTGTAATGCAAGGCCTTGGCGATAAGTTCCTTACCTGTACCGTTTTCGCCTTGGATCAGAACGGTCGTCTCTGAGTCACAGACTCGTTCCAAAAGTCGGTAGAGCTCCTGCATAGCCATGGATTTGCCGATCATACGATCGAATCCATAACGTTGGCCGAGTTCCTTGGAGAGCTCACTGACTTTACCTTTTTCATCGTCAAGGTAACGGTGCATCACCAAAATTTCATCGACCACGAGGTTGATCAGCTCAGTGAGGTAGTGCAGCTCTTTGGTCGAAAGAACAGGGAGTTCCTCAACTTTACCGATGAGGTCCTTGCGATCGGGAAATTCGCGTTCTAGATAGTTACTGATCTGGACCTTTTGTTGGGCCGCAGAGTCTACACAGATGAAACCATCGCCGAACACTGTGCCTAAAAACTCACCTTTGACGTTGATCGGCACGGATATAACCGAAAATCCTGTTGGGTCTATCGAAACCCGTGATTTTTTGCTATGCATCGACTCAACGGTGGTTTTTCTGGCCGTTTCCAATCGCTTGGAAAAGCCTTTGGCATCCGCGACAATCGTCTGGCAGATGGGATTCAAAGGATTGAAAAATCTTCCTTCAGGTACCCCACGGAGAAAGCCTTTTTTGTCTGTGAAGTTGATCTGTACGCGCCACCACTTGCCGACGATCTCCTTCAGCTTCCGGATGACGTGCATCTTATCAAAATCTTCCCAGCGGACTGATTCCTGGCTCATAGAAGCTCCCGAATAGTACTCAAGTTGCAGTGTCCATAGACTTCGCAATCAGAGCGCTTATCGGCGGCAGCGGCCAAAAACTTTACATCGTTTCTTGTTGGGATTTCGAGGGCTTGGCAGAAAGTGCCGATTGGCTGGGCAGAGAGTGCCCAGCTGCTGTTCAACCGTGATGCCTCACGGTGAAGTTACCTTGTCTGGAAAAGCTAAAGATTTTAGGGTCGTTCGGACGGGTTACCGGGTTCTTGAAGACAAATTGTGTATAATTGCCGTCGATGTAAAAGATCTGAACCTCTTCTACGAATTTTTTGACGTCTGAGACTTTGACGAAAATGGTGTCGACGTCGGTCGTTTCACGGGACTGAGGGATCAAGACCGCTTGGGTTTTCCCGCCTTGGGACTTGATTTCCTTAACTTTATAACGACTTAGCAGGGCCTTTGGATCGAGTACCAAGTTCACAACTTCCTGTAGCTCGCGGGCAAGACCGGCATTGGTATTATAGTGATTCACCAATTTATCTTTTTCCCGAAAATGGGTCAGCTTCTCGCCGTTAAAGTAATATTCTTCGAGGCCTGTTTTTTCACTGTTGAAATTCCATCGAAACATCCCTGGTTTGGAGAAAAAAGCATTGCCGCTGCGGGTAACCGATCGGTCACGCAGCTTTTTGTAGGTACTTTGGGAAAAATCGACTGAAAGATGGTCAATCGTGGAAAAAATTTCGGAGTATTTATCCTGCAGCTTGGGTTCGCTGAAAGCCTGAGATGAGAAGCTTAAGAAGCATAATAAAAATGCAAGAGATGCACGAATCACGGAACCTCCTTGTGGGTATAGGCTTGAACACGCTTCAGCAAGCCCAACAGAGCAATGTGACAACTTTGGGCGCGAATATCTTCCCTCGATCCTGAGAGTCGATGGGCCTCAGCGGTGGTCGTGAGTGGGTCCGACCATGCGAAACAAATGAAGCCGACGGGCTTTTCAAGGGTTCCTCCCCCCGGTCCTGCGACACCCGTAATGGAACAGCTGAATTGGACCTGAAACAGAGATTGCACTCCCAAAGCCATACTCTTTGCAACGGGTATCGACACGGCTCCAAAATGGGTTAAATTTTCATCTGAGACGCCGAGAATTCTCGATTTGATGCTATTGGCATAAGCATTCACACCACCTAGAAAATAACCCGAACTCCCAGGTCTGTGCGTAAGCAAAGCAGATAACAGACCACCCGTACAACTTTCAGCCGTTGCTACGAGCACTTGATGAGCAAGACACAAATCCTGCAACTGGCGCAGGGGTTCCTCGAAAATCGCCTGATCGATAGCAAACACTTATGTACTCTCTCTTTTAACTGGCCGGGGACGCCAGACACGGGTATATTCGCACTTTATTTATGAAAAGACCCTAAAAAAGTGTAGCGGTAGAGACGCCGGGAAAATACGAAATTTTGACTTGGAGGTCCCACAGTCATGAGCCAGACTTGGTTGCAGCACTATCCGGAAACCGTCAGCCCGACGATCGAACTTGCCGAGGGGACTCATATCGCATCCCTGATCGAGGATACCTGTCATAAGTACAGCTCAAAAATTGCTCTGACCTGTATGGGAGCTGACCTTACGTTTCGTCAGTTCGATCGCTTGGCGAACGATTTTGCATCCTATCTGCAAAACGAAGTGGGACTTCGCAAAGGTGACCGTTTCGCCATCATGTTGCCCAATGTGATTCAATTTCCCATCGCCTTGTTCGCCGCTACGAAAATTGGTGTTATATGCGTGAATACCAATCCTCTCTATACCGCCCGGGAAATGAAGCATCAATTTCACGATTCTGGAGTTAAAGCTCTCGTCATTCTCGATATGTTTCTGGATAAGCTGGAAGAAATTCTTAAAGAGACTGACCTCCAGACTGTGATCGTGACCAGTATCGGTGATCAATTGCCAACCTGGAAAGGCGCATTGGTCGATACCGTGCTACGGTTTAAAGGTCAGATCCCAAAGCATAATCTGACTGTGGTACGGTTTAAGGAAGCTCTACGGGTTGGCGCAGGGAAGTCCTACACGAAACCGCAAATCAAATTGGAAGACATCGCGATTCTGCAATACACCGGGGGAACGACCGGAGTCTCGAAAGGGGCTATGCTCACCCATCGCAATGTAGTCGCGAATATGAAGCAGATTCAAGAGTGGTCAAAGCCATATGTGGCTAAGGGCGATGAGACGATTCTTACGGCATTGCCCCTCTACCACATCTTTGCCCTCACGGTGAATTTTCTGTCGTTTTTGACTTTGGGTGGACGAATGATTCTTCTGCCCAAGCCAGTACCCATTGAGAATACCGCGAAGATTTTCCGGCAGTATAAGATTACGGTTATGACCGGCGTAAACACGCTTTACAATGCTCTGAACAATAACCCTCTGTTTCGTGATTTGGCGCCCAAGCAGCTTAAAGTAGCTATGGCCGGTGGCACAGCCTTGCAGACAGCTGTGGCGAATGAATTCCAAAGAATCACCGGCACCCGGGTTTTGGAGGGGTTTGGTTTAACCGAAGCTTCACCTGTGACCCACTGCAATCCCTTGCATATAGAATGTCCGCCAAACTCGATTGGATTGCCCTTACCGTCCACGGATGCAAAGGTCGTCGATGATGATGGTAAAGAAGTGGCCTTAGGCGTGGCGGGCGAATTGCTCATCAAAGGGCCACAGGTCATGTTAGGTTATTGGGAGAAGCCAGAAGAAACGGCGAATTCTATTCGTGATGGATGGTTGTATACTGGGGATATTGCCAAGGTTGACGAGCGGGGATTCTTTTTCGTTGTCGATCGCAAAAAAGATATGGTTCTCGTCTCGGGTTTCAACGTCTATCCCAATGAAGTCGAAGAAGTTCTAGCCTTGCACCCCAAAGTTTTGGAATCCGCCGTGATCGGTATTCCTGATAGCAATTCAGGCGAAGCAGTTAAAGCCTTTGTCGTGAAAAAAGATCAGAGCTTGACCGAAGATGAGCTGCGAGATTGGTGCGAAAAGAATTTAGCCGGATACAAAAGGCCGAAGTTCTATTCCTTCGAAAAGGAATTGCCAAAGACCAACGTTGGTAAAATTCTAAGACGTAAGTTAAGGCCAGAGAGCTGAGCGCTCCCTCGTCATTCTTTATTTCTTAGCTGCAAACTGCGGATGCGCTTGGATTTGGCCTTTAAACCAAGGGACAAGTCCGGCATCCAGGTCATCTGGAAAAGGTCGATCACTTCTTTCCCAACGACCAAACCAATTCTGATCCAAAAATTCACGACCAAAAGGATTGGTCTCCGCCATGCGGGGCGACAGGGCAATCGTCGTATCGGCTTTGGCTGCCGATGCTAGACCTTTTGCCAAGGTGAAGCCTGCGGCGAGAAGTGCGGCCCGAACGGGTGTCGATGCAGAATAGGTGAAGAGTTCGGTCGATTCAGGCTGACAGATTTCAAACAAGGCTTTGAATGCTGGCAAGGACCATAGAGGACCATTGGTCTTAGATGAGAATGGATCGTAGAAAATGATTTGAGGAGATGGAGCTTCCGACCTCCTATCCTTAAATTCTCCCAAAAGCAGCTTCCACTGCAGCCTTTCGTTCGGACTTGTCCACTGCCCCTGCTTTACGATGCGGCTTGGCCCGCTGTGCCATAGATGTTTAAACCGCAGGAGATGATCAAGGGCCAGACGCAGAGAATCCAGATCATTTTCAAAACTATAGATATGCAAAGGGCGAAGACCGGTATGCCCTTCAGCGATGAGACTTTCATAGACTCGAATAGCTGCCATCGCATTGTGCGCAGCTCCAAGACCGACATCCCACAGAACCAAGGGTTCATCCCCACCTTCACGAATGCGGTGTCCCAAGTGAGATTGCTCAGCATAGAGCAGGCGCGCTTCCTCATCGGGGTGAACGAAAGAGTGCATCACTTCGCCACTCGATTTCTGACCGATACTGAAGAATCCTTGCGCTGATTCTATGAGCTGATAGTCGCCTCTTTGGCGAGAAGGTTCCTTGGGTCGGCGCTTAGGTTTGGTCGGAACAGAAGGGAAGTCCCTGTCCCGCATCGGCAGGATTTCTCTTTTCTCTCGATAGAACTCAGCAAAGGTGTCAGCAAAAATATGTTTGCGCATTTTGGCCATGAGATCTTGATAGAAATGCAGGTTATGTATGGACAGGAGTTGCGATCCCAGGCCTTCATTGGCTTTGCAGAGGTGATGGATATAGGCGCGAGAATATCGCTGACAGGTGTAGCAGCTGCAATCCGCTTCCACGCTCTCTTCGCCGAATTTATAAACACCGCGTTCCAATCGAAGCTGACCTTGCCAGGTGTAGGCAACACTCTGCTGGGCATGGGCGGTTGGGATGATGCAATCGAACATATCCACACCGCGATGAACGGCTTCAAGAAGGTCAATGGGTGTCCCTACACCCATCAAATAGCGCGGCAGATTTTGTGGCAAAAGATCGGCTGTGAGTTCGCAGAAGTCTTCCCTTTCGGCTTTGGTTTCACCGACGGCCAAGCCGCCAATGGCAAAGCCATCGAAAGGCAGTTCAGAAAGAGTTGCCGCGCTTTGACGCCTGAGGTCTTCATAGCAAGCCCCTTGGACGATGCCGAACAGCGATTGAGGTGAATCTCCGCGGGCCATGAGACTTCGTTTCGCCCAGCGATGGGTGAGCTCCATGGCGGCTTTGGCGACGGCATATTCCGAGGTTGATGGTACGCATTGGTCCAACACCATCATGATATCGCTAGCGATGGAGCGTTGCATAGCGATGCTGCTTTCGGGGGTCAGCAAAAAGTCTTGACCGTCGACGTAGCTTTTGAATTTAGCACCATCCTCACCCATGACGCGAGAGTTGGGTAAAGAGAAGATTTGAAATCCGCCTGAATCGGTGAGGAAGGATTTCTTCCAAGTCGTGAAATTGTGAATGCCACCCATCTTCTCAAACACGGCGGCACCAGGCCGAAGCATGAGATGGTAGGTATTGGCGAGTAGGATATTGGCTCCAGTCGCTGCCAGTTCTTCAGCCTTCAATCCCTTAACAGTCGCCTGTGTGCCCACCGGCATAAAGATCGGGGTTTGGACCTCGCTGTGGAGGGTGGTAAAGCGGCATGCCCGGGCGCGGGAATTGCTGGCTTTGGCTTCGACCTGAAAGTTCAAACGACTCATGAGGGGCCTACAGTCTGAAGAGTTGGCTTATGCATTCGACTAAGAAGCAGGTTTATACCCAATGACGCAGAGAGGGGCAACTTCCTTCATACAGGGAATTGTCTCTTTGTTGGGTGAGGACAGCGGGACCTTATATGTACTTATGGCGTTGATTGGGTTTGCGCTTTAATGGTACGCTATCCTAGAAAAGATGGTGGCTGGCTCTCTCTCTAAACTTATCGAAACTATTAGCAAAAAAGAGTATCGGAGAAAGTTTTGGACTCTTGATGGGACTTACACCTAGGTGTCCAGAATCTTTGAGTTACTGCAATAAAAAGGACCGGACTTACGTCAGATGCAGGCACTCGACCATCCGTTGAGATCAATGGAGCCGAATCTCGAGACAACCCTTTAGGAATTTCCAACATGAGCAAAATTGTCCGTACTATTCTTTTGGTGCTAGGCTGCTGTTTATCGCTTGTGCTGAAGGCTGGTCCAGAAGAGCAAAAAATTATGGCTATTCAGCAAGCGAAGATTGAAAGCCTTAAAAATGAGCTTTCCACCTTAAAGGACCGTGTTCGTGGCAATGTTTTGGAGCTTCAGATGAATCAGTGTGGGGGGGTACTTTATAATTGCTCTGTTCGAAGTTGTTTGGATTTATGTCAGCAAAAGGGCGGACGAATAGCTCAACGTCACGAACTCGCTACCGTTGCTCTAAAAGGTGAAAATCACTGCGCTCACACGATTAGCTATGATAGTGCCAACAATCGATTCGATTACTCTTATCCTATGTACAATTTTTCAGGCGGTGGGTGCTTCAATGCGAACAAAGTTCCTAACTATCCTTTGTTGCCCATCGATCCGAGCGCTTATGATAGCAAAATATCGGCAAACTGTGCGTGCATGGTCCCCATTCTTTAATAGTGGAGAAATATCCTTTCTTCATTCGTTATTATGCGGGTGATCGATGGCCAACTGATTCTGAAGTAAAATCAGCTTTAAAACCGAAAGCCTATGACGAAAGGCCGAACCTGATAGGAACAGCCATTCCCGCCATAATTCTTTTCCAAGCAGTTTCGAGTGACTTCTGCTTCGTAGTAGAGAGACGAGTATGTGAGTCGAATGCCTGAGGCTACAAACCACTCACTTCCAAAGTAGTTTCGATACCCAGCTCCGTAACTTAGATAAGGTGCAATCGTCTCATTGATGGCATAGGCATGCTGCAGACCAAGGCGATTCGATGAATAAGCTTGATGAGCGCCGTGGAGTCCCACCAAACTTTCCGCCTTCACGGTGGCGAATTCAAGTACTTGATAACCAAGAACGAGTCCAATCGCGGCGTCGTGCTCTCCATGTTCGACAATCATGCCGAAATTCCAATTTTCAGCCTGAGCATTTTGCTTGCCGACAAAAAAAAATAAAACCAACATGGCGAAAAATATTAAACGTTTCATGCAGAGCTCCGTGGCAAATGCAGGCGTGACAGAGGATAGAAATGCAAAGGAGGTGCCTTTTGAAATATAGATATATCAGGTGGTTACTGACTACCCAACTATCCAATCCTTTGACATGGCCCGAAATTCGACACTGCTGTGGCCATCCGCAAGTCGGATCCGGGCAATGCCAAGCGCATAGTATTTGTTATGACGAATGCTCAAGGCACTTGGGTAAAGTCTGCAGGCATGACAATGTACCAGCGACCATTGCAGTCATTCAAAAGCTCTGACTCGCTGGCCAGGAGTTTGTTTTGAATCCTGCACGATCCTCTCGCCGAATATTTGTTTCGACGATTATTCTGTCTTGGTTTTAGGCTTCTTTTAAAATCCTAGAATCGGTAGAATTGCCTATAATTTGTATCGTTGATGTTAGAATGGGCTGCAGAATTACCAGCAGTATCTCTCTACAAAAATCCCCCTACGATCGACAGATTTTTCGATGTTATGAAGTTGACGAGTTGAATTGTGTCGAATTAATTCTTGAGGTGGAGTAGTTTGAGGAAGTCGCTCGAATAGCTGTTCTTTTTAAATTTTGATTGCAGCTCGACGAGATGAGAAAGTTCACTTATGACTAAGTTGAAACTCCTCTGATCAATCCTTCCGTGATACCAGGAATTGAAAGTTCTGCTTCCAGGCTCAATCTTTAATTCTGTGCCTCTTAATTTTTAAAAGGAGATAAGCAGTGAAGCTCATGAAAGCCTCAATTTTAGGTGTATGGATTCTCATTTCAGCAGGCTGTGCTTCAGATCCGGCAATGCAGGATTTTCCTGCGACGGCGATCCCGGCAGATGAAGTCGCTGTTGTAGAAAAAGACATGACCCAAGCCAATGCCGATCAGCTAGATGTTTTGGCCCCGAGTAATTTCGCAAAAGCACAGGATGCATTGAAAGATGCTAAATCCGGTGTTAAAAATCAGGACAGCGCTAAGGATATTCTGCGCAACGTATCACTTGCAAAGGCCTATCTCGGCAAAGCGCGTGAATTTGCCAAAGTAGCCACAAGTAATATGAGTGAAGTTGTAGAAGCTCGAAGACTAGCCATGCAGGAAGGTGGCAAAGACGCTTTCGCTTCAGATTTCAAAGATGCTGATGATGATTTGCGATCAGTCGCTTCGGATATCGAAGAAAATAAGACCGAATCTGCTGTGAAAAATAGATCGGCTATCCTTGCGAAGTATCTTGATCTTGAGGTTCGCGCCATTCGACGTACGGCCTTGAATGAGGCCGAAGGCCGAGTTAATAAGGCAAAAAAAGAGGGCGCTGAAGATTGGGCTCCACAGAGTCTTGCCTTGGCAGAGAAAAGTATCAAAGATGCCGATAACTACATCATTGCTAATCGACATGACACAGCAAGAATTAAACAACTCTCGGGCAAAGCCTTGGCTGATTCGGATCGTTTGCTCTTGGTGAATAAGGAAGCTCACAAAGGTTCCAAAGAGAGCGGTGAGCGAGCAGCTCTGAAGCTCTTTGCTGAGCGAGACAAAGTAGCAGCACAAAAATCTCAGTTGGAAGCAGCGAATACCCAATTGAACCGGGCTGAAGACCGAAACAGCGCCGCTGATGCTCAGGCATCAGCCGCAGCCGCAGCGTTAGCAACGAATCAAGAGTTCAATAAGAAATTTGATCAGGCCAGAGCCAAGTTTTCAAGTGATGAAGCGGAAGTCTATCGTCAAGGTGAAAATTTAGTGATTCGATTGAAGGGACTGGAGTTCAACAGTGCGAAAGCTACTTTGAAAGGTAATAACTTCCCACTCTTGGCGAAAGTTCAGGGTGTCATCGGTGATCTCAACGCAAAATCGGTTGTCGTCGAAGGTCACACCGATTCGATTGGATCCAAACAAAACAATGAAAAGCTATCAGAAGCCCGAGCCGAAGCTGTGAAGTCTTATCTTGAATCGAACACTCCCTCAGGATCACCTACTCAATATAAAGCGACCGGCTATGGCTTTCAAAAACCCATAGCCTCGAATAAGACTGTTGATGGTCGGGCGCAAAATCGCCGAGTGGACGTCGTGATTCAAGCTCAATCAGGTGGTGAGCAAGCTTACTAGAGAAGCGCAATCCGAGATTGAAATTGAAGTCCTAGTACATTCGACGGCCTCAAAACTTATGGGTGAAGGAAGGAATTTCCGCCATAAGCTGAGGCCGTTGCTTTGTTTTAAAGCCCGTACCGAGCGCTAAGGTAGGCAAACAAGGCTGTTCGTTCGGAATCTGTCAAAATACGATTGTAAACGATAACTTCGGCAACTTGAGATTTGGACCATTGGCTGCTCCCCTGTTGGCTACCAAGTGTCAAGCCACGTGGTCCCTGAGATCCCGCGTTGCTGGATTGGAGGAGGGTGTTGCTACGAAACAGTCGTTGCACGTCCAATGTGGAATGGTCGCTGCAGTACATCTTCCAAGTGGTGTCCGCTGTAAAGCTCGGATTGTGGACCCAGCCATTGGCAAAGAATTGATCCATGACGCCGGAAGAACCTAAAGTGGTCGATGCCGAGTTATACCAGCCCATGAGCCAGTTTGTGCCGGAACCAGAGATAATACGACCGCGATATCCATTTGCTGGAGCATCGCTGTACCGAGCGACGATGCATACCGTGTTGGGTATGCTGTAGTCAACCAAGTTACGCAGTACGTCTTCCACTCCATCAAAATCTATTACGGCCTGTCCATTGAGTGTCGCCAGTTTTAAATTTGGACGTCGATCGATTCCGCCGGTTGTGATCTGCATATGACCGCCATTGCCGCTCAAATCCTGCCAAATCGCGACAGGATCGTTGTTTAATGATGCGGCGAGGGTGGCATCAACATCCTGATAGAGTCCAGTGTCCGAGCGCAGCCACAGGCGTAGACCAGATGGAGGCAAGGGAAGCAAATCTGCGAAGCGTACTTTGGAAGCGGTGTAATCGGCCAAAATTTCAGTAGCATCTCCTGCATTGTGAAACATCAAATTGGAAATTTTACCGGGCCACGAGGTGGCTGCGCTTTGCGCTGACCGTCCCAAGAGGAGTGGTTCTGAACTTCCAGCAAGTAGGCGAGCCGTCGGTGTTGTGGTGGTGCAATGCAGGGAACCGTTCAGATAGAGCTGAAGGCTGTGATCAGAATCCTTGCTAATGCCCGCGAGGTGATACCAATAGTTGGGACTCATGACAAAGTTACAGGAGTTTTGAAAGCCCGCTACATAGTGCGCTTGAATCCTTGCCAGACTGAGGTTAGTGGGATACACAGCAAACTCGTCGAACAAGCCGAAGGTTTGATTGCCACTGAAGTAATTTCCTACAGATCGAATATCAGTGGTTGATTGCCAAGCGAGCGGCGAACCTGCTTGAGCTCCGTCGACATAGAATGTCGTTGATGTGCCTCCTGCTCCCACTGCCGCTATATGATGCCAACCTTGACTGAGAGTTGTCATATCAAACCCGCTGGAAATGAAACCGGCGGTAGCTGCGTTCTTGTAGGAACCTAGGAGTAAGGCGCTATTGACATAAATCTGGTGATCTCCGCCGTTACCCCGCGTTAGCGTACAGCCGCCTGAGCAGTTTGTCGGGAAAGGGTAGTAGAACCAGGATTCAATGGTCCAATTGTTTTCTAGATCGTAATAGGCGGCACCGTTAATTGGCGTTTGAAAGTAAGCATTGCCTGTAATGCTGACTCCGGCCCCTGACAAATCGAAAATGGCGTCATCAATATTATTGTTGAACTGGGCGGCTCCGCCCACTGCAGCGACAGGATTCACCTTCGTTCCATTACGATTGTTTGTACTTGAGTCAACTACAGAAGAAGTGATGTCAGTGAACCGCCAGTAAATATCAGGACTATCCGCAAGAACCACTTGCTGATAGTGAGTAGCCGAAGCCCCGGTGTTACCCAAACCGAGCCACAGTCGCCGATTGGTCAAGATAAGGCCTTTGTCTGTGCTGTCAGCATAGCTTAGAATCACCTTTTCTCGGGAGCTTGAGTCAGTTTTTACCCAGGTATTGAAACGAATCATGGATTCACTGTTCAAAGTGGTTGAAAATTGAACATAGTCATTGGTTCCATCGAACTGCAAAGCCATCGGACTCGCCGCAGTTCCCAATCCAACCCAGGCTGCTGTGTTGTCGAAATTGTTTAGCGTACCAGCATCAGATGCATCGGCAATGTCACGCCAAGTCGATTGATAGTTTGGGTTATTTCTACCGCCTCTGATGGCATCTGAAAATTGAGCGTCAAGATGAAAAAGTCGATTGCTTTCGTCGAAAGTCGGTAGCACATCAACTTTGAACGGTCGGGAATGACTTCCGACTAAATTTGTTCCTGTGATGGTAATTTCATAGGCTCCCGACCCGTTTGACCCAGGTAGCCAACTCAGATCGCCGGTGGAAGCTCCAAGCGAGAAAATGCCTGGCAGAGTTGTGCAATCTGGATAGGAAGTGTCCGTGGAGGTCAGCGATTTATAGGTACAACTATAGGTCATATCTGTATCGCTGTAAGGTGTAAAGCGTATGTTGTCGAAGCCTAAGGTCAGGCTATTGGTGGTGAATAGATAAGAACTTGGAAACAAGCGTTCACTTACCGCTGTTATAGTTGGCGATCCATCAACGACTGTTGCGCTAAAGATACTGGAGGCTGACAGTCCATAGGGATCTGTCGCTGTCACCTTGAATTCAAAGCTTAGATTGACATCAGCGACAGCAGGTTTCCAGCCGGCGAAGATACCTGTAAATTGCCCAAAGGTGGGATGGGAGCCACCATAGTTTGAAAGGCTGGCACAGGTATTAATTGCATCAACGCTACCATCGA
>JBGSTF010000084.1:0-7696 GCA_041736645.1 Oligoflexus sp. | reverse complement strand
ATCGTGGCCATGGCCAATCCACCGGCATTCGCGGGCACGTGGATCACTTTGATACTTACGCCGAAGATGCCGCTGCTGCTATTCGCCGTTATCACCAGTATTTGATGGATCAGTATGGCAAAGCGGAGATTCATCTGGTGGGACACAGCATGGGCGGGCTGATTGCTATGCGTACACTGCTTCGCTATGATTTGCCGATTCGAAGCGTCGTACTCAGTGCACCGATGATTGAATTGGGGTTTCCTATCAATCAGATCAAGGAAATCATTGGTCGTATTCTGTATAAGCTGATTCCATATTTGCCAATGCCTGGCGAAGCCTTGGGCGACGTCGTGTCTCGCGATCAAGCCGTCGTGGATCATTATAAGAACGATAACTTGAATCATGGACTAACGACGCCGGGATTTTATTTTTCCTATTTGGCGGTAAAAAAAGATACCATCAGGCGTGCTGGAGAATTCAAAGTGCCTATGCTTTTCCTCCTGCCTATGGCGGACCGAATCGTCAATCCAGATGGAACCGAAGAACTCTTCCGATCGATTAAAGCACCCGAGAAAAAGCTGATTCGTTACCCTGGGCTCTTCCACGAGATTTTCAACGAACCAGAAAAAGATCGTGTTTTCAATGACTTATCTACATGGTTGGACGCTCACAAGGATTAAATCCCTGCTACCCCAAGTAAAACGCGAGGCACCTTTTGGGTCCTCGCGTTTGGCATTTTCTTGAGTTTTTTTTAATAAGGCAGGAAAAATGCCCGATTTTTCTCGACAATCTGCCCTCCCTCAATTGACCTGGCCAGTTGGTCGAAAAGAATTTGTAGGCTGGAGAGCAAGTCAAAACCACTCTCAGCCCAAGGAAAGGAGGCAACATCACCATGAGTCATTGTTCCTGGCGCCAAGTCCCGAGCGAAGGGCCACCTTGAGCGAAGCTGCCTTCTGGCAGCCGTTGGTAAGAGTGGAAACCCATAACTCGTCGGACAAAGGAGATCCTTCGAAATAGAGAGTATCGTTCGCCAGCTCAGCCCGCCTTTGATGATGCGCTGGGGTCCTGGCGAACCGCTTGAACCTGGGAGTTTTGCTCCCCAAGAGTCGTATTCCAATTCACCCAGGCCGCCTGCCAAGCAGCGGCCTCTCTTTTTTTCTGGTCTAATTCGTAGGCACTTAGATTCAACAGAAAGGCTTTCCGTACGGCCTCCTCTAGATCTGCACAGTCCTGCTCTAGTCCTCTTCTTTCATCATTCATGGCTAGCTCCTATACGCCTTCTTGCGCAAGTCTTACTATAGAAAGAGACCCACTTTGAGGAGACCTCCCGTGAGCAACAAAACGTCTCGTGGCAATCTTTTAGCCCTGCGTGAACGTTATCTGTGGCTTTGGCGCCAGTTGCACAAGCTGGAAGAGCGATTGAAAGCTTTTCCTTCCGCCTCGCAGGAATCCATCAAACGCGATCTTTGGGCTCAGCGCATGAAGCAGCAGCTCAAACGCTACTGGCCCTGAACCTAGGAGCTGCGCACCATACTCTTGGATGATTTCTGAGCAACTTGGTCCTGAGCTTGGACTAAGAGCGCCTGGAGACGTCGTTCCAGGATCCATAGCGCCAAGGGTGGACAGACCCAACTCAGCATAAAAGCCGTGTTGGGCATCGCGCGGTGCTGTTCTTTCAGCATTGCGATTTCTATTAGCTTCCAAAGTCCCTTCAAAGTTCGACGATAGCGAAAAATGCGCCATGGATGACGGAGACCCCGAAGAATGTTCGGCGAAAGATCCAAACCTAGCAAACAACTGAGGGCAAAGAGTCGACTGTGCGCCCACGGCCTATAGCTATGTCCTAAAGTTTTCATCAGATGGAAGGCCACCTGGTAAGGTTCACGCGCTGAATCTCGCAAGAGGGCTTCACCGAGCTTTCGACGCCTCTCATGCAGGAGCAAAAGTCGATAGCGATGGTCCAAAAGATCTTGCGGAAGAGGCTGCAGGTCTTCTTGCCCAAAAACCAGTTCAGGTTCAGTCGCACAGCTTTCTCGGCCTTGGCTACCAGGATCCGAGCCTGACAAGGCAAGAATCTCCGAAGCTGGCCCTATCGGCTTCTGCCATACACCCTTGAATTTGGCTAACTGTCTGGCCACGAGCGCCCCTTTCCTACATGGTCTTGCCAGGATTTGGATTGACCGATATCTCCATCTCTTGTGCCCGAATAAACTGGTCAGGCCCTATACGCAGCCAACCGTCTTGCAGATCTTGGACCTCTACTCTGTGATTCTTAAAATATAGGCCGAGCACGGGAAACTGCTTACCCGGTCCACTATGAATTTCGGCTTTTTCTACTGTCACCCGCATGAGTGCAGGCAATTGCAGAGTTTTGGGACTCTGATCTGTGACCAGTTTGCGGAAGATAAAGCCACCTTCAGCGACACGAGCCCATTCCCCATTAAAATTCTGCAATTTTAACTCCACGCCTGCTTCAGCTTTGCGCAGAATACGAGCTGTGGTCAGTGGAAACTCTCGAACGTTGGCGATATGCGGACCAACCCAGAACGATTGATAGCTTTGCCCCAAACTTGAATCCTGCAACTGCAAAGCTTCGGCTGCAATAAAACCGCCTGTTTTTATACGGAGCCATTGCCGATCGGTGGTCATCACGCCTTCCAAGGCAAATCCAGGCGGCATGGAATCGATGATCTCAAAGTGGGTGCCGGGTCCTTTGCGTAATTCCACAGCTCGTATGGTTATAGCTTTTACAAAAGGTTCCGACGGGGCCGTGACCTCAAGCATGGGTGTTGGAGCTATGGCTGATGGGACGGATGCAGCTGTCGGTTCAGGTGGAACGGCTGTCACCACAGCAAGGGCCTTGGCTTCGGTGGTGTTGAGGGGCAATTTTGCCGTTTTGGGCGACGAGGAAGCAGATTTCTTGCTTGGAGTTTTTTCTGGCAAGCAGTTAGGGTCGGCAGAACTTTTGTTGCGCGAGGCACTGGTGACGATCGCCTCCTTGCTTTTCAAACTGCGAAGCATAGGCTGTGATTGCTGCCAGGCATTGTGCGCGAGCACTCCTACCAGCCCAAAGATACTGCTCAAGACCAGCACTGTTCCTACCCCAAGACCTTTATTTTCAGGCAAAGCCTGCATCATGGAACTGGGGGGAAGACTGGGATGATGTCTTGCTTCGCTGGGATGTTTTTTCTGAGTTTCGATAAGTCTTGGGGGCGATGTAGTCACAGCCGAAGCTTGCAGTTCATGCTCTGCAGTTGAACGCAGCTCATGAAACGCCCGAGTTTCGCCTTGAATATGCTCATCAATATGGCGCCGAAAAGCATCATAGGCGGGATCCGCTCTTGCTTCGTCTGCATCGGTCGATCGATCGCCTCCGAAAATATCTTTCGGATCGTCCATGTCCCGCCACCTTTTTTTCTTACGTGCCATGTCCCCTCCTGCACATAAGGACTTCTGCTATCAGTGTAGCGCGGAAAAAGGACAGCGTGAGCCGCTCGAATCAGGCATAAAATGCCCCGAGCTTCTGGGCAAAACTTGACCGACACGGTGGTCATGCGCCCTCGTTAGACGTTTTTAAACTTCACCCGTTGATTTCAAGTCGGGAGCCGGCTATCCTGCCCGGAAACGGTCAGGACACGCATTTCACCCCTCGTCAAAAAAGAACTCTTTATGGCACTCCATGTTCTCGGTCTCGTCAATCAACTCCGCAATTGGAACGATGGCTCACGCAATCTCGCCAAAGAAGGCTGGGACCAGCTGCATAGGCTGCCACGCGGCAAACAGCTGTATAGCTATTTGATCGGTCGCTATGCTCCCTATACCGGAACGATCCCAGCTCTGATCGAAGAGCTTGGCATCGGTTCCTCCAAAGTGACTCTGAAAGAATGCCCATCTATCCGCAATCATCTGCGCAGCATCCATGCAGTGGCCTTAGCCAATCTCGCCGAACTCACGGGCAATATCGCTCTGTCCTACAGCATGCCGATCGATGCTCGGTTTATTGTCAGCAAGATAGAAATCGAATATTTGAAAAAAGCTCGTGGAACTGTCACTGGACTCTGCGATTGTCCTGTCCCGACCAGTAATGAGCGCAAAGTCTACTTGGTTCCGGTGCGAATCGTCAATGAGGTCGGCGAAGTGGTATGCACCGCAATCCTACATTCCCTGGTTGGCCCTAAGTCTTCGGGACTGTGATGCTTTGGATCTGTTCGGGAAATCCAAACAGACTTTGCGATCCTCCCGAGTGGATGAAAAGAATGTCCGCCCGATCGCCAAAGCTGGCAACCAATTCCCGACCGACCATAAACATCTTCGCGGAATAGACGGGATCGAGGAGAACACCCGATTCAGCAGCAGTGCGCGAGATTTCGGCAAACACCGCACGATTGGTGGAACCGAAAGAACGAGCCGACCGAGGCACATGGCAAAGGTAGTTGAGAGTGATCTGATCAGCGCCCGGGAGATGCTGAGCCAATTCCTTATGAAAGTCAGCGAGATCTCTAGCGAAGCTTTGCTCATCACCAGCACAGAGCACGACATGCACCTGCGCAGGATGTCCCAAGCAACCGAGTCCCAAGATCAATGCCTGTGCTGTCAGACCGGTGCCGGCATCGACCAGAATATACGAAAACTGCCGCCCGAGTTGCTCTTCCTGTCTTTGGATATCGAGGGGCAGACTTAAAGCTCCCAGCAGGCCTTCCCATTGAGCTCCCCCTTCTCTTACTAAAAAGACACGTCTATCTTGACTCTGCAAGCTCCGTTTGAGCTCGATCGCCTTGGCCTCGACTTTGGGCCATTCAGGGCGTGCGACCGCTTCCCAAGGGTATGACTGGACAAGAAGGGGCCATAAGAGGTCGGTTCCTTGGGGCTTCAAAGGACTGCCCTCTTTCACCAGAAGATGCAGCTCCAGGCCAAGCTCTCGAGCTATTTGCATGAGACCGAGGAGGAATTGCGAACGACTGCCACCAAAGGCCACCAAGGTATCGATGCCCTGCTGAGACCAGCCACTGGAAAGCCCTAAAAGCTTGCGCCACTTGCATCCGGAGATGCTTGCACTGAGTTCGTCCTCTCGCTTGAGCCACACATTTTGCGTCCAGGGACGCAAACGATGGATGCGACTGGTGGGATTGTAATCCAGACATCCACCACGCAGAGCTGAACTAGCTAGATGTTGCTCGAGAAGCTGATTCAGGCGGCCATGCATAGGTGTACTCACCAAAAAAGGAGCTCGTATAGAGCTCTCCAGCATAGATCAAAGCAGCCTGCATGGAAAGCCGCTGAATTCTTGGTCTTAGCTATGCTAGGTTGAGGGAATCAGCTGGTATTTGTATCAACAGGAGCCTCCATGCAGCCTTCAGTTATCCAGGCGAAGCTCAGTCGCTATGCCCAAGGGCAAGCTTTGCGGGTCCTCGACCTCTTCGCGGGTTGCGGTGGTATGTCGCTTGGATTTCATCGCGCCGGTTTTGAAATCGCTGCCGCCATCGAATTTGATCGACTGGCAGCTGCCTCCCATACTTTAAATTTTGAAGGGCCCCACGAGGATCGAGCGAAGCTGCTCAAGCAAGATTTCGCCCGCGACATCACAGCCACCAGCCCTAACCAGGCTGTGATGCATCGACCCGAGCCTTTAGCTCTAGCTATTGATGTGATTATAGGCGGACCACCTTGCCAAGCCTTTGCCCGGGTGGGACGAGCTAAGCTGCGAGAGATTCAGGACCATCCGGATGCCTATCTCCGCGATCCCAGAGCCCGCCTTTATCTCAGTTACTTGGAATATGTCAAGGCTCTAAAACCCTTGGCTGTCCTGGTGGAAAATGTCCCTGACGTGATCAATCACGGCGGTTTGAATATTGCTCACGAGATCTGTGAGTCTTTGCAAGATCTCGGCTATCACTGTCGTTATACGCTGCTCAATAGCGCCCATTACGGCGTTCCCCAGATGCGCGAGAGAATGTTTCTGATCGCTCTCCGCAAGGAATTGGGCCAAGCGATTCACTTTCCTTTGCCCAGCCATCACCTAAGGCTGCCCAAAGGCTATGCCGGTACGCGACGTACGGCTCTGAAAACTCTAGAGAAACTGGCTGATACAGATTCCTATTTTGTCGAAACTCCCAGCGCGCGCAGCGATCTGCCTCCCGCTGTGACCGCAGCCGAAGCTCTTGCGGATCTGCCGGTCCTGACCAGTCACCTGCAGGGTGAGCTCCGCCGCGGCGCCCGCCGTTTCAATGAACATCTACCCTATCGCGACGACATTGAACCCAGTGCCTACGCTTGCCTCTTGAGACAATGGCCTGGCTTTGCCAGCCCCGGATTCGTTGCGGATCATGTGATTCGTTCCTTGCCCAGGGACTATAAAATCTTTCGAGCGATGCAGCCTGGCGATCAATATCCCGAAGCATCCCGTGTGGCACAAAAGCTTTTTGCCGATGAATTGCGACGCCTGCAGAAAAAATCGGGACCCTTGGCTCCCCAATCCAAAGCTTACCAGCAACTCAAAAAGGACTTTATTCCTCCCTATGATCCTGGAAAATTTCCCAATAAATGGCGAAAAATGGCCGCCCATGAACCGGCTCGGACCCTCATGGCTCACCTGGGCAAAGACAGCTATTCGCATATTCATTACGATAGCTCGCAGGCACGGACTATTTCTGTGCGCGAAGCCGCGCGCCTGCAGTCATTCCCAGATGGATTTCATTTTATGGGCACGATGAATCCGGCTTTTAAGCAGATTGGCAATGCTGTTCCACCTCTGATGGCCTTTGCTCTAGCCGAGCAGATTCGCCACTCGCTGCAAAGGGCGGCAAGGCCTATCCTAGCGAAGTTGAGCCACGAGACCGAGATGCGACTGTGATGAACTACTCCACCCAATCCTCACAAGCCTTGCGGGCTTGGCAGCTGCTCATCGATTCGCGGCTTTTGGTATGGGATGGAGTTTCGTGTTTCACAGGAAAAGAGTTCTTCTCCTCCACATCTAAGGCCGGTTCCCGACCCGTGACAAAGCCTGTCAAAGCATAATTTAAGATGACCAGAGCCGCATTCACATCTCGATCAAGTATAAGATTGCATTCCTTGCAATCGTGGACCCATTCTGAGAGCAGCTTTTTCTGGACAAAGCCGCATCCAGAACATGATTGCGAATGCTTGATCTTTCTGGTCGGTACTTCGATATATGGAATACCAGCATCTACCGCTTTGTATTCCAATAATTGAAAGAACTTTCCTGGGGACGAGTCGACAATGGAGCGATTAAGTCCTTTTTTGTAGGTACCGCCTGAAGCCGTTATACCTTTGATATTGAGGTCTTCAGTGGCGATAAGACTTGCCATTTTAACAATTTGCGCCGGTTTGATGCAGAAAATCCTCCCGTTTTCAGGCGACTTTTTCATGGCGATTGGCAAGGATTTTCTTAGCTTTTCGTCTATTTTTAGGTACTGGGTGTCCATAACTCCGCGGGCGGAGGCGGTATTGGATTGGGTTACCAGATTGGTGAGCGGCTGTCGATTGGAATTCGTTGGTTTGCAGGCGGAAGCGACGAAACAAGAACATACGAAAATTACGATAGCACACGAATTTCCGTAAGCGCTTAGGGAAATACACCTAAAACCCACCCTTCACCTGCGATAGTCTCGCTTCTGTAGCCAACACAGGAGTGACAATGAGCAAGCGATCCAGCCCTACAAAGCGCGAACACTGGTCCCAGGTCATCAATTCCCAA
>JBGSTF010000088.1:0-25371 GCA_041736645.1 Oligoflexus sp. | reverse complement strand
GCGGTGATGATCATCGCCATGGGCTTAGTCAGCCTTAAAATGAACAATGATCGATACTTTAAATTTCAGCCCACAGTCTTAGCGTTGATATTTTCTGGAGTCTTTGCTTGGTTTCAGATATTTGACCAACCACTTATGCTGCATTTTTTGCCTCACATGGAAAAGTTGATTTCGACAGAATCTGTCACACTTCAAGCCCAAAAATTACCTGAGGCGGGGCCAGAGCCTCGTGCGGACAACTCGGTTTTGAGCTTGCTGCATTCGGAAAGCTTCAAACAAGTTCTAGGGCGGATATCTGGACAATTGATCTGGCTTTTTCTCGCCCACGGACTCATCATGGCTTATGCAGCCTTACGATGGTCCACACGTTCCTGGTTCGCCTGGCGGCTTGGAATTTATCCGGGACTCCTCATGATTGTGGTGATCAATCAGCTTTTTCAGTGAAATGGATAAAGCACCAAATTTTCCAGGCTGCTCAAAGCTCCTTCCAGAGATCTGTTCTGGGCCATCAGTTGAATGGCTGTAAGCGATCGGAATATAATGAAAGCTAAAGGGAACTTTTCCCTCATCAGAAATCCACAGAGCGGAAGCTAAGTGAGATTTCATCATTCAGGATGGGCTATGTTCGAAATCAACCCTCGATTGAAGCAGCCAAATCCCGCCCCAGAAGGCGAAGCAAGCCAATTCGTAAGCTTGCACTACAACAACTGGAAAGCCGGGCTTTCCTTCGATGCTCCCCTGCCCTTGGCTCGACACATGCCCGCGATTCTTGCTGTAGGTGGTGGCAAGGGTGGAGTTGGCAAAAGCATAGTGAGCGCCAATCTTGCGGCAACTCTGGCTCAGTATGGCTATCGAGTTCTGGTGGTGGACATGGACCTCGGCTGTTCCAACCTGCACAGCCATTTCGGGGTGGCTATGCCTAAGCGCAGCCTCGCCGACTTTCTTCTGACCAAGACCACTCCTTTTCGCGATGTGATTCTCGCCTCGCCGGTGCAAGGCGTGGCCTTTGTTGCAGGGGGAAGGGAAGAAGCCTGGGCCGACTATCTGGATCAACCCTCGGATTATTTACTGCCTCTGTGGCAGGCTTTGATCGCCAGTCGGCAGCAATTTAAAGTCGATATAGTTCTTATTGATTTGGGGGCTGGTACCCATCGCTACACGATGGACTTTTTCTCTGCGGCTCACTTGGGACTTGTGACGGTTTTGCCCGAGCCCACCTCGATTGAAAATGCCTATGTATTCTTTAAAATGACTCTTTGGAAATTGATAGACAACTTGGGCTATCGCCTGCAGCAGACAGAGGTGGCGCAAGACATAAAGTGCGCTCTTGCAGCGATGGCAGGCAGCACCCTGACCAGCGGATATGCCAGTTGCCTCAAGGAATTGGCATTGACCTATCCGGCCTTTATTCAGGATCTGCAGCGTGTGATTCAGGCCCGATGTCTCGGCATTATCGTCAATCAAACGAGGGACCAAGCCGACATTGACCTGGGGTCTTCCATGGAGCATATCTGCCAAAAGTACTTCGGTCTGCCGACCAAGTATATCGGCTACTTGAATTATGATGAAGCAGTGCTGAAGTCACTGAAAAATCGTCGTTTGCTTGTTTCGGATTTTCCTCATAGTATGATTGCTAAACGACTATCAGTCGCAGCGGCACAATCTCTGAAAATTTTAGGAATGCAACGGAGAAATTGATGAACGAACAGCTTGGGTCGGATTTCAAACCATCGAAGCTGCAAGGCACTCATAGGACGGGTTCGGGGCCGACCTACTACGAAGTTTTGGATGTAGCGACCTACTCGACTCGGTTGCAGATCCGCGAAGCTTACATTCGGCTGCGAAGTACGTACTCAACAGGCAGCCATGCGCTCTATTCTTTAGTCTCGGAAGAAGAAGCCCGTGACGCGCTCGATAAAATCGAAGAGGCCTATCGCGTTCTCGACGATGAGTCGCAACGCAAAGAATACGATATTGCGATTGGTCTCGTGAAAGAACCGCCCGCCAGACCTCAAGGCGCCGAGTTTTTTTCGGGAAGTGGCGAGGGCATGCGAACGTCCAGACGCGGCGGCGGCCTTGTCAATCCTGGTCTGCACGAGCCCTATGGGGAAGATCCCATGCATCAGACCGAAGCTTGGTCGGAGGAGCACAGTGAAAGTCGCTCCCATATGCGGCGGCCTGTGACCTTTGGCAAAATCAAGAAAGCGGCTTCGCGCGCATCGGATCCCGAAGTCTTGGCTGCTATGCAGGCGATCATCAGTAAGCCTCAATCCTTCGATGGCAAGGGTTTGACGCAACTCCGCGAGATTGTAGGCATCCCACAATCGGAAATTCAAGAGCGAACCAAAATTTCGATCGAATACATCAAAGGCATGGAAAATAACGACTTTCAAAAGCTGCCTTCTCTCGTGTATGTTAGGGGCTTTCTGAAGATCTATCTACAGTATCTGGGACTTACTGATACTGTAACGCTGATCGAAGCCTACACGGAGAAATTCAACCATTGGCGAGAGACAACCCGACCCAACTCATACTGACCGCTGAAGATGCCGCAGGTAGCCGGCTGGATGTTTTTTTGGCTCAGGCTTTGCCGCGCTTCAGCCGTTCCGCCTTGCATCGCTTGATAAAGTCAGGCGATATCTGGGTCAACGGGGCTATTGCCAAAGCGAGCTATAAAATCGAAGAAGGCGATACCGTCGAACTCCGGGCCTTACCGCCTGAGACTCAACTGCCGGACGACCTTGTTCCTACGCCTTTTCCTTTAGACATTCTTTACGAAGATGCCTCCTTGATCGTGATCAATAAGCCCGCTGGCCTGATTGTGCATCCAGGCGCTGGCACCCGTGGTAAGGTCACGCTGGTGGCAGCAGTGCTGGCCCACCTGGGACTGAACCGAGCCGAAGACTTACCGGGTGAAGCTGGAAGGCCTGGGGTTGTTCACCGCCTCGATAAGGACACTTCCGGGGTCATCGTCTTGGCGAAAACCACCGCGGCCCATCGTCATCTGGCGACGCAATTCAAAAACAAAACCAATCTGCGCGAGTACGTTGCCCTGCTGAACGGTGCCATGGATGAGGAAAGTATCGAGATCGAGAGTTATCTCTATCGTGATCCTCGCAATCGCACCCGCTTTACGTCATTGAGCATGGAAGACTATCTGATGCAAGATAACGAAGGCAAAGATATGCAGAGCTATCGTTATGCTAAGACCCACTTCACCTGTCGCAAGGTGTATGGCAAGAAGCTGACGCTCGCCTTGATTCGCTTGACCACGGGTCGAACTCATCAGATCCGTATTCATGCCAAAACCTTGGGCTGGCCTGTAGTTGGCGATGCAACCTATGGGCCTGAAGTGGTCCGTTTGCCGCCGACTTTTCCGGAACCTATTCGGGAAGCCGTGGCAGATATTTCCAGGCAACTCTTGCACGCTCGTCGCTTGGGTTTCGAACATCCGGAAACCGGGCAGAAGATGGCTTTCGAAGCAGCTATACCTCAGGATTTCCGCGCTGTGCTAGAATTATTGGAAAAGCACAAGGAACCGTGACTCCAATTTTTGAGGATTCTATCTCCGCCAAGGATGGGACTTTATGCATCGCCGAATTCTCTGTCTATTGTTGAGCTTGGGTAGTTTGGGAACATGGGCCTCACGTGGATTGGCTGAGGGGTCCAGCGTGCCCTTGGACAATATCAGGGCTACAGCTCAGCGAGAAATGGTCTTTCTCCTGGTCGATAAAGCCAAGCTTCAAGCCGATCTGCTGACCTGGCCTGAGGACAACACCCAGGCCGAGCACCTTATCTCCTTCAAAATTGCCATAGGCAAGGAAGAGGGCGATAAGCAGAAGGCTGGTGATAACCGAACACCAGAAGGCATCTATTTCACCCAGCGCATCTTGAATGGCAAAAGCTTAGGGCCGAAGTACGGGCCCTATGCTATTCCCATCGATTTTCCCAACCCCCTGGATCGCTTTTTGGGCAAGACGGGCTATGGGATCTGGCTGCATGGAGTGGAACAGGATCATCGGATTGATGCGGCCAAAGTCACCGAAGGCTGCGTAGCCTTCTACAATGCTGACATCCAGTCTTTGACCCAATGGTTGGTGCCTGATCAGTCAGTAGTCGTGATTGCGAAAGATGCCACAACGGTGAATAAGCCGGAAACTGTCGCGCAGGTACGACAGCTGACTCAGCAGTGGATCGATGCCTGGGCTCAACGCGATATTGAAAAGTATATCGGTCTCTATCATCCGAATTTTCAAGCCGGCGGCAAAAATCGCAGCGAATACTATGAATACAAGAAGCGGGTCTTTGCTTCTTATAGCGAAATGTCGCTGACAATGAATAATATTCGAATCTTCACTCATGATCGCTACGCGGTTGCCGTGATGAATCAGGACTTCAATGGCGACAATCGTTACCGCAGCTATGGTCGTAAAATCCTCTACTGGCAGCATACCGACGATAAAGAATGGAAACTCTTCCATGAGGAATTTGACCAACGTCCTATGCAGTTCGTCAATCTCTCTCGTGAAAAGATAGCGCAAATCATCAAGTCTTCCCCAAGTACCAAAGCTTTGCAAGAAAATGTAGAGTCTCGGCTTTGATCAAGTGTCGAGACCGGTAATTTTTTCCCGTCATGCCTGAGCGCCAACTGCCGATCGTCCTTTTGCGGCCCTTTGCGGCTGCAAAAGAGGATGTTCATGCAGGCAGTCGCCACAGCTATCGCGAGCGCGCTTTTACTTCTCAGTGTGACCAAAGGTTACGCTGCGGAGCCTATTAGCGAACGCATCAGGCGCGTGCAGAGCGAGTTGGCTCGTGACGCAGGACAGAAGGTCCAGTCTGTGCTCGATCGCTATTGCAGTCAGAACTGTCAACTTCTGGAAGTCAAAGTTGAAGTCCACGAAACAATCCCAGACAGTGATGATCTTGGCTTTGAATCCCAGGCTCCTTTGGGTTCCGAGGCAAAACTAGAAGTCCAGAGTGTGCTGCCAAGCATCCAGATCGATAATCGCGTCCTATCCGTTGATCGCGATCGACTTGAGTCTCTCATTCGCAATAAAATCAAATCATTAGCACCCGAAATTGGGGTTAAATGGGAGCCTGTTGATCTGCCTGCTATTGGCAGCCAGGCACCCACTCCCTCCGAGGATCTGAGTTCGCAGCTTGAAGCGAGACTGAGGCGAGTGATTGGTTCTATAGTCGACCGGTACTGTCCGGACCAGTGCCTTTTGGAGCGGATTGATATCAATGGAACTGTAGTGAATGCTGAGCAGATCAGTTCATTTCCCGCAGATCAGCTTGTAGTGGGTAAGAGGGCCGAAGGTGGCCTGCGGATTCAAGACGTTCGGGTTTATATGACCTTTGATGAAAACCTTCGTGAAGAAGACCAGGCTCGCATCCAACGACTCATGAGAGCTCAAACTCGATTTGTGAGTCCGATTGAGTTTCAAATCGAGACGACAGCCTTTCCGGAAACAGCTTTGGATAAAAAGAAGAAGGCTCAGGATGAAGCCGTCGATCCCTATGGCTTGGAAAAATTGCGGCAGATGCTGACCATGTTCCGGGAGTTGGCGGGTACCAAGGAGATCATTCAAACAGCTACCACCGAATCTCGAACCAGCCTAGAAGCTAAGAGCAGTGCCGAAAAAAATGAAACTCAGATGCAAAGGCAAGAGACCCAAAACAATACCCAATCCGAGAGTCAGCTCAAATCCGAGTCGATGCGCGAATCGTCTCAAGAATCGAAATCTTCGGAATCTTCAGAGTCGAGCAAGGAAAGCAAGGAAAATGAATCGAGCAAACGAACTGATATCAATAATGAGTCGGTGACTAACAAACAGATGAGTACGGAGGAAATGGCAGCCTATGCTGCAGGCTTCCTGCTTCTCATTACTTTAATGTCGATTGTCATTATGAAGGTCTCTGCGACCAATAAGACAGCTCGAGAGATGGTGATGGCATCCGCTTCCTCTGGACAAGGGGGAGGCCGACGTCGACCTTCCAATCATGACAGTTCAGAGGAAGATGGCTACGGCGGATCCGATGGAGAACTGAGTCAGGAAACGTCTTCAACTGTTCGTGTGCAGAGGCATCAGGCTTCCAATGAAAAAGCCATGCTATCTTTGAAGATGGCTCAACTGAAACAGGATTTGGTGCAGCAGTTTATCGAGCAGCCACGGATCGCTCGCGAAACATTCACCCGTCTCCTCAAAGATGATGGAGTTGCAGAAACAGCCAAATATGTGCATATTTTTGGCCAGTTGATCGTCTTTGAGCTCTTGAATGATTCCAGTCTAAAACGCGATCTCTACGAACTGAGCGAATACTATCACCGTTCCAATTTCAAATTCGATCAAGCGACAGAACTGGGACTTCTGGAACGCCTGCGAACCATGGTCACCGCCAGTGAGATTCGTTTGCTAGCGAATCAATCCAGCGATCGCTTTGGCTTCCTTAATCGCCTTGATGCCCAACAAATCTTCAACCTGATTGCTGATGAAAAATCCCGAGTGCAGAGCATAGTTTTGACACAGCTGGATCGCAAGCTTCGTTCGGCTGTCTTTGAAATGTACGAAGGGGATTCGAGAATCAGGCTTTTGGAAGAGCTTTCTCAAGCAGAAGCCATTCCACGAGAATTCCTGTTTAACGTCGCGCAGGCTTTGCAGAAGAAAATACAGTCTCGCTCTGAATTCGATACCGAGCAGTTGCGGTCGAGCGACATCCTGCTTGATCTCTTGGAAAGGGCCGAACTTCGCGATCAGCAAAGGCTTATGCAGACTCTGGAACGCAACAATCCCGATACCGCGCGTGGTTTGAAACTCAAACTGGTGACTGTGGAAATGATGCCTTACCTCAAGGATGGGCATCTGTTGGAACTGATTTTGGGGATGGAGAGGGACGATCTCTTGGCTTTCCTGGTCGGCTGTGCCGAGCATATTCGCGATCTGCTCTTGCGCAAGGCTCCTGAAGAATTGGCACAAAGTTGGATCGAGGACATTCGCAACATATCCGGCGTCGATGACAACGCCTACCGTATGGCTGAAATGAATGTTAAAGCTCGACTGCGAGGTCTAGCCAATAATGGCGCTATCAGCCTTCTGGATATCAACGAACTCATCTACTCCAGCAAGGAGGAACTGGCCATCGTTGATGATGAATCCGATACCGTGTTCTCTAAGGGAGCATTTGCGGCTTAGTTTTTTGGATCCATTTGTCTTGGGAACATATACACGAGGATGTGTGCCACCTCGCTGCTCCAGCCCTATAAAAAAATGAGAGGACTCTGTAACTTTGTCTTTGGCCGCTCCGAACTATCTAGTGATTAATCCGTCAATCGACTTAGTAAGGAGCCTCCCTGTGACAAGACTTTTCCTCAGTATCCATCTGTTATCACTTGCTTTAATCAGTACAGCCTGCGGTTCTAAAGCGGATAACATGGACGAAAAATTGGCACCAGCGACCGACAATGACCTCGCTCAGATACCGGGTACTTTTCCCGAGGAGTATCTGAAAGATTTTTCCAGCTGGAGGCCAGTCCTTGATGGTGACAAAGCATTCGTCAGTCAAGGCCATGGGGGAATTGTAGTGCGGGGCTATCTGAATCCAGTGGCTCTTAGCCACATTCAGCAGCAGCCCAATCCCTATCCTCTGCCAGAAGGTGCGGTACTCGCCAAAGCAGTTGTCGCAAGCCTCGAGAGTCCCGTGACGGCAGCTAGTCGGGTGTACTTTATGAAAAAGGAAGCGCAAGGCTTTGATAGCGCGAACAATAATTGGAGTTATGCCGTCGCCAACCTCCGCAATGGACAGCTCATCTACGATTCGTCCGTTAGTCCCAAAGAAGAGCTTTGTGTTTCTTGCCACGCAAAGTTTGCCGCCTATGATTACGTGCAAACCGTTGATTTTTTCAAAAGACAGTCTACGGGAATGTAATTGAAAGTCATTTATATCAGTAAGTCTGTTCTGGTGAACATCAGAGCAGGCATTTTGTATTCCGGTCATTTTTAAAGACTGACCAGCATGATGCTCATGCATTGAGAAACGCCAATATGAGAGAACATTGCGGTCCCCAGGATCGGGAACCCAAGCCCGCTTCAGTAAGCTTCCAGTTTGCTAGTTGCAGTAGCACTTTGGTGGCCCAGGTGCACCTTTACTCCTGGAAGAGACACCGCCAAAGTTTTGAGAAAATCGAGGCTTTCCTGATTGCCCTTCTGATCTTCGGTGAAGCTGCCCGGTGTGACTCCATTTTCCCAGCCCCAACGAGTGTGACAGCTATCGCCGGTAATCAGTTGAATGCCTGATTGGGTGGAAACAGCGAATGCCAAACTCCCCACCGTATGGCCAGGAACAGAAATAATATAGAAAGATCCGTCCCCAAAAAAGTCGATCATTTGGGGCGATCCCGGACCCCTGTTACCGGTAAAATGCAACTCCGAAAGAGTGCGTTGCCCTTCCAGGAAACCATCCGTGCTACCTCGCACAAACATGTTCGGGAAATTTTTATGTGTTGACTCATTAGGGCCAATAAAAATGGGGATGTCTTCGCCAATATCAGGGATTCCCATGATGTGATCCAGATGCATATGGGTCAGGATGACTCCTTTGAGCGGCTGTGGATTCTTTTGCAACCACTCCTGAGTGCTCTGGTGCACGAGCAGCTTCTTGATGTTCATGAATTTAGCGACAATGCTGCCAATGGGCGCTTCTTCGGGATTGGATTTGAGTCTCTCTTCGACTCCACTATCAATGAGATAGCGTCCATATTGAGGATGATCGATTACATAAAAATAAATCTGGATGTCTTCATCGCCTTCCTTAAGTCCTGCTGCCTTTGCCTTCGGGTCATTAAGATTAATCAATCCGTCCCGATCGACAGCCCAATTCGCCGCAACTACCTTTTGAAAGTGAATGGGCCCGGATGGTTTGAGATTTCTTTTCAATAGGTCGAGTTTGGATGGGAGTCCAATTTCGACGAGTTGAGCTGGCTGTGAAGTCACCGAACAGGCACTTGATACGCCGAGTAAGAAACTCAGAATGATAGGCTTCAAAGCTTGACCTCCAAAAAGACCAATGGATGAGAGGACTTTCCAATCCACCTGAGTTTCTATCAATATCAGGGGCTTGAGTGATGAGCAAGGCGTAAGAAATGAAGGGGATTGTTCACTGCCATTGGATTCATTTGATTTACGACTTTTCCATAATCTTTAATAGCCCTGCTTACTCTCCCAGAAAGATTTGGTAAAAGCGCCCGATCTTTTATTCAATTGGTTCCTAGCCGAAACTGCTCTTGGGTCCGATATTTTATGGAGGAGCTGCAAAAGATGGGACATTCAGCCAAGAAAATGACCGAAAGTCATAAATTGGATTCAGCTGTCGTGGGTGAACTCACCTTTGATAGCAAAGCACAGCCAGTCATTTCGGAAAGCGCTTCAACCCTTCCAGCAGAGCCTATGGGCACTGATATGGTCATGCTCGAACGTGCCGACCAGTGGATGGTTCAGTTCAAAAAGAGACTCAACTTGGCCATCATTGGTATGGTCGTGCTATGGGTTGGTGTATCTTACTATAAGAGCACAGACCTGCAGTCGACCACGGTGGAAGTTGAAGCCCCGCAAATCGTAGCAGATGATTCTGCGGAATCATCTGCAGAAATCTTAGTTGATTCAGTCCAGGATGCTGGCGGACTGTCAGCCCGTCAGCCGGAAATGGCTGTCACTGAGAATGCCGCTGAAGATAAATCTTCGACATCGAAGGTTCCGGCTATACAAAATATCCTGGAGAAACCTGCTAGCAAGGTGGTCGAACAAAAGGCTACCAAAGTCAAAAAACCGAGTGGCAAAGCTCAATCCAAGAATCAGAAGAAATTTAAGAAAGCTCTGGCGTCTAAACCTGGGCAATAATCTATCCAAGTCCCGATTTCGGAAAGACCTGAACCATGTTTGATGCATGGCAGGTCTTTTTGCATTTGCCGCCCCATCCCCTTCAATGCCGTCTGGCTGGGATGAACTTTGCTCAAATCTCCGGCATAACGTAGTCAATTTAAATGAAATTAAGCCGATGGAGAGGGAAGACTGTAAGCCCTTTGCCTAGGAATGAAATACCTCGATGAGACTTGGCTTTTGCATAGTATTATTGGCTGTTTATGTCTTCTCTGCAGAGCGCAGTTGGGCGGAGTCGACTTCGTCTTCCATCATGTTGGAAGAAGTCCAGAAAGATGTCGGACTATTTTTGGGCCGGCGCGTCTCGGTTTGGGAGAATACTCAGGCACCAGCAGATCCTAACTCTATCTTCTCTATGGCAGAAGATTCAAATTTCGAGATTTCAAAAAAGGACTATCCAGGGCCAGCCTTTTTCTCTGGAGAACTTTGGGTAAGAATAAGTCTCTATAATTCCGGTACCGAGATGAGGTCATTTGTCCTAGAAAGCCGATATCCACTGACGGATTGGATCAGTGTTTTCCAAAAAGACAAGAATAATCAGGTTCAGGAAGAAGAACGAGGGGATCGAAGCAAGCGGGAATTTGAATTGCAAAATTTTCGGGCACCAAGCTTTTACTTGACTGTTTTTCCTGGCAAAAATACCTATTATCTGCGGATAACATCCAAAGGGTCAAATATTCTTTCGCTCTTCCTCTGGGATGCAGAATCTTTTAAGAGCCATCGATTTCTCGATACCCTGATCATTGGCTGTCTTTTTGGAATTCTTTTTTCTCTATTCTTATACAATAGCTTTTTGGCAGTCGCCTTTAGGAGTCGAACCTACGCCTACTATAGTTTATTTCTCTTTTCCATGATTGTTCTTCATATAACGATGCAGAACTTGTGGCCTTATCTATTCAAGTCTCGATACAGTTCTTGGCTTGAGAATGAGGCCTATGTCGTGTTTGGCATTTTGTCCAATTCGCTCTATTTAATCGTGACCATGACTTTCCTTAACATGAAAAAAAGTCTACCAAGGACCCAGATTTACTTTCGAATGATTTTAATAGCTTCCATTTCAGAGTTGGCTCTCCTACCATTCATTGCCTTTAATGTTCAGTCGAGACTCGTGACAATCAGTGTTTTTGTGGGTGCTCTTTCGGTCTTTATTGCTTGCTTCATGGCCGTTCTCGAAGGCTACAGGCCAGCCAAGTATTACATGATTGCCTCCTTGGCGTTTCTCGTCTCGAATATACTGCTTGCCCTGAACCTCTTGGGAGTGCATCACGAGCCTCTTGTGACCCAGTATGGCAATTTTTTTGGTGTCGCGATCGAGGGCCTCTTGATGTCTTTGGCCATTGCTGATCGAGTCAATTTTATCAGAACCAACTCCGATCGAGTCATCAAAGAGTTGAACGCAGAATTGCAGGCGCACTTGGTTAAAGTCGAAGCGATTGTAGCAGAACGCACAGAGACTATTCGTAATATTCTTGACAACGTTGCCAGTGGATTTTTGATCGTCGATCGCAATGAGAAAATCATGGAAGGATTTTCTCGATCATGTCATCAAATCCTTGGCCAACAGGTGCAAGAGGGAAAAGCTATCTCTGAGCTTTTGCAGTTGTCCGAGTCTTTGCGGAAAATTTGGCATCAGGCCTTTGGCCAAATTTTTAATGACGAGCTGCCTGAAGAAGTGTCTTTGGATCAGCTCCCTTCAGCCATTCGATTGGGCCAAAGGTCGCTGAAACTAGAAGCCAAGGCGCTGCGTGGGAATGATGGTCACATCGTCAATATTCTTTTTACAATACAGGATATTACGGAGCTAAAGCGCCGCCAAAGAGAATCGCAACGCAACAAGACCCTTATCAAGATTCTCCGCGATTTGGAAGCGTTCCGGCAGTTTATCAATCACAGTTTCGAGTTTGTTGCACGACTCAAGGTAACGTCGGACAAGAAGGAGAAAGCATTCCTCTTGCACACCTTGAAAGGTAATAGTCTAGTCTTCGGCTTGAATAAGGTCGCCAACCACATCCACAGCTTGGAAGAAATCAGTCAGCTCAAGACCAAGGACATAGAATCTATCGAGCAACTCTTTCACAACTTTCTAAGCAAGTATGAATCGATCCTCAAGACTCCTTGGGCAAACAATGCTCTGGAAGCTCGCGTGACACCTAAACTGTTCGATGATTTGCGTGCCTTGATAGCAGTGTCATCCCATGATAATGTTTTACTAAAGGTCGACTCCTGGATTCAGCATGTCACTTCACTTCCCGTTCATACCCAGATGCATCCGATGCTGGAAAATTGCCGGACGCTGGCTCACAAATTACACAGATCGGTTGACTTTGAACTGATCGGTGGTGACGTTCGCATTTGTTCTGAGCAGGAAGAAAAAATTGTGGGCTACCTGATCCATATCATCCGCAATGCTATAGTCCACGGCATCGAAGCCGATCGACCGATGCTTGGAAAACCCAAGCAGGGTTTGATCAAAGTGGAGTTTTCAGAATCCCTCGAGAGTTTAACAGTGGTCTGTTCCGATGATGGGCAAGGCTTCGATCGGTCCTATTGGGAGGCCTTGGCTCTTAAGAGCGTAAAGACTGCAGAAAAGAGTGAATTGCAGCAGCTTCCGTGGCTGACTCTCATAGAATACGCGAGTAAAGATGGACATAGCTCGCAAGCCGAGGTCTCTTTGGAGTCCGGTCGGGGAATTGGACTGACGGGCATTATCCAGGCTGTGAGGCAGGTCGGAGCAGAGCTTCGAATCGACAGTGAAAAAGGTCGAGGCAGTCGCTTCAGTGTCACCGTTTCGCGTTCAAAGCATTTGCTCGACAAAAAAGCCTCTTAAAAGCAGGCGTTCAGCCAAAAGATTGGCTAACGCCTTCACTTCTTGATGCAGTTAAAGCGTCAGAGGCTTCCGATTTTCTTCCATGGTTTGAAGGCATTTGTAGAGCCTTTCAGAGCTGAAGTCAATTCCGGTACATGACGTTTCAAGAGAGTGACCATGCTGGTCGATTCAATCCAGTCAAGCCCCTCCTGGGTGTAAACTTCAGGTCTGAATCTTCGCCATGAGAGCCGCATTGATCAGGCGAGCCTTATCAAAGAGTTGCTGATCATTCATCTCGGGATGCCGAGATTTGAGGTGAGCAGCAATAGCATTGTGCTCGTTGGCAAAGATATGATGCAGAAGGCTCAGACCGAGCCACCAATTGTCGTTGAAGCCGGTCTTGGGAATGCCATTCCACTGTTGCGGCAAATATCGATCGCTCGACAGTTGCAACTTGCCGTCGACAAAGCTGCGGAGACTGTCACTGCTGCTTTTATCGCTGCCATAGATCTGCGAACCATCCCACCAATGGGTGACGGCATTGCGAAATGTCGCAGGTCGGCTAGGATCCCGTTGCGTGAGATCGGCTTGGCTACGCTTTACGAGTAGCTCTTCACTACCAAAGGGATCGTCTTCTGCCAGAGGAACTCGGATCGGGTTTTCGTCGGAATTGGGGCCATGGCTGACCCAATCATGGACCATGAATTGAATCCAAGCAGCAGCAATAAAGTTGAGACTGGTAGCTGGCTTAAATGATTCACGACTCATTAATTCGCGACTGATCACGCGAGGATTGGGCGTGAGAATTTGTTCTTCGGATTCAGCAAAAGTTTCCGAAGGATTTACATTGCGTCCAAATCGAAGGCCGGCAGCGCCCATCTGGGGAATTTCGAGATTATTGCAGGTACCATTTTCCGTTCTCGCCATGTGGGAGCGAGCATCACAGGAAACGGAGGCATCGTAGACTTCATTGGTCTCGAACATATTGTTTTTCAACAATCTCTCTCGAGATTGAGCCAACATGAGCACTGCTATGAGAACGCCAAGGGCTCCCAAACTTTTGGCGACAATTGGCCATTTAACCCAAACGTACGTTGGCAACGACATGAAAACCCCCCTGACTCTTTGCTAAAGGTTGAAGCGAACAGCAGGCTTCATATACTAAATTTCGATGATAGTCTAAATTTAGTAAGCTTTGACTGGCAGCTTTTGCCGTCGATAGAATGCGGCGGCGAGGCTTGTTTTAAAGTTCTGATATTTATGTAGAAAAGTGGATAGGGGGAGCCGATGGAAAGGCGCTGATCAGCCTTGAAAAGCTTTCAAGGCCCGAAATAAATGTTTGTTGTGAACAAAGCGGACGATCATCTTGAGTGAAATGCCGAAGCTTCAAGGGTTTGCAGGTTTTGCTAGGTTTGCGCAATCAGTCTCGAGATTTGGCATTTTATTGTCGATCCATTTGAGAAAAATTCCCTGCTCAATAGGATCCAAAGGTTTGGTAAGAAGATTGTTTGCTATGCGATATTTAACCTTGTCAGTGTAAGTTTTGAATCCTTCGTAGTTGGTCAGAACCACACCATTCCAGGCGAATGTTTCGTTGTGACAGCTAGTGCAACGCAAATCGGCAAGATCCTTAATCCAAAATTCATAGCTTGGAATGTCGAGCGAGTCGCAGGTGACGACAGGTAGTTTAGGTGCAGGAGCAGGCTTCTTGGTCTTGCTGGTGTTATCAGCGGACGGAGCGACCGGCGCTTGCTCAACTGCTTCGGCAGCTGCTGAGTCCTGGCTCTCATCGTTCATTTTTTCCTTCTGACAGCTCTGATTCAAAAGAAGAAGGAAAGCTCCACTCGCTATGAACATCCGCATGTCCAGCATCCTCCAAAAGTCAAAAATATGCTTCGAATGTGCAATTTTAGTGCCTTATCGTCAGTTTCTATAAGTATCTTAAAAGACTTGGAACTGTGGGTATGAATGGCGAAAGAAAGGTGGCAAATCTGTCATGCTCGCCGACAGGTGGGCGCTAAGCGCTGCATTTGAAGCAATCAAGCAGCTGAAGGCGTGCTGATGGGGGTAATCTTCTTGAGGACGTGACACAAGATTTTTGTCTCTTTGCCTTTGAGTTTGAGATTTTCAGACTTTTCTATTTCCACCCTATCTTTCATCAATACATAGGTGGAATCACTGATAAGCACGTGATCCTTGGGTGCCAGGCTCTCGATGCGCTGGGCCGTGTTCACGTTATCGCCTATAACGGTAAAGTCACGTCTGGAAATTCGGCTCCCCAAATCTCCGAAAATGACCTCGCCGGAGTTGATTCCAACCCGAATATGCACGTGATCATCAATCTTGGATTTTTCGGCGTTGATGGCTTTGAGACGTTCGATCATTTGCCAGCCTGATTTAGCGGCATTGTAAGCGTTTTCCTCTGGACTCTTGCCGTAAAAAACGGCCATGATCGCATCACCGATAAACTTATCTATCGTTCCACTGTTGCTTTTAATAATGCCAACCATATCGTCAAAGTATGAGTTGAGGAGCATAATGGTGTCCTCGGGACTCCGTTTTTCGCTCATAGTGGTAAAGCCGCAGACATCGGAAAAGAGAATCGCTGCATGATCCCTGTATGCGGTCATGGCTTGACTTGATCCTTGGTGAGCCCGATCACTGGCCTGTTGAATGGCAGCATCAGACATATAGGACATCATGGCCTCTCGCTCGCGATTCATCCTGGCTTCTGCAATCAGTCGCTCCACCAAGGCCAGCATCTTGTCAGCGGTGAAAGGCTTGGCAACGAATTCGGAGACTCCGGCCTTCCGAGCTTTGGCCTTTTCAACTTTCTCTTCGCGAGCTGTCAGCATAATAATGGGTAAATGTTTGAACTCGACGACCCGCCTCAGCTCCCTTGCCACTTCCCGACCATTCATGCCCGGCATTTCACAGTCCGTCACCACCAGAGCAGGTTTCAGCGATTTGCTCAGGCGCAAACCTTCATCACCCCGCATGGCGGTGCTGACTCGAAAGCCCTGACTTTCCAGGGCATTGCAGAGGAGACTTAGCATCACCTTGCTATCATCGATCACGACAATGTGTTCGCGCAATTTTTTCAGTTCATTGAACAGAACGCTGCGCAATTTGTTGATGAGCTCGTCTGCATCGACAGGTTTGACCAAGTAATCATCGGCCCCCGCATCGAAACCTTTGTCAATCTCAAAGCCTTGTCCCAGGGTCGAGGAGATGATGACCGGAAGCCTTGAATAGGCCTCATGATTCTTGACCCAGGAACACACCTGATAGCCAGTCATTCCAGGCATTTCGACGTCAGTAATAATGAGGTCTGGGGCTGAGGATGTGATCATGTCCAATCCCGCCTGACCTGAGAAGGCGTGGAGTAGATCGTAAGGCTCATTCTTAAGTATTCCGGTAATATACTCATGAATCACTTTGGAATCATCGATCAGGAGAATTCTTTTGCGGCGAATTCGGCTCGCTTCGAGGATTTCGGACAATCTTTTTTCATCAAATGGAAACAGAAGGAAGCCATCGGCGCCTGCATTAAGGGCTTCTTCCTCTGCTTCGGCGTTGGTAGAAAGTGCAACGATATAGGTGTTGCGCGTTTCTGGCAAACTCCGGAGGAGACGATTGGTCTGCACAATATCAATGCCGCCGGTATCCAGCTGCATGAGTAGGATTTTTGGCTGCTCGCTCCGGACTCGGGAAAAGACATCAGCAGCTTTGTCAATGCTGATAAAACTGATCTGAAGTTTTTGAAGAGATTGACTCACCAATGTTCGAACGAGGCGCGAAGTCGCCGCCAAAGCCACGGTGATTACCGGCTTCGGGGTGCTTGCTTGCTCAGAACCCGAAACATTCAATGGCGGCACCTTTCATCCATAGAACCCGAAATTCAGCTGTTCGGGTTTCTGATCGGCATTCAAGTCCGGAGCTTAAATGGGCAGTTTCGATCCCATCTCCAGCAACTCGGCATGAGATTTAATGGGAGCCTGGAATCGTATCGTCACAGATCATAAAAATATCAATAACAACTTATAGTTACAGAGATTTCTGAATCATTCTTACTGGAAGGTAATTCATCTTTCTTTCGTAATGTTCGATGGATAGACGTGTCCTAGTCCCTTGATTCGAGGCTTATTGGATGGATGAACTCGGTAATTTGCGGCAGCTCTTTCTTGACGAAGCCACAGACCTTCTTGAAGGGACTGAGCGTTCATTCCTATCCTTGGAATCCACTCCTGACGATCCGGGTACTATTGATCAGATCTTTCGTCTGGCCCACAGCCTCAAGGGCAGTGCGAAGGCCGTCGAGTATGGGGACCTAGCGTCGTTCACCCACGCACTCGAATCGCTGCTGGTGAAAGTCAAGAAGCAAGAGGTAGAGGTCAATCGGAGCATGATTAGCCTCTTGCTCAAGTGCAATGATCATTTGAAGGAGTGGATAGTCTTACTGAAGACCAATCCCAATGGCAAGAAATCCTATGAAGATATTGTCCGCGAACTCGAAGCAGCGAGTTCACAAGGTAAGGGAGCTGTTCCTGTTCCCAAGCTTGAAAATCAATTCTTCACCGAGGACAAAGTCGCTGACACTGCCCCAGTCAATGAAACTTCTAAGATCGGCAAGGCCAAAGCAGAAAAGCCAAAGGCCGTTGAAGCTGCCAGTGAGGATTCCATTCGTGTCAAGCTCAACAAGGTGGATGACCTTGTCAATGAGGTAGGCGAATTGGTTATTTTGCAGACTGTTTTGAAACAGCAAAAGTTGCAAATCCAATCGGATTTGATCCAAAAGACGATTGATCAATTGAGCAAGATCACGCGAAGGATTCAGGATAATACCCTGCGTCTGCGCATGATACCCCTCAAATCCATGTTTCAAAAAATGCAGCGTATCGTTCGTGACACGTCGAATACCTTGGAAAAGGAAGTGCTTGTCCATCTGATTGGAGAAGACATCGAACTGGATAAAACCATGGTAGACAAACTGTCAGACCCTTTAGTTCATCTGGTGCGAAATGCCGTCGATCACGGAATTGAAGCGACAGCCGATCGATTGCAAGCCGGCAAGCCAGCCCAAGCGAAAGTATGGTTGTCCGCCCAGCATCAGGGGGGACGATTGATGATCGAAGTGCGGGACGATGGCAAGGGCATCGATCCAGTCATTATTCGCAAAAAAGCCATAGAAAAAGGCCTCATTGCCGCTGACAGCGCTATGCCGGATGAAGCGGCGATTCACCTTATTTTTGAGCCAGGGTTTTCTACCAAATCAGAAATTACTGAATTTTCTGGAAGGGGTGTGGGACTTGATGTGGTGAAAACCAATATCAATGAAATGAAAGGTGAAATCCAAATCACCAGCGTGCCGGGTCAGGGGACCACCTTCCGGATCTATCTGCCCATGACACTCGCGATTATCGAAGGCATTGTGATTAAACTCAACGATGTTGAAAAATATGTAATTCCCATGTTTCAGGTCAAAGAAATTGTCGAAATTAAAGACAGTGATGTTTGGGCGATGGGGCAGAGCAATAATGTATTTGTTCTTCATGGGCAGACGGTTCCTGTTTATAACCTGGGAAAAATTCTCAATCGACCCTATAAGACCAATCCTAAGCGGACGGTGGCCATCGTCATCGAAGTGGGACAAAAGCAGCATGCTTTTCTGGTCGAACAGGTGATCAATCAGCAGCAAGTTGTCATTAAAAAGCTAGGTCCCGATATCGGCAAAATTCGAGGAATCAGTGGCAGTGCGATTTTAGGTGACGGCAAAGCAGCACCTATCCTTGATCTTGATGAAATCGTCACGGGGAGGTATGCATGAAAGAAGATTCTTCATCAAGGCATGACAGGAAGAACGGAGCTGAGAGGCATCTGATCTTTTCCCTTGGGACGGAAGAATATGCGGTGCCGATCCTTAAGGTCAAAGAAGTGATAGAGATTCCCGATATCACGCCCATACCCCATACGCCCAGGCACTACATGGGGATTATGAATCTCAGGGGACTTGTCATTTCGATCATTGATTTAAGGCTTAAGATTAAGGGTATCGCTCAAGAAATAGGCAAGAAGAATGCGGTCATTATATTGGATTTCGGCAGCTTCTGCTTCGGGGTCGCAGTGAGTTCGGTCAACCGAGTTATTCCTATTGAAAATGACGAAGTCAAAGAAAGGCCGCCCATGGAAAGTCTCGAAAGCCTCGAATATATCCAAGGAGTGGTGTATCGGGATAAGCGTCTTATTCTTATTCTGGACGTATCCAAAGCTTTAAATATTGATGATATGCAGGCCATTAAACATCCACATTCGAATATCAAGATAGCGTGAAGGGAATAGCTCATGTTCAATCGATTCGGAATTCGTACAAAGTTGATGCTGGCCTTTTCTTCCAGTGCACTTATTCTAGCCATAGTGGGAAGTTTGTCCTATCTTAAACTCGTCGAGACTTTGAAGGCCTATGAGCATGTTGTGGACGTGGACTTTCCTAAATATGTGTCTCTGTCCAAAATAGTTGAAAGTGGACACCGATTGAAAAGTATCGTCTCACATGTCGAAGGTAAGACTCTGTATGCGCAGGATCTCAAAGCTACAGAAGAAGAGCTTCAGGCTTCCATAGCTGCGATCGATGCCGCTAGGAAAGAATATCTCAGTATCAGTTTTGTTCGTGGCGAAGAGCAATTATGGACTGTTGCAAATGAAAGAATAAAGAGTTGTATTGAGCAAGTTAGAAAAGTCTTGGAATTGTCGCGAACGAATAGTGTGGAAGACTTGAAGAGGCGAGATGCTGCTGCTGATCATTACGAAACATTAAGGCTATCCTATCGAGAGGCGATAGATAAGCTCGAAGATTTTCAGTCCAAGGAGGCCACGGCTTGGGAAAATCTAGCCGAGGCAACGGCAGCTCGCGGAAAATCCACAATTTTGATTTTGGTTGGAATGGGAATTGTGTTTTCACTCCTTACAGGATACGTTCTTTCACTTGCGCTTAGCCAAACTATGACCCGTATTTCGCAGCAATTGGCTCACGGCGCTGACGAGGTGGCGTCTGCTTCGACAGAGATTTCATCGACAGCAGAGCAACTTTCTTCCAGTAGCGTCGAACAGGCTTCAGCGATACAAGAAACTGCCTCTTCCATCGAAGAGATGAGCAGCATGGTGCGAAAAAATGCTGAAAATGCCAAACGATCCGCCGACACGGCTCGTGATGGCCAGGAAGCTGCGCAAACAGGAAAAGTAGTCATCGTTGACATGCTCAAGGCTATGAGTGAGATAGATGCCGCAACGAGGGAAATTGCTGATGTGGTGAAGCTCATCAGCCAGATCGAGAGCAAAACCAAAGTTATAGATGACATCGTTTTCAAGACTCAACTGTTGTCCTTCAATGCATCTGTCGAAGCCGCACGAGCAGGTGAACACGGTAAAGGTTTCGCAGTCGTGGCGGAAGAGGTCGGTAACTTGGCCCAAATGAGCGGAAAGGCGGCCCAAGAAATCAGCGAAATGTTGAGCCAAAGTATCGATCGAGTCGATCGCATGATCACCACCTCCAAGCAGAAAGTGGAAATTGGTCTCGCAGTCGGTCGACGTTGCGGTGAAGTCCTGGATGAAATAGTGGAGAAAGTTACTGAAATCAATGAAATGGCCAACGACATTGCAGGAGCTTCGGATGAGCAAGCTCGCGGCGTAGCAGAAATCAATAAAGCCATGACCCAGATGGATCAAATGACTCAACAAAATGCCTCAGCCGCTCAGCAATCGGCATCGTCCTCGGAACAGCTCTCGCAACAGGCGGAATCGATGCGAGATTCGGTGAGTAGTCTGCTGCAACTGTTGAATGGTAGTCGCAATGTTCAGTTAGCAGCTCAGGTAAACCATGCCAGACCAGTGGCGGTGCATCCTCACAAAAGGCATCCATCGCACACGGTTCATCATGGAGGAAGACCCAAGGCCCAGCATTCGTCTCATACTCCCAGCTCAGATCATGCAGGCTTTGATGATGCAGCCTAGAAAGATGCTTTGGATATGATGAGAGGCGTTATTGACATTACCGACCAAGATTTTGAGTACTTTCGTGGACAAGTGCTGAATCGAACGGGAATTCATCTTGCTTCCACGAAAAAGGACTTAGTACGCTCTCGCCTTTTGCCCTTGCTGGATAAGCATGGTTTTAAGACTCTGCAGGACTATCGAAATTTCCTGGTTCAATTGCCCGTCCATCATGAGGAATGGCAAGATTTTATCAATCAGATTACGACCAACAAGACCGAGTTTTTTAGAGAGCAGGGTCATTTTAAGATCCTCATTGAAAAATTTCTGCCCGCTTGGTTGGAAAAGAATCCTTCCAAGACGTCTCGATTGCGAGTATGGTCGGCGGCATGTTCTACCGGGGAAGAGCCCTACACATTGGCTATGGTACTGCTCCGATTTTTCAAAGAATCAAGTCGATTTGAAATCCTTGCTTCGGACATTGATACGACTGTGCTTGCCCACGCTGCCAATGGAGTCTATTCATCAAGGCGTTTGGTGGAAATTCCAAACGACTATCAGACCCAGAGCATTGCCAAAGGCAAGGGTGAAGTTGCTGACTGGTTTAAGATACGCAATGAAGTGAAAAGGGCAATTCAATTCCAAAGGATCAATCTGGTCGATGGTCATTTTGAGCGTTACGGATCATTTGATTTAATTTTCTGTCGCAATGTGTTCATTTATTTTCAACCAGACGTCATTGATCAAATCTGCCAAAATTTCGATAAAGTCTTAAAACCTGAGGGCATTCTGGTTTTAGGGCATTCTGAATCCTTGGGCCCGCAAGCTCAATCTTGGCGAACCAATGGCCAATCCGTCTATTCAAAGTTGCAAGGCTCGAAGTTGAAGGTGGCACAAGCAAAGGAAGCTAAACCTGTCATCCAACGTGAATTGACACGAAAAAAGGTGCTGATCGTCGATGATTCATCCACGATGCGCCAGCTCCTGAGCTCATGTATGGCCAAAAGCAGTCAGCTCAATGTTGTAGGCCAGGTTGGAGATCCCAGAGAATTGGCCAAAGCCATTGCTCTGCACAAGCCAGATGTCATCACCCTGGATTTAAAGATGCCCCATATGAGCGGCTGTGAAGTTTTAGAGAAAATTCTACACGATTCCAATATCCCTGCTTTGATTATCAGCGCTGTTACTATGGAAGAGGGACCAGAAGTTCTCAGAGCCCTGGAACTGGGGGCCGTTGACTATATGGAAAAGCCGACCTTTGAATCACTGAAGAGTGGTGATGCCGGCCTTGTGGAACGGGTGATTGCTGCAGCTTCGACAAAAGTCCGACGTGGTCAACACCGCAGTCTCCCTGTGCGCCGACAGGTCACTCAATTGAAGCCGGGAATCTATAAATATCAAAAGCCTTTGCTTCTGATGGGTGCCTCCACGGGTGGGGTGCAAGCGTTAACGGAAATTCTTACTCAGCTTCCAGAATCCATACCACCGATTTTGATCGTTCAGCATATTCCGGCGGTGTTTTCGAAAGCTTTTGCCACGAGACTCGATCAAATTTGTCCTTTTCATGTGAAAGAAGCAGAAGACGGTGATCCTGTTTTGCAGGATCAGGTGTTGATAGCCCCTGGGGGGAAACACATGCTTGTGGAAATGGATGGACCGCGCGGGCTTAAGGTTAGATTGTCTGAAACTCCACCGGTCAATCGCCACAGGCCATCAGTTGATGTGCTGTTTGAATCCGCAGCTCAAGCGGGTCTCGCTCCGCATATTGTGGGTGTGATCCTCACCGGGATGGGCAACGATGGTGCCAAGGGACTGAAACTACTGAAGGACAATGGTGCTCAAACCATAGCGCAGGACGAAGCTTCTTCGGCTGTTTTTGGGATGCCACGGGAAGCCATTCGCTTGCAAGCGGCGGATACCGTTTGCTCGCTCGAAAAAATTCCCCGTACAATCGAACGACTCCTGCTAGCCAAATCGGCGAAATCAGCTTAGAAGGCCAAGTTTGGACAAAAAAAATCCGCGGTAGCCGAGCTTCCGCGGATCCCCATCACATTATGATGACCTCTCTCGCCTGTCTTCTTATCAGCCTGGAGTTGAAACCGATCTTAGCTTTGTCAAACTTAGCGGGCTTGACTACGGTACCCGTGCGTAACCTGTTTTCAGTTCTAACCGATTATTGACTGGCTGGCCAGTACTAAATAGGGGAGTCTCAAGTTTTTTATTATGCGTCTGAAGGGCTTATGAGCGAGGACTTTCGGTATTGTGAAGGCGAGTCCTAGTATGTCAATAAAGCTATTTTTGAGCCCGGATCTCTCGTATTGCAGTTCAGTCATCAGCCTGCTAATCCAAAGAGCGTCAGGAGGTACCTTGTCGCTCGATCCACTCAAAACTCAAGTCCGCTACCAAGCTTTGGTGGAAGCGCTTCAGCCTTTCACACTCTGTTGGAATCAATCGGTCATTCAAGATTGGCCCGTTTGTCGCGATGTGTTGCCAACAGAATGGCTAGAGTCGCTGCGCGAACTTCCACTCGATGCCTTGCATGCGATTGATGTCTGTCTCGCCAGTGCTGGTAGCTTCGGGGATGCGCAGGTCAAAAGCTTGCTGCCACCCTCTCTGCAGAGCTTGCTCGCCACTTTGCAGAGCCTTTTGCAGCTTGAAGAAGGATCAGCGCCCGAAGCTCTGCCGGCAGAGCGTTGTCTGCGTATGACCGAAAAAAAACAGCAGGAAATCGCAGCAATTTTGCCTTTTATTCGGGACCTCATCAAGGATCACGATCTGCAACGAGCTGTTGATATCGGCGGTGGTGCTGGACATCTGGCACGGTCTATCGTTTCTGAATTATCCCTGCCTATGGTGAGCATCGATCGAGATGAGGCTTTACAGACTTTGGGTCGTAGCTTACTGGTCAAGCAAAGGATGCAGGAGGGACTGAAGGGTTTACGCTTTGTCTCGGGTGAAGTGCAGCATCACCCGCAGCCGGATATCGACCGGTTTTTTGAAGGCTCTTGCCTGAGTCTGGGATTGCATACCTGCGGGCCATTAGCCCTGGCTCATATTTACAAAAGTCAAAGCAGTCAGTGTCTTTTGAACTTTGGCTGCTGCTATGATCGGATGCAAGCCGAACGTGATTGCCAGGTCAGCCGTTTTGCAAAGGGACATCCGCTCGCTTGGACGAGCTATGCCCTATTTTTGGCGACTCGGGGTCGAATGCGCAGTCTTCCCGAATTGGCGACCCAAGAAACGGTGAATTCCTTTCGCTTGGCTCTGCACCTTTTTCTACAGGCAGAGGGCTTGACGGATGGCTTTATCACTGTCGGCGATGCACCCAAGTCTGCCTACGATTTGAACTTTGCGGACTATGCTGAGAATCGTTTTCATGCTCTTGGCTTTGCGGATCATTTTTCGCGCTCCCGTGCTGAGGATTTTGTCCAAGATCAATCTGTGCAGAAGGCCATGCGGGAATTCTTCTTGGTCAATGTGCTGCGCAATGTGTTTGCTCGTCCACTGGAGCTGCTGATACTGCTCGATCGCGTGCTCTTGCTTATGGAGCAAGGACGAACAGTCAGATTGCTCCAATTCTTTGATCAGAAGGTCTCGCCGCGTAACCTCGGAATCTTTGCTCAGTTCGGGCCTGGGAAAATCTGAGAGCATTTTGCATCATCCATGTAAGCTGAAAAAACAAATCCTTCCAGTCTGAGCGCAAAACCGCTGAAAGCTCTGGTCAGTCCTTGTCTATTTTTCTAGAATCCACACGCTGCCCTGATTCCTGGAAAGGTCCATTCTCCTTGGCTCCGAATGTTGCTGCTGGCGGGGAGAAGAGCGGGTAGCCCGATCTTGCGTCCAAGGTTTTTGCCTCCACGCCAGCCGGACAATGCTTTCACTCACCCAGCAGGTCAAACAAGAGGACTGAAACATGGGCTCATCCTATAAAAGCGGAAGCAAGGACCTTTCATCCTGGGAAAACATAGCTCGAAAAGATCTGGGTACCGAGCCTTTGGAGAAGCTTACGAGGCAAACGCCTGAGGGCTTGCCGATTAAAGCGATCTATACCGCTGCCGATCTTGAAAATATTGAATTTCAGGATACCCTTCCTGGTTTTCCACCTTATACCCGCGGCCCACGAGCCACAATGTACACGGTCAAGCCCTGGACCATTCGCCAGTATGCTGGGTTTTCGACGGCAGAAGATTCCAATCGATTCTATCGACAGAACCTTGCGGCGGGTCAGATGGGGTTGTCCATTGCCTTCGATTTGGCCACTCATAGAGGTTACGATTCCGATCATCCCCGCGTCACGGGCGATGTCGGTAAGGCTGGAGTTGCCATCGATTCAGTCGAAGATATGAAAATTCTTTTCGATCAGATTCCTTTGGACAAAATGAGCGTCTCGATGACGATGAACGGCGCCGTGATTCCCATCCTAGCTGCTTATATCGTGGCAGCAGAAGAGCAAGGGGTGAAGCAAGAACTCCTGTCTGGAACGATTCAGAATGATGTACTCAAAGAGTATATGGTTCGGAATACCTATATTTATCCTCCTGAACCATCTATGCGTATCGTAGGTGACATCATTGAACACACCGCGCATTTCATGCCGCGTTTCAATAGCATCAGCATCAGCGGCTATCATATGCAAGAAGCTGGAGC
>JBGSTF010000074.1:0-8241 GCA_041736645.1 Oligoflexus sp. | reverse complement strand
AGTCAGTTTGCGATCGATAGACTTCGACTCAGCACGCAATGCGTTGGATGCAGAGAATAAGCAGAACATCAATGAGGTGAGTATAGTTGTGACCCGAATGATGGTTTTGACATATTCATTCCAGCTCCAATATCTCCCGATTAGTTTCCAGCTCTGGCTGGATGCCTCAAATTTGTCTGACATCATTGAAATTTCTCTAAAGACTTTGTAGAGCCTAAACATCAGATCTTTGGCCTCCATAGAAGTGGCGACTCTCGCCAATTCTTCTAGTTCATGAGATTTCTGTTGGCCCAGACAGGTCGCGTGTAGTGAGCAAACTTACCGTTAAAATCCTTGACTAAGACTCGCGTAATATGTCCGTCCCGCGTAACTGTAAATATCATAGTTGAGAGTCGGATTGTTGGATTCGTCTTTCGGCGGTTTGGCATTGGATAGGTTAAGCATACCGACCGCAAAGTTTCCTTTGAAAAAATTATCCATGCGATACTGCGAATCATACTCGGTATAAACTGGAAGCTTTCCTAGATCGGGATTCACCTTTTTCATCGAACTAGTCGTGCGAGCTGTGACACTCAATCGATGATCGGTAAACCCTACAAGCGAAATGGTATTGTTGGCTCGCCATTGTGGACGGTCAGCTTCGCCAATTCTGTTTTGCAAAGCTTGACCTTCAAAGGCAGCTTCCTTGTTGAAGAGCTGATAGGAACTATCAAGATTCCAACCAAGCTGAAGATCCTTAGCGTTACCAATCGTCGCGCCTGCGTCCAGATCAATTCCAGCCAATTCCTGTTTTGCAAGGTTGGCGGCAGGAGAAGTTATTCTTGTCAATCGACCTGATGAATCACGTAGAACTGTGATGCCATATTTTTCGTAGCTCTTATCACCTTTGGCTTCAGCAGAGGTCAATAGGCTCAAGTCAGGGACGCCTATTCTATCTTTGATACGAATGTACCAAGTATCCAAGCCAACATTGAATTTGGTGCTAGGTGAGTAAATAGCGCCTAGGTTTGCCATAACCATTTTTTCTGTTTCGAGACTATCAGGAGCAGTGACAACGTTAGGGTACTGAGATTCTTTGCAAAGGCTTAGGATATCGCTCTGGTTGCCAGTAGCGCGCGCATCTTGACAGCGCTTATTATCTACAAAACTCGGATACGCGGAGTTTTCTGTGACTCTTTCTTCCTGAAGAGTCGGAGCTCTAAATCCGGTACCAGCTGAACCCCGAAGCAGCCAGTCGCTGAATTTGTAGCTTGAAGAAAGACGAGGACTGAAACCGGTTCCGTACTTAGCGTAATTGTCGACTCTCGCCGCTAGACCCACGTCCCATGAATTGGTTATTGGCGCTGAAGCTTCTGCAAAGACTGCCTGATTGCTGCGTTCACCACCACCTTTTTGCGAAGAAGATCCGGGAATCTTTTTAGCAAGCGTTAGTTCATCTGCGTCGGTCTTATAGTTTTCTTTAACCACAGACGCTCCAAGAGCAATCGACAACGGGCCGTTAGGCAATGTTGTGGCGTCTCCGTTGATGACAAAAGTAGCTTGTTGCATTTCTGAACGCTGATTTTTGGTTGGGACAGCGCTTGCTTCTGTCAAGGCATTACCATTTTCGTTTGGATCGAATGGGTTGAATCGTCCTTGCTTTATGAGATCTAGGAGCACAACTTGATTCCAAAATCCACCTTGGCCCTTTTCTTGTCTCTTTACTTGACTGGCGCTATAGGAGAAATCCCAATCCCAGCTATCGTACAAATTACCCTTAAAACCAAGGACTCCCGTTGTGTTTCGCTCAGTTGAGAGGGTATCCCTCAAACCCAACTCTGTCGTCCGATAGTTGATCCGAACGCCATCTCCAGCTTCGGGATCTATGTCCGAGCCAGCTGTACCCAATGCATTCTTGATGGCCAGTACGGCTGTCTTATTTTTTACGTCGACATTATTAGCCGGAAGGGGAGCAACCAAGTCTCTTGCCACGCGCTGAGTACCTTTTAAAAGTGCATACACAGCGAGCCGATCATTTACTTCTAGGTCGCCTTTTATCAGAACGCCCTTTTGTTGAAGAGAGGGCGAGATAGTGCGAACAGTTTCGTAATTGTATTCACAGTATTCATCGCCAGCGATATTATTCAGACGAGTAAGCGCGGTGTTTTGGCACCGTGGATCTGCTCTGAATTTGGTTTTCGTGTTCCAAGTCTCTTTGCCGTCTTTCAGGGCCATTGTGATGGGCGCAAAGGTCCCCGGACTGCCCGTCGTTGACCACCCCTGACCTATGAATTCGCGGTCTTTGGCATATATTTCGTCTTTGTCACGAAAAGTTGCGGCAACGATTACACGAACTGGACCAAGACTACCTCCTCCAACAGCATCTACCTTGCGTTCCCCTCCACCTTTTTCTGAAGGTTGGCTTACGGAAGTAGTTGCAGTGACTCCAGAAAAATCCTTGCGTGTGATAATGTTGACGACTCCACCGACGGCATCAGAACCATAGATTGCCGACGCACCACCCTTCAAAATATCGATTCTCTCGATCATGGCAGTCGGAAATTCGCCAATATCGACCGCATCGAAGATGGGATCAGAAGCTAGGCGCCGACCGTCAAGGAGAACAAGAGTGTATTTGCCACCAAGGCCACGAAGGTTGACACCAGCAAAGCCAGGAGAACCACGATTAGACTGCTCCCGAATTGAGCCGAAGCTTGAGGCGGGAATCTCACGGATTATGTCCGATAGAGTGGAGAATCCTGATTTTTCAATCTGTGCGCGATCAATAATCTGGACAGGAATCGCCCCTTCGGCTTCGATGCGCTTGATTCGTGAGCCGGTGACTTCAATCTTCTCAGACTTGGTTTCTGGTCGTGGAGCCTGTTTTACTGCTGGTGCCCCTGGTGTGGAATCCGGTTGCTGAGCATAGACTGATGTGCCAGCGACAAGGGCGGCAATGGTAACGAAGGCTATGAAAGACTTGAACATGATGCCAAAGCTCCAGATGAAAGGGCTACACGTCTCAGCGAACTTGGTTGACAGCCTGTAAGCACAGCCTGTGCCAAGCTCTGAACAGCCTTCATTTCCGACCACGAAGACTCAAAAATAGTCGTATTCGATAATTTAGTAGTCCTCTTTGGGATCTTTTTCCGATCAAACCGACAGCTAGCCATTTCGCACCCTTTTTCGGGCTCGACGGCCAATCCCCAAGTTATGGGGAACGGACCTTGAAAATTTCACCGAAACCTGGGTACGCTGCCGACCCGATTTTTCAACTAACCAATTCCCATAGCGCGTCAAGTTATCTACAGTCGTCTTTTTGAAAAGTCCACGCCTTTTGCTTCACAGTTGATCGTTTGAGCGATCTTTTCGTACTCAGACTCGCGAGAGGGCCAGAATCTGATACCCATTTAGACGCATTCATTTTGTCCTTTTCTTTGGTATGTTAGTCCGACACTTGTATAGGAGAATTCCTTACAATTGCTAAAACCCTGGCATAAATGAAAAAATGTGATTGAGCCTCTAGAATTGGTGGCCCATTTTCTTCGGCGTCAGCGGAAATTTGATTGGAGTTGCGAGGTGATTGTGGCTGTGAAACTCCAAATTTTTTAACCTTTAAGACGAAGATCGATCTCCCCAGTCGCCCCACCCATATGGGAGCGCCGCTATGTCAGTTAACCTAAAGGCTTAGGCCTTGAGGTTTGCGTTCGCCACTGGCGACTTACTTCCGATAGCGACCAAGAGCCCACCAACCAGGACGATCGCAACTCTAATTAGCCATGCCGTGGTATCGCCCCAAAAGTTGACCCACATTAAGAGTTTGAAATTATAGCCAAAAAAACTCAAAATGCCTGAACCGATACCACCAATCACGAGGTAAATGCCAAACTTCTTCATCATCGATGCCTTTGCTGAAACGTTGTCTACCGTGGTGCATGACACTGAGAGCAAAAGTTCATTGCGCTTGAGGCAAATTTCGATGATGGAAAAATCTGTCAAGGATATTTTGACGTTAACGAACCAGCTTTCCATCGTCGAGGCTCGGCATTAATTTCAACAGCATTTCTCAACCCACACATCGCCATCGAATTCACCCCCATCAGAAGCGCGCGGAGCACGACGAGCAGCACCGCCCCAGCAATCATTGCTTCGCTATCGGTGACTCCAAACTCCTTGGTTTCGTGAACCTCGGAGAGCCGCTTTTGGATGCTAGACACCTGCTCACCAAAAAGAGCCATGTTTTTCCAGGATCGCCCCTTGGCCGCCGTCTCTAGGGCTGCTTCGGCCTTTTTCAGATCTTCGTGCAACTCAGATCGCGCCTCGGTGGCTGCAGGCCCTGACTGAGTCGATGCCCTCATCTGGTTTCTTGATTGGAAAAAGACGTCAAACGACAGGGAGGAAACGATGTAGCCAAACATCAGCGCGTAGAGCCCGACCCGAATTCCATTCGATAGGCCGCTGCACCTGATCGAAACCAGATAAAGAAGGGATAACTCGCAAGCTACGGCCAACGGCACAGCTAGACCCGGGAAGATATCATGAGCGCGATAGAAGCCGATCTGCATCGCGGTGAGGATGGAGGTAATGCCCGTGATGAAAAGCACCTGAAAAAAGAGCGCCGGGGACGCTAAGATTCGAAGAAAGCCTTTTGACCAGGCTGAAGATTCATTTCCTATTGCCTGCTTTTCAGTGTGCGGAGCTTCATTTTTTACTCCTTCATGCAGAGATTCAGTGTCATTTTGCATTACCTCAGCAGACTGAGAGTACCGGGGAATTTCTTCAGCTAGCCGCGAATGATGTTCAGGGACCGTTTCAGCTGACGACGCTATGTTTGTGACCGCAATGTTCTGGGTGACGATTTTGACCTCATATTGCTGGTATAGGTCCCGGGTCTGATCGAAGCCATGACGTGGATTCCAAGACTGACCAGGGCAAAGCTTTAGAGCTTGGGGTTCCGCTATGGCCAGAGCTTCAGGCACCAGAGTCAATGCCTCCGTAAGTGCAGGCGCTGCAGATGCTTTCTCCTCTAGCCTTTTCTGCATATGATACCGTTCCCGAGCCCGGTTTTTGATCACTTCGCGATTGGACTCGTAGTATTCGCGGTTCTTGTATTTCTTCTCGGTGCTGGTCATTGAGTTACCTCCTCGACCTTTTGATATTTGGCGTAAAGGTTCAGACACATCGAGAAGTTGCAGCTGCGGATCATCTGCAAGATTGTGCCGAGTCTTTCTTTGGACTGTTCAGGAATTTCTGATTTCATCGCCCGCTGAATCTCTGCGATGAGTTCGCCTTCGTTTTTTGGCAAGGGTCGCTCCAAGGGAAGGTCGAGCCGTTTTCGGGCTACTCCGACAGAAGTCTGGAAAAGTTGGCAGACGACTGCATCGCTAGGTTCGGCGAAGTTTCGAGATTTGGCAGCGAGCAGTCCTGGGAGCTGCTTTACAATGGCCTCCAAGTCACCAGCAGACCTTGCATCGGTGAGTGCCTTGCCTGCGGCCTGCTTTATCTCGTTTCGGTTCTTGACGGCAAAATCAAAGCCCTTGAAAAGGAAGTTCACGCTTTTGGCACGCGATAGCAAGTAAGCGTCAGATACAAGGACTGCGATGCGCTCCATGAAATGGATCTCGCCCGCACGCGACCGTAGGTATTCCGCCTGAAATCGATCCCGCTCACCTTTGGAGACAGAAAGCCCCACCACTTCTTCCCAAGCCGCGACGATTCGATCCACTTCAGCGCGCCTAGTAAAAATGGCCGAATGGGAAGAAGAATCGGGTACTCTTAGGCTTTCCGTTTGGGAGTTAAGGGAGGATTTAGGCACCAGCTCGAGCGGGGCCCGGGTATGGACCAAGGGGGAGTCCCCACCACCGCTTGAGGGGGAGGGGCTTGCCAGGGCGCTGGGGCAAAACTGCTCTGGGGAATTATCGCCAACCGCCCGCTGGCGAATGCTCGAAATATACTCACGGCTTTCCAGCACATCTTCCAGGGTCTCAAAGGCTAAGTTCGATAGAAAATAGTCGTTGCTCCCCTGTTGGAACTTTCCCTGTTGGTTTATAAACCTCACTGTCTTGATCTTAAGGTAGCCCTTTTTCTCAAGGCCTCTCACCCTTGTCCTGACCGTCGATTCGCTGATCTTGGTCGACCGGGATATGGTCGCAATGGAAGGAAAGGCCGGCAGGTCCACAAACCCTTTATCAAAGGGCATAAGGGAACCGAGAAAGGTTAGGATGCTGTGCTCGAAATGGTCGATGTCCGCGAGATGGTCGAAGGCCCTGAGATAGCGCCCGCCCTGAAAGACTCTGTGATTCGGTGGAAACTTACAATGCAGAGATGACATGATTCCCTCAATCCTTGAGGGAGCTTCCGGCAGTTGAAAAGCGGACGCAAGTCACCTAAGATCCGAAGTAACGGATCAGCGGGGTCGCGCTTTGTAGTAATTGCCAGGCTCCGTTTATCTGGGAGGTCGGAGTTCGCGCTCCGGTCTCCAACTAAAAGCCATTCACTTGATGACTACCTTATGCAGTGGCTCTAAAAATGCAAAAGTTTATTTTTAGTGAGATCGATTCGGTAGGCAAAATGTCGAGGCGAAATCAAAGTTCACCGACCGTATTTGGCAGTCTACAAGGCAACTTTTTGCATTTGTTGAGTTAGAAGAATGCCTATGCTTTGAATGTTTTTCCCTCAACAAATAATCAACATCGTGCAGAGATAAGTGGAGTAAAGAGGGACAAAGTGGATAAAGAGACTTGAGATGGAACTGGCTGTTTCTTTGAATAAAAAGCATGAAAAGCAGCGAGTTAATCGAAATAGGCTATAGAATTCAATTCCCGCCACCTCCACCAAAGCAAAAAGCCCGCTTTTTCAAAGCGGGCTTTTTCATTTCCGAGGCTTCAATCAATTGAGGCTTAACAGTGAAGTGAATCGCCATTTTGCGCTTCGTTCCTACGAAATCCATTTATAAACTTTAGTTGCAGACAGCCCTATGGTTCGGGAGACATAAGATAGCTGGAAGTATGGAATAGTTCTGAACAATACTTTCAACGCATGGAGTCCTTCCTGCAAAGACCGCTTAGAAAGTTGCATAAAAAGTATTGCTGTTCACGAGTTTGGAAATGCGCTCGTCTTTTCACATGAACGGAATCGTCCAGAACGTCCCAAGACATGCACCGATACACCGCAAGAGACTAATGACACAGATAAGTGTCGGCGATTTTGACGATAGTTCTGTCATGAACTATTGCAATCCTGTTTGGGTAAATCCAGGGGTCCTGTCTCCAGGCAGTATCGCAGCGGTACAGATGTACTACGGAGGTCCGCGACCGTATCAGTTAACCTGTAAGCATTCGAATTGTTGCTTGATCAATGCATCAATTGCAAACTGGCCACTGCAGTCAAACTGCTGCTTTCCTTGCACGGAGTTGCTAAAACCTTCAAGGAGTTCGACTGTAGTCCATTCACCGCTCGACGTGGTTTCAATACCAGTCGGCAGTACTGTCGAAGCTGGGTAGTAGAGAGTCATTGTGTCAAGAATTCCATCTGATACCGGTTCATCCAAGACTCTTGTACAAGCAGCAATCGTAGATGCTTCTCGCCATGCTTCAATCCCATCACCAATCACCAAATTCCCGCTGCAGGAATCGAGATCATCAATCTTGTTTTTTCTTTGGTAATCCGCAGAACCTGTGGATAAATCAATCTCCAAAGAAAACGTAACTGGGGTAGATCCGGATCCCTCGCGAACGATTTTTTGGGGTTGAGGTAGCGGAAAATCAGTCACACATTGGCAAGGAGGACTATTCGTCTTTGAACACCCGACCTGTAAAAGACCCATGAAAAACATCGACAGACAAAATGCGAAGGTGCTACTTTGCATGGTCATCAGATTCCCACCTAAACCTTTTAAGGTAAATGATTTTTTCGACTCCACGCTGTTGAACCAGCGAACAGGGAAATTATAGTTTTGTTGGCTATGCGCTACACTTTGTCTCCCATTGCGGTCTTCAGCTCTCGACATGGACGACATCGTATTTTTGAATAGCTGAACAGACACATCCCTTTCTACAGCTTTCTGTAAATCCAGTCAAAATCTCGGCTTGTCCCCCCAATTCAACAATATTGATTATTTACTTGCGTTCATCTGAAAATTAGAGCACCAGTCGGAAGGGCGGCCCCTTGAACGAGGCTGACTTTTTATGATGGACTCACTGCTCTATTCCGCCTTAAAGGTTGAGGTCTTACGCCTTCGACCTAAGATGATCGGACTCAACT
>JBGSTF010000050.1:0-6580 GCA_041736645.1 Oligoflexus sp. | reverse complement strand
CTGATCCGTTACTTCGGATATTAGGCGACTTGCGTCCGCTTTTCAACTGCCGGAAGCTCCCTCAAGGATTGAGGGAATCATGTCATCTCTGCATTGTAAGTTTCCACCGAATCACAGAGTCTTTCAGGGCGGGCGCTATCTCAGGGCCTTCGATCACCTCCCCGACATCGACCATTTCGAGCACAGTATCCTGACGTTTCTTGGGTCAATGATGCCCTTTGATAAAGGGTTTGTGGACCTGCCGGCCTTTCCTTCCATTGCGACCATAGCCCGGTCGACTAAGATCAGCGAGTCGACGGTTAGGACCAGGGTGAGAGGCCTTGAGAAAAAGGGCTACCTTAAGATCAAGACCGTGAGGTTTATAAACCAGCAGGGAAAGTTCCAACAGGGGAGCAACGACTATTTTCTATCGAACTTAGCCTTTGAGACCCTGGAAGATGTGCTGGAAAGTCGCGAGTATATTTCGAGCATTCGGCAGCGGGCGGTTGGCGATAATTCACCAGAGCAGTTTTGCCCCAGCGCCCTGGCAAGCCCCTCCCCTTCAAATTGCGTAGGGGAGTCCCCCTTGGCCAATACCCGGGCCCCGCTCGAGCTGGTGCCTAATTCCTCCTCTAAAGCCTCAGGGGAAAGCCTAAGAGTACCCGATTCTTCTTCCCATTCGGCCATTTTTACTAGGCGCGCTGAAGTCGACCGAATCGTCGCGGCTTGGGAAGAAGTGGTGGGGCTTTCTGTCTCCAAAGGTGAGCGGGATCGGTTCCAAGCCGAGTACCTGCGGTCGCGTGCTGGCGAGATCCATTTCATGGAGCGCATCGCGGTCCTTGTTTCAGATGCGTACCTACTGTCGAGGGCCAAGAGCGTGAACTTCCTTTTCAAGGGCTTTGATTTCGCCGTCAAGAACCGCAATGAGATCAAACAAATTGCAGGTCGAGCACTGACCGACGCTAGGTCTGCTGGTGACTTGGAGGCCATTGTAAAGCAGCTCCCAGGACTGCTCTCTGCCAAATCTCAAAACTTTGCCGAACCTAGCGATGCAGTCGTCTCCCAACTTTTCCAGACTTCTGTCGGAGCAGCCCGAAAACGGCTCGACCTTCCCTTGGAGCGACCCTTGCCAAAAAACGAAGGAGAACTCATCGCAGAGATTCAGCGGGCGATGAAATCAGAAATTCCTGAACAGTCCAAAGAAAGACTCGGCACAGTCTTGCAGATGATCCCCAGCTGCAACTTCTCGATGTGTTTGAATCTTTACGCCAAATATCAAAAGCGAGATGAGGTGACTCAATGACCAGCACCGAGAAGAAATACAAAAACCGCGAATACTACGAGTCCAATCGCGAAGTGATCAAAAACCGGGCTCGGGAGCGGTATCACTTGCGCAAGAATCGGGAGGAGAAAGCCTCAACCTCAGCGGGGGCTTCGGAGGTGTTGACTCTCGTGCCTCAAGTAAAAGCTGACGCAATCGCGCAACCAGAAGTCGTGAAGCTCATTCCAGGTGGCGCTTGGACTTTTGGTCATGGTTTTGCCCAGGTTCTGGATCTTTATCAGCAATATGATGTCAATGTCGCTACTCAGAATATTTTGGTCACAAGCGTAGCGCCGCTAGCTGAATCGGTCCAAGAACGACCCTCGCTGATGGCTGAAGAAATCAGCCAGCATGTCAAGCCTACTGCTGCAATCCAACATGAAACTGAAAAGCTGCCAGCAGATTCAAAGCTTCTAGGTCCGCCCACTGAAAAGTTGGGAACAGAGACTGAATCTTCAGCATGGTCGAAGGGCTTCCTTCGTATCCTGACCTCGCCCGCGCTCTTTTTTCAAGTTTTATTAATCACGGGTCTCACTTCAATCCTTACCGCCATGCAGATCGGCTTTTATAGGGCGCACGATATCTTCCCGGGGCTGGCTGTGCCGTTGGCCGTAGCTTGCGAGCTGTCGCTTCTATACCTTGTGTCGATCAAGTGCCGAGGCTTATCTAACGCTGTCCGGATTGTGCTCTATGCTCTGCTGTTCGGGTACATCGTTTCGTCACTTTCTTTTGACGTCTTTTTTCAATCAAGAAATCAGATGAAGGAATCGACTCAGTCCGGGCCAGGAACAGTCGAGGCGAGATCTGAGTTGCATGACGATCTGAGAAAGGCCGAAGCAGCCCTTGAGACGGCGACCAAGGGGCGATCCTGGAAAAATATGGCTCTTTTTGGTGAACAGGTGTCAAGCATTCAGAAGCGGATATCAGAGATTCACGAGACCAAGGAAATGGGGGTCACCGATGAGGAAGCCATGATTGTGGGCGCAGTTTTGCTCGTCGTGCTTCGCGCGCTTCTTATGGGGGTGAATTCGATGGCTGTCTGTGGACTCACGCGTTCAAGGTTCGAAGTTTAATGAATCCATTAGAACAATCAATCTTTGAGCATTCGGATTTCTAATTTCTTTCGATTATTTCATCAGCCCGATGCGACAGCTTTGGTGGCTCGGCTTTTGCAGTGACCTACATCTGAAGGATCGTCCTGATGAAACTTTACTGTAGGGAGAACTGGAATCGATGATCGGATTAAGCCAGGCTTTAACATTCAACCTTTTGCCGCCAATGCCCAATCTCAAGGCTCGTCGGCCCTCGGTGACCATGTTGGGTAAGAGCGCGGATACCTTGATGAGACTGCTGATTACTGATGTTGAAAAACATGGCGTCTGGGATGATCGACTTGAAGAGGCCATCCTGCATATTTCCGTGAGAATAAAGGCAGAAGTTGGATATTCGGACTATATAGATGATGGCGTAATCCGGCTCAAAGAACATCACAGAATTCGTGAATTTCGGTAAATCGTTCACGACTTTCAAGGAACAGCTCGGAGGCTCCCCCTATGAGAGAGGTATCTGTGATTTATGAAGGCAATATTGTACGGCGCGGCCGATATAGGGGGGGGGTGCTGCCGATTCGTGTAAAATCCTTGCAGATCGAACTTAAGTATACGATTTGAATGGCTCGACAATCTAGACAATCGACTAAAGCACCTGCCGATTCACACACATTATTTGAGGTAGTTAAGACTCAACTGCGAATCCTTGCAGGAATCGGCGTCAACCCCCAAAATCATTGAATCCCAGAGAATTTATGGTTTCGGCCCAGTCTTCGCCAGGAAAAGCAATGAAGAGAAAGCGCATCAGAAATTCATTGAAAGAGTTGTTGATGGTCGAAACGATTTTTTCGTTGGTCGTATGATATTCATGAACCACTCCCGTTTCTGTATCGATGACAACCATCCACATAAACGAGTCTTCTTCGATCACCACATACTTCGTGGGAAGTCTATATAATTTGCGAGCTTCTAGTGTGTGATAAAGTATTGCGCTACCACCGCAGTAATCAGGATCGTTTTCAAAAATGCCTTGAAGGCATGAATCTCCGTTGCTGATTGATCCGTACCTTGCAAGATATTCCATCATCTGTACCGGAAACCTCACATTTAACTGAGTTTCAATCTTCGCAATATTGTTAGGGGAAACCGGTCCGGCTACGCTGAACCACCCAGAATTTTCCCGCTTTAATATCTCTGCAATGATACCGTCAATCATGGTGTAGAAACTCACGCCGATGTGCTCCTCTCGATGCTTAAACTTATAGTCGCTCACTATCCATTGAGACCCAAGTGGTAACTGACTTGGTAATCAACTGACGAAACCTTGGAGTCCTTTAGGGGGTTGATACAGATTCAGGTAAAATCCTTGATCGAACCTGAGTATTAGATTCTCGAGAACCCGAGAGCTGAATTCACTGAAAATTGGAGAGTTAATCTAAATTTCAGGCGTAGTTTTCGAATCTGAAAGTTTTCCGATCACGGCTTCTCAATCGCAATTATGTCCCACCCATCTTTTGCGAGGCGAATGCGGCTGGCAGGCTTGCCGTTGAGCAAGAATTTGTCGTCCGGCTTTGCAATCTCGTCAAAGGTCTTGAGGGAACTCACCCCAAGAACTACAGCAAGATACGTGTAGGTTTTATCTGCAAAACGCGGGTTCAATTCTGAGCTGCTGTCTATCCATTCAACCCAGGTTCCGTCTGCCAGTTCAGATCGAGATCCTTTGGCTTTCGCTGATGAGACTTTTTCGAAGTTAGCCCTTTGTCCGGGGTCGCTGAGTTTCCAAATTACTCCTAAGAGCGACTGAGCGGCATTTGCATGTTGCTGCCATTTCCTAACTTGAGCTTTCCATTTTTCAACAGCTTCCTGTGTTGGTTCTTTGTCTCGAGGACGCTTTTCGTATTCATTGAACCAAAGATAAACACCTTTTACGGGATCAGAGCCCTCTTTGAAGTTGATGTTGTTCCAACCTGGAAGTGCACTGGTATGATCCTTGGCCCAGTCGTAGTTTTTGTGATGAAACTCTGGCTTGAAAGGGCCAAGCTGACCCCTAATTGCTTCATAATATGGCTTGAGAGGACCAGTTGTGGATAGAGCCAAACCAGGCCATGGATCTCTTGAATCGGCTGCCTCATCCCCCATATCCTTAGGTAGCGACGGATTGGTGTAGCAGAATTCTATATATTGAGACCGATTTTCGCCTTTTTGAAAATGAAAGAACTGGCAAGTTTGCCGACCTGGATGATTGACTGCGTCTTCGCCAACGGAAAACCCACGCCCAATGAGGTTTTGATAGACAGTGGCGTCTGCAATCGATCGATAGGTGTGATCAAGCGAAACACTGAGGTCGGCTCCAATGGGTTCGGCAATATGCGGAGATGAAGTACATCCCGCACCAAATAGACCAATCAGCATCAGAATCCTGCTAAAAAAAAGTTTTCCTGACATTTTTAATCTCCGATAAAATGAAAGATGCACTTTTCAAGTTGAGATTAGGATGAGACTCTTGCCGGAACCGCGATAAAATTAAGCTTGAGACTACTTTTGCCAATAGATAGCCTGATGATTGATTTCAATCATAGGACTCGTAATAAGGTGTTTTTTTCGGAAAGCGTCGACCGCAGCCTTACAGTCAAACGGGAGACCATAGTCGTCAACTATCACGTAACCCCCATTGATGAGCTTTGGATAAAGTTCTTCCAACGCCGATAGTGTCGGGTTGTGAAAATCAACATCGATTCTCAATAGGGAGATGTCTTTAAGACCTTTCACTTCATCGCTCGGCAGGCAGATATCAGATTTGATAAGTTTGATTTTTTCTTCTGGCACAGAGTACTGCTGGAAAAATGACTTAACTCGATGCTGATCGATTCTTAACGCGCCAAACGGTTTTATCAGTTCATAGAATTCCAGATCCCGTTTGAACTCAGATGGCGGAGGTAGCAGACCCTCAAAAGTATCGATACCAATGATTTCTGAATCACTTAGTCCAAACTCTTTACAAATATAGTGGAACAGTATTAGTAGTCCCCCTTTCCAGATACCAACTTCAACGAGGGCGCCGTGCCGCTGTTCTTTGTGATTGTCTAACATCAGATTTTTTATGCATTCAATGTATGGCCTACTCAGCATGCATCCAAGATCGGATGTCATCCACTCAATTGAAGCGGTCATTTTTCTGAGTTCAACGTCGGCAAAAGTTTGAAAATCACTAGGTAGATTCTGATCTCGTTTAGCTTTGATTTCCCGAACCAATGCTACAATATTGTCTTGAATTTTCTCGTCCGCGACGAAGCCTTCTTTTGAAAAGTCTTTCTGGGTAGTAAGCAAGTGATCTATAAGTTCTTCTAAGTTCATATACTATGTTGTCCTGTCTCTTAATGAAGGTGCCTGCTAGTCGATGTCAAAAGTCTTGCGTCTGCTATCTAGGGTTGACCTTGAAATATCAAGTGCCTTGCAACATGCAGCGATGGAACCATTGCGGCGCAGAGCATTTGCCAGGAAAGTTTTCTCGTAGAGTTCCACGCAATACTTATGATTCATATTTTCATGAAGCGATTTGAGAATTGTCGTGTCAGCTTCGTCGCCCGATATTTGGGCGAGCCTGCTAGCTGAATTTTTACTCTCGGGTGAAAGCATACCTTTGAAAATTGGGAAATTTTCGACGGCCAAGGGCACTTCGTCAAACTCGGAAGACAAAATCCAGGACTCAAGTGCCTTAAAGAGTTGACGGATATTGCCACGCCAGTAGTAGGTTTTGAGGTGATTCGTAAGATCCTTGAATAGGGACGGGCTCAAGGGGATCTCACGCCTTGCAAAGTAGAGAGCCACCAGAGGTTCGATTTCATCTTTTCGCTCCCTTAGGGGCTTAAGGTAAATGTCCATGCCCAAGATTCGGTTACGAAGGTCGATCAAAAATTTTCCACTATCGATCTCGTCGTCGAGATCCTTGGTGGATGCGGCTATGAGCTGGAATTGGCTCTTATAAAGCTTATTTTCTCCAAGCCTATGATAGGTGCCATCGTTGAGTACGCGAAGCAGCTTTTGCTGGACCGAGATGTTTAGGGCATGGATTTCGTCAAGGAAGAGAATGCCGCCATCGGCATCCGCTATGTAGCCGTTGGTGGTCTTATCAGCTCCCGTGAAAGCACCTTTGTGGTGTCCGAATAGAATCGATTCAGCCAGATTGTCCGTGATGGTGGCGCAATTGACAGCCACAAATGGAACTTCGCCC
>JBGSTF010000046.1:0-15946 GCA_041736645.1 Oligoflexus sp. | reverse complement strand
CGTCTTTGAAAGGGAATTTGCTTCAAAAAGATCCAGGCCGAGCCACCCGGATTTTCGAGGTGGCTGCGGAGGGGAGGAACCACTCGCATAATGATCAGTCCGAGGACTAAGGAAAGGCCCGCGAGGACGAACAGAGGGGTGTGCCAACTGCCGTGATTAGCCAGGAACAAGCTGAAAGGAACTCCAAAGATTGAAGCCAATGAAAATGCGCCCATGACAATACCAGTTGCCATGCCTCGTTTGAGCGGTGCAATAACGTCCCCAACGATCGCGAAGACTAAAGATCCAAGGACGCCACCAAACGCACCTGTGATAGCGCGAGCAGCAAGCAATTGATGGTAGTCATTGGCCATGGCGCAGGCGAGGGTGCCCCCTGTGAATCCGGCATAAAAGAATAACAGACTGCGTTTGCGATCGAAGCGATCCAAGAAGAATGCGCTCAAGATACCGGTGACTCCAGCACAAAAGGTATACGCGGAGACCAGCCAGCTGAATTGTTCAGGTTGGATCTGCATGATGCGCATCAGCTGAGGGCCCAGCGGCATCATAATCATAAAATCGACGATATGGGTGAACTGAATCGCCCCCAACGCCAGGAGTAGACTCCGTTCCGATCGGGTGAATGACGCAGAACTCACTCATGGTCTCCTTGTTTGTAGCTAGGCGAAGCCTGCCAAAAGCAGATTCAAACGCTCTATCATAACGGGGATCGGACCTTGAAGGGGAGGTCTTTCTCAGGATTTTTATAGTTTTTTATTGCTAATTTATCCAAGGCGGCAGTGAAGTTTCAACTCTTCGGGCTTCGAAAGAGCCAAGCTTGGTCTGCTCCTCTTGACCCATTCTGCCTAAAGACAAGAGACTATTTTTTCGAATGCACCAAGTTTGCAAGCGGTCTTTGGCGAAACTTAGTTTGACGACCAGTTTTGCCAGGGAGTTTTGCATCTAAGGGTTCGGAGGCGTTTGCCACCAAAGTCAAAGCAATACGATACGAATCCAAAATAGTGAAATCTCGGGAATAGACTTGGCGGTAGAGGGGAAGCTGAGCCAAAGCAAGGCGATAGGCGGCGTTGTCGATCAAGAAAACTCTTCTGCAATAAATTTGCGGATAACTCTTAGCAGGACCAAGCGTTCACAGTGTTCGCGGGACATGAAAAGAAAAAAATCGAGCGAGCTCAATGTGAACTCGCGGTCCTAGTATGGATATCGGTTCGCGGCGAAATGAGCAAGGGGAATCGATGCTTGCTCGGTTATTGGTGTCATTATGGCATCTTTAAAGACGAAGAAGCTTCCCGAAATGGCAAGCAAAAGCAATATCCGCCACGGCGTTGGCATGTTATACCCGCTTCATGATTGTTATTAGCCCGCAAGTTTACCTTTATCGAGTCGAACATCTAGCGCCGATCAGCGTAGCGCCGAAGCTCGGCCTTGCGCAGATGGCGAGCACTGCCTTTGGGGACGGCTCCCATCCTACGACTAGGCTTTGTGCTGGTGCTGTTGATTTCTTATGTCGCACTCAATCCTTGCCGGCATTCCTCGACGTTGGCACAGGAACCGGCGTATTAGCTCGCATTGCTCGAGCACGTGGTGTGGAGTTTGTCGTAGGGACTGACATCGATCCACTGGCTTTGCAAGCAGCCACGCAAAATGCCCAGTTAGATGCAGCAGACAGCGAAATTTGTTTCGAGAATGCATCGCCTGATCATTGGGGGATGCGCTTTCACTTGGTTGTAGCCAATATTCTCGAAGGTCCTTTGCATAATCTCGCTCCGATGCTTGCTTCTGCACTCGTGCCTGGCGGACAGCTCTTGCTCAGTGGTTTTACTCGGCTGCAAACACCCGCTCTTCGTGTGCTTTATGAAGGATTGGGTTTGCACTTTTTGAGTGAGTCCGAATATGAAGGATGGGCACTTCTGCATCTGCAACGTCCGAGACTTGAACTCCATATCGAGCCACTTGTTTGAGTCCTAAGATGAGTCTGAATTCACGCAGAAAGCTTAAACCGACTGATGCCGAACGCTTTTCCAGCGAGGAGCCCATCCTGTTTATGGAGCTAGCGAAGGTTATTTGCTCGACTGGAGTGTTGCCTCGAAAGGAATTGTACGAGTGCTGGCAGATGGCCATTTGTGTGAACAAGGTCTTTCCTGAATGTCTACGTGTCGCCGATTTAGCAGCAGGGCATGGGCTGCTCGCCTGGATTCTGGTGCTTTTAGCTAGGACAAGTGATGTTCCCATTCTTAGGACCGCTGTGGCCGTCGATATAAAACGCCCCAAGTCTGCCGAAGCTCTTGCTGGGGCAATCATCGCCCACTGGCCGAATCTCACGGATGCGGTTCATTATGTCGAAGGAAGTATTGATTCCGTGACAGCTGAGGGGGAAGCAAGCACGCTATTCGTGGCAGTTCATGCTTGCGGGAGTCTTTCGGATCGCGTGTTGCTGGCAGCCATCAAAAGTCGCAGCCCTGTCGCGATTATGCCTTGCTGTCACTCCTTGCGAAAGCAAACAGCAACTCTATCGTCCCTGGCCGTCGTTTCAAGAATACCGGCCCCAGCGATTGACGATATTGTTTCCTCGGCTGTTGAGCTTGGGCCATCCACTTCCATTGATCAATTCCGTATCAAGGCTTTAGCAAGCCTTGGTTACCACATAAGCGAAGACCGAATACAGCCAGAAATTACCAGATTCAATCGGATAATTATGGCTCAACATTCAGACTTGATACTACAGAGCGCTGAGTCTGTGCTGCAGTCTTTAGATGCTGGGAACAACGTCAATCGCCTGGGAGAAACGCGAGCCTTTGAGACGATTCGATCCCTGAATGTTGCCCAAATCAATGAAGCTCGCGAGCTGTCCAAACGTCCTTCCCGCGAGTGGCGTCGTTCCTTTGATTTGAGTTATTGGGTTCACGATGAATCGGTCGGGCAGCGTCTGGCCACAGCTCTTGATGTCTTGACTCGACGCCTTCTTCACTTGTCAAGTTTAGAGAGTCGCGCCGAGGCAGATGAAGAAGCTCAGAGCGAGGCCCAGGCAGTCCTGGAGTATTTTTCTTCTGGTAGCGCAGTGAGCCCTCGACAAGTCGACGACGCAGTTGTGAGTAGCGTCACGATTCTTGATCGATATTCCGATCTAGAGATGCAGCGCCTCGCGTTCACCTATCGGATCAAAATCATGAGTTTAGCAGTCGAGTTCTCTAAGGCTGATGCAATCTTGCTGCGAAGTCGAATGTGTGCTGCTGTGAAACACTTGGCATGCATGCTTCCAGAAAAATTTGAATGGCGAGGCGAATAGGCAGGGAAAATGACTGCTCTGGTGTATCGGCTTCGCTTCCTGCCTGCTTCTAAAATGGCCGGGAGCGATAAGTCGTAGCGGATCCTTTAGTCAAAATCGCGCATTGTTGAAGCTATTTCTGTATCACCAAAATTCGCTTTTCTTGGCGTTGCCCATCGCTATAAAATTTATTAGAGTACCCATTAGGTCAAAGAGGCTGTGAGAACTAGGTAGGAAGATATGGGAAGAAAATCTGCTAAAATAGCCGTGCGCAAGGGTGCTGCAGACAAAGCTCGGGGACAAACGTACACCAAAGCCCTCAAAGATGTCTTCAAGGCATCGAAGGGTGGGAGTGGAGATCTCGCCAACAATTTTTTGCTTCGAGTCGCGGTGGAGCGTGCTAAAAAACTGAATGTGCCAAAAGAGAACATCGATAAGGCGATTAAAAAGGGCCAAGGTGGCGACGGCCTTGGTTTTGAGGATGTCTCTTATGAAGGCTACGGACCCGGTGGCGTTGCCATATTTGTTGAAACGTCAACCGACAATCCCACTCGGACAGTCGGTAATGTTCGGAGTTATTTCCGCAAATATGATGGTTCACTGGGGACTTCTGGTTCGCTTGAGTTTGTCTTCAGTCGCATTGCTCTGTTCGTCATCCCTAAAGAGGCGGTTCGTTCTGAAGATGACTTTACACTCGCCATGATTGATGGTGGATCGGAAGAAATTGAACTCATAGATGATCATTACGAAGTTTCGGGACCAATGTCAGAATTTGGCTCTATTCAGGAAAAGTTGATGGAACTGGGCATCACTCCTGACGAAGCGGCTTTGGTTAGAATTCCACTTACTAAAAAAGAACTTACAGATGAAAGTGCGCTCGACAAATTGGAAACGCTCATCGAAATTCTTTCCGAAGATGACGATGTGGTGACCGTGTATCATAATCTACAGGACAAAGACGAAGCATGAGAGTTGACCGCCTGGGCTAACTCTTCAAAAGAAATATGCTATAAACGGGGGATACAATCCCCTCTTGCCTTTTTCATTTGGTAGAAAAAAACTAGGATAAAATTCACAAGGCGCAGAGTGCGCCCTCAACAGTGGATCAGGAACTGTACTGGTTAAGGAACCTTCGCGCAACCAAGTGGAGCCCCGGCTCGATCGCCGCGAAAGATTTTGCCGTCCTGATAGGCATGCAGAAAGAGACGCTGGATATCAGCCTCGCTCAGCCCATTGTAAGCGTCCCAATTGGTGCAATAAACCATATCTGATCGGTTGAGAGCCTGAGAAAAAGAACTTTCCGGGTTGGACAGTGAAAATAGATCGTCTTTAACAGGTCCGAGCCCGACCAATTCCGCAACACCGGAGGCGAATTTCGAATCGGCGCCTTGCCTCGTGACAAAAATCACTCGTTCACAACCTAAAGACTGCATCACCATCACAGGCGAAAGATCCGACCAGCCTCCAAAAGAGGAGTAGCTCTGGCCGCTGGCGTCTTGGAAAGGTAAAGCTTCGGCCAAGCCTGGCTCGGCAGGAGATATGGCAAGGATATCGCCCCAGGTCATAGGTCCAAGAGCCAGAAAGCGCTGGCTGCGTTCATCAGGATAACTCACTATCCCTGCTTTAATCTGCTGGACTTTGATCGAGGAGCTAGCGTATCCAAACACCACCGATTCCAGCGGTAAACTGAGAGCAGCGCCCTTACCTGCTCGATAAGTCTCTTTCGCAGCATCTAAAAGATCCTGATTGGCGACCAAGGTTGCTGTGGATGCCAGCGCGGGAATCTTGGCTCCTACAGTGTCATTCACACGATGTTGACGAACTTCTTGAATTCGGCTGAAATAGAGAGCGATCGCGTTGCGAAATTTTTCTCCACAGGGCGTACTGACGATGTCCCACGGAGTTTTTTGCAAAGATGATTCGGTGCAGGTCGCAAATATCTTTGACCATTCGCCTTGCAGGCTGGGTGCATATCCGGCATAAAAATCCGCCATACGACCAATGGCTTCCGCAACGCCGCGAAAATCAATCAGACCCGGACGCAGAAGGATATCCGGTGACGTTGCTTCAAATTTGCCAAAGCTTTGCAATTCCTTTTTCGCTTCAGCAGCTCGAAATTTCAGGAGGCTGAGGCTATCGGTAGACAGTGGCAAAATAAAGCTAAGAAATTCTTTATTTATCAGAGAACGTGCCGTAGACGAGCTCAGCAGAGTGTAAAGTCCCGTTAAGGCCTGTCTGATGTCGGCTTCCAGGGTAGCATCAAGCTTGCTTACATCAAATGACTTCAGTTCCTTAGCTACCGTAAAAATATGCGCCACAGCTTGACCTTCTTTGCTTTGGCCTACAGCATTGAGCCAGAAGGGGAAGGTCTTGATCAAAAAAGCTGCGCGATGAGCGACTTCGTTTCGGGAGCAACTGCCTGTGGCACAGCTTTGGTAAATTTCTGGATTCGCCAGCACGCTTTCATAGAGAAAGCTGGTGATGGAACCAGAACTTCCTCCGGCAATTCCATCGACGAGTCCTTCCGTTTCAAGGATGCGCGCCAGAGCTCCGAAATGGCCCCAGATCAAGGGACCGTTACCACGAACGGCAGCGCATAGTTTGGGTTGGCTGGTAGGTCCCAGTTCAAAAGAAGGGGTAGGAGATTGTTCAGCACTAGAGAGCTTGGTCTGTTCCGTGTGTTTACAGGAGGGAAGGGCAAAAGCCATGATGAGGAGCGATCCTAAAAATTTCTGAGCGGCCATAGACGGAGTTTCCTTCCCTAAAAATTGCTTGAGCAATGGGTTCGCTAAAATCTAGGATATGTCGATTCGGACTTCAATTCGATGGAAACCTCTCCTCTTCAAAAATCCTACTAGCGCCATTGTATGTCAAAAAAGCTCGTTAAATTCTAGGAGGCCAAGTCTTCCTCGTTGAAATCAAACAAAAATCTTGTTCAATCCTATTTTTGGGGTTGGCGGCTCTTCTTTAATATGAGACATGTATATCGTGTATTATAATTCACGTTATACAAATCGGCATAGACGGAGGCGTGCATGCGGAAGAACTTTGGCTGCAGGGTGGTCAATATCGGACTTTGGGCCTGGTTGGCTCTAGCGCTCGTGACCTTGGGCTATTACTTAAGCAATGGCCTTGCCACGCTGACGATCACCAACATCCATCTTTTCGGTACAGACCTTTCGCTCGCTCTAAGGGTCGATGCACTCTCTACGATCATGTTTACGATGGTAACTTTGCTCGCGGCAGTCGTAAGTCAGTACTCGCTGCGCTACCTCGATGGCGAAGCGAAACAGTGGTATTTTTACCGATATTTGCTGGTGACTGTCCTCGCTGTATCGCTGCTTGTGCTATCCAGCAACCTCGTGATGTTTTTCGCAGCTTGGTGGGGTATGAGTTGGGGCCTTCATCGCCTTCTCCTCTATAATGATCAACGCCCCGGCGCTGTGTACGCCGCACGAAAGAAGTTGCTTGTCAGCCGGCTCGGTGACTTGGCTTTGATCGGTGGAATCGTGCTTATCTATCGCGTATGCGGGAGTTTCGATTTTTCAGAGATTTTTGCCTTTGCTGGAAGCGCCAGCGACCAGCTCGCTCCTAGCCAGAACCTCCAACTGTCCGTTGCTGGATGCCTTCTGGTTGTAGGAGCGATGACCAAATCCGCTCAATATCCCTTTCATTTCTGGTTGCCCGAAACGATGGAAACGCCGACGCCTGTATCGGCGCTGATGCATGCGGGAGTCATCAATGCCGGAGGATTTTTAATCATTCGACTCAGTCCGATCATGGCTCATGCAAATCTTGCGGCAACTTTGCTGGCGGTGGTGGGTGCGTTCACTGCAGTTTACGGCGCGCTGGTGATGATGACCCAAAACAATATAAAAAAGAAGTTGGCCTACTCGACGATAGCGCAGATGGGAATGATGATGTTCGCCTGCGGAATTGGAGCCTATTCTTTCGCCCTTTTCCACATCCTCGCGCACAGTCTTTACAAGGCGCACGCCTTCCTTAGCACGGCCGTCGTCATTGAAGAGAACAAGCAAATATCGCTGCCGAGCACACCCCTGTCAGCAGGCATTAGAATCCTGGTCTTAGGTTCGCTTGTAAGCATCCTGGCCTTTGGAGCCATCTGGCAGGAAGGTGTTTATTTCAAGGGCATTCTCTATGGTTCGGTCCTGGTCTTGGGCTTGGCCCAGACACTCCCCGCATTTTATCAGGCAGGCATAAGGCTTAAAGTCGAAATTGCCACTGCTCTGGCTTTGGCTCTTGGGGTGTTTCTGTTAGTAGAGACGGGGCTGGCAGCTTTCACTGCTAATGAGCTGAGGTCGATCGTTTCACCGCTGAGTCAAGCAACACTCATTGCAGCTATCGCCTCTTTTACCCTCTTCGCACTCGGATTCTGGTCGGCTAGTGATCTCATGAGCTCGCGTAGTGTGGCATCGCAACGCCTCTATGTCTCGCTTTGGAATGACAGCTATCTTGGAACGCGAACCACCGCGATTTTAACCCGTATTTGGCCTGCTTGAAGTGGAGTGTCTCGCTAGAATCGACAACTTCGTTTGGTAAAAGGAAGCAACTATGATTGCTATGGACTCAAAGCAAACTCATATCACCAATAAAGTAGCGGCATCACCGATGACCAAGAAGACTAAAGACCCAGTGGAAGAAGCCCTCAACGTTACAGTGCCGGCATGGCCTTTACAAAACACGGTTGCAGTTAACCCCTTCTGGAACTTGCGTGATCGCCCTTTTTCAACAGTGACAGCGGAACTGTCTTCGGTGCTGCATAATCCACTGTTTATGCCGCTTGATTACTATTTGGAAAAATACCGCGAAGGGATTATTACGGAGGCGGCGCTGGCGACAGCGCTTGACTCAGCCAAAGCCCGCAGGGCGCCTGTGCCTGAAACGCTCGACAGTCTTCTGCAGGTAAGCCTTGCAGGAGCTCAGCAGGTTCGTGAGATTTCCAGCTTTGCGGAATATTGTGACCACAAAACGGGTAGCAGTTGGCAAAGAGCTTTGAGTGGTGAGATCTCAAAGTATGCTTCGGCCTACTTTGACAGCGGTCAAGCCTTGGCGCAGTTTCCCTGGCATTCGGGTGGTTTTTGGAGTGGATGGAAAGCGTCCATGGCATTCGATCGCTCGATGGAAGCAGCCGGAGTCAAGAATTTTCTGGATTCCCTTGTACCTCTGATAACAGAAAAGCCGCGAGACTTTATCAATGCGGCTTGCGCCGATTTTGGTTTGACGTCTGATGCTCACCGAACAAAGTACTTTGCAAGACTTCTCGCCCAGAACATTGGCTGGTCGAGTCAGTTTAGATACATTCAGTGGCAGAAAAGTCTTGGTTATGCGGTTTCTCAAGTCTCGGATCCTGTGGAATGGCTGGCCGTTCTTATTGCCTATGACTTGGGAATTGCCAAGTTTGTCTGCGAAAGTAAACCCAATACCCAAACGGCTTGGCTTCAAACATTTGAAGCAGTAAAACAAGTTGATAGCTCAAAGGTTCACGAATTCGAAGTTCATCAGGTCTGGCAAAACGCCTTTGAGTTGAGCTATCAGCGAAGTGTTGCTGGGCTTATCTCCACGGCCAAGCTCAAGTTGCCAACTGCCCCCTATCAGATCGCTCTATGTATCGACGTTCGATCGGAGATGCTCCGTAGGCATATGGAAAGCGTCTCGAGCGATATTCAAACAATTGGCTTTGCGGGATTTTTTGGAGTGCCCTTCGACTACAAGAAGGCCGGAGAGAAAGCTGCTGGACATCGGCTGCCGGTGCTCTTGACTCCTGCCTTCACTGTCAACGAAGAGGCTAAGGACCTTGCATCGCAGTCTCTGCTCAATAGCACTCTCTTTGATGCTTACTTCAGAGTCCTTAGAAAGTCATCGCTAGGAGCATTTGGTTACATTGAGCTTTGCGGCTTTTTCTCACTCTGGAAGATTCTGAATCGCTTTGTCGGCAGTGTCTTGCCGCGGAGGGTGAGTCCTAGCACTCCTGTTCGTTTCCGCGACAAAAGCTGTCGACCAAGTCAGACGGCAGTTTATACTCTTCAAGGTGATAGTTTTGGACTTGCAGCAAAAGTGGAGCGCGCGGCGGTGGTCTTGAAACATATGGGTCTCACTCGCGATTTCGGTCGCTTGGTGGTGATCACTGGACACGGCAGCGCAACGACCAACAATGCGTTCGCGTCTTCGCTGGACTGCGGGGCTTGCGGAGGTCACGCAGGGGATATCAATGCGCGATTTTTAGTGGGACTTTTGAATGACAGTGCGATACGAACCGGCCTTCGCGCCAAAGGACTGGTTATTCCGGACGATACAAGATTCCTTGCAGCGGTGCACGAAACGGTAACGGACGAGATTTACGTGCTTGATGAGGAGGCACTTCCTGCTAGTCATCGCGAAGACTTGAAAAAATTCCAAGACGCACTGGTCAAAGCCAGTACGGCCACTCGTCTCGAGAGACAGGTTGCTCGATCGGAATATCTGGACTTGGACGCCATGAGGCGAACCCAAAACTGGGCCGAGGTTCGGCCCGAGTGGGGACTGGCTGGGAATGCCTGCTTTATCGTCGCTCCGCGTCACTGGACTGTCGGGTCAAACTTCTCAAGCCGATCTTTTCTCCATGACTATCAATGGCAGGATGACGAAGGATTTACGACGCTCGAGTTGATCATGACCGCGCCCATGATTGTCACCAACTGGATTAACATGCAGTACTATGCTTCTACGGTCGTGCCAGAGGTCTATGGCGCTGGTAACAAACTTATTCATAACGTCGTCAATGAGTGCGGTGTATTGGAAGGGAACAGCGGGGATCTGCGAGTGGGTCTGCCGATCCAGTCCGTGCATGACGGAGAAAAGTTTGTTCACGAGCCTTTGCGATTGAGCGTCTACTTAGCGGCTCCTCGGCAAGAAATCGAGAAAATCATTGCCAAGCATGCTGTCGTGAGAGAGCTCGTTGATCATGAGTGGCTGCATCTGCTGCATATCGACGAATCGACCAACACGGTGAGTCGTCGCGCGCCCGGTGGCTTGTACTTATCGATCTGACGGAAGGGAATGAACGATTAGGCCAGCGAGACCTGAGCTAAGGACAACAGCTCAGTCTCCTTAGCCTGTGGGAGCCGAAAGCGCAGCTTAAGCTTTGTCTTTATACGCTTAAAGTGTCATGATATCGGCTTCCTTGATTGTGTGTGATGGAGCCAGAATGGCCGTAAAGAGTTCGACCAAATCGATAAGCAAGACTTCAGACGCAGGCCCTTCTTGGACTTTTCTGACCAATCACACGCATGTGCTCATTTGTCTTGCGCGAGAGCCCGATTGTGTTTTGCGTCGCGTGGCAAGTTTAGTCGGGATTACTGAAAGGGCCGTTCAACGCATCGTCAGCGAACTCGAAGAAGCCGGCTATATCGAACGACGGAAGGATGGCCGCCGCAATGTCTATCGCTTGCTTCTCTCAAAGTCACTCAGGCATGAAGTGGAAGCAAACTGCAAAATCGGTGAACTCATCGATCTCATAAAATAGCCTATCGAATCAAAGCCAGTTCTTGGCATTTTTGCATGCCTAGCCGCCGACGTATTTTCGTGCGGGAGCCAGGGCATAGCTTCAGCCTTGTGAGTTTGTCAAACGTGCTGGAAGGTGCAGGTCGTTTCAAGCTTTCTGCTGCGAATGTTGAATCTCGTCGAGCATTCCAGATTGAAAAGTTCCCAACGGCGTTCATTGCCTTGGATGCGAGCGTGCACACCGTTTTTTCGCAGGATTTGAATAAACGGAGCGGTATCTTCAAACTCTGCAGCCACGAAGAGTCCTCCATTATCGATAGAGAATTGGCAGGCGGTGCGGGCCGGTTGGACGTTGGCGTTAACAGGCTTCACGCAGAATGTCTCAGGAGCTTGGAAAAAGCTGGTCTCGATCGATGACTGCTCATTGACTCCGGCTCTTTCCATAGTGTCTTTCATAATTTCAGCGTCATGGCCTTTGACGACTTTATCCTGCAATTGGATCGTAGTTGCGAAAGCAGGGACAGAGAGGATGGCGAGTAACGCGAGTGCAATCGTTTTCATAGATTAACCTTTCTTAGTGTGTTCCGAGGACGTGTCCAAACTGAGGCTGACACTAATGGTTTTGCTGCGTGCCTGAAACATGTTTGAACTGCTTGTCTATGATGTGATTTGATGCGAAGTGGCCGGAGCTTGGCAAGAACCTGAGTATATTAGCTTTTTTGAGATACGTCTTTTTGAGTTCTGACCTGGGTCTGGAACGACAATGGCTCCAAGGATCCTATTTGGCCTTTGTGCCAGCTATATTACATTGAAATGATTGTATTTTCTTATGACTTAGGATATATTGAAGTTGAACTTCAATTCAGCATGAGAAAATGTGATTATGATAAAAAGACATATAATGCAGGAACTTAAGGAACTTGCCTCGCAATACAGGATCGTGACCCTGACAGGGCCACGCCAAGCAGGCAAAACAACCCTTGCTCGACTGAGCTTTCCTGAGCATGGGTACGTAAGTCTTGAGGATCCAGACCTTCGGAACTTGGCTATCAGCGATCCCAGAGCATTTCTGGAGGCTCACCCGAGTCCTGTGATCTTTGACGAAATACAAAGAGTGCCAAATCTCCTTTCCTATATTCAGACCATTGTTGATAGCAACCAAAGCAAGGGCCAGTTTATTCTTACTGGAAGCCATCAACTTGAGTTGAGTCAGGCAGTGACTCAATCTCTGGCAGGCCGAACCGCATTGCTCACATTGTATCCGCTTTCGATTGCTGAACTCACCGATGCCGAATTGCACGACAATGCCGATGGTTACATGCATAAAGGATTTTTGCCCGCTGTTCATGCAGAAACCCTGGATCCCACCCGCTTCTATCGCAATTATTTTCAGACATATGTGGAACGTGATGTGAGGCAGATGATTCAAGTCAAAGATATACTTCTTTTTGAGAAGTTCATGAAACTCTGTGCAGGTCGTGTGGGGCAGTTGTTTATCGCGAATAAGTTGGCTAATGAAGTCGGTGTTTCCTCCCATACCATTAGCCAATGGCTTTCCATCTTGGAAGCGTCATTTGTCATTTATCGCCTTCAGCCCTTTCACGAGAACATCGGGAAGAGATTAGTCAAAGCACACAAGCTTTATTTTGTAGATGTTGGATTGGCAACTTACTTACTGGGAATCGAAACAAACGATCAACTTAAACGCGACCCACTGCGGGGGAATTTGTTTGAAAATATGGTTGTTATGGAGCTTGTAAAAGCTCGTTCCAACAAGGGCCTTGATCCGCATCTATTTTTTTATAGAGACAGCAACGACAATGAAGTGGACGTCATATACCAAAGCGCTCGTGTCTATCGACCCATTGAAATTAGATCGGCGATGACATTTCAATCTGAGTTTTTGAGAGGTTTGGAAGTTTTCAAACGAGCAGTGCCCGACGGATCAGAAAAAGGAGTCGTCATTTACGGAGGAGATTTAACGCCGGAGCTTGATAAAGCCAAAGTGCTGAACTTTCGTCAGAGCGCTCATGCTTTTGATTAGATTTGGAAGTGAAGAAGAACGGAGAGAGAGGGTTTCGAACCCTCGCTCTGGTCGCCCCCAAGCCTGATTTCGAATCAGGTACATTCAACTAAGCTTCTTTCCATACCTCAAAACTCTGACAAACTGTTCCTTGTATAAATCGGACGAAGGAGTTTAATCTGAATGAAATAGTTTCCTGGTGTTTCGCAATTGTCTGATTGAAGAGGATTGCCAACCCCAAGAAGAATGTGCGGGTAAGAAGGGTTAGCCCAAATTGTCAAGGACAGCACTTCATTATAGCGAGGAACATTGAATGAATCGCGACGACTATTCAAGGCTTTTTGATGCTGCATTGAGAGCCTCTCTTTCAGGCTCAAGCAAAGAGCTTGTAGTTGATAACGACGATTGGCTTCAAATAATTTCTCCGAATGAAAGAAGTTCAAGGCAAAATATGGTCTTGATTTCAAATTCGACACAAACAGAGCGAGAGAAAATTGCTGCTACAATAGAGAGCTACAGAGAACAGCGGCTTCCTTTTCAATGGAGGGTTACGAATTTAAGTCTGCCAAGCAATCTGAGTGATCTCCTGATGGCTGAAGGCATGAATCTCATAGTCGAGGCTGATGCTCTGATAGGCATTGTGGACAACATCAGAATACCTCTGAACAAAGATATTTGCGTAGTCGACGTATGTATGAATAATGTCGATGACTATATTGAAGCAGCTTATTCGGGCTGGAGTGAATTCGGTTTGACACGCAAAGTAGTAGAAAAGGACATACGAAGCGCCCTTGACAAGGGGGTCAAAGGCAAAAGATTTTATGTCGCCTATTCTCAAGGTTCGCCAGCGGGAATCGGGAATCTAGAATTGTCTGAAAGTGCAGGACTCCTGGTTTCGTCCGCAACCTCCAAGCTGCATAGAAACAAAGGGGTCTATTCTCAACTGGTTCGACATCGATTGGAGATTCTCAAAGATCACGGCATTGCCCACGCTCTCATAGAAGCAAAGGCGGGCACTTCATCTCCGATCTGTCAAAAATTGGGCTTTAAGGCTATAGGAAAGATCAAATATTTTGAAATGAGTTGGTCTGACTAAAGGAAAAGATGGAAAGGAAAAGCGAAAGAGTTTGGAGACTGACTCGAGCTTATCCTCATCTCAGCATTCAGGTTCAAGCAATAATCAAGCACTGCGACCTCGAACCATCTGATGCTGTTCAACAAGTGCTTTCAAACTTCAGTCGGCGTGATGGGCCTATCGACTGAGCCTGCGGGTTTCAGCTTGCTGCAGATGACTTGCGCGAACGAATGGACTTTTTTGCAGCCTTTTTCTTGCTGTGCTTATAGCAAAATCCAGAGCCGATATTCAGCCACTGAACAAAGTCTTTCGATTGTAAGTGAGTAAAAAAGAACGGAGAGAGAGGGATTCGAACCCTCGCTCTTGTCACCCCCAAGCCTGATTTCGAATCAGGTACATTCAACCACTTGGCGATCTGCCGCCTGAAGCAATCCCTCCACCTGGGACATTTTCTTTTTCGGCCGACAATTGAACCGCTGGATAATTCTTTTTGTAGGAAACTTTTTGCAGACGTCTATTTAAGGACCAAAACCTTGGCCCGGGCACCCGCAGGCTTTCTTGGGTGACCTCAATTTGGAAAATTTTACTCGTCTGCAATCGGTGAAGTCTGGTCCAGTTCTATTTATTATTTCAGGCTGTTAGAGCTTGAACTCTTCACCTTAAAGTGCTACTTTAAATATACATGTATTTTTAAAGGATGACTTTATATGCTCTTATTATGCTGAAAAGACTGATTAAAATAGATGCTTTGGCATCAGAAAGCTTCTTTATGTGGGGGCCGCGTCAGGTAGGCAAGTCGACTCTTCTAAGGAGTCTCTTCCCTGATGCCTATGCCATAGATCTTCTGCAAGCCGACAATTTCATTCGATATAGCACTCGTCCTCAGCTGCTTCGGGAAGAACTTCTCGCGATGGATGAGAAACCAACCCGAATCGTGATCGATGAAATTCAAAAAATACCTCTCCTGTTGGATGAGATTCACTTTCTCATCGAACGACATCAGTATGCTTTCGCTCTGTGTGGATCGAGCGCACGTAAGCTGAAACACGGTCACGCGAATTTGCTCGGCGGTCGAGCACTCCGATTTGAACTGACAGGACTTTCAGCGGCGGAATGTGGACCAGAATGGAATATCGAGCAGATGCTCAATACAGGATACCTTCCCCGTCACTATCTGAATCCTGACCGATCGGATGCCTATCTTCGGTCCTATGTGAATGATTATCTGAAAGAGGAAATTGCAGCAGAAGGCATTGTAAGAAATTTGCCAGTGTTTTCCGAATTTCTGAGGATGGCAGCACTTAGCGACACAGAAATGCTCAATTATTCGACGATTGCGCGTGATGTCGGGGTTTCCAGTCCAACTATTAAGGAATACTTCTCAATACTTGTTGATACCTTGCTTGGAACAGAGCTGCCGGCATTTACCAAAAGGCCCAAGAGACGAACAAAGCAAGCACCGAAGTTCTATTTTGATGATGTCGGTATCGTGAATCAACTGACGAACCGGAAGAATTTGGAACCTAAGCAAATGGCATTTGGCAAAGCTTTTGAAAATTGGGTCTTTCATGAAACGCATGCCTTCAGTCGATACTCGGGAGCTTGGCATAATCTGGCCTACTGGCACTTATCAAGCGGAATCGAAGTAGATTTTATTGTCGGTGACTTGGAATTAGCAGTAGAAGCAAAAAGTAGTTCAAAGATTCATGCAGACCACCTCAAGGGATTGAGAGAGCTGAAAAAAGAATATCCTGAACTCAAAAAGTCTTGCATCGTTTGCCTTGAGGAAAAATCACGAATCACTGACGATGGAATTCTCATACTGCCGTACAAGGAGTTTATTAAGAAACTATGGGGGAAAGAATTGATGTGACGGAAAGAAAAAAACGGAGAGAGAGGGATTCGAACCCTCGTTGGAGTCACCCCCAAGCCTGATTTCGAAGCAGGTACATTCAGATTCAGGAAATTTGCGCCTTTAAAACCGAAATACGCAAAAGTTCAAAAAACTCGTCTCCTGTATAAAATCGGAGGAGAGGGTGGCGTCTGGATTAAATAGTTTCGGGGTATTTCACAAACGTCTCTT
>JBGSTF010000010.1:0-6640 GCA_041736645.1 Oligoflexus sp. | reverse complement strand
TCTGCCATTTGCAACGGCCTCGCTTTGCATGGCGGCATGATTCCTTTCCAGGCCATGAATACCGTCCCTGGCAAAGGTCCAGTGGCGAATTGGTGCGTGCGATTCTTAAGCAGATCCTGAGCAATAAAAAAATGGATCGTTGGCAAACTCAGATCGACGAAGCCGAGGTCAGTGTCGTGGTTGGAGATCCGCGTTGTAAAGTGGATCTTATGATCCTTGGGCCTACGGCAAGAGCCAAATCGATAGCAGTCGTCGATTTGTCAGCTTTTGAGGGCGAAAAGCACAGCGCCTCGGTGGTCCTCGACTATTACTTTCAATTGCAACGGGCAACTCCCCCCATTGAGCCCGTGTTTCTCTTTCTCCATGAGCTCGCCGATGAAAGATCGGACAGCTTTCAAAGTCTGGTCAACTTTATGGACGAACTCTTGCAAGGCAAGGAGTAGGTTTCTTTCCTGACGTGATTTTAAGTGCCGCGATGGAATTGAGCCGCACAAAAGACCGGCCTGTTTGCCCTCAAAACCCAGCGCCTTTTGCACTAGGCATTCTAAAATGTGGGTAGTTTAATCGTCACATCTAAAAGCTTTTGACAGTCCTCGGCGAAGATCATAAAGCCTTGAAAGCTCAGTGCTGCAGTAGACCATGCACTCCAGAAAGGAGAAGCCATGATGAGAAGGACGTTGCTTTGTGGGGTTTTGATCCTATGGCAAAGCCTCTGTGGTTTGGCGCAAGCTTTACCCCAACAGACTTTGGGTTCGACTCGAAATGTGACTGTGAAGCTCTACAAGTTGCCCGACAATACCAGTTCTGTCGATCGTATCTATCTTGCCGGTCCGGTCAATGGATGGAACCCTGGACAGGCAGGTTTTGAATTCGTAAAAGGTGCTGATAGTGTCTGGAGTCTGACTGTGGCTGTTCCCGCAACCCAGACAAACTTTGAGTACAAGGTTACCCGGGGGACATGGGCCAGTGTGGAACGGGATGAGAATGGCTATGATATCTCCAATCATCAGGTGAGCCTTGCAAACAACGCAACACGGCAAGCTTTGAAGATACCAAACTGGGCGGATCGCCCTACGCCGCTCGTAAGCACTCGGGTTGGACATATCGAGATTCATGATGTGTACATGACAAGTCTCCAGCAGAATCGGAAGATTTGGATCTACCTACCGCCTGACTATGCGAGCTCAGTGAAAAGTTACCCCGTGCTCTATATGTATGATGCACAGAATCTCTTTGATCGAAAAAGTGCTCCTTTCGATCAGGAATGGCGAGTTGATGAAAGCCTTCAGGAGCTCTTCTATGAAAACCTTCAAAGCGGGATGATTGTTGTCGCTCTCGACAATTCTTCACGTCGCGCCTGCGAGTACAATGTCTTTGCAGCAGATCCTCATCCTTATTGTCCAGAGGGCTCTGCTCTCGGCTCTCTTTTCAACGATTTCATTGCCCTGGAGCTCAGACCTTGGGTTGACGCCCACTATCGAAGTATCCCGGATCGTGAGCACCGGGCTGTCATGGGCAGCTCCATGGGAGGACAGATGGCACTGTCGATGGGCCTTCGATATCCCGATCTCTTCGCACAGGCCTTAGCGCTCTCACCCAGCTACCAGAATCAATTGAGCGCTAGGCTGTGGATGCCTGATTATATTCGGAGCTTGACAGCAACTCCCCCACTGAAGGTCTATCAAGATCTTGGAGATTCTGAATTAATCCGAGACATCAAAGCCAATGTTTTGCAGAGCAATATGTTTGCTGTCCAGGCCGCAATTCGTTCGCTAGGAGTGCTCGAAGCAAACAACCAAGCTCGGGTTATTCCGGGAGCTGTGCACAATGAACAGGCATGGTCTCTGCGATTCAAGGAACTGGCGCGAGGTCTTTGGGTCGAATAGCGGAAGGTGGCTTGGCCTTCGCACCTAACAAGAGTGCCAAGGCTCCGCAACTCGGCTTGCAAGATTCTGGCAATTGGGTGTCGTTGTCTGGAGAGGAAAAATTCGGCGAACATGTCGAGCCAATTCAAGGCTCTCGGCAAGCGCAGACTCTCTGGAAATCAGCGTCTGATTCTGCTGCTGTGGTGGTCGTGGCAGTCTCGCGAACTGATTGCTGAATGCCAAGATCCGGCACATGCCAGACAGCACAGCCGACACCTTTGGAGTGATTGAATCTGTCTGATTCAAGCTTTCTGATGTAGCCCAAATCATAAAGAGCGTTGCCGCATTCAATGGGGTCACCATTGCTTCCATAAGTTCCGAGGGTCGCGGGGTGATAGGTTCGCGATCCTGCTTGGCACACGGTATCACAGCTGCTACCTTTACTGCCAAGAAAGATACAGTAGTAGCCGGAGAGCTTGCCAGAGCCAGTGCATTTGCTGACGACTTTCACACTAGCCGTGTTGGAAACTATGAGATTCCCGTCCGGAGCTGTCATAACAACTTTCGGACGAACCATTCCCTCGATCGATCCAGAGGTGACAAGTCCGCTCGTCGCATGAATGGAGCCGCAACCAGTACTCGGACAATCAGCAAGCGAAAATTGCAGACTGTAACCTGGAAAGGCTGCGATGTTAGTCATGTCTGCTGTACTGCTATCCGTATAGGTTGCCGTCAGGGTCGATGTTGTTGTGTCACCGCCCACCACGAGGGAATTCTTGATCGGAACCAGGGAAATGGTGGTCACTTCTTTGGGACGTATTTCGATGTTGAAAGTTCCATTGAATCCACCTCCAATGGCCGAAATCGTGACATTGGTTGGCTGCGACACAGACCCTTGGGTCGTCAAGAGCCCTTTGCTAGCGGCTGCATTAGAAATCGTCACGATCGCCGAGTTATCGCTGCTCCAAGTCACTTGATTGGTATAATCTGCACCTGTGCCACAGGACATAATTTGTCCCGCTTGCATCTGGACGCTTTGGCCAATGGCGAGACTGTTTTTGACAGACGATATACCAACACCCGTGACAGTTGCGCCCTGAACGTTGATGGGAGCAGTGGCCCGTATTATCTGGTTGGTCGACGGTTCCAAATAACTTGCAGTGACCGTGGCGATCCCTGTTTTTTTGCTCAGAATGAGGCCATTTTGTTGACTCACACTGCTGGGGACGGCTACATCAGCAGGATCTACCGACCAAGTAACTAAACTCGTCATATCTTTATTACTATTGTCGGATAGAATTCCATCAGCCATAAATTGCGGATTATTTACGCCGCAGGCACCCTCAGGATTATCAGTTTTGATTGTCATGGATGATAGCGCGGCATCGGTGATGGTTATGGGAGCCTGCAGAGTCGTCGTCCCATATCTAACAGAAGCTATGGCGCTGCCTTTTTGCACGGCTGCAAACAGACCGCGGACAGCGGGTTCCTCGATGCCTCCAGCTTTAGCTATCAAATCATTGCTACTCGTCCAACGGGCATATGGGGTGATGTCCTGCTCTTGATTAGACGGTAACACACCGTAGAGTTTAAACGTCTGGTTCATACCAAGTGGAAAAGAAGCAGTGGTTGGCTCGATGCGAAAGCTGCGGAAGGCAACACTCGATACAGTGAAGGTTTCTTCACCATAGACATCGCCATATTGCGCTCGAACAACCAATTCACCAGGATAGAGAGCATCAAGCATCCCTTGGCTATTCACTGTTCCGACAGCACTATCGCTCACGCTCCAGTGGACCGAACTGCTGATATCAAAGGTATTGCCATTCATAAACGTAGCGATGGCTTTGACCGGCGCGAAGGTGCCCAATAGAAACGTGCTACTGTCTGCACTCACAGCAATGCTTCGGATGGCCGGCATTTGAATCTGCGTTCGGCTGACGATGCTGAGTCCCTGATACTGCGCTTTAAGGCCAATCGATCCCACCATTTGACCGGTGAAAATTCCACTCGACCCACTGTCTGCTGCTCCAAGCAAAAGGCTAGATCCATTCGATTGCCATTGAATGCTATCTGTCACATCCGTTTGGGTCAAGTTATCATAGTTAGCTGAAAGTCGGAATCGAGTCGGAACTCCCAGTGAAATAGCCTTAGGTACAACTTCAATAGAAGTGATTTGCTTGACTTTGACCTCAACAGTGAAATCGGTATTCAAATTCTGATAGTGGGCTGTAACATTGGTCTTTCCTGGCTTAAGGGCTTTGATATCAAAGCGCGCAGAGTCAGGGTCGTCGAATATTTCTATGACACCCGTCTCGGCTATAGTGAAGTCTGTATCCTTGCTAATGGTCCGTTCTTCACCGTTGCGTTGGGTGCCAATGACTCTGAGAGTTTCGTCGACCAAACCCTCCGTGATTTCAAAGCGGACGGGACGGATGGATAGAGACACAAAGGCTTTTGGATCCAAGGCCTCCGGATTGGTGGAGCCTGTCGTCGTGCTAGTCGATCCGCTTTGCTGTGCTTGCTCGGCAATGAGTTTCTTAATCTGTTCAAGCTTTTCCTGATCGACATTTGTGCTCGCTTGAGTCACTTGTTTGGTGCCGCAAGCGATGCCGATGCAGAGAGAAAAGCTCAAAACAGCCGCGCTTATGGCCTGAAGGGGGCGGGGTGCGACACTGTGCTTGAAAAACTTATTCACAGCTACAAACCCTCCGGAAATTAGCTAGAGAAGCAGAGCCTGTTGTGGGATTGGAGACTTCTCTAAGTCCCAGGTTCAGACCCGATCCGGTAAAGATGGAGCACCCAATGCCCTGAGCCGCCGTCGCTGCCGAATTGAAGGAATTCATCGAGCTGCGAAACAGACTGCCGAGTATGTTGCTGCATTGATTGCTCGTCGAAGCCTGGCTCCCAGCATCCGTTAGGGTCGCCGAATGCGTGGCGCGAGTCACGCCAGAGCAAGTCGAGTCGCAACTGGCACCACTAGCGCCGAGGAACCAGCATTGGTAGCCATAATACTGACCTGTTCCAGAGCAAGGAATATAGACTCCAATTCCGTAAGAAATTGAGGCCGTTCCTTGAGATGAGGTCACTGTCACTGAGATCTGAGCATCACCATCACTCAGCCCAGTCATACGTTTCTTGCCTGAGCTGTCGACAAAACTTGCGACTGAAGCGTTGGCGGGTGGGGACCACGTTACAGTATAGATGCCAACAGTATTGGTGACGTCGGTAGTTGAGTTGTCGCTGAAAGTAGCTATTGCTGTGAAATCTGCACTATCGCCTTTGAGCAGAAAGCCTGGATTGCTAAACGGCGTTTGCCTCTTAATTTGAACCACATCCAGCTGTTTTTCAGTGACGGTGATGGTAGCTACCGCGCTCTGTCCTGCAAGTGCCGCGATGATCTTCATGGTCCCTTGAGCCAGGGACTGAACCCTTATGCGATTGCTGCCTGTTCGGATGATACTTCCCACATAGTTCATACCAGCGGATGAGACATCGGCGGTGATCTGCACCAGGCTGCCAACGTCGATTTGAGTCCCGTCCGAATAGGATCCTTGAATGCCAAAGTCAAACGTTCGTCCCAAGGGAATGCTGGTTGAAGCGTTATCAAAGGTTAAGAACAGAAGCTCCGGTGGAGCGATCGTCACGGGAGCCGTTCCAGTAAGATTTCGTAAGGTCAAAGGATCGACATAAGTTGCACTGAGTATAGTCGATCCAGCAGTTTTGCCGACCAACTGACCAGCCTGTCCCGTTGGAACTTCGGCACGGGAAGTCGATAGAGCCTGTGCTGACACCAGAGTGGTGATATCTGCTTCGTTGCCATTGCTGTAGATGCCGATGACTTGGTAGGGGACCGTACGTCCTGCCACAACGCTTAAAGCTGACGGACGAACCTCCAGCCGAGAGAGAACGGGACTATCAACGGCAACCAACGCCGTAGTTGTCAGACCTCGGTAACTCACCCTTAGATTGGCCGATCCTTGAGCGATGGCTTGGATTCTGCGAGTTTCCGATTCTAGGGTAACGACGCCGGCATTGGTGGTAATCGCCGAAATTGCGCTGGAAATATCTGCGCTGGAACCATCTCCGTAGTTAGCACTGACTGTGAAGCTTGCACTTTCACCCTGGCGCAGAGTGAACGATCCTGGAATGACACTGATCGATGTTAATCCTGGATCTTGAACATAAAGCACAAGATTGCTCTGAAAATCATTGGAACTCAGAGCTAATTGAGTGGTTCCGACTTTCAGACCTGTGATGCTTTTGCCTGAAATGGCAATGAGATCACTGGCAGGACTCAGAGTCCAGTCTTGACTGAGTATGCTCTCTGTTTCATCGTTGTAGAGGCCGATGGCATCGAGCTCAAGAGTTTGTCCGATTCTCAGCACCAATGGGTTGAGACTCGGGCGGATACTCCTGAGGACTTTCTTTTCCGCAGCAACATGTACGGTTCGCACCGTTTCAACACCGGCGAAGTCAACCTTGACATTCCAGGTGCCAGTGGTTTGGATTGAATAGCGACCAGGTTCATCGATGATAGATTTCATGCCTTCGTTTTCGTCTATCTGCCAATTGACTTCGTCGGTCACTTTTAAAAGTTGACCGTCGGTCTTGAGCGCGTAGACTTCGAAGCTGATGTTTTGGGGCTGCAACTGGCCTCTAATGAGGTGCAGTTCAACATCCAGCGATTGGGTGAGCATCAGGAGTTGGGAGACTGTCGGCGGCGTTACCCGAACAAGCAGACTTGATGTGACGCCTAGGTAGCTGGCGGTGAT
>JBGSTF010000008.1:0-75590 GCA_041736645.1 Oligoflexus sp. | reverse complement strand
CACTCGTCCTCTGGCGTGAATGACATGAGATAGAGATCGAATCGCTGCTAGCGTGCTGGTAACGCCGATCCTTTGCTGGCTTTCTTGGGAAAGCGTGAGGGGAGCCCGCCCCGAGGGAGTCGGAGCGGATGCTGTCGCACTCGGACTCTTGTCCTCTTCTTGTGCAAAGACAGCAATATAGTCCATTCCCATGGAATCTTTGGCCGGAACCGGTGAAGTGATTTCCGGCTGCATAGGATTTCGATAGTAGAGTGGCTTTCTCTCCGCAGGATCTATAGAGGCACCTGTTTGAGTCTTAAGCTTTGCCTCTTGCTTGAAGATAATCCAACCCAGTCCAAGGATAAGTCCAACCAAACTGAAGATGAGAATTCTAGTGTTTCGAGTCATGTGACGAGATCCCCAACTTTTGCCCAACCAGGGCTTCGAGTTTTGAGCGTTGAATGGCAAAGGCAACCAGAGCCTCCTGGTATCCATAAGCGATGTCCTGGTGCCTCTTTAAGGTATCAAGCAGGCCGGTGTATTCCAACTTTCCAGTAATGTAAGCAGATTTGCCAGATGCTAGGGCTTGTTCTGAAAGCTGCAACAGTCCACTTTCAAACAGATCCAAGCGCTGTCGAGATTCTTTAAGTTCGGCCAGCAGGGCTTGAGCCTTATGAATCAGCATGAGCTGAGCGTCCTCATAGACGAACTGAGCACGTTCCTTGCCAGCTCGAGCTTCTTGGATAAGTTGGTCCTGTTTATTCGAACCCCAGATCGGCAGAGTCAGACCAATCTTGGCACTGACAAGATTTTTGGTCCTGGTCATACCGTCGATGCCCTGGATAGGATCTCGCCTTGTATAACTTGCCATCACTTCAAAATCGGGAAGATAGCCTTTTTCAGCCAAGGCCGAAGCTTGATCGGCAGTCGTTATTTCCAGCTGGAGAGCCTGCAGTTCTCCACTTTGATTCCGCACGGCTTGACTGATGGATGTATCATTCCAAGCGCTGAAATCAAAAGCTGATGCTTTAATCGGCTCGAATCGCAACGGCTGCTGGCTCACGGAGTGCCCTGTCAGATGCACAAGCTCGGCTTCGAATTCCTTGGTTTCGCTGCTTAGCTTTAGTTCTTCGTCGACAAGGCGCGCCTCTTCAATCTGTAGGTTGAGAATAACAACCTGAGGAATTTTGTTGAGGACATAGAGATTGCGAGAGCTGGCGAGTGCTTGTCTCAAGATGGATTTTTGCGAGTTAAGAATATCTTTTTTTCGAGCTATGAGATAGAGGCTATAATAGAGCCTTTCGATATCTCTGATCGCATCGAGCTGCCTTTGGTGAACTCTCTTTTCTGTTGCTTTAACGCGAAGAGTGGCAAGATCTTCCTCCGCCCTTCTTTTGCCTGGAAAGGGGAATTTTTGCACCAGAGAAAGTTCCGATTCACTGAGTCGCCAAGAATCAACGGGAACATTCATAGCTTCCCACGATAGCATGGGGTCTTCCAGGCTGCCAGCGGGTCCCACGCGCGCCTTCACCATCTGAAGCTCCGATTGCGCAGCTTTCAATTCCGGATTGTTGGCTAAGGCTCGGGCGATAAGATCCAGAAGCTCCTTGGGCTGGCCAAGCGGTTCGCCCCAAGCTGCAGTTGTGAAAAACAGACAGAACAGTCCGAGATGGAATGGAAATTTTATTTTCATGAGATGCCTTCAGTAGAACTTTCCATTAAGTTCTACGAGCGTGAGCCGCTTTCTGTGACAAGGAGCGTGATATGTTTCATCATGAAGGTGCTTCAGATTCGCTGAAAAGTCTAGAAAAGTTAGAAAATAGAATGAGTTACTGTTATTTCCAAGCTCGGGTAGCGATGCTTGACTCTCATCAGTCATGATGGCGTAAAGGAGAGACTTTGGCCTTGTATAGCTCAATCGGAAGTGCAGATGGCGTAGCCGACTTGTATCGAGCTCGCGATGAGGACCTCATGAGGCTTTACCAAAGCGATCATGAAGCGGCTTTTCTCGTTCTCTATAAACGCTATGCCGGCAAAGTTTTTGGCTACCTGCAGCATAAGGTTCATGACCAAGAAGCGGCCGCAGATATGTGTCAGATCATTTTTACCAAGCTGCATCGGTCCCGATTTCGCTATGATCCGCTTCAGCCTTTTGCCCCCTGGCTTTTCACTATAGTGCGTCATGCTTTAGTCGATTGGAAGCGATCGCAACGGAGCCAAAAACATTTATTTCAGAATGCAGCTGATCTGGAATTGCATACTTTAAGCCGATGGCTGCCCTCCCAACCTATGTCCATGGAATGGGCGGACTTGGGAAATTTGCCGGCGGCTCAACGCGAGGCTTTACAGCTTCGCTATATGGAAAGTCTCTCGTTTGAGGACATCGCCAGCCGACTGGAAACGACGCCTAGCAATGCGAGGCAATTAGTCAGTCGAGGCATCAAGAAACTTCGAATGCTATTTTCCAGTACGGAGAGTGCCGATGAAAAATGAGACAGCTGAACAGGAATGGATGAGCGAGTACCGCGATTTTTTAGCGAGTCCGGAGCGGCAAGCCCCGGTAAATTTGACCCGAGATATCCTGCAGTTTGTGCATCGAGAGCTGAATCCTGGATTCTTGTCTGTCTTTCGCAAAATGGCCTTGTTGCATATTGCGACCGGAAGTCTTTCGCTGCTTCTATGTTCGCAGTTTGGTATGGGGCAAGGTTTAAATCTCGCCCATGTGATGATGCGCTGGGGCGAGCTGGCCTGTATGGTCGGCTGCGGTTGCCTTTTTCTAGGGACGACCAGTTTGGTGGCGAACTTTCTCCTTTCGAACAGTGAATTGCGCCGCGTTCGCAGCCGAGCTTATATGATGATCATTCTGCTGAGTGTGGGATCCTTACTGACCTTTATTGGATTCGGTGCTGAAGTCGCTTTAATCTATGCCGTCGCTTGGCTGCTGGGAGCTATTTTTACCGGAGTGTTGGCGACAGAACTCAGCTTCAGACTTCGCTCCATGGTTTGGCGAGGTCTGAAGCATTGATCGTGCCCAGGGCAAAGCTGGGTTCGAACACCTGGTTCGCATTTCCTGCCGCCGATGGATAGGGCTTGCCTCGTCTATCCTAAACAATTAAAAACAAGCTCGCGCTTCCGCAGTCTTTGTCATCAACGAACGGTTTGGAGTTTCTGATGCGAATGCAGATCATCGTCTCCCTCTCTTTTGTCTTCTGCAGCGGGAATCTCTCTATGCAAAAACTATGGGGTTTCGATCGAGTCACTGGTTCACCTATCAACAGCCGGTCGGAAGTCTATGCTCAAAATGGAATGGCAGCGACCAGTCAGCCCTTGGCGACTCAGGTTGCGCTCGATATTCTGCGAGCCGGCGGAACTGCTGTGGATGCAGCCATTGCTGCTAACGCCATGCTGGGCTTGACTGAACCCACCGGCGCCGGCATTGGCGGTGATCTTTTTGCGATAGTCTGGGATGCTAAAGCGAAAAAGCTGCACGGATTGAATGGCAGTGGAAGATCGCCCAAAAGTTTGAACCTCGAAGAGTTTAAAAAGCGGGGATTGCAGAAGATTCCAGCCCTCGGTCCGCTGCCGGTCAGCGTTCCAGGTTGCGTCGACGCTTGGGTTGAGTTGCATAAAAAATTTGGCCGACTTCCTCTCAGCACTCTTCTACAGCCTACTGTTCAATATGCAAAGCAGGGTTTTCCAGTGAGCGAAGTGATCGCCTACTACTGGCAAAGAAACGCCGAGCGCTTGAAGGCCTATGAAGGCTTTGCTGAAATCTACATGCCCGGAGGCAAAGCACCTGGAAAAGGTGAAATATTTAAGAATCCGGCTTTGGCGAAAACTTTGGAACTCATTGGCAAGAAGGGGCGCGATGGATTTTACCAGGGACCCACAGCGCGAGCGATTGCGGATTATATGCAGAAACAAGGAGGTTTTCTCAGCTACGAGGACCTCGCATCCCATCATTCGGAATGGGTGGAACCTCTTTCAACAACCTATCGAGGCTATCGAGTCTGGCAATTGCCACCCAATGGGCAAGGTCTTGCAACCCTACAGATGCTGAATATTCTCGAACCTTTTGATATTAAAGCGATGGGCTTTGATAGTCCGGAGTATGTTCACACTTTAGTCGAAGCCACCAAGCTGGCCTTCGCCGATCGCGCTCAGTACTATGCGGATCCAGCTTTTGGCAAACAACCCTTGGCCGAGCTGCTGAGCAAATCCTATGCGGTAGCAAGGTCTAAAGCAATCGATCCAAAAAAAGCCGCCCTGGAAGTTGCCGCGGGAGATGCCTTGTTGCATCAAAGTGATACTGTCTATCTCACTGTTGCTGACAAAGATGGCAACATGGTGTCCCTCATCCAAAGCAATTTTCGTGGCATGGGGTCGGGGATGACACCCGGAGGTCTAGGTTTTGTCTTGCAAGATCGAGGCGAGCTGTTCAGTTTAAATCCCCAACATGCCAATGGCTATGCTCCGGGCAAACGCCCCTTTCAAACAATTATTCCAGGATTTGTGACTAAAGACGATCAACCGTGGTTGAGTTTTGGTGTGATGGGCGGATCCATGCAACCACAGGGGCAGGTGCAGATTCTGGTGAATCTCATCGACTTTGGTATGGATCTCCAAGAGGCCGGCGATGCCAGCCGTGTGTATGTGGCAGGAACTAGCGAGCCCACCGGCGAAGTCATGAAAGATGGCGGCACAGTAGCTTTGGAGTCAGGGTTCTCGGAAAAGACCCGAAGCGCTCTTAAGAAACTCGGTCACAATTTGGTTCCGGGACAAGGTGACTTCGGTGGTTACCAAGCGATTCGTTGGGATGCGAAAACCAAAGTCTATGCAGGCGCTTCTGAATCGCGCAAGGATGGATTTGCAGCAGGTTATTAGTTGAAATGGTCAGACAAGTCGCAAGCTTCAGTTTTCTATGAAAAAAATGCGCACCGCAACATATTGAAAGTACATCAATATATAGGAAATCTTGGTCCGTGCTGATGATTTCGCGACAAGATAGCATCAGCTTTGAACAAGGAAATGATATGCGCACGGCACAAATTTTTTGTAAGACTCAACTCCCAACCTTGACTGAATTGAAAGAATTGCAAGATATCGATCCCCAGATCGTTATGGTCTTCGGTCCGGTCGAACGGATTCATACTCAAGAGTTTTCAGAATTAACCGATACGGCTTTTCCGAACTCTATCGTAGTAGGCTGCACAACTGCCGGCGAGATTTCTAAAAAAGGTGTCTCAGACAACGGGCTGGTGTTTTCAGCTGTGCATTTCAATAAGGTCCAGATCAAAGCTGCCAAGGTACATTGTAATACGATGCAAGATTCGAAGGTGGCTGGTGAACAACTGGGTCGACAGCTTGCGGATCCTGACCTTAAGTTGAGCTTTGTCTTAAGTCCTGGAACAAACATGAACGGTACCGAACTGGTCAACGGACTCAAACTCAGCTTGGGTCCCGATTGCATCATCACTGGTGGTCTTGCCGGTGACGGTGGGGCTTTTGCAAAGACCTATACTTTCTTGAACGGTGTGGCGGATGATCGCCAGGTCGTTGCTTTGGGTTTCTACGGAGACTCTGTGCGGGTCGGTTGTGGTTCGATGGGAGGATGGAAGCCGTTTGGTCCCGCTCGCAAAGTGACTCGAATCGATGGCAACGTCCTGTTTGAGCTGGATGGCGAGAGAGCGTTGGATGTCTATAAACGCTATTTAGGTCAATATGCTTCAGGCTTGCCAGCAGCGGGTTTACGGTTCCCCTTTGCTATATTGAATGATAACGAGGACCAGACGGGCCTCATTCGTACCATCCTAGCCGTTGACGACCAAGCCGGTTCCTTAACCTTTGCTGGTGATATTCCATTGGGAGGTCTTGTCAGACTTATGCATGCCGAGCCTGATGGACTGATTGCGGGCGCTTTGGGTGCAGCGGAACTCAGCCTCAAGTCTCATGCCGATCCCAATGGCTTCGGAATCCTCGTGAGCTGCGTGGGTCGAAAGATCGTTATGGGCGATGATATTGAAGATGAAATTGACGTTGTGAAGAAGGCTCTTGGCAAAAACAGCGTTCTCGCCGGCTTCTACTCCTATGGTGAGATCTGTCCTTTTACCGGCTTTACCGAGTGCAAATTGCACAATCAGACGATGACAATCACTTGGCTAAGCGAAGCAGCCTGAACGGACAGGGGTAGGACTGTGTTAAGCAAGAAGCTGAGTCGACAATTGAACAAAATCTTTCAGACTGAGGACCCCGGCGAGGTCTTCGCCGCTTTGGAGGCTTTGAATCAGGCTCCAGACGCATCTCAGGCAGTAGCTGATATCAAACAAAAGTGGCAGGATCTCCTGCAGGCGATTGATCGGGCCTACGAGCAGTCTGATGTCAACCTGGAGATTGCTCGACATAGTTTGGAAGTGTCCAGTAAGGAAGTCGAAGAACGCAACAAAGATTTGCGTCTGCAGAATCGAAAAATATACGATCTATTGAATAATTTGAAGCAGTCGGTGTTTATGGTCGACGCTTCAGAGTGTGTCGCCGCTCCTATGTCGCGACATACAGATAAAATTTTTGCGCAGGCTATTATCGATCGCAAGGTGCAGGATGTTGTATTCTCTGACTTTGCTCCTGAGAGTGAAGAGATGCAGCGCATTGAAACGGTGTTTGCGACGGTTTTTGGCGAAGAAGTCTTTCAATGGGAGGAGATGGTCCGGCTCCTCCCGGAACAAGTCACGCGCAATCAAGGCCAGCAGATTCTACAGATAAGCTATAATCCTATCTGGGATGAGCAGTCCAAGCTATCTCGAATCATGTTTGTGATTGAAGATATTACAGATCTGATTCGATTGAATGCCACCGTAGAGCGGGAACGCGAGAGAAGCGAACGGACCGTGGCGATGGTTCAGGAATTTTTGCGTCATGATCGCGATGATTTGGTGCCCTTTATGGGGCAGCAAGCCGTCATGCTTAAATTGGTTCATCAGAGCGTTGCATCTTTGGATGAAGATTCGATGGTTACGTTTAAGCGCAATCTGCACACCCTCAAAGGCAATTTTCGAATGTTTGGGATCGTCATCATGGCCCGAGCATGTCATGAGATAGAAGTGCAGCTTAAGCAGAATCCCCGGACGCCCCTGCTGCCTCAGCTGATAGACGGCTTGCAGCAGATTTTTCAAGAGTATATGGAGCTTATGGCGCGACTTTACGGAACACGACTTGAAATTCTTGATGGTCGTCTCATCAGTGAAGAAAGTTCATTGGTTTCAGTGTCCAAATCAGCCTTAGAACATGTCCTTAGTCTTTTTCACGATGCACGGCACTATTTTCCTTCTATGATCCAATCCTCATTGAGTCGTGCGGTTGACCGTTTATACTTTATCCCTCTTGTCACCAGATTTGCATCCATCGCCCCAATGGTTCATGAACTCGCGCGAACGATTCACAAAAATGTCGAAGTTGAAATTCAGGGTGATGAAGCCTGCTTGCCTCCGCAGGCGACAGAGCTTGTGTACAATAGCTTGGTACAGATTCTTCGTAATGCGGTCGATCACGGGCTCGAAGAGCCTGAAGAGCGATTAGCTCAGGGTAAAAATCCTAAGAATAGAATTCGAATTTCCTGGCAGTCAGATGAGGATGAATCGCTGACTCTCTCCATTCAGGATGATGGTGCCGGTATGGATGCCGAGAATATTGTGCGCAAGGCCTGCGAGATGGGTTTTATTCAAGAGGCCTCAGCTCATCACCTTTCGAAGCAGCAAAAGATAGAGCTCGTTCTCCTGCCGGGATTTTCCGTTCGAACGACCGTGAGCGAATCTTCCGGAATGGGCATGGGCTTGGATGTAGTGAGTCATAATGTGCAAGAGTTGCGTGGGTCGATACGCATTCAGTCCGAATTGGGACAAGGCACGCAGATCACGCTGAAGATTCCTCCTCAAGCCTACTATCGCTGGGCACAGCCAAGTGTCCCCTTGAGTCGAGTGCGTTGAACACTTGTGTGGGTGGCAACGGCTTGGCCGGAGGCTTTTGCTAGTTACTATAGACAGCCAGATTGAAAAATTGGATTCAATGTAGAACCAACACTCTTATGTCACCGGTCAGCTCCCTAAGCAGTGAAGTCCCGGCCCCCGGCAAAGCCAGGATCTTTAAGGTTTGCCAGGGGCCGGGACTTCACTGCTTAGGGAGCTGACAAAGCCCATAGACACCAGAAAAATAAATTGGGTTTGGCCGTATGTCACGCATAGCTTCCAAATAGAGGAAACTTGGCAATCCATAAGGTGGTAGCCGCCACTGTATTCGTGTCTTCGAGCGATCAAGACTGGGGGAAGACGTATTGAAGTTGCATGGTCAGGATAGGAAGATATCGACAGCTTGGCTTTGTTAGCTCCCGAACCATGGGAAGTCCCGGCCCCTGGCAAACCTTAAAGATCCTGGCTTTGCCGGGGGCCGGGACTTCCCATGGTTCGGGAGCTGACCGGTGACATAAGAGTGTTGGTTCTTCAATGAATTCAATTTTTCAATCTGGCTGTCTATAGCAGCCATTCTTGGTTAACTTCGCTGCTAGGCACGGAGGAGGCGGGCGCTGAAAACGCCCGCCTCCTAGGGCTCGCTGTCTTCGAATAAGGTTCGTTAACTGGCCTTCTTGTACACGGACTCGCGAGCTCGCGGTATTCGAATTTGAATAGTCGTTCCTTGTCCTTCTTTGCTCGACACAGTCAAGGTTCCTGAGGCTTCTTCCACTGCGTGGTGGACAGCACTCATGCCAACTCCGCGTCCAGAGATGTCGGTGATATTTTCAGAGGTCGACATTCCACTGAGGAATATAAGGCTCAACTTCTGATCGTAGCTCATCGTTGTCAATGACTCTTCGCTCAGATGGCCACTTTTCAGAGCCTTCTGAATAACCTTGGTCACATTGATGCCTCGTCCGTCGTCTGCGAAAGTAACCTGCCAAGCATCATTCAAGGCTTCACAGTGAATCAGTATCGTACCTTTGGCCGATTTTTGACAGTCCAAGCGTTCATCCGACGATTCCATGCCGTGGTCGATTGAGTTGCGAACGAGATGAATGAGGGAATGCATGATGGGGCGCATGACTTCAGGATCCATCCGAGTGTCAGCCCCTACAAGCTTTATGTCCACAGATTTTTCGAAACGTTGGGCCAGCCGTTCGCCATATTCAGGCAGCGCCCCAATCAATACCCGAGCCTGCTTGTAGCGCATGTCAGCCACCCAGTTATCGACTGTCGACACCAGTTCGTCATTGGACTTGGTGCCACGAATGCGGACCACAATATCGTCCAGATGCTTCTGCTCAATGGTCAGGGTATCCTGGCCTTCACCCTGGAAGCTGATCTGCAGAATTTCAAAGTTCTCTTCGAGGAAAAGTTCAAATTCCTTTTGTATCATATCGATCGAATCGACTTCGATATCTGGCAAGTCTTCGATGTTATGGACAAGGGCTGCGATATCCATGAGGTCAAAGGCAGCAGTATTGCCTTTGATCGTGTGAAGTTCCGCCCTAACTTTGAGTTGATCGCCAGTGCGGATGAGTTGTCGAGCCAGGGTAAGCCTGGTTTTTGTCTCTTCCAAATAGTTACGGAAGGCCTCAATTTCGCGAAGGAGTCGCACAAGAACTTTGTGTTTGGTGTTCTCGCGTTCAGCCTTTTCCAAATTAGTAGCATCAGTGATGGTAAACAAAAGATTGGTAATCTGTCCGGCATGCTTTACGGACGTGACCTGAATCGAAAGAATTCGAGCGCCAATTTTGAGGCGCTTGGGAAGCTGTTGAAGGGTCATTTCTTCTGGTAAAAAATCTTCAAATGCCTGTTCCAAGAAAGATTCATAAAGTGGAATGCTGCGATGGCCCTGCAGCTGAAAGACTTCTCGGAAAGCCATGCCTTGACGCAATTTGTTCTGTGGCTCCAAGAGATCGTGACAGCTTTTGCTAAAGCCCTCACGAAGGAGGAGGTCACGGCCAATCAGCAAGAAGCCGAATTTCACATTGTCTAGGATGGTATTAATCGTGACTGTTCGTTCGGCAACGATCTGCTCCAGGTTTTGATTCACATCTTGAAGGTCCGCATTTTTGTGAGCGATTTCCTTGTTCAAACGTTCAACGTTATCGGTCATCTGGTCGAAGGACCGAGCCAAGTGTCCCAGTTCGTCGCCACCCTGGGCTCCGACCCGAACGGCTAGGTTTCCACCAGCGATCATCCGCGTCGCCTGACTGATGCGCGAGACTCGACGGGTCAAGCTGATCGCGATGGCGACAAAGAGTACCACAGATAAGGCGAGCGACAGCATCGTCCATATAATGGCTTGAGACTTGTTGGCTTCGATGTCGCCGATTCGCGCAAACAGAAGATTGTTAAGTTCGTCAATGGCTAGCTTATGATAGTCGTAAGTATTTTTGAGATCACGATCAATCATAACTCGAAATTTTGTAATATCGAAGGATTTGGGTGAAGGGCCTTCAGCTAGGACCTTGAGTTCCGCAATCGTCGGATCGATGCTCTGCTTGAAGAGCTCTAAACCAATCGGCAAGGTTTTTTGCATGGACGTATTGATTCCATAGAAATTCTGATCTTCGTTCAAGGCAGTCTGTGAGCTCAGGACAACACGATCAAGGTCTGCTTCTTTTAAGAAAGCTGCATAAACACTGGCTTGGATGCGTTGGCTATTAGAAATCGTGCCGCTTTGATAGATCGACTCCACGAAAGTGGCAATTTCCTGGATCCGATCTTCAATCTGCGGCAATGCTAAAAGTGTAACGTCCATGAGATAATATGAATCCAGATCGGGGTCCAGGATCAGATTCGATGTGTCGCCTGCATGAGTGATCATGGTTCGTATATGAGAAAAAAAGCGAGGATATTCGGAGGTTTTGATTTGAGAAACATCTTGAGCCAGGAAGGCTGTGAGATCCTGAGTCAAGCGTTCGGCAGTAAATTCCTCGCGCTTTCGCTTGCCCAATCCATCCGGGGTGAACTGGAGGTCTGGACCGATCTTGCTATTGATGGCATTCAGTTCCGCCAAGCTTTGCTCAATCTTTTTACGCAGGAGAGGCAGCTCTTGAGCCGATTCGCTGTCACCAAAGGCAGCCCTTTGCGTGGCAATCCTATGCTGGCTCAATCCTTCCATGATACCTTCCAAAGGCATTTGGTATCTGTTCCCTAAATTTTCCTGAGTCGCGAAATTGATATCCTTCTGTTTCGCAGCGATCATGAGCGAAAGCATGGTCGCAATGGGGATTGTGAAGGAAAGACCAACGGTTGCTAATTTGCTACTTATGCTGTTAAAAAACACTGGAGTATCCTCGCAGCAAAGACTTAAAGATGAACACGATGTTATCGAGTTCGGCCAAGTTCGAAAGGTCTTGAGCTTAGCTCTAAGGTCTTGATTTAGCTGAATGGTATTAAGGATTTAGATGACAAATATTGAGATTAATACCCGGCTCCTACGCAACTCATGTCACGAATATCAGACTTGCCGGAATCCTTTCGTCTTGAAAGAATAGCTGTCGAGGCATAAAGGGAGGGAGAAGGTTCACCTTGTTCGATTTCAGTATCATGCAGGTTCTGTGCAGCTGTGCGTCGTATTTTCCTCGAGCCGATCGGTTTCGACTATCATGGTGATCGAATGTGAATCGATGGGTTGGGTCATATTCCCCTGTATGTGTGAATTTAATGCAGATATTATGGAGGGTTATGGGGATGTTGGGCTGAGGCCGAAAGTCACCGAGCGCTAGGCTGAGCCATTGGCGCTAGATAAATTCTTCTAGACTCAAAACCTGTTCAGACGTACAAGCCAGAGCGTCTAGGAAGTCCACTTGGTACGCTATCTTGAGGGAGAAAGCGCTATGTTTATGAATGCCTTGAAAGCCATGAGTTTTGCTTCGATGCTTCTGTTCAGCACGCTGAGTCATGCAGGAGCAAATGCAGCGAAAGCCTGTGCCCCAGCTCCTGTTCGTGGAACTGTGGTTGAGTCTCAACTGCTGCAGACTCTCAGCAAAGAACAGATGGATCTTCAGCTCAGTCCTTTAGGTTTGCAAGCTCGCTTTGGAGTGAAAGTTTACCGTGTTGTGTATGAAACCGTGACTCCACGCAGCAGTGCTGCACCGATCCAAGCTTCGACGATGCTTGCCATCCCAGACGCTCCATTTCCAGTCTTTCCCTGGATTCTGATCCAGCACTACACAGTCTTGGGTGATCGAGAAGCTCCCAGTGTGCAGCCTTTTATAGGTCTCTTTGAAGCATCGCAGGGCTTTGCTACGGTCGTTCCTGATAATCTTGGATTCGGTGCCGCTAATGAAGTTTACCCAACATATCTTTTTGCCAAAGGCTATGCTGAAAATGGATTGGATGCATTGCGTGCCGCGCGCGCCTTTTCGAAAGCTGAAAATCTGAATTTCGGACCTCTGTTTCTGGCTGGATATTCCGAAGGTGGCTATGCGACGGTTGCTTTGCAGCAGAGCCTCGAAACCAAGCATGCTGAAGAATTTCAATTGGCAGGATCCGCTCCGACAGCTGGCCCCTATGATATTACTACTTTTCGGCAAGCGTTGGCTCAGCCCGAAGTCAGTTCGGTCTTCCTGAACAATTTGATGCTTTCCTACGAAGCTTGGTTGACCCCAAAATTCAATCTGGATCGCATCTATGCCTTGGATGTTGATTTCGTTCGCGAGCTGTATAATGGCAGCAAGATTGCTGATGAAATTCGCCCAAGCCTGCCAGCTGAGACGAAAGCCGTGTTTGAAGCTAGGTTCGTTGACGATCTGGCTTTGGAAAAGCCAAAGACACGCGAAGCACGTTCATTTATTCAATTGTTGCAGCAAAACTCTTTGCCACAGGGTGAGTGGACTCCAAAGACACCAACTCGCTTCTTTCACTGTGCTGATGACAATATCGTACCCGTTGGAATCACTCAGCGGACGGTTGCTCGTCTTCAAGCAAAAAATCCCGAAGCTCCTGTGAGCTCTGAAATTCTTCAGAGTCCTAATCCAGAGCAGCCTTACACTCACGCAACCTGTCCTTTGTTCTATGGCTACCTGAGCTTCTTTGCTTCCATCCTGCAACCAGCTCCCGCTGCGCAGTAATTTCTTCGATGGGGGCTTTTGGCCCCCTTGAACTCCTCTGTTAGCGACTCACTGACTGAATGTCGACCGCAAGCTCGCCCAGATTGTTACTCCAATCATATTCATCCATAATACCTAGATACAGGCGTGTGGACCCGTTGGGAACCACAAAAGATTGCGGAAGACCGGTCGTCGTCTGGCCGTTGCCTATATAAAATGTCTGACCGATCTGAGGTTTGAATTCTGAAAAATTGCGGAGCGCTTCGGTGCTAAAGCCCAAGCTCGTTGGAGCCGCTGAACGACTGTTAAAGGGTGAGTCATCCATGAACACGGCGACCAAACTCTTGACCGGAGCGATGATGCTTGACAGATGATTGACACTGCCCAGCATATGTGATTTGGGTAGGGTGATGAAACCTCTAGAGTCTTTCGAAGTGCTGTCTTTCGATTGATTGAACCCAAATTGCGTGGAAATCGAATCAAGCTTGCTGGCAACTTATATGGATCGAGCTGGATCCCAGGTAAAATTGAAATTCATAGCTGAGGGGGAAGCCCATGGTTTGGCAAAATCTGAAATTGCGAGAAAGTCGAATATTCGAACGGATCGGTATCCATCGAGACAACTATTCTACCCAACAAGGCTATTGGTTCGCCCAATCCGCAGCTCTTTATACTTATATAGGAATGGCGGTCGCCTTCAGCTATGCGGTGCTCTATTACTTCATTGGAGCCATGCAGGCGTCCTTTGCCTTAGGCGCGCTCAGCGTTGTTCTCATAGCGACCACTCCCTTGCATAAGCGGGGGCGATCAGTGCTTTTGGCGAGATTCAATCTGGCTGCTACCAGTCTCGGCCTCGGTGCTGTGGTCGCTCATACGGGAGGCATCAATTCAAGCTCTGCGTGTTGGCTCCTCGGCGTTACGCCGGGGATCACCGCCCTCCTCTTTCGACGTCCAAAGGAGATCATTCAACTTACCCTGCTGACAATTATGCTCTATTGCATCATATTTGGGTTGGAGATGAACGGCTATCCAGTGCAGCAGCTCGGCTATCCGGTCGGTTCTATTTTTGAACGGACTTATACTTTTATGCACTATACATTTTTCTCCTTATTCATTGCTATGGCCTTGAGCATTTTCGCCATCACCCAGAAGTCCCTTTATGATAGTCTCAAGCTGAACAAAGAGAAGCTCGAGAAAACCACCACCGATATTCAGGCTATTTTTCAAAGCATAGACCAGGCTGTTTTCCTGGTGAACGCAGAGCTTGTGATTTCAAACGAACGTTCGGCGCGCTTTCAGGAAATTCTTGGTCCAGGCGTCGTCTCCCTATTGACCATACTGGAACGCTGCCGTCTTTCGAAAGATAGCCAAAATCAAGCCGTGGAAGCAGCAAAGACCTGCCTTGGCAATGATGCCTTAAATTTTAGTGTCAACGATCATCTTCTGCCAAGAGAAGTCCTGTACCAAAAGACGAACTCAAGTTCGGAGCAAACCCTCAGTATTCATTGGTCGCCGGTCTTCTCTGGGGATGTCGTGCGAGATCTTTTGGTCGAGATTCGGGATATCACTCAGTGGACCGAAGCCAAAGCTAAGCAGCGCCAAGCGAATGAAAGGAATAGTCTCTTGCTCTCGCTCATGCAGACCGATCCTTCTCAGCTGCCTTATGTTGTGCGAAACATGGAGGCACTGGGGCAAAAGATTGCTGAATTGAGCCGGGATGCCAGCGTCGACGCTGCGCTTTTCAAAGCTATAGTTCATACCATCAAAGGCAATGCTCGGTCCCTCAGGCTCTTGGCTATTGCCGAGACCTGCCATGAATTGGAAACTATTCTGGTCACACTCAGTCCCTGGTCATTGCTGCGAGATGATGTGGAAAACCTTATAAAAATCCTGCTTTCCCATATGCAAGACTATCAAAAAATCTATCAAGGTACGATGGCCAAGTATCAATTGCGCGAGGGGAGCCTTGAGCTTGACAGCCAGCTGGCTCAGCAGATGATTGAAAGTCTTGAGAGTGGCTCAGGGGGAAGTGAATTAGCAAAGCGATTGAAAGGCCTTTTGCCGCTAAGCTTGGGTCGATTGGTCGATGGACTCAAAGCTGATCTGAGTGATTTGTCGCAAGAACTGAACAAGGCAGAGCCAGTGGTTCTGGTCAACGATCGCGGCTTTACACTCTCTGAAGCAGCTCGTCCCATACTCGCCAATATTTTGGGTCATGTTCTTCGCAACGCCTTGGATCATGGACTGGAAGACCGGATCACTCGGCTCAAGCGCGGAAAAGATGAACAAGGTCAAATTCGGCTAAAGGCTACCATAGGAGGCGGAATCTGTCAGCTGTCGATACAGGACGATGGCCAAGGTCTTAATCTGGTGCGTATCAGAGAAAAAGCCGCTACGGAAGGCCTGCCTTATGCAAATGATGAACAGCTCGCACGATTGATCTGCCTTGATGATTTTTCCACAAGCGATAAGCTTACGATGATTTCAGGACGTGGTGTGGGTATGGCGGCTGTGGTTCGTGAACTGTCTCGCATGCGGGGGCAACTGTCGATTCAATTTGCAGGCGAAGAGTTGGATGGATACCGACCATTCACTTTAGTTCTGAGTTGGCCCGAACAGATGAAGGATAGCCATCCTGCTGACTCAACTGCTGCCTGAGGTCTTGCCCGTATAAGACTACAGCCAGCTGCGACTATTCGCAAGGTATCCATCCAAGAGATCCTCGGGCACTTAAAACTTCCTATGGGGCCGCCCAAGGGGGTAAATCTCTCTATCCGCTGACTGCCTTCTTCCACGTGGTTGAGACAATCGCAAGATTGGAAGTATTTGGGAGTCGCCTTCATTAAAAATGAAAGCTGCTTCGACACGCGCTACACACCTTGGTATCGCTCGGTCAAATCTTTAATTTCTTCGGGCATAATTTTTCGAAAGAGTATTTCTGGAGCGGTTTTCAATTCGATATTATGGAGATCGCCCCAGATCCTATCAAAGCGATCGATGTCGATATTTTCTAAAGAGCTCGTAAAGCCCAGAGCTAGCCAGATTTTACGAGCACTAAAAGGGATGAAAGGAAAGCTGAGAATAGCAAATACACCGGCTAGATATATACAAGTACCAATGATCTTTTTAGTCTCTTCCTCATCGACTTTGATGGCTTTCCAGGGTTCTTTTACCGTGAAGTATTCATTACCCAATGACCAAGTTCCACGAAGAGCCATGACTGCTTGGCAAAATTTTAGCTGGCTCATGTTGGAGTCGAAAGAGTCGATCAAGTCTTTAAGTTTTGGAATGATCTTTTCATCGACAACCAAATGTTCTTTTTCGAAGTGGCCATCGAGCTTCTGGCTTGCAAAGGTGAACACGCGATTTATGAAATTCCCCAGTTTATCAGCCAAATCCTTATTGACTAGGTCAGCAAATTCTTGAAAGGTAAAATCCGCATCCGATGCTTCGGGAGGCATTGCCATGAGAGCGAATCGCCAATAGTCAGCTTCGAAGAGTTCCAGAGCCTTGTCCGTAAAGACACCACGTCCTTGGCTTGTGGAAAATTTGCCATTCTCGTATGTTAGCCAGCTAAATGACTTTAGAGTCGTTGGCAAAAGCCAGTTTTCGCCAGTGCCGATCATCATTGCAGGCCAAAAAACTGCATGAAAAGGCACATTGTCCTTTGCCATAAATTGAACCAATGCAGTATCACTGCCGTCCTTCCACCAAGATTCCCAGTCATGACCAGAAAGTCTAGCCCACTCTTGAGTCATCGAGATATAACCCAAGGGAGCATCGAACCAAACATAGAAGACCTTATCCTCATAGCCATTTAATGGAACTTTTACGCCCCAATTCAAGTTTCTGGTTATGCAACGAGCCTTCAAACCTTCCTTAAGCCAAGACTCCGCAATGCCAAGTACCAGGCGCGACCATTCAGTTTTTTGCGATAACCACGCTTCAATCTGAGGCTGCAATTTTTCGAGATTTAGAAATAGGTGCTTTTCTTGACGCAACTCAAGATTCCTGTCGCCGCTCAAAGCGGAGCGCGGTTCGAGCAAATCTTGAGGATCAAGTAAAGATCCGCAGCCATCGCATTGATCGCCTCGAGCACTTTGATACTGACATTTAGGGCATATGCCTTCAATATACCGATCGGGTAAGTAAATATTATCTGTAGGTGAAAAATAACTTGGTACTATCTGTTCATCGATAAGCCCATGTCCATAGAGTTTCTTAAATATTTCCTGGGTCATTCGGTGATTGTACTCAGCAGAACTTCGACCAAAAAAAGTAAAATCCAGATGGAATCTTTTGTAAATGTCTAGTTGAACAGTATGCATGTCATCGCAGAAATCCCTAACGCTCAATCCTTGCTCAAGAGCAGCAATTTCTGCCGGAGTTCCATGCTCATCAGTCCCGCAGATATAGATCGCTTGGTGGCCTCTCTGTTTTAGAAATCGACAGTATACGTCAGCTGGCAACATGGATCCGACCAAATTACCCAGATGCTTGATGCCGTTGATATAGGGTAAGGCGCTCGTAATGAGATATTTCAAATGCCAGTCCTTTTTCTCAATTTTTCAACTTGACTATTTTTGCCAAGATCGTTGACTCAGACCACTCTTTGCTGAGACGGAAGCGATGTTACATTGTCCAATAGTGGAAGTAAATCCAGGTCGAACGAGCCGATGAAAATTTCTGCTTAAGCGGCTAAATACGGATTCTATAAAGATCCCCGCTCTGCTGCATCTGCCAAGTGACATGATATCATAAGATAAATTAGATAGTTGGATTGCTCATGCTTTTTGAATGGTGCTCACGACTTTATCTCTCTATTTGGACATCTCGACTTCGTTATCCGGGATCTTACCAGATTTTTTCTCGATAGATTCAGAGCAAGAAGATGATCAAATTTTGAAGTCCTTCAGGGCTTGTTTTACTGAAGTCCGGCTTTGTATTTTCTTCTTTTTTGACGGGGCGCAGGAGTATCTCGGATTCGCAAAGAGCCGTCTTTTGAATTGACCATTCCCAGAAACATCTGCTAACACAACCGAGTAGCAAGGCATAGAAGCCCCCTTCTGAACGAAGTGCATGCTTCGAAATGGATTGGGCGGGCTCAGCCTGATCCATCATTGATCCGCAGAGCTGCACACGAAACATCAAAGGTATAGGGAACTTGCATTGCTCTCTCATGGCCGATCCTGTGGCTTCAGCAATACCCTTTACCCAAGCTTTTAGGAATCTTATGAAAAGTTTTTCCACTGCACTTTTTTTGGCTGTTGTCTGTGCTCCGACCATGCATGCAGCAGAAATCATTGCCGAGGATTCGCTGCTATTCTACAAAGAACCCATGCGCAAGACCGATGATCAAAGCCCTTTTGGATTTGCCGTCGAATACGGGCAAAACAAAGCTGCGGGAAAATCTGAATATACCGCCCGTAGTGGCAAAGCCAGCATTGGGTACGACAACGGTCTGGACGAATTTTACTTGGATGTGGACGCGAATTATCTGAAGACCTCCAATGGATTAGTGGATGACAAACGTCATGCTTACTTGGGTTATGACCGCTATCTGGGCTCGCGGCTTTGGCTGTTTCTACTCAACGATTGGGAAAGCAATAAGATTGCAGGACTCAATTACACACAATTGAGTGGTGCGGGTATTAAAGTTGATTTGCTGCGCAACTCAACTTTGAAATGGAATGTTGGGGTTGCCTACCTCAAACGGGCGAAGCAGACGCAATTTACAATCAGTTCTCTTGATGAAAATGGCAATGCCCTGTCTGAAATTAAAAGGACCACCGAGGACGACAAGGTGATCTCGGCTCGCCTTAAATTCACCGTGACAACGGAGCAAACTCGTTTCTCTCTGATCAGTTTGTACCAGCCTTCCATGACCAAGAATCAAGATCCTATGACAGGCGACTTGCAAAACGACTACAGCTGGTCAAGCGAAGCATCGATCGCTTACAACCTTAGTAAAAAGGTTTATGCGAAACTTTCCTACGACTACCGATTCGAATCTCTTCGTACCGCTCCAGGCAGTCCTCGGACAGACGAGATGACTACAGTTCGCTTGGGTTACGAGTTTTAGGAGGCTGGAGCTGAAAGCACCTCGGCATCCACTCAGAGGCAATCATTTAAACTTAAACAGACAGTTATAAATTCCAAAGGGTAACGCTGGCTTTCCGGGCAAGCTGTTGGTCGAGGGCAAGTTTCTTCCAGCCTTCTAGAAAGAGCCACAATCGGGGCGAACAAGAGTTTTTCGCCAAGAGGCAGAGAATTAGGAAACTTGAAATCGGCTTTGCCATCGATATCAATTCCTATATCGCAACTAAGCCTATTTTCCAGAAGCAGAGGCAGTAGCTGGCAGCGCATTCTTTTGATCGCCCGCATTCGGTTCCAGCAAAGCTCTCAGTTCGACGGCAACATCACCGGGTTGCGGTCCATGATGTTCAGCGATTTCCAGTGAATTCTGGATCAGCTCGCTGTGACTATCATTTATTTTACGCAAAACTTTTTCCAAACGCTTACTTTTTTCGAATTTTTCTCGACTGGTAGCGGCTTCCTTGTCGGCATCATTAAGGTCAAAACTTGCGATGCTAACTTGTCGTAATCCATCGAGCAGTTTATCAAGTTGAGCTTGAGTTTCCGCATCGGCTTTTAGCTTGTTGAAAATCTTCAGACCCTGACGATTGCCTATCCATACTCGACCAAACTGGCCGAAGAGATTTCCGCCAATACTAGGTAGATCTTCAATGACAAACACAGGGTACGATCGAGAAGGAAAACTGCGATTAAGCAACTCATAAATCAGTGTGCCATCAGCTCGCGTACGGACAGCGGCCGTCATACTTCCTAGTGGAAAAAAGGGTTCAGGAGCTTTTTTAGCCAAAGAATACAGTCGTGTTCTGGCCCCTGAGTCTAGTGAAATTAAATTCTCAGGGCGAGGCTTTGAGTCCCGTTTTAGGGTTGTCATGAGGTCTCGAATTTGGTCGATGCCCACGACTACATTAAGCGCACTGCCTTGAGTATATCCAGCATGATAGACGCCAACGAGTTCAAACTCGCCGGTTTTACACGAAACGGCAAAAACGGGAGAGCCTGAATTTCCAGGCGAAAGCAGAGCATCGACGACAAAATCATTGTGATCCCAATCTTTGTACTCGTCGTGATCATAGACAGCAATCACTTTCCCAGCATTGGTTGCTTTGAATACACCCAAGGGAAAACCTCGAACGTCGACCACATTTCTCACTTTGAGATTAGCACTGTGGCCGATCTTCCAAGGCATGACGGGGAGTTGAGTTTTAGATTTGAGAATGGCAATGTCGAGTTGTGGATCAACCACGACCTTAGCCAGTGATATGTCGTCGCGTTCGTAGGTATCGCTCTCATCATCGACGATTTTTAGGCTGTCAGACACTCGCTTGCACCCCACCGGAATTTCCTGCGCCGTATGCTCTTCATCAGTTACAGCAGTCCAATCCGAAACGTGTTGATTGGTGATAATAAGGGTTTCACCGCCTTGCTGGCGGTAACCAAAACCTGTTCCGTGCGCAACGACCTTCATTTTTTTGCGCCGTAAATTACCATCTGGGCCATAGGAAGGACACTCGTAAGTCGCAGCCGTTCGAATGCAAAAAGTATAAGATGAGAGCCGCATTTCGAGTTCTCGTGCATTCGGCAGCAACGATGAAATTTCATCAGCATAATCGTTGCTGCAGTGAGGAGCCTCTGTCTTGGGTATTGGCGTGACAGAACTTTGTTTGGCAGCTAGGTCAAGCGCTTCTGCGAATGCGCCCACGGATGTCATGGCTGCAAATATTGAGAATAAAGCGTAGTATTTCATTTGAAATCTCCCTAAAACTTCAATCCGTCTTTATAAATTAAGCCGATTTGTCGATTCAGTATTTATTCTGGCACATGCAATCTCGATCCACAACGAAGCAGTTTGCCACCGACAACCGTTCTGCAATTGCGGTCGCCAAGAACTCTTGCGCGAAAGGATGCCCAATCAATAGAATGATCAAAAGAGTATGAGGTAAAGTTAAGAAGCTTCCCGCCGTCTGTCGCAGCTGCCAAATGCCATGATATCGTAAGGTAAATTACTCCGGTAAATTGGCGAGTATGTATCGATCCTAACTTATTTCCTGATTTCGCGAGACCTCTCAGGGCGGCCAGAGAATGGATCAAGCAAGGTCCCAAAAAGCTCGTCATTCTGAGCAGCTTTGATGCCAGAAAAAAATTCCTCATCGAAGAAAATAGAAAGTTAAAAACGATATTGAATTCGTAAAGATCGAACAAGATCTTGTCATCTAGACCTTCAGAATCTGCGGCTTCCAGCTCCAGACCCGAAGACTTCCGAAAGAAGAATTCAAAAAGGAACTTGTTTCGTCGATCAAAGCCGCAGCCAAGAGAATTCCACTTTCGCGCTGTCTGGATTTGATCGGCCTAAGCCGGTCTCGCTAACAGCAGAAGGGATCAAAGCTACAGTCCCTGATTTTGCAAAAGCCTATTAGCTGCTCGATGCGGGCGTTAGCTGAAGGCATAGAAAGCTTATCTTGTCGCCAACTACTTGGAATAGATAGCAACGATAACAGGAAGTTAGACTTATTCGGATGTCCCGCCAGGGTTCGTATCTTCATTGCGTTACTGCCTAATGCAAGGGTAAAAATCTGTAGAGAGGCTTATAAGGCGCAAGAATTCCCGTAAGTGCGCTCTCACGGAGCCTTAATTTTCCTAGGGCAGAGCCGATGATAGCGTAGGGCCCGGAATCATTCACTTGAGGAGCCTTCATGCGCCATAATCTAAAGGCGGTCGTGCTTATAGGGCTCGTTGTCGGCCTCGGACTTCCAATTGGGGGCGTCGCACTTTATACGTCTCGAACTCTGGAAGCGCAACTGCTTGAGGCGGCGAATAGCGATCACAAGCGTCTCGCCGACATCCTGGCCCTCGGGATGCAGGAGCCGATCTGGAACTTTCAGCCTACAGGCGCGGGCCCGCTCATGAAGTCGATCCTAGATGACCATCGTGTGGTCTCGATTAAGGTGCTGGACGCAGAGGGCCAAGTTTTCAGCGAAGATGGCAGCGAGGCGCGGCGCGAGGGGGTTGTGCTCTCGTTGGAGAGGCCCATCCTGCGTGACGGCAAAGTTATCGGCAAGGTCATGGTCGACTTTTCCCTAAGTGCCGCTACGAATGCGATTAAAGACCGCCTTCGAGAGACAATCATTGTCACCATCTTTCAATTGGTGATGTGTGCGACCTTGTTGCTGACCTTGATCAATCTCCGTGTGCTTCGCCGTATCGACCGCATCCGCGGTGAGGCGCAGGCGCTGGCACGCAAAGACCTCGAAACACCTTTCCTGTGGCGAGCAACGGATGAAATCGGAGAACTAGGTCATTCTCTCGAAGTGACACGAATCTCGCTTAAAGGGCTGTTTGCTGAAATCGAAGCGAAGAACGTCGAACTTGCATCGATTAATTCAAATTTGGAGCAGCTCGTCGCCGAGCGCACGGCGACGATCAAGATGATACTCGACAACGTGAAGTCAGGTTTCATCGTCGTCAACCAGGCTCTTAAGATTCAGCCGGGCTGTAGTCGCAGCTGCGAGCAGCTGCTGGGCACTCAAAACCTAGCGAACCGCAGCTTCGCCGAGGTCCTGGGTATTAGCGGCAGGGCATTCGAGCTGTTCCATTCGGCTATCGACCAAGTCTTCGATGATATTTTTCCGGAAGCAGTCGCTCTTTCGCAGGTACCGGCGCGAGTTCGCCTGGGTAATCAAATTCTGTCCCTTGCTGGCAGTACTGTACGCGCTCAGATGGGAACAATCCGCTTTATCCTCTTCACTCTTGTGGATGTCACGGAGCTGGAACGGGCCGAACGTGATAACGCCAAGAACCAAGCTATGATCCGTATTCTACAGAATGCCTCGGCTTTTCGCGACTGTGTGCGGGATGCTTATGAGCGTCTCGCCAGCGCCCGCAGCGCTCTTGTGGCGGGAAGAATGGACGCAGTCCGGATGGAGCTGCACACGCTAAAAGGCAACGCTGCCTCCTTCGGGCTCAACGATGTGTCGGCAACTATTCACCTCATTGAGGATGAAGGGATTCTGCAGCCCCAGCACCTTGATAGGATCGAGAGTGCATTTCAAAATTTCCTCAATGAGAACTTCGAGTGCTTGAAAACGCGTTTTGCCGCCGAACAGGATGACAGTCTATCCGTCTCACGTGCGGAAATCATTGAGTTGAGACGGCAAGTCGAAGTCTGTAGCGGTCGCGACGATGTGGCTGAAGCTGTGATAACTTGGGTCGATCGGGTTGGACGCGTGCCGGCAGCAGCGATGCTCGGGCCGATGGCCCAGTATGTGGAAATCCTGGCGGAAAAGCTCGACAAAGACGTTCGCTTTGAAGTTCGAGGTGGTGATATTGCACTGGACCCTGCGCAGTTTAAGCCGATCATCCAAAATCTGGTTCATGCGGTTCGGAATTCCCTTGACCATGGAATCGAGCCCGCATGCGAACGCGGGACAAAAGCCAGCGTAGCAACCATCAGCATCACTTTCCGGACCCTAGATAGCAGCCGTGTGGAGATAAGAATTGAGGATGATGGCCGTGGAATTGATCGTGATCATTTGGTGGCAAGTGTGCGAAATGAAGCTTTGCTGCCAGCTCCCCAGCTCGATAGTTTGAGTGACAGCGAGAAGCTGGCACTGGTTTTCCTCGACGGCTTTTCAACCGCCCGGTTGATCAGCGATATTTCGGGTCGAGGCGTGGGAATGGGTGCGATCAAGGACGCTGTGATCTCTGTCGGTGGCGTGATTGAGATCCAGTCCGAGCTTGGGAAAGGTACGGTCATCATCTTGCTAATTCCGGCTGAACCAATGTCCCCTGCTCTCCGTGCTGCTTGATCGGCTCGTAAGTGAACACGACAATTGCCTCAGTTCGTTACGTTTTTCTCGCGAGTCTTGAGTGCGTCGTTCCACATTTTCGTGTATGCCCCCGAGGTGCGATCGGACAGGGGTTTCCAGATCAGATCTTCATTGAAATAACTTTCGTCACCAACGTGGAATTCCTCAATTTCCTGCGCCGTTGCTTTCTTGGCGACCTCTTTATTCAGAGGAACACTGCCGTTGACCCGCAGGAACTTAAGTTGCACTTCGGTAGAAAGCGCATAGTTTGCAAGAAGGTAGAATGCTTCGGTTTTGGCTGGATCCTTCCCAGCTTTGACTGTCAGAGCAAGACTGTCAAGCCAGATGCTCTCGCGCTCTTTTGGTTTTGCCACCTTCCAATGCTGACCGGCTTTGTTAGCAGCCATTACATCAAATAGCCAAGTGGTTACATAGTCGAGTTTTTTCATTTCGTCCAAAGGCGTGCCATGGCCTCCCCAGATGTATCCTGCGTTCTTGGCAAGACTGTCCAGGCGCTTTTGAACCTTGTTTGTATCGATGGTATCATAATCCCAGACCTTGCTCGCGGGAGTGCCATCCACCATTGCTGCGACGTATACGTTGACGTCAGCTGTTTCTTTATTAACAGAATACTTGCCGACATTCTCAGGCTTCCATAGCACTTCCCAACTTGTTGGTGCAACTTTTACTCGGTCCGTGTTGTAAGCGAGACCATAAGGGCCGGCCAGGAATGGAATGCCATAGAGCTTGCCCTGCTCATCACGCGAAAATTGAGCTTTTTGAATGGCCGCCGGTAGATTTCCAAAGTTGGCGACTTTAGCGGCATCGACTGGCTGCAGGACCTTAAACAGCTTGCCATGGTTACCTTTGAAGAAGGAACTTGATGGAGTGCACACGTCTACATCTTGCGCGCGAATCGTTTGGAAGAGCTGATCCGCGTCGGTGATACTTGGCTGCACAACGGTCAATTTATAATCTTTACCGAGGTCTTTTGCGTATTTTTCAAAGTCCTCCTTGAGGAAGCTAAAGTAGCCTTCCCATTCCATGATCTTAAGCTCGGTCACTGCTCGAGCCTTTTCGGGGCTAAGAATTGCCAAAGCGAGACCAAAAAGAAACACCGAAGAGCGCATAAGACCTCCAGGAAGAGTGCGGATAGTTATTGCAGTGTTAGTTTAATTTTTTATGTTGAATAATGGTAGCGGTCAAATAAAAATGAGTATCTTTACAGGCCGTGCGCCGAATCCGGACATTACCACAGAAAACCCACATTCGGCAATCTCATGTCATCACGCTATCGCCATTACGATCACAGAATAAAAAACATGGAGTTAATGCCAGCACAGGGCGGAGGCCGAGCTATGGGTCAAAGACTCTTCAAGGTGTTGGCACATTCAGGGCGATAAACCACCCGCCTGTTAGGGTTGGACCAAAGGTGATGTGACTGTCGATAGACCGAGCCGGGAGCTTGAAATCCGTATCCACCACCTTTAATCGAGTGGGGGGGTTGGAGAGGATTTCCACGATGCTGGCGAAATAAACCACGAAAGCTGTGGTCAGAGCCACCTCGCTTTCGGTACGGAAGCGGGCGGAAGATTTTTGGCTGTTGCTACGAAATTTTTTAAAGGCCGTGGTTTCATAGTCACCGCTGCCAATCACTTCCACAGTCTTTTTCCTTAGAGTCTTTTCGGTTTTCTCCGCCATCGTATACTGGCGATAGGAATAATAGAGAGCAAAAGCCTGGAGACCGCCGAAGGCCAGACCGGAGAGGGTTTTTCCCTGGAGAAACTGGTTTCCTCCAAGAGGCAAATAGGTTTCGTAATCCGTTTCATCAAAGGCGCTTTTACTCACCACTTCAACTATGGTGCCTTTGCCGGTTTTTTGGTTGATTTTGCCGGATCGGACGTCCTCAAAGAAATTGATGACACGACGACTTTTAACAATCTTGGGCATATCGACAGCAGGATCGATATCGAGGGCTATGCGATAGAGCTTGATAGCCCTTTGCTCTTTGCCTAGCTCCAGGGCCGCGACAGCCGCCAAAACGAGAGATTTTGACTGTTTGCGGCTCTCACCGTCGTAGTGGTCGGCCAGTTCCATGGCAATACGATAGCATTTGCTGAACTTTTGGTCGGAATAGGCAGAAAGGGCTTCGCTGTAGGTTAAGGCCTGAGCGCCAAATGACCAAAGCAGGACCGGCAGCCAGGAGAATAAAGGCAGCAGGGAAAAAAAACTTTGTTTCCAGTGAGGCAAGGTCGCAAACTTCAACACTTTAGGGAAACCTTTCAAGACGCCTCTTTTTGCTCTGTGCGTGGACTATCATATCACAAGCCACATCGCTCGCGTACAAATTCCAAAGAGCTCCCCCTGAATTCCGTATACTACTAACGTAGAAAGGGCCCCCCTCTATCTTTGGTGAGAGGGAGCCCTATTGCTTGTGAATAACCGGCTACTCGATGGGAGCCGGATGTGTCGTGGTTCAGCCGTTGGTGGTGGTGGTGGTGCTTGCCTGCTGAGCGCGGAGTCGGTCCGCTTCAGCTTTGGCAGTGGTGGCAGCATCCCGAGCCGCTTTAGTTTCAGCCTGCGCGGTAGCCAAGGCCTTGGCAGCATCCTCGAGCTTAATTTTCAGTTCGGCAATAGCCTTGTCCTGTCCGTCGATCTTCGCTTGCATCGTTTTAACTATAGCATCATAAGCATCTTTCTGAGCAGTTAGCTGCTTTTGCAGACCGATTCTTTCATCGGTTAGGCTCGAAATGGTCTTGGCGTTATCCTTGGCCGCTGACGACAGATCCGCTACGGATGCGGTCAGGCCATCGATCTGAGTCTGCATTTTAGCAATAGTTTCCTGCAGTTTTTTGTTCTCGGCTTCCAGCTCGGCAATACGCTGGGTCAGCTTGGAGTTCTCAGTCTTCAGAGTGTTATTTGAGCTCTCTAGGTCGGAAATTTGCTTATTCTTAGCTTCCACCACCTTTTTGCATTCCTCTAGTTGCGTTTGGGCGGCGGCTTTTTCGCTCTCGAGTTTTGTCACCTGATCCTGGGTAGGAGCTGCGGCAATTTTCTTGTTGAGTTCGTCAACTTTCGTCTGCAGGCTTACGGCCTGTGTTTCCTTTTCAGTTTTGAGCTTAGTTTCGGCTTCAAGTTTAGCCTTCAAATCTTTGTTTTCAGTTGTGATAGTAGTGATTTGACTCGAGAGACTCAGCAGCTTTGTATTGGAAGTCGCCAAATCAGTAGTGATCTTTGAAAGTTCCTGGTTTTTGCCATCGAGCTGAGTCTGAATCGTCGCCACTTCGCCCTTGGTTTTGGTTTCCAATGCTGCAACGCGAGCGTTCAGGTTGGTAACCTGGTTCTGAACGTTATTAAGATCTTGTTGTTTCTGGGTGATTTGGCTCTGAAGGCTAGCCTTTTCAGTGGCGCTTGCCTGAGAGGCCGCTGTATACTGAGCGTTCAAGGCAGCTAAGTCCGATTCCAGTTTTTGCTTGGTCGCAGTTTGAGCCTGCTTTTCGCTATTATACTGCTGCACACTCGCAGCGTCCTTTGAGTTCAGTTGCTCGATTTTACTTTTCAATTCTTCAGTGGTGCGATAGTTGTCGTCGAGATTAGCATTGATCTTCGAACGGTCCGACTTGAGTTGCTCAACTTGAGCACTGAGTTCAGCGTTCTTGGCAACTGCCTGATCCAATTCTGCAGTGGATGGTTGATTTCCACCTTGTCCACAAGCCACTAACGCCAGCACGATTCCGATCGGCAAAAGACCCTGAAATCTCATGACAAATTCCTCCTGGATATACATCAAATTGACTGAAATGGTAAATGCTACTGTTTGCTAAGCTGAAGCAAGGCGCGTGCCATCGGCTGCGCATAGGGCGATTTGGAGGATTTGTGTGGAATTCCATGCTGTACGATAAGTAAAGATTCTATTTACGGCCGTAGCCGAGTTGTCGAGAAATCTTACAAATCAACCGAGATTGGAGTTGCCCTTCGGGTGGCGTTTTGCTTACAAAGCAAGACCTTACGATTTGATAGGGGGCGAATATTTTGGGTTTTTTTGATGATCGCACATGAACCATCAGAAGAGTGACAATCGTCTTAATTCCTGACAGAAACGACCTTACCAGTCTACTGTGATGTAATTATACACTGTCGACTCATTGCTCAGAGCTGCGCTGGGGATAAAGCTCAGGATTCGCGAAACAATTTCGAATCGTCGCGACCTTAGGCCAGCAGTTTCCTTTGGCGATGGTTCCAAAATCGGTAGAGCCTCACGGCAAATGAGCAAAGCCATAGCCAAGCCTATTAGCAATTTCATTTATGATTTTGTACATCTCCACCCACTCGCTGTTTTTTTTTAGTCTGCAATGGACAACTTCTCTCGCTATGTTCTGGCTTCCCAGGTGTCCTTAAATTTGGGGGGATTGAGCAGCAAGGAGCTTCAAAGAACAGCAATCTTGAAAGCTAGAGAGCTTGGAATGAGGCTCGATCGATCCTACGTACTGCAACTCCTATGTGCCAGCAAAGTATGAAACGGTTTCTGTCGATAATTTAGTATAATGAAAGTGGCGGAAATGAGGTTTCCGGCCTTAGAGCGAAAAGCTCTTTATTGGAGAGCTAGTTGGGGTCAGAATCCGAAATAACTAACTGATATCATGTAACATATATCCCTATCTTAATAGACTATTAAGCAATTTTTCATGCCAACCGACAGAATACTTATAATGATTTTTAGGATTGGTGGTTTCATGGGGTTGGCAATTTTTAAAGACTCTTTGCAGGGTGAATACCAAGTGTCCAGGACTTTGCGTTTCGTCAATGCCCGCCTTGAAGACGAGTATCAGACGCATTTTGTGAATAATATTTTGGTCATCAATCGCATTGGTCTTATTCTAGCTTTGGTGATGTATGCTAGTTTTTTGGGTATTGACGCTTTGCATAAAGGCCAGCCGTTTTATATTTTGGTTTTGATACGACTTGGGTTGGTTCCTGCGTCTATTTTAGCGATCTTAGCGGCTTCCTTTAAACCTTGGTATCGAGATTTTTTCCAAAACCTTATCGCCATACCCCTGGCAACCGGCGTCGCTGGCATTTGTGCGATTGAAGTGCTCACGGATCTGCCCCATGATTACTTTCTATATGGCCTCATACTTATGCTGCTTTACAATTACTTGCTGTCTGGACTTAGCCTTCTCTACTCTTCTCTGATCGGTTGTGGAATGGTTGCTGCGTTTGTAGGTCTGTCGATCGTCCTTGAACATAGCGATTGGCTGACTCTCATCAGAAGCACAGCATTTCTTTTTTCAGCTAACTGCATAGGCTTTGTTGCTCACTATCTTATCGAGCGTTTTGATCGGGTGAATTTTGCTCTTATGCACCAAAAGAATCAACTCAGCCTTTCACTTGTCGAGGCCAAAGCTCAGCAGGAACGATTGTTGCAAAATATTTTGCCAAGCGAAATCATTCAAGAACTGTCGGAGAGCGGCGTCGTCATTCCTAAAAATCACCTTGATGTGTCGGTCATGTTCGTGGATATCGTTGGATTTACGCAAATATCCCGGCATGCCGCAGCGAATTCTATCGTAGAAAAGCTCAATCACCTCTTCACTGAGCTGGATCGGATTATTGCTAAGTATAACATTGAAAAGTTGAAAACTATCGGAGACTGTTATATGTGCGCCGCTGGCTTAGGCGAACAGCAAAAGTCTCATGCTTATCAATGCTGCTCCGCAGCCCTGGAAATTTTAGAACGAGTGAATCAAGAGGAGAGCTGGTTTGGTACGCAGCTTCAAGTGCGGATTGGAATACATTCGGGACCTGTTGTCGCAGGTGTCGTTGGCGAATCAAAATTTGCCTACGATATTTGGGGTGATACGGTGAATACCGCTAGCCGAATTGAAAAAGAGTCACAACCGAACCGAATCAATCTCTCGGAGTCGACCTATCAAACGATAAAAGGACTGTTTGCGGTCGAATCCCGAGGCAAGTCAAGCGTCAAAGGACTGGGTCCCCAGTCGATGTATTTCCTTGTGAGCCATAAGCAAAAGTCAGTCGCCTGATTCATCGTTAGATTCTGGCGCGGAAGCGCCAGAATCTATCCAGAGCGTAGCGATGGATCTCGTCGATTACAAGTCAAGCTTGCACTTACAATTCGCCATAAAATTCCCTCCTATCGCAATTCATAGCATCAATCAAAGCATCCAGGATTCTTGATAAGCAAAACGATTTGCTCGCCCGAACTTAAAGTAAGCAGAGGATTCTTCATAATCCGAGCTTGGTATTGCGAACCCATTGCTTGGCTGTAAATAAAAGTGGTCATCATTCTTGCATCCATATCTTGGCGAATGGTGCCGGATTGCTGTCCCTCAATGATTTGCTGTTCGAGCCAGTTCAACCACTTATCGACAAACACCTGCATAGCTTTTTGAATCCCGCGTGAGACACTCTGAAAATCTGCCCCAAGAGCCAGAATGGGGCAGACCTTCGCCTTGTCCGAAGTAAAGGCATAAAAGACATGAAAAACTTTCTTAACTCTTTCCAGCGGACTAAGATCCTTGAGGGGCGGTACCCATAAATCAAATCTATGGCTATAGTCTTCGATAATTGCAATCACAAGATCTTCTTTGCTCGCATAGTGATCATAAAGACTTGGCTTTTTAATACCTAATTTGTCAGCGATATCCTGAAAACTAAATCCGTTGTAACCATGCATCTGCAATAGCGCTCGACCTTCGTGTAGAGCTTTTTCTTTAGTTGTTTTCTTCAAGCCAGTTCCAACCTTTCGTTCAGTCACGGCGATTCTAAAATCGCTGCAATGCCCATACCGCCAGCTGTACAAATAGAGATCAAGCCTCGTTTGTTGCCGCTGACTGCAAGAAGTTTAGCAAGGGTCCCGAGTATCCTAGCACCTGTTGCAGCAAAGGGATGCCCTACGGCAAGGCTGCTACCAACGACGTTTAATTTAGTCAGTGGAACCGCGCCTATTGGCGCTTTGCAAGCGAGAACTTCGCGGCAGTAATCGGCCGATTCCCAGGCCCTCAAGGTACACAGAACCTGTCCAGCAAATGCTTCATGAATTTCAAACAAGTCAAAATCAGCGAAGCTCAGTTGATTGCGATGGAGCAGCTGTGCCACGGCTTTCGCCGGCGCAATCAGCAGGCCGGCGCCTTGAACAAAATCAACGGCTGTAACCTGCACATCGATAAGGCGGGCCAAGGGTTTAAGTCCAAGATCGCTGGCGCCAAGATCATTTCCCATGAGTACAGTCGCAGCGCCGTCCGTCATTGGTGAGCTGTTCCCTGCTGTGAGGGTGCCTTTACCACTCGTGATGTCAAACGCCGGCTTCAGCTGAGACAGCTTTTCCAAGGAAGTATCAGCGCGCAAGGTTCCGTCTCGACTCAGTCCAGCGAAATCGACTAACAAATCTTTGAAAAAGCCGTTCTCGTATGCTTTAGCGGCATTTTTGTGACTTGCGAGGGCCAAGATGTCCTGGTTTGCTCTTTCGATACCCCATTCCTTAACCATGAGTTCAGTATGTTGCCCCATCGATAGGTGGGTGCGTGGTTCGTTGACATTTGGTACTGCAGGCTTCAGTGCCTGCAATCTGAATTGCGCTAGAGCTCTCAACTTTTCGGGAACCGATCGAGCGCGACTTAGGGCCATGAACACATCCCTTAGACTCTCCGATAGCTCCAGTGGCACTGCGCTATTGGTATCTACACCTCCGGCAATTCCGGTATGAATAGCCCCTACATGCAGCTTGAGGCCGATTTGCCAAGCCGTCTCCAGCCCTGTGCCACAGGCGCGCTGGACGTTATAGGCGGGCGATTCGGGATGGAGCGATGTCGAGAGCAACGCCTCTCTTGCCAGGTTAAAATCCCTCACGCCATTGATCACTGCACCAAAGGCGACGTCACCGATCAAACGACCTTGGAGTGAATAGCGATTGATTAAGCCATCCAGTGCCGCGACCAACAATTCCTGGCGGCTAAATCGCGAATAGCTGGTTTGACTTTTGACGAAAGGGATACGGTTACTTCCGAGAATGTAAACAGGGCGTGATTCTGATTTCATAATATTTCCTCGCTTGAATTTGAGCTTGTGTTCAATAAGATCTTCCATCTTTGTGCGTAAATGCCCATTTTCCATTGCTACCAAGGACAGCAACGATATCGTCGCGCGGATAGAGTCCTTCATCACCCGAGACGCGGTCTCCGATCTCTAGGTAGGTGACCACTTCCGTTGATTGATTGACGAGTTGATGAGCCCCTTTACCTGGCTTGAAACCAGCGCACATACCTGGAGAAAGTTCTATTTCCTCGTCCTCAAGTACCAGTGTCGGAGAACCGGAGAGGATATAGATGAATTCCTCTTGCTTGGTATGAAGGTGAAACAGAGAAGACTGCGCACCGGGCGCAAGCTGGGTGAGGTTCACCCCAAATTTTTCAATACCGAAGGCATCACCGAGCTGCCTCTTGACGCGACCTTCCATTCGACTCGCAAATGGCTCAGGATAGTTCGATGGTTTTGCCCGCGGTGCCAGCTCTATGGCGATAATCGCACTTTTCTTGTCAACTGCATCTTTCATAAGGTGAGCACTCCTATTGATATAAAGAACAAGTAGTCGAATTTAGAATCAGCTAGGTGGAAGGCAGGCTGCACCCTTGCCCCACTTCATATCCTATCTATCGGTAGGATACATACCTACCTTAAGGTAGGACAAAATAATATTGCAAGATATTGGAATTTATATAAAAAGTGTCGTTCGTCGGAAGGGGATGAATCAAGTTAAAGAATTGCGGGTCGCGTAGGCTCGGCTTGGATGCGACCTCTATCGAACTAGGTCTTCACGCTAGGCTGAGAGATTTCCTGGGGTATTCTGAGGGATTTGTGGCGTCAGATACGAGTTCCGAAGGTCCTTTGCCAATTCCCATGCTAGGCGAACAGAAAAAAGCCTCTTGAGTTGACTCAAGACGCTTTTTTGATCTATTGAATGCGATCTATTACCGTTACTTAGTCTTGGTAGGCAGAGTGTTGCCAATAACTTCGCCTTCGATTACATTTGATGGACATTCCTCTGCCTTTAGCAGTTTTGATTTGTCGGCTATGATGGCCTTGGAAATGGTCGTGCTTGTAGAACACTCCACGATACTACCATCACCTTTTTGAATAACGGTGCCCTCTTCAGAAGGCTGATTATTGGAGACAACGGGGGCTGTAGCTTGATCATCAGCAGGCTTTTGATCAGGCATGGCTTCGGTCGTTCCAGCTACTGCTGTATCCGTTGCGGTTTCAAGCTTTTGATCAGCCGATCGCTCTTCCAATTTCTGCTCAGCTATTTTTTGTTCCTCTGGATTTTTTTGCTCGCTGACAGGAGCGCTTCTTTTGTTATCCTTTTTGCCTTCGCAGGCAACAGTGGCAGCAGCAGCAACAACAACAAGGGCAAGAACGAAAAGGTTTTTCATTTTTTCTCCACTTTCTAAAGAATTTTTCTGGTTCCGATGCAGCCATTATGGCTGCAAGTGACGTCTTTATGACACGCCTCTTGAGCAATGTCAATCCAATTTCTGGTATTTTTTTTGTCCCACGTTGTGGGGGAGTTACAGCTCGCAAGCGCAGAGCACAAAAACCTGGGGTGCCCGCCAGAGATGAAGGCGCTCTCGTCGGCTGGCATTGTGGGGGGGGGCGCCCTATGACTGCTGGGATTTCCCACGATTGCCAAAATTCCAGACAGTAAGAAACATCCTGTCCGAAAGCTCTAGTGCAGCCTCATCCCCTCAGTTCCTATGAGCTTTTTTAAATTGAGCCTGTCGGCCACTCTCTGTCCGCGCGGGACCTGTCGCGAGCGTTAACATCATAACCCGATAAATGAGTCATAACTAGCTGATATTACTACGGCATGCATCCTGCAATGCTGGACCCGGTGATGCTGATCGGAATGATTACTCTGCTGTGTTGAGGTTCCAGAATGAAACAGAATGTATTGGTCCTGAACTGTCTCCTCGTGTTTGCTTCCATAGCCTGTGACGCCAACCGTAATTCGAGCCCCTCTGTATACAATGGAACGGTTACGGAACAATATCCCGCGGTGGTCAACATCAAACAGATCGTCAGTAGCGGCGGCTCCTATTCCTGCACGGGAACTTTTATTGGTCCACGGACCTTGATCACGGCGGCTCACTGCGTTGAAAAGAGTAATACAGTTCATTGGAACAACGAAGTAGCTAACAAAATTGAATATCCTGCCAGCTATAATTATAACGACCCTTTCAGTCGTGATGATCTGGCTCTGGTTGAGTTTGATAGTGACATCGCTCCTGCTATCATGAGCCTGTCTCAAAAGATTACGATACTCAATGAACTGGCCGAAGAACCCGTAACGTTTGTGGGCTTTGGACGACCGGTCCTAGGAGTGAAGACTGTTGGACAGAATAAAATTAATTCGGATGACTGCGGCATGCTTTTGACGGCTAAGAATGCAGAAGCCAAGCCCAAAGAAGCACACAGCCCCCAAATCCTGTCAGGAGACAGCGGTGGTCCCTTGCTCCGTAACGATGAGCTGATCGGCCTCACGTCCGCTGGAAAAATGAAATTGAGCGCATCGCCAGATCCTATGGTTCGTACGCAAGAAGATATCAGTTATCAGAGCATTTTTACCGACCTTCAGCTCAAGGAAAACGTCGACTTTATCTGTCGTCGTGATGAGAATGGGGCCTATGCTGGTATTGACTTCCCAAGTAAGCCAGCCTTCTGCGAGAAGCATTCTGCAGCAGAAGCACGAGTTTTCGAAGACGCGACCTGTCGAAAACGAGAGATCACAACTCCTTAATATCGCTATGACCATAGGCGATGCCGGCTCTACGACTAGGCATACGCCTTACCCTCCTGACCCCGATAATTCAGAATTATAATCGCCACATCTCAACCAAATTTAAATTCTTCCGAAGCCTGAGTGAGCCCGAGTTTGGTCCTCAGTGGGATTGAACCCATCAATTTTGCTAGGAAGGAGTTCCTGCGTGTTATGCATGCGTATAACCCTAAAGGGGTTGTTGATAGCAAGTCTATTAATTTTGACAACTTGTAAAAAGTCATCAAAAAACACTAGCGGTTTGGATTATTACGGTGCTGACTCGCAGGAGGCGACGCTGACGTTCAGCGCAAGAGCAGAGTATATCAGTAAGGATGCTGTCATATCCAATAATGCAAGAAATTATATTTTAAATTATCAAGTTAAATACCTGTTCGGGGCGCTTAAAGAGCATCCCGGAAACAAAGAGGACGGAGTGAATGACTTCATCAAGACTCCGGGTGTTCCTAAAACGTCCCACAAGCTTTACTTGAGGTCGAGCGGCCAGGAGAACCTGCCCGACGGCACTATACGCCACCACTGGAACTACGAATTTGTCGATAAAGTGGCATTTTCCAAAGAATTTCTGAAGACAGGGGAAAAGTCACTTAAACTGCGTCTGCCTAAAAATCCAGGCTACCTAGCCGGCGGTGTCTCATCTCCGACTTACAGCAAGGGCATGGTAGGAGACAAAAACCCTTGTACCGATGATCACTATCAAAGTGAAGGCGACTTTTGGTATTTCTGGAACCCCTATAAGGAAGGCTGCCCCAAGGAAGTGATGGATGAGACCATTGTCGTTGACGCAAAACTCGTACCTGATGCCAGTACGACTCTGACCTATCCTGAATATGCGAGGCTCTTGGAAGATGGCTTGCTCGACATAACCTATGTCGTGGGACCTGATGACAGCAAAGAAAAAGAAGGCGACCTCGGTCGCGCAGCCTTTGACAAAACGTTTGCAGTTCTCACTCAAGGCAAAGCGGCTGCCAAAAATTCCACTTTAACAATGAGTGCAGGGACCAGGAAATTCCTGAATAGCATTTCTACTGAAGACGATATCGTTTTTAAGACTTTGGAAGACAGTAAGGATATGAAGGTCCTCTATGCTTTCCGCAAGGGAAAAACCGTAGTCATTCAAATGTTCTTCGTCGATCCAAAAAAGGAATCGGTCGATTTTTATGGTGTTGTCCGTGACGCAATTATCAGCTCGGATGTCTTCTTATACGATGGTCACTCAGGGCTCGGCGGAAATCTACCCGTCAGTCGCTTGTACCTTGAAAACGAAGCCAAGTTTCTCAAGAACAAGTATCAAGTCCTCTTCTTCAATGGTTGCTCGACCTATGCCTATTATAACGAACAGTACTTCGATCAAAAGCGCACTCCTGAAATTCAGTCAGGCACCAAAAACCTGGATATCGTTACGACATCGATCGGAGCACCATGGGACGTTGGAGCCGACATCGACAGTATCTTCATCTTGTCTTTGACTTCTGGGTTCAGACCTTCATGGCAGAAGCTTATGGATGATATTTTCAATGTGGATCCAAAAAAGACAGCTTTGACTCAAGTCAACGGTGACGAAGATAATCCAACCAGCCTAGATCCTAATTAAATTAATGCAAGCGAGAGGAATATAAGATGAAGAATATTTACTTGATCACTTTCATGAGCATGATCCCGATCACGGGATGCAGCAAGAAGCGACATAATCCTCAGCCCGATGCCCCCCAGGAAATTGCTGAAATCGAAAAACCAGTCGATTTGAATACCTGCTCCCCGGAAAGTCAAACTGAGCCTTGCAAGCAACTCACGCAAAAGATAGACGAACAGAATGAGGCTCACAAGCGTGACCTGGAAAATCTCAGGAATGAGCTGAATACCATAAAAGAGAACTCTGCCAATGAAGTGATCAAGCTCACGGAAGAGAAAGCTGTGGTAGCAACTGAGATAACTGCAATCAAGACATCTATCGCTCAGCAGAATGATTTTGCCAAAAACCTGGATGAATTGTCCGCGAAACTCAAAACGAAAGAGGATGAATTAGAAAAACTTAAAGGCCAGACTCCTGCAGCGGATGGAAATGGTCAGCAGGAGAGGCTTGTAAACGCAGCAAATACTGAGCTTCTTAGGCTGCAGAAAGCGCTAATGGATACCTACGTTAGCTTACTTAGGCAACAGTTGTTAAATTTCGAGAGATTAAAAAAATCAGAAGAAAAACCTGAACCAAATGCAGAAAAGCAGGAATTATTTAAGACCCGAATAGCTGAACTACAAAAAGAAATTGAGGAGATGCAGACCGCTGCAAAAACCGATGATGCAGCTACGATTAAGCCGCAAATCACTAAAATCATGGAACGTCTGCCGGGGATCAAAGAGTCACTCAGCAAATCGCAGGACGAGCAGAGGAATGAGATCGCCCAGCTGGAAGGCAGTTTGACTCAGAAGACCAAAGATCTCGACGAGGCAACAAAAAAACTCGGGGATGCAACAACTCTGAATAGAGAGAAGCAAGACCAACTTAACGCCGTCAACGAACGACTCATGGCCATCTTCAAAGATCAGTATCAAACGCTCGACAGTCTTGAAGCCGCGATGGTTCCTTATGTGAGGGTGACGACAGGATCCACAGATCCCGCCGTTCTGCCGAAAAAGCTGGAGGAAATCTCAGCAAGTCTGGACAGCCAGAAGGCGCCCGTCGAGGCCTGTCGTCAGCAAAATCAAAGTCAAAGTCTAACAGGGCAATGTGTGAAGACTAGCCAGCAATACTACTTCACCCTTCGCCAAAAACGACTCATGCTGATCCAGCAGGAGCGTAACAAGATACTTCCCAGCGGCAACCTCAGCGTTTTGGGACCGGAAGCGAAACAAAATCTCAAGGTGCTCTGGGACAATTATACAAAGACCAGCGGTTTGGTCGCTGATTTCCGCGTTGGCAAGAAAATAACAGAGAAAGAGTTGGCGGACCTTAAAGCATACTATGCCGGCTAAAGCTGATAAAGGCTAGGCAAGTTCCGATAGCGGAGCTTGCTGGCTGTCTTCTCGAATGCAGCAAAACACAGCTGAAAGATTGCCGCATGGGAGTGGATTTTTAGCCGATACGCTTCTGATGTACACGAAGCCCGACCAGGGCCCTTTTCTCGGTCGAGAAGAAATGCACGCTGCCTAGAGCGAGTATTCGGAAATTTGGCGATATAGCGAATGTTCGTCAATTCTAATTCTTAAAAGGTCTGGATTTGTCGCACTGGAATAAAGCCAATGCTACGAATGCCTTCGAATCTTTGAATTCCACTTCCCTGCCACTTAATGCCCTCCTGGTTGTACTGTAAACTGATATCCCTAATCACGCCCGCGGGTGTGGAGCTGGTTGAACAGTCTTCAAAGACAATCGCCAAAGTGTTTGGCTGACCATCTTGACGAAGCATCTCATAGGGGAGAGGATATTGGTCGGGGCTGAGCGACACCCACATTCCACGTTGAGGCCGGCCCCAGAAGCCCTGCTGAATCCAGGCCGTATCACTGAGCCAACGTCCAAGCATATGACCATTTAGGAAAATGGTGGCTTTGCTACTCTGCCCCTCAATATTCAGAACAATAGGGGCATCCCAGGCCTTTCGATCGGGCAGGCTCGCCGTCGCAAATTCAGTCCGGTACCAGACGACATCGCCTTTTCTAAGTTGCAGATTGGAAGCTTGAGCGGGTGTCCAGCCCTGAGTTGTAACTTGAGCTTCAGTATAGCCTAATCGCTCTCCGCCCAGCTGAGTCCCGACAGTCCAGTTGCGGAGTTCCTTGGAACCGAGAGTTACTTTTCCATAAAGGCCCTTGAGACCGTCATAGGGCAGGGCAGGCATCCTGGCTTTTGTGCCAATCACTGTGCCTCGTCCAAACATGAAACTACCGTGACCCCAGACTTCGGTTCGAAAGGTGATTTCGTTCTGACCAAGATGCAGATAGGGGGCAAGCTTAGCAAAGCGATAATTTCGATCCTGACTTTGATTATCTATTTCCGTACCGAAGGGATTCATCGTCGTCACATACTGGCCATTGACATAGATGCCAACAATATCGCTCGCGCTTTCGACTTTAAGTCGGTCCAAGCTCTTCCGTTCGCGTTCCGATCCGATGTTAAAAGTGGTTTTATACCAGGTATGTCCGGAATAGATATTCAAGAACTCCAGCGCTTTCGGTTCACCTTCGATACGGATCCATTGACTGTCGTCAAAACCCGGCATAGTTTCTGCTCTATCACTCTTGGTCCATGCTAAGTCCAAACGAGGCAAGCTTGGCCTTGGGCTGGCTGGTGGCAGCTGATAGATGGCCCTGAGACTTGCTGAATCCCAAGGCTTTTGTAGGGTCAAACCCGTCGCCAGAATAGGCTGGCTGCTGATCACTGAAATCGGACGCGAACGATGGCCAGCCTGATAGCGTAAACCAAAGGTGTCACCTCGCTGCTCAAGTTCAGCAAAGTCCAAACCTGTGACGAGCAGGTCCTCGTCGCCCTTATTTAAAAACCAGAGATGACCTGCATCCTGGGTGTTGGTGATATAGAGCCTAAGAGTTTGTCCGCCCCTATTTTTGAAGACAGCAATCTGACCATCTGCATGGCGATAGGAAATGGTGATGCGATCAGCTGACTTTTGTTGCACCACAATTCCCGCCTCCAGACTCGTAGCTTCAAGGCCATCGCTTTGCAATGAGAGTTCACCTTCTGAATCTTTCCAGCCATAGACGACGAGGATTTGTTCCTCGTTGAACGATCGAGTTGTCAGCATTTCACTGGTCGAGTAGCCGAGCGTGAAGGCCCGATTCAACGGCAATTGATGCAGCATGAACAAATCGTAGGTGAGTTTCTTTTCTTCGGCACTTGGGATGACCATGCTGGTGAATTGAGGAAGAGTCTGACCCTTAAAGTGCAGACCACCTTTCTGAATCGTTTGGGCCATTCCTGTTTGATTGACCAACCCAATGAGGCTGGTGCCTTGTGTCATCTCGTGCCAGTAGTGCACCATTCCAATTTTCTGGCGAGCGCCAATGTTAGGGTTGTCCACCTGAAGGCGTGGATCTGCGCCTGAAAACGATCCGCTGCGACGCGGCAGTTCGGAAGCGCCTAGAAGTCCTTCCATAGTATTGAAAAAGAAATTATCGCGGCGATACTGATAGAAAAGATCGCGCAGGACGCCTGAGGAACTGATCGCTCCATCATAGTCGATAACATTGCCAAAGTAGCCCGCATTGGGCGACGCAAAGCCATTCAAAATCTTGAAGGGATCACTGAAGTCGAAGATCGTGCCGATCCAATCCGCAGGCTTTTCATCGGCAGGACCCCAGTGAGGTGCGACATCAGCGGCGCGCGCTGCCAAGGTTAAGGAGTTCATGTAACCCTCTTGAATCATACCCGTGACATTGAAGGCGAAAAATGCATCGAGCCCGCCCATCGTCAGGCGTCTGATTTCCTGGGTGCTGCGATTCAATTCCATGCTGCCGCTGGGGACGTCCACAAAGAGACCGTTGTGTCGAGTGGGATCATGCATATCCTGCAGAAGATCGAATGCAATCTCTTCCGGCTGTCCTTCATTGGCCCATTCATAGATATTGGGAAAAGGTATCACAGCTTCTGCATCCCCGCTTGCAGATGCTTTGCCATCACCAGGACAGGTGACTGTTGGAATGGTCACTCCATTGTCGACAATGATGCTTCGAAGGGCTGTAAAGTATTCTCGGGTGAGCATGGGCTGGCTTATGGGACGTTCCAAGCCGCCCTCATACCAAAACAAGCGATCGGTGCCAAAGGCGCGTTCAAACCAATTGTATTCGTTTTCCAAAACATAAAGAACTATGGGGCCACCTTGATCAGCCATGTATGGCTTTAACAGCTCGTTGACTGCTGTCAAATAGCGGCGCACGGGTTCAATAAAATCTGGATCAGCGGTTCGCAGATTAGCTCGTCCGTCTCGGTCGTAGGATTTCTTGCTAGCATTCTTGGTCAACCAAGCGGGCAAACCTCCGCCATCCATTTCATTCGTGATATAAGGCCCTGGCCGCACAGCAACGAAGAGGCCTTCTCGCTTCGCTAAGTCTAAAAATCGCCGAAGATTGGGTTTGTCAAAATTGAATTTCCCTTCTTCAGGTTCGACCTGATTCCATGCAACGTAAATGTCGAGGGCGTTGAATCCCAAAGCCTTATATTTTTTGATTCGATCTTCCCAAGTCGATTCGGGGAGCCTAAACCATTGGAAACTGCCACCACGCAAGAGACGATAGCTTCCATCGATCTTTATCCCACGCCGATCCATCTCGACCGGAAAGGCTATGCCTTGCTGCATCTTCTGTTCAGTCATGAGAGCTATCTGTGAGAAATCAGCCAGAGTCTGTAATGACTTTGCTGGCATGAGCTCTTGGTGGCAGGCGCTGAGGATGATGGCCAATCCTAACAGACCAAATAACTTTGCGATCATTATGGGACTCCTTTGCCTAGCGCCGGTCTTGGTGTCTTCATCGAACAAACAGTCTGTTTAGATTAGAGACTTAGTTAGCCTCAATTAATCGACTTGGCAGCGAAAGCCAAGTTAAACTTTCCAGAAATTTTCTTGTGTGTGATGGGAAACGGTTCCATCGAGCGACTTGCCAAGCAAGAGTCAGATAGACATGTCAGGCTTAAATGTCATCGCCTCTTCTTGCAGGATTTTAGCCTAAGGCCCAATGTAAGCTGCTGCAGAGCGGAGTCGCGATGAAATACAACAGATCAGAGGTGTAGAGATACTAAAGATTTTTGGTAAATCCAACTATTGAACAGATTTCAATCAGTTCTTGAGCCATAACATCGCACACTCCTTTTTCATTCTATTGAGGAGAAGATGTATGCGACTTTGTTTTGCACTGTTGGCCGTATTATTCGGCTCGGGGCTCTACGCTGGCCCAGTTGATTTTGTGCGCCGGGATACAATGATGGATGGGATTACGGAAAAAGTGATTTTTGCAAGCGAGAATTTTCTGGTCACCCGTTCTGCCGAGGCTCGTGACGAGGATTTTAATGAGCTGTATTGGTTAAGTTTGGAAGATGCTCGATACGATCGTTTGAGTTTGGAAAGTTTCGGTCGTGTTGAGCTTTATGTGCCCGAGACATTTGCGGTCATAAAAATTGTCGAAGCTGATTTGGAAAAGGCCGCTGCCGCTCTACACGCGGAACGCTGGAGTTGCGGGCAATTGATTCGACTCTATGGTGATGAAGTGGTTTGGCCGTTGCTTGTCGCTAAAGCTGTTCCCGTCATTGCTATCAATCAAAAATTGGCGGAAATGACCGCTGTGCATGCAAGCGTCAGCGCCCAGCTGATGCAAACCTCGGTTGAGGAGATGGTGGCTCTTGGCACTCGCTATGGGAAGAGTGGCAAAGCCGGGGACATCTCTCAGTATCTTGTTCAACGTTATCAACAATTGGCTGCCGGGCGTTCTGATGTAACTATCGAGCTTTTGCAGCATAAAGGCTATACACAGCCGAGCATCGTGGTGCGGATTTTAGGACAAAAGCATCCCGAAGAGCTGATCGTGCTCGGCAGTCATATCGATAGCATCAACCGGACTGGCAAAGGTGATCTTGCTCCCGGAGCTGACGACAATGCCAGCGGCACCGCATCCCATCTTGAAGTGTTTCGATCTATAGTTGAAAATAACTTGAGCTTTGATCGTACTGTGGAAATCCACGGCTACGCACTCGAAGAATTGGGTCTGATCGGTAGTCAGGATATTGCGCAGCGCTATGTGGGCTCGAGCAAAAAAGTGGTCGCGATGCTGCAAAATGATATGAATCTTTTTAAAGGAGCCGATGTGGATATGGTTTGGTTAGTGACCAACGATGTGGATACCCAACTGACCGCTGATGTCGAACAGCTGATCAAAAGCTATCAAACGGTGGTGGTTGGGAAGAATCGACTCACGGCAGGAACAAGTGATCACCGCTCTTGGAATCGACAGGGCATCCCCGTCGTCTTTCCCACCGAAAATCCAAGCAATTACAATCGCAAAATTCACACTGCGGACGATACGATCGCAAATTCAGGGGATTTTACCCAGGCGATTGAGTTCTCTAAACTATCGTTGAGTTTCCTAGCACATTTTGCGGGTCTCGTGGCAAAGCCCTAAGCCCTACGCTGGGGTCGGCTCAGATTTGGCTGACCCGATTCTGAGCCAATCCTTCCCGATCAGCCTATCTGCCTCGAGGCTGTTTCCAACACTCCTGTCGACACCCACTTGAACCCCGCTCGGTGAGTCAAGGAACCCAACACTTCTGTTGCAGAGCAGTGACAATAGACTTGCGCTTGACCCTGCGGAACCGCTATCACTCAATCGTTCTTTTCAACGGACAAGTGTCGGCTGAAGGAGCGAGTATCCCCCCAATCTTCCAGGAGCTATCCATGTTTAGGCAAATTGCAATAGGTGCACTGATGCTGATCGGCAGTTGGAGTCAACTGCAAGCCAAGGACGAAGTCGCTGTGCTGGCCTCGACCAACGTCACCATGTCGAAGTACGGGATGAGTTGGCAATCGCCCCAAGTCCGTCTTCGTGTGAAGGACATTGCCTATGAAAAGTCGGTGATCGTGGTCTTTACTGATAGTGAAGGCAATGTAACCAGTAGTCCGGCCACCTACGTAGGTCCTGCTGATTCCGGCTATGAACTGTGGGAGGCTTATGGAAATGTGCGAGGTGGAGCAGCCGCAAATTTTCATGTTGAATATACAGTCGCGAATCAAATCTACTTTGACAGCAATCAAGGCCAAGACTTTCCATTGAAACAAGGTCCAGTCCTCTATCGCGGCCAGAACATTCAGCAGGTGCTAGGATCGAAACAATTCTATGGCAGCAACGCTTACTTTACGGCGGCTGTCCGCAATCTTGCCTATCAAAAGAATGTTCAGGTTCATTATAGCTACGATGGTTTTCGGACCCAACAGTCGGCGTCTTTGAGCTTTCAACCCTATTACTACTACGGATATGGGGCGATTTCCTCACCAACACCGGAAGGTTTTGAGGTGTGGACAGGGAGCGTGAGCAATATTCCTGATACGGCCTCTGCAATTTTCTATTATTTCACCTACGAAGTAGGCAAGCAGAAGTTTGCTGACGTAAACTTCGGTCAGAACTATATCATGCTACGCAACTGAGGTTTGCCTTTCAGAGCGTGCCTGGGTCCGTCGGGTCGAGCCCTTGTCCCTGTAAAATAGGGGCTGAGCTATCACCGACGGAACTTGCTGGCCGCAACACATCCAAGAGCGGCTGATTTTTGAAAGGCAACGCTTGGGTGCTGCCAGGATTAAACCACTGCACCAAAACTTCCATTCGCCCGGCCAAATCTTGAATGGAAGCCCGATTCGCTCCTGTCAGCGTATAGGTCGCGTGGTAGAGGCTGCCCGCTGGCATTTGTTCAATTCGAATATTTCCCTGAATATCACTCGACCACTTGACCCGATTTTGATTGGATCCTAGATCGAGTTTTTGTTCAGTGCCGCTTTCATTCAATCGACAGCCATATTCGCTGGAAAGATCCGTATCGCTAGCACTCTTACGGAGTGCACAGATAAGATAGGAACCAGAGATATTAGCCGGAATATCGACCTTTTCGCTGTCAGTATCATTTTTGACTTTGTCATCTTTGCTGGTCGTCAGGACATTCTTTCCAGCCAAAAATCCAGCATTTTTGGGATTGCAAGCGCCCACCTGAAAAGCCAGAAAGGAAAATAATACCAGACCATAAGGGCCCATGGGCTTGAGTCTTGGCTTTATTCCGAAATAATTGTTCATGGTGTTTGTCCGCAGAAAGTTTGTAAGCCTATGCTTGCCAGCTTCATGGGGCAGCCGGCGGCCATTTTATTGCTCATAGCCGCCGCCAAAGAACCAGTCAGATCCAAGTTGTCAAGGCGGCCAAGCAAAGACAGTGCTTCCACAGATGCGACTTGGGTGTTCTTGAGTTGCAAGCTTTGTAAGAGAATTTTTTGTCTTAAGGGGGCCAAGTCGCGGATGGCAGCCTCATTCGCTAGCAAAGTTTTGAGCGAATCCTGGCCGATCAAAGGGCTCAGGCTGGTGATCCCAGGATTGTCGCTGATATTCAAAAACTGCAAACCCTTGAGCGAACTAAGGCAAGCGAGATCGGTCAAGGTATTTCGACTCAGGTTAAGGTAGTTTAAATTGGAGAGTCCAGCAAGCGGTGTACAGTCCGTGAGTTTGATCCCGGTAGCGACAAAGAGATTAAGCTGCTTAAAATTTTCGATGCCTTTCAGCGTTAGGGCCGGCAGACCGCTAGCTGTAAGTTCCCTAAGTTCAGCGAGTTTCTGAAGAGGTTCAAGCGATAGAGCTTGCTTATTCAATGTGATGTTGAGTTTTTGTAGCTTAATCAGCCCAGCCAGAGGGCTAAGATCAGATACGTTATTGCTGACCGAAATCAAAGAAGTGAGTTCCGTGAGTCCAGCCAGAGGCACATAGCTTGTGACGCTGAGACTATCCATGCGTAAGGTGTTCAGCTTTTTTGCGGAAGCCAACGGACTCAGATCAGTCACAAGGTTTCCTGAAATATCCAGTTCGAGCAGGTTGGGCAAGGCAGGCAAGAACGCTAGGCTGGTCAATGATCCAAAAGGAACTTCCAGTTTCTCAAGAACTTTGAGCGTATTGAGGAACTGACCATTGGAACTTAAATTTCCAAGCAGAGTCAGTTGCTTCAATGACAGCAACTGACCTATCACTTCCGGATTGCTGATCACCGAAGTGAAAAGATTGAGCGTTGTGAGATTGGTGGAATTCAGCAGAAAACTGATGTTGGTCACGCCAAAGTCAGCGATCTCCAAGGAACGAAGATTGGTCAAATTGCTCAAAAATGAATAGTCAAGCATCTTAGCCGTCGTGGGGCTGTCACCGGATCCCACTTGATTTGATATCTCGAGAATTTGTAGATTTTTCAAAGTCCCGACCTGGGCAATGTTGGCAAACGATTCGCCCATCAGATGCAGTTCGGTTAATTTAGGTAGGCTGAGCAAAAAGCTCAAATCGTTGATTTTGGTTTCTTGGAGATCCAGAACTTCCAGATTGATGAGTTTGCTGATGCTCGTGCTGTCGGTAATCGCTTTATTGTTTTGGATGTTGAGATTCTTGATTCCAGTCAAACCAGCCAAAACTTCGATTTGAGTCAGCATATTGTTATGCAGACTGGCATTTTCTAAAGCCGACAGACTACTCAATGCCGAGATATCTTGAATTTGATTCTTGGATGCCTTCAAGAGACGAAGTTTTGTCATGTCTTTGATAGGGGAAATGTCCGAGATCACATTCTCAGAGATGCCGAGTTCTATCATCTGCTTCAGGTCGCGAAGAGCAGAAATATCGCTGATTTGATTCATCGAAAGATCCAGAAAACGTAAACTGCTAAGGGTTTGAAGTGCCGTTATATCTTGAATACTGTTGTTACGAAGGTCCAATCGAACGAGGCTTTTGGCGAAGGCTAGCAGACTGATATCCCGCACATTCTGATCGATCAGACTGAGGCTGGTCGCGGTCACGAGATTGGTGTAGAGCTCGTTACAACCCTCTGATTTTAGGCTTAATTTTAGGGTCGAGACGGAATAGATCAGTTCCAAATTGCTGGTGTTTTCGCAGCTTTTGAGAAATTCACCGCGCATCGCTTCGGTCGGCGATGGCCCTGCTGTCGGGTCTTTGCTGGTAGAGGTCGAGCCTTCTGCCTCAGCCGCTTGAAACCTAGACTTTGCTGCAGCCTGCCCGCGATAGGAGTACTCCTGAGTCTCGCATCCGCTGTTCAGCAGAAGCAAAAAGATAAAGGATGCCAAAGCCGTGCAGACGTCGAGCATAAGCCTTCATTGACCTCTAGGGTGGTTCTTTAGGCCTTTTCGGCTAGTGTTAGCTATTTCTTAATTTGTGTCAAAAAATACATTTATTACAGCATGATAAGATGCATCAATCAAAACGAAGCTCGGCTGAAGGGCATGAATTTTATAGTGTCTTACTTCGGATCAGAATGCTTCCCGTGCAGCAACTATTCGCTGTGGAGTGAGTCAGTTTCTGTGGGATAATGAGACAAACTTCAGGAGGGAAGGGCATGATCGAGTTGATCAAAGTCAAAGTCTTCGAAAGCAATTTTCACGAGGATCTTCTACCTGGTCGTGAGATTGAATTGAATCTCAGTCATGTGCGCTTCATCGTTCACGATTCTGAATCGTCCCTGTTGTTTTTCCAAAATGATGATTGCCTTCGCGTAAGACCTCGGTTGGAACTCGGATCGTACAGCGCGATGCCGGCAGTTGCTGCCCTGGATCGCCATGACTCTTTGGATGTTTCCTGATCCGGTTCCTTTCTTCGTCCCAGCCACTTCGAGACTTTTCAGCGTGGACTCTTCGATTTTTGTTATGTCATTAAAGACGAGGTCCTCTCTGCCGACTGGGAAAAATGAGGGGTACACGCGAAAGTGATCGCCTAGGATCTGAAATCATCATAAAAAACTCCTTTTGTTGCGACAACCGGCACCGGATGGTTGGTAAACCCGGAAGGTGGCGCTTATCGTTTTGCCGCTCTATGGTAACAGCGATGAGCATAAGGATTGGTAGGATGGAGACTGAACAAAACTTCCAGAGACAGCTGAGCAGTATCCACCAGGATCTCAGCTGGACACGTACGAATGGGCGCAGGGCTTTTGTCCCAGGCATGAGCCTGAGCGATTTCGGCGATCCTGGATTTTGTGCGCAGCATGGGCTGAGTCTTCCCTATATGGCTGGGGCTATGGCTCATGGCATCGCCAGCGTTGATCTGGTGGTCGCTCTGGCTGAAAAGGGGATGTTAGGCGCTTATGGCGCCGCAGGTTTACCTTTGAGCCGCGTATCGCAGGCGGTCGATGCTCTTCAAAAAAGACTCGGCTCGCGCCCTTTCGCCGTAAATTTCATCCATAGCCCTCAAGAGCCACAATTGGAAATGCAACTGGCCCAACTGCTATTGGACAAAGGGGTACGACTCGTCGAAGCCTCAGCCTTTATGCGCTTGAGTCAGGCTTTGGTGTACTATCGGATCAAAGGCTTGAAAAGAGGCCCGGACGGTGTGGTCCGCCCGAGACAAAATATCATTGCCAAGGTTTCTCGCGTCGAAGTCGCTCGCCAATTTTGGTCGCCGGCCCCAAAAATTTTCTTAGACCAGCTGCGAGCTGCAGATCTCATCACTGCGGACGAGGCCTTATTAGCGGCAGAATTGCCGATGGCGCAGGATTTGACGGTTGAAGCCGACTCGGGTGGGCATACCGATAATCGCCCTTTAGTGACTTTAATGCCGCAGATGCTGAGTCTTAAACATGAGATGCAGCGCGAACACCATTACTCACAGGTCCTCCGGCTTGGTGCAGCCGGCGGCTTGTCCACGCCCCAGGCCGTGCTTGCGGCATTTGCTATGGGGGCGGCTTATGTCGTGACGGGAACTATTAATCAGTCCTGTATCGAGTCTGGTACCAGTCCTGCGGTCCGGCAGATGCTGGCCGACACCCAGCAAGGCGATATCATCATGGCGCCTGCCGCCGATATGTTCGAGATGGGTGTGAAGGTTCAGGTTTTGAAACGTGGAACGATGTTCGCCATGCGCGCCCAGCGGCTCTACGAGCTTTATCGGCAGTATCCATCGCTCGAACAGATTCCCGACAAGGATCGGCAGATGCTTGAAGATAGCATCTTCCGTCAGAGTCTCAACGAAGCCTGGACAAGCACCGAGGCCTATTTTCAGACGCGAGATCCGAGCCAAATCGATAAGGCAGCCCGCGATCCCAAACATAAAATGTCTCTTCTCTTCCGGTCCTATCTGGGGCAGGCTTCGCACTGGGCCACGCAGGGCCTCGCTGAACGACGCATCGATTTTCAAATCTGGTGCGGTCCGGCGATGCCTGCCTTTAACGACTGGGTCAAAGGCTCTTGTTTGGAACAACCGGGCCAGCGTCGCGCTGTGCTTGTGGCCTTCAATCTTCTCTATCAGGCCGCCGTTCTGCAGCGTGTGCAGCTCGCAGCCTGCCAGGGACGACGAATAGCTCAGAGTGATGAGCTGTTGAAACCACGGAGCGAGGAAGAGCTGCTGCTGCGTTGGGGTGGAGATGACTGGACAGCTGTTGCAGAAGGTAATGTGAGATGACTCTAGAGATCCGTCCAAGTTCGACTCGGAAGGCTTCCGATATTGCTATTATCGGCATGGGCTGTTTGTTTCCTGATGCTGCCAATCTCGATGAATACTGGAATCTAATCAAGCAGGGGCACGATGCCATCCGAGCGGTGCCTCTGAGTCATTGGCGCCCTGAAGATTATTTCCATCCTGATCCGAAAACTCCGGATCATACCTATGCCAAAACTGGTGGGTTTTTGAAGCCCTATGCCTTTGACCCTTTGAAGTTCGGCATTGCACCCCAGGCCTTGGAAGCGACTGATAGCACCCAACTGCTGGGGATGGTCTGTGCGCATGAAGCGCTGGTGGATGCGGGCTATGGGCCTGATAATAAATCGTTCAACCGGGATCGCGTCTCCTGCATCATCGGAGTAACCGGCACGCTGGAATTGGTGATTCCTCTAGGGGCTCGATTGGGCCATCCGATTTGGAAAGCTGCCCTCGAAAAAGCCGGCATTTCCCCCGAGACCACCCAGCAAGTGATGGAGGACATCGCGCAAGGCTATGTGCCTTGGCAGGAAGCGTCTTTTCCGGGACTCTTAGGCAATGTCGTGGCGGGACGCATCGCCAATCGCTTGGATCTTGGTGGGACCAACAGTGTGGTGGATGCTGCTTGCGCGAGCTCTTTGGCCGCAATGCACATGGCGATGATGGAGTTGCAATCGGGGCGATCTGATATGGTCATCACCGGCGGCATGGATACCTTCAATGATATTTTCATGTATATGTGCTTCAGCAAAACTCCTGCCCTTTCCCCGACGGGATCGGCGCGGCCCTATGATGCCGAGGGTGATGGAACAATCCTAGGCGAAGGTCTGGGCACGGTCATACTAAAACGAGTGGATGATGCCGAACGCGACGGCGATCGCATCTTCGCCGTGATTCGGTCGATTGGTTCCAGCTCGGATGGCAAAGGCCAAGCTATCTATGCGCCCAGTGCCAAGGGCCAGACGAAAGCTCTCGAGCGTGCTTATAGCGATGCCGGTGTGAGTGCTCGCAGTATTGAACTGGTCGAAGGTCATGGCACGGGAACCAAGGTAGGTGATGGTGTCGAATTGGAAGCGTTAACGGGCGTCTATCGACAAGCCGATGGCCAGTCGCGCTGGTGCAGTCTAGGCTCAGTTAAATCGCAAATTGGCCACACCAAAGCAGCTGCAGGAGCTGCGGGGCTTATCAAGGCTGCGCTTGCCCTGCACCATAAAGTTTTACCGCCGACCATCAAAGTGCAGGTCCCTCATCCAAAATTGCTGAATTCGCCTTTTATGCTGAGTGATCAAGCGCGCCCTTGGGTTGCCGAAGTCGGCCACCCTCGACGAGCAGCGGTGAGTGCTTTTGGCTTCGGCGGCAGCAACTATCACGCTGTTTTAGAAGAATATTCACCCCAAAAAATCGCAGTCGATTGGGATCCGGACCTGCAGATTATCGCCTTTTCAGCCGAAAATCCTGATGCTTTGCGGGCCCAAGTGCAAGAGGCCGCAGCGCTGCTGCAGCAGGGGATGAGCAGCCGGGCTTTGGGACGTTATCTCAGGGCTCGATTTTCATACAAGGCAGCCGTCAGACAAACGTTTGTCATCCGTAAAGCCGAACAGTTGAAGGAATCGCTGGCCACAGTTCTGGCTCTGGAGCCCGGCAGCAAAATCCCGTCTTGGCTGCACCAAAATTTAGCTCAGGATGCGGGCCGTTTGGCTTTTGTATTTGCGGGGCAGGGTTCCCAAGAACCAGGCATGCTCCGGCAATTGACCTGCCTTTTTCCTGAATTTTTAGCAAGTTTGCAGCTAGCTGATGCTGTTCTTAAAGACTACGAGCCAGATGGTCCGCGGCTGAGCCTTCTCATCTATCCTCCGCAAGCTTTTCAAGAAGCTGACAGCAAAGTTCAACGGCAGCAGCTGACAGAAACCCGTTACGCACAGTTGGCTTTAGGTGCCCTTGGTGTAGCGCTGATCAAAATCCTGCAATCATTCGGTATCAAACCTGATGCCCTAGCGGGTCATTCCTATGGAGAACTGTTGGCTTTGCATGCAGCTGGCGCTTTATCTGAAAAAGATCTGCTCCAGATCAGCTATCAGCGCGGCCGTTTCATGAGAGAGCTCGGCAAATCCCATGGGGCTATGCTTGCCGTTATGGCTTCTGAAGACGATATTCGGCGGGTTCTCGACGAACATCAGATCAATGTCGAATGGGCTAATTTCAATGCTGATAAGCAGATCGTCTTAGGTTTCCATGAAGACCGCTGCGCGGAGATCTCTGCTGTTTTGAAAAAAGCTGGGATTGGCAGTCGTCGGCTGGAAGTGAGCACGGCCTTTCATACCAGTTTTGTTGAGGCTGCGGTTGGGGCGTTTCATGCCGAACTGCAAAACCGATCCTTTCAGACGCCGGTTACGGCCGTTTATGCCAACAGCACGGCTGCTCGGTATCCACTTGAGGCAGATCAGCAGAAGGCCTGTCTTAGTGGGCAGATTGCTCGTCCGGTTCAATTCTCCAAGATGCTGCGCAAGATGCGGGACGATGGCGTTAAAACGTTTGTGGAAATTGGACCACAGAAAAAATTGCAAGGTTTGCTGAAGGCTAGCCTTGAGACAGAATACTGCTTGTCCTTGGACAGCGATGCGACAGCCAGCGCCTTGGGTTTGGCTCAACTGCTGGCGCAATTGGCTAGCTTGGGACATGCAGTGAACCTCATGGCCTGGGATGCTGGTCCGGAGGCTCCCTTGCCTTCGCCCTCGAAAAAAACATTCACCGTTTCGATCAGCGGTGCGAACTATCGCCAACCCTCATCGACTGCCAAGGGCACCAAAGCTCCTGCCTCAGAGCCCAGCCGAGAAGAGAAGCGTCCAGAAGTGACCCTGCAAATTCCCAAAGCATCGATCAAAGAACCTGCACCAACGGTTTCCGTGAAGGCCCCGCCTCCACCGGCGAAGGCAACTGCCGAGAACAAAGCAAATTCCACCTCGTCGATTCGAGCGACTCGTCGTCCACAAGAGGGTAATATGTCTGCAACCAATGACTCATGGCAGCGTTTTGAAAAAATCATGCAGGATATGCATGAAATTCAGCGCAAAACGGCTGATGCGCACACACTCTTTTTGGAAAATCAAAGGCAATTTCAGGGCCTCCTGCAAGGGATGATCAGCGGACAAGCTGTTGATTCGATTCCGCAATCCGCGCCAGCTAGGACTCCTCCTCCGACCGCGGCAAAACAGGTTCAAAGCCCTTCTGCTCAGCCTTCAGGCCGGTCCGCCGAGCTGCTTGCAAAACCAATCGCTGATGTGCCGAAGGCAGCGCCGATTGAAATGAAGCCCAAGGTGCAAGCCGAAGCGACTCCTGCAGCAGCAAAGCTCGAGTCAAGCAGCGTCGTGTTCGAAGTTCTGGCGCAATGCACGGGCTATCCCAGTGAGCTGTTAAGTGCAGAGATGAATCTCGAAGGCGATCTCGGCATTGATTCCATTAAAAAAGTTGAAATCTTTTCTCAGTTGCAGGCAAGACATCCAGAATTGGAAGCGGATGCTAGCCGATTAGGCGAATTGCAAACGATCGCGGACCTCCTGCGCTTGACGGCTAGCAAGAGTTCGGTCGCCGCCGAGGCCCCGCCTCGTTCCGGTGCTTGGGCAGCCAGTACAGTCGCTCTGGTCGCTTCGACTCCAGATAATCATGAACAAAATATCCTTCAGGTCGTTTCAGAGAAAACGGGTTTCCCGCTTTCCATGTTGCAAGCGGATATGGAACTGGAAGCCGATCTCGGTATTGATTCCATTAAAAAAGTCGAAATCTTTTCGGTCCTTCAAGAACGATTACCCCAATTGGCCGGCCTTGGCGCCGAAGAATTGAATGGCCTGCGTCGTATATCGGATCTGTTTGCTCTGCTCGGAACATCTCATTCCCATCCTGTCCCAGTGGAAACTTCCCCAGCAGTTCCAGTGATAAGCACTGGCGAAGAAGATAAGGTCTGGCAGGTTTTGTCTGACAAAACCGGATATCCGCGCGAAGTCCTGTCGGGAGAGATGAATCTGGAAAGTGACTTGGGTATCGACTCCATCAAACGGGTTGAAATTTTTTCAGGTGTAGCGGAAGCAGTTCCTGCGTTGCAGGTTTGTTCTCCTGAAAAGATTGCTGCCCTGCAAACAGTCCAGGATTTTATTCAGTTGGTCCGAGACGTGTCCGGGGCAGCAGCGGAAAAAGTCGAACAGGCGCTGCTTGAACCAGATCAATTTGAATGGGATCTCAGCAAAAAAAAAAATCCATTCGAGTTGTCAACAGCTGAGCCCCCTGCCAGCGCAGCCGCTCTGAATGTCGCTGATTTAAATGCGGCCCTTGATGCAGGCGAACCTGCCTTGGAACAGACGTTCTTGGCCAAAGAGCAGTCCGAGCAAGACGACTGGTTGCGGTGCCTGCAACTGAGTTGTTTGGAGTCTAAGCTCTTTTCGGTGACGGGCTATGCTCGCCAATGGAAAGTTGGAACAGAAGTTTGGATCGGTGACGACGGCAGTAATTTGGCTCGCAATATCATGCTCAAGCTTCAAGAACGTGGCCTGCACGCGCGCCTTGTATCGTTGGCTCAAGCCGATCGATTGCACATTCCTGAAAAACTCCATGGTCTTGTCATCCTCGCGCCACTTAAGCTCGAGGTCCCGCCGATTCGTTGGCTGGGACAAGCCTTTAAATTGCTCAGAAAGTGCGGTCCCGCATTGCTTGCAGAAGCGGGTGAAAGCCTCTTCGCTGTGGTTACACGGCATGGCGGACGATTTGGATTGGACGGTTTGCAAAATTCCAGCCAGGTCTATGGATCGGCTCTAGCGGCTCTGGCTAAAACAGCCGCAGAGGAATGGCCTTTGGTGCATGCCAGGGCCTTGGACTTAGGGCGTGACTTCACCGATGGCATCGAGGCGGCTCTACGCTGTTTGGATGCTCTTCTCTTCAAAGGGCCCGTGGAACTCGGTGTAAGCCGGGATCAAGTGTTTCAACTGAGTCTGGCCCCACATAGTTTACCTGCCGATGCATCGACACATTCTTTGCTTCGTTCCGGTGATCTTATTCTTGTCACGGGTGGGGCACGCGGCGTGACTGCGGCTTCTTTGATGCCATTGGCGAGGCATTGGCGACCCCGCATCGTCATCTGGGGGAGAACTCCTTTAGCAGGAGAAGAACACTTGAGCTTGGCTTCCTTGTCGGATCCAATGGCTTTAAAGCGAGGACTTCTGCAGATTCATCCTGAGCTGGCGAGTCCCCGGGATTTGGAAGCGGCCTATCGCCTCGTGATCCAAGCTCGTGAATTACGGCAAAACATTCATGAACTGGAGCAGGCCGGCGCTCAAATTATCTATGAAACGGTCGATGTCAGCAAAGAGGCTGAGTTACGCCAAGCATTCACTCATTTGGTGGAATCCTATGGAGTGCCGGTCGGCTTGATCCATGGAGCCGGTGTGATCCGCGATAAGCTCATCGCTGATCAGAAAGACGAAGAATTTTTCGAAGTCCTGGATACCAAACTGCGAATTTTACCTTTCATCGAAGATTATGCGAAGCAAGGCTTACGCTGGGTTCTTTTGTTCTCGTCATCGACGGCTCGCCTTGGTCGTAAGGGGCAGGTCGCTTATGGTGTGGCAAACGAGACTTTGAATAAGTTTGCCCAATACCTGAGTTCCAAAGAAAGTGACTGCTACGCTCTGGCTTTCAATTGGGGACCTTGGTCGGGTGGAATGGTCAATGAGGGATTGAAAAAAATCTTTGCCGCGGAAGGAGTCGCGACCATCCCACTGGAAGCTGGAGCCGCTCTGGTGCAGAGAGCCTTGGAGCATCCTCATCGCCAAATCCACGAACTGATGGTTCTGGCCCAGGAATCTTCCACGCTGACTTTGGATGACATGCAGAAAATTGCTGCATTTACCATCAATGTCCAAACAGTCCCTATTTTGCTGGATCATATCATCAAGCAGCGGGCGGTGGTTCCCGCAGCGCTTCTTCTTGAGTGGATGACTGTGGCGGCTCAGACTCTTTGTCCAGATTTCCATCTGCAGATCGTTCGAGATTTTCAAGTATGGAAAGGCATCGTATTGGATGCAGATCAAAATGTTTCCGTTTGGATCGAAAAACAGCATGAAAAGCTGGAAGCTGACGGATCGATGCAGATCGAAGTGCAGCTCTTGGGCTTAAATACCGAAGGCAAGAGTGTTCGTCATGCAAGAGCTTACATGCAGTTTGCGGCGGAAGCCTTAGACGAACCACAGGAGTTGTCCAAGGCCTTGCCCCAGGATCATCTCTGGCAGGGGCTCAATCCCTATTCCGAAATTCTTTTCCATGGCGAAAACCTGCATCTGATTCAAAAGGTGCAGAGTTGCTCCCGTGACGGCGTGGATGCTCAAATCCTTTTGCAAGATAATCCTGCAGAGTGGAGTCAAAAGGGGCTAGATGGCGACTGGAAAATTTCCGGCGAAGCCATAGACGCGATCTTCCAAGCGGCGATCATTTGGTGTTCTTTGCAAGAAGGTCGCCCGTGCCTGCCCGCCAAGGTTGGCCAGGTAGAGCTGTTTCATCGGGCTCCGGCAGGGCTCTATCAGCTCCGGCTTCGAACCACACGAGTGGATAGCCGACGACTTATGGCCAAGGCGGAAATCACGGATGCCGATCAGAGGCTCATTATGCGCCTCTATGATATTGAAGCCGTAATGGATGCTGGTTTATCGAGCGCCTTCCAGCAGACTCGATTGATCACTCCGGAATCTAGCACAAGAGCCTAAGTTTTTTTGAGTCCTTTGGATGGATCGAGGAGCATCGATGTCAGTTGCAATCGTTAGCATGGGTCTACGTTTTCCTGGGGCACGAACAGTCCAGGAATTCTGGCAGCATATTATTCAAGGCCATGATTTAAGCCAGAATGTAGACGCAGAGCGATGGCCATTGCCTGCTTCGCAGTTGATGCAAAATGAACAGGATCGCATCACGCACGATCGCCTGTACCAATTGTCCGACGTGAAGGAGTCAGCGGTCGGCCTGGATATTGATAGCCGTTTGCTGCAATCGCTCGATCCCCTCTTTCACATCGCGTTAGGTGCGGGGCGTGATGCCTTTTTCGCCAGTCAGCATCAAAATATCGATCGGCAGCGTTGCGGAATTATTCTTGGTAATATTGCTTTGCCAACCGAATCTTCAGCGAAGATGGCTGCTGATTGGCTGTATGCTCAGCTCGGCCAGCCAACGCAGTCAGTGGGATTGCATGCTTGGAATATGGCACCAGCTGCTTTGCCGGCTTCCGTTCTGGCGAGAGCCTTAGGCTTTGGTGGTGGTGCATTTACCTTGGATGCTGCTTGCGCTTCATCACTTTATGCAGTGAAACTTGCCTGTGATGCCCTGCTGTCAGGGCAATTGGATTGCGTTTTAGCGGGAGGCTTGAGTCGTCCCGATAGTTTATACACTCAAGTGGGATTCACTGCTCTGCAGGCGTTATCCAAATCAGGGCGCTGCTATCCTTTTGATGCAAGAGCGGATGGACTTTTGGTCGGCGAAGGCGCAGGCGTATTTGTGCTCAAACGTTTGGACGATGCACGGCGTGATCACGACAATATCTGGGCTGTGATTCAAGGAGCAGGACTGTCCAACGATCGCGAAGGTCGATTGATGGCACCATCAACCGAAGGTCAGCTGCGTGCAATGCGAAAAGCCTATGTCCAAGCAGGCTGGCAACCTGAAGACGTGCAGTTGATCGAGTGCCATGCGACCGGTACTCCCTTGGGGGACAAAACAGAGTGGGAAACTCTGCAGCAGCTATGGTCTAAGGCGCCCCCATCGGCTCGGAGTGTTCTCGGTTCCGTGAAATCAAATGTCGGTCATATGCTCACGGCCGCAGGTTCGGCTGGCCTAGCAAAAATCTTGCTCGCCATGCAGCATGAAACTTTACCGCCAACGGCCAATTTTCAATCACTCCCTGCCCAATGGGACCAGTCTTCGCAGCACTTTCGGGTTTTGCAGCAGCCAGAGTCCTGGCCCGCAAACAAGGGGACACGACGCGCCGCTATCAGCGGGTTTGGCTTTGGTGGCATCAATGCCCACGTGCTTTTGGAAAGCTATCAGCCTGACTCCAAGTCCTTGCCCGCTAGGGCTGTCAAGAGAAGAGCCAAAGTCGTTCTGGTCGCCTGTTCACGCTTGGGTGAGGGTGATGATACATTTTTGCATTTGCAAAAGCAGATTGTGCAGGCAGCAGGCATCTCCGTCGAAGCTTTTACCGGAGTCAATGTACCCTTCGGACTCTTGCGTATTCCACCTGTGGAATTGCAAGAGATGCTCCCTCAGCAGCTATACGGGCTCTTGGCCCTGTTGAAACTTGATCGCCTTGCCTTCGATGAAGCCACTCTGCAAGCAATGGGCTGCATTGTAGGGCTTGAACTTGATCCTGTAACGAATCTTTATGCATGTCGCTGGTCTTTGCAAAGTCAAAGTCAAGTTCGTCACCATGCTGACGAGCTGATTCAGCCTCTCAATGCTGAGCGAGTCATCGGCGCTCTCGGCAGCATCGTCGCCTCGCGCCTTGCACGGGAAGCCCGACTGGGAGGACCTTCATTCACGGTTTCAGCCATGGAAAATTCCGGGTTGAAAGCTCTCGAACTAGCTATGAAAGCCATAGAACAGGGCGATATGCCTGCGGCTCTGGTACTCGCTGTTGATATGCTAGCCAGCTCGCGCGGCCAGGCTCAACTCGCTCAGCGTCAAGAGCAAGGCGATTGGACCTTTGATTCTGCCAGTGACAGCGCGATAGCTTTCATGCTGGCTGATGAGGACTTTGCTCTTGCGCATCATTTGCCGATCTTAGCCGATATGGAAGTGGCGGGGATGATCGCTCTATTGAGCGAAGAAAAACCAGTAGCGAGTGAATTGCAGCCGCTTGTGAAGTTTCTGGATACAAATGTTCCAACCCAGGTTTGGTCCGCATTCAAGTCGGCTCCCTTGGAGCAAGCTTGGCAGGAAAGGCTTGGCAAACTTGCTCCGACTCTTCCTGCCTCTTCCTATAAAGGCAGCGCCCAGGCTTTAGACTTGGTCATCGACTGGCTTTCATGCCAAGGGTCAGCCTCGGGTGATCAAAGACAGTGGCTCATCGCCGGCTGCGATCGTCAGCTCGGTTGCCTCAGAGTCACCAAACGCTCTGAATCAAGCGAATTTACCAAGAGCCGACAGGGGGCGGGAATTGAAATTAAACGTCGCGATCTGACAATCTTTGCTAAGGAATCTGCCTTGAACATGATGGAAGCGAAGCCAGTGCATGATCCAGAACCGGTCTTGGTCGGGTCATCGCCTTTGCCGGCAAGCTTGCAGCAGCTGATCGATCTTCAAAAAGAAATCATCGCCAGCCATGAGACTTTCCTTCGCTATCGAAACGAGGGTGATGCGCTCTTGCAGCAGATTCTGCAATCCATGCAGCAGGAAGATGCTTATATTCCCCATATTCAGGCCGATCACAGTGAGGTCTCTCTTTGGGTGGAAGAGCCTTTGAATCCTGCGACTGCGCTTTACGATTATGCCGCTTGCAAAGAGTTTGCAGCAGGTTCCATCGCCAAGGTCTTTGGCTCGGCATTTGCTGAAGTTGATACCTTCCCTTCTCGCGTAAGGCTACCTGACGAACGCCTGCTCCTGTGTCATCGCGTGATGGAGCTGCAGGGAGAGCCTCGCAGCATGCAGTCGGGTTTTATGGTCACCGAGCACGACGTTTTTGCCAAGGCTTGGTATCTTGACGATGGTCGTATGCCGACCAGCATTGCCGTTGAATCGGGGCAGGCCGACTTGATGCTCTCGGCATGGCTCGGAGCCGATTTTCATACCAAAGGACAGGCCGTCTATCGTTTGTTGGACGCCAAGGTGTGTTTTCATAATCGCCTGCCGGCTGTGGGTTCCACCATTCGCTATGCGATCAGCATTCGACGTTTTTTTGAGCAGGGAGGAACTCTGTTCTTCCATTTTGGATTTGAAGCCACCGTCAACGGTCAGTCTTTGATGACGATGACGGACGGGTGCGCAGGATTTTTTACCGAAGAAGCCCTTGCTGAAGGGCGTGGCGTTAAAAGAAGTCAGCTCCAGCTGCAGCCCAAACCAGGAATCTGGACGGGTGGCTACCAGCCCTTAGTGGACGTGCAAACCGAAGGCTACAGCGAAAACCAATTGGACGCCTTGCGTCTAGGCGATTACGTAGCTTGTTTTGGTCCTTTATTTGCCGAACTTGCCATCAAGCATCCGAAAGCTCTCCCCGATGGTGATATGCGTCTGGTGCATCGCATCACCCGCTTGGAACCTACAGGAGGGCGTTTTGGCAAAGGCCGTATCATCGGTGAAGCAGACATCCATGCCGACGATTGGTTTCTGACCTGCCATTTTAAAGATGATGAGGTCATGCCTGGCACCTTGATGTATGAGTGCTGCTTGCATACCTTGCGCATTTTTCTGATGCGCATGGGTTGGGTTGGTGAGCAGGATGCAGTCAGCTTTGAACCGATACCGGGCGTTCAGTCGCAGCTGAAATGCCGTGGCCAGGTATTGGCTTCGACGCAAAGGGTGACTTACGAAATTGAGATTCGTGAGATGGGCTACGGGCCGGAACCTTATGTCATCGGTGATGCTTTGATGTATGCCGATGGCAAGCCGATCGTCGATATTACCGATATGAGTTTACATATTCCTGATTTGACTTCTGCTTACCTGCAAGAGCTTTGGCGTCCAGCACCATCCCAGTTAAGGGCGCCAGCCTTTAGCTATGAGCAGATTCTGGCTTTTTCAAGTGGCCGACCTTCAGACTGTTTTGGGCTTATGTACCAAATTTTCGATGCGCAAAGAAGAATCGCTCGATTGCCGCGACCGCCGTTTCAGTTTCTGGATCGGATTGAATGGGTGGATGGTCCTTACATGCAGCAGCATGTGGGCACAGAGCTGTTGGCTGCTTATGATCCTCCAGAAAATGCCTGGTACTGGCGAGCGGAAGGTACTGACTCGATGCCCTTTGCTGTGCTGCTCGAGATCGCCTTGCAGCCTTGCGGGTTTATGGCTGCCTATATGGGCTCGGCTCTTCTCTCAGAAAAGGATCTCGCCTTCCGTAACCTTTCTGGCTCGGCTCGTTGTCTGCAGGTCGTTAGGCCAGGGATGGGCACACTGTCGACGCGTGTGCGGAGCACCAAGATTGCTCGCTCCGGACCTATGATTATTCAAGACTATGAATTTACGGTCAGCAATAGCCGAGGCCTCGTATATGAAGGCTCGACGAGCTTTGGTTATTTTACGCCAGAAGCGCTTGCCCAGCAGGTTGGTCTGCGGCATGAAGCGCGTTGGACGCCATCGGCCTCGACTCTTATGCGCTCTTATCCCGAGGGTGATGCTTGTCCCAGTTCGCCCATACTCAATGTGGATGCTTGGTCTTCTCAGCCTGCGCCTGCGGGGCGCTATCAAAAAGGTTTGATCGAAGGATGTAAGAAAGTTTTGACTGATGAATGGTTTTTTGATGCTCACTTTTATCAGGATCCCGTGATGCCGGGCTCTCTGGGGCTTGAAGCTCTGCTGCAAAGTCTGAAGGCTGCGGCGCACGAATACTGGCCAGCGACAGAAGCTTGGCGCTTGGCGGTTCCGAGCGAGCATAGCTGGACCTATCGGGGGCAGGTGATTCCCAAACCAGCCGAACTGAGCTACGTGCTGCACGTAAAAGAAGTGCAGACGGATCGACGCCTGCTGGTCGCGGATGGTTGGCTCTATCGGGATGGGTTGCCAATCTATGAGATCAAAGATTTGGCTGTTGAACCTGCTGAATGAGGAGAAGGCAGCCAGACTCAAATAAACGATGATAAGATAGAAGCATGGTCACGCAGGGGTTTTGACCTAAATTTTTTTTTATCCGATCGGGAGATGGCTCATGTTAAGTATGCCTGAACTCATTATCGTTGGCGGACTGGTGGTCTTGATGTTCGGAACCAATAAACTTCCAAAGTTGGGTGGTGCAATTGGGGAGAGTATTAAGAATTTCAAAAAGGGATTGAAAGATGAGCACGAACCAGCGCAGCTGAAAGATGAAAAGAAGGATGAGAATCAAAATTCAAGCAAGAGTTGATTTGAGATGGGCAAGCAACTCATCGAAGGCATGGCCCAGCTTTTGTCGTTCACTCCAAGTTGATTGCAGGCCGTCATTGTCAATGAAATGGCGGTCGTATTCCATACCAAAATATTTCCTGCTACGATCCATCCCAAATTTCTTTTGATCGTATGCCGAATAATCTGCAAATCCTGGCAGAAGCCTTCGTTCTGCTGCAGAACAACCTCAATAAAGCCCAAAAAAGTAGGAAGTTCGGGGTCAGGATATGATTTCTCGCGATTCCATCGCCAGGGTAGCTTGATTGAACACAATTAGATTGACTTCAAGTTAAATAAGGGTTAGTTAGCTTTCGCACTGAGGCATTATCTTTTTAAGTGAGGAGCTTTCTCTATGAAATTTCAGGCTATGGTCCTTGGCCTTCTTCTGTCCGGATCGGCTTTCGGAATTACTTATCCCTACAAACTGATTTCAGTCGATCACAAAGACGTCATTGAGCACATGATTGTTGGAAGCGACGAAACGAATACTCCTGAGAACCTTCAGGGGCTTTGGTGGATGAATGGCAATCCACTGGCAGATGAAGTTGTTTCATTTGCAGGCGTCAAGTGGGAAGAGATTGCAGAAAACGGTGAGGTCGTGGGCTACGTGGGAACTCTTCCTGTCTATGACCAAGCTGTGTGGACTTGGCATGATAGTGTCGCGGGCCGGGCCCTCTATAAGGCCGTTTTAGATGCCAAGTTGGTTTACAAGGCGCGTTTTAACAAAGATTTCACCTCGGGCGTTGTAACTCCGACCCTTCAGCCTGGGCACAAACTTTTCGAGATTATGCCGTCTAAGCTTCTCGAATTCCGTATGGAGCAGGTTGATGCGAATGAATTTGCTCGCGATAGTACAATCTTTACTCTGGAATCTAGCTACCGCTTCCGCCGGATTGTTGATGGCAAAGGCCAGAAGCTTGATGATGTCTTTGCAGAATTTTTGCAAAATGTCGAAGCTAAAAACGCCTTACTTCCCATCTGCAGTTTGGAAAAGCAAACTTTTGATGAAAATGGCAAGCTGACAATCAATTTGCCAACCGCTTGCGTTAAGTAAAAAAGCCTGTCGAGGGTTCCTGGAACCCTCGAAATTTCAGTTCAAGCCTCGTACCGCTGCTCCTCTCCCTTGAATATGTCAAAATAGTAATTTACTTACTAATTAAAATCGACTATAAAAAAACCCGTTTTGACTTGTATGAGAACACATCGTCTTGAGGTCGACATGCATACCAAAATGCTGGTCATCGTCCTATTCATAGTCTCGGCGTGTGCAAGGGTCAGCAATCGGCTCGATAAACTACGCCTCAGCTGCGGTTCAGATGCTGCGTCTGAGAAGAGATTTGTGCTCATTGAAGATAACTTGGTCCAAGATATCGACTCAGTGATTGTGGAGGGGCTGCGGAGTATACCAGCTCCTGTTACGTCTCGAGGATGTATCGAACTTCCCGACCTCCAGAATCCAGAAGCGAGTCTCCTGCTTCGATCAAAAACGACATCAATCGGCAAAGTCATGTCGGCAACTGTGCCTGTTGCTCAAGGAGAAATTCGACGGGAAAGACTTGGGAACGAGACAATCTTACAAAATGATCTGATCGAACTTACCTGCCCGAGTGAGCGACTGCTTGCCAGCAGGAGCATTCTGCTTAAACGAGTGATTCAACCATCATCCAAGCTAGTCTATAATTTGCTCCGCTATACCCTCCGAGACTCGACAGGGGCAATTGTTCAAAAAGGTGAAGTTGGCTCTCATCTCAATGCAATAGAGCTTGATACGAAGCTCGGTGAGGGCTCTTATCATTTATTGATCGAGACTGAAGACGCATTTCAAAGCGGGCAAGGAGCTAGAGCTTCTGAATGCGAAGTTACCATCGATAAAACTTCACCGAGTGTAGCCTTAAAGTCAGGTGGGGAAGATGTCTCGCTCTCAGCTTTCCCAATAAAGCGATTGACCCCAGGGCAGGAGTTGAAGTTTTACGTGACCGATAAATCGGGATACCAAATTTTCGGTTGTTCCAAGCCAAGGAAAAGCGATAAGGATCCCGTCTCTTGTGAGGAACAAGACTATATTCCATTGTCCAATTTTGTCGTGCCAGAGCAGGGAATTTGGGATCTCTATTTTTACGCCCAAGATCAGTTCGGTCAGAAATCGCCTATTTCACAGCTCAGTTTTGTTGTTTATCATCAGGAACAAATCAAGCAAATCAACCTCCTTTCAAACATAACGAATTTATATGGGGCAGCAAATCAGATAGCCCAAGCCTATGATTCGTTGATTCAAGCCAGTCTATCGATCCAAAAACTCCTGCTTCCAATCGAGAATGAAGCTGTGAAGTGGGGATTTATTAAGGCCTTTTGGGATCTTAACGCGAGACTCAATTTGTATTGGCGAGCTTTCATCGGATCAAACATTAATGATGTCGAGATCAATCCCCGGCTATCCGACTGGATCGCTACTCATTCGGATGACTCAGGAAATGACTTCGCGCACACGTTTCAGGATCATAAAGCAGGAATCGTGCTCAAAGACACCCTGACGGCCGTGTACGGTCGTGATGGGTGGCTTTGGACAATATCAGGAAGTTACGCTAATCAGGTGCTTCATTCCTATAAACATGGCGAGACCGTTGCTTCATGGCCGCTTAAAAAAAGCTTTAGTCCTCGAATTGTCGTCTCTAACTCTGGTGATACTGCGTTCCTTTGGGACGTGAGCGAAGCCAAGGTTTACAAGGCTGGCTTAAAAGATAAAGAATCTATCAGCATAGCGAAGCCTCCTGTTATGATATCGGGTCAGAATTGGGATGGTTTTACCTTCGTTCAAAACGACAGTCATCTCCTTTTTCAACTAGCAGAAAAGATCTATCGTGTGAGTCTAGAGACCGGGGAGTTCGCCTCACTCTATGAAGAACCCAACAATTGCAGGGTGAGTCAGTTTTTGCTACGAGGACAAAACGAGATATATCTCTTGAGTCGGTGGCAGAATCTCCGAGTTACAGCACCAGACGGTCAAAACTTTCCCTGTGGCTTTCGAAAAGTTTCATTTGATGAGTCTTGGCGTTCGCAGGCCAACAGTCCACTTGGAGATCAATTCAAACCGGAACTGTTTAATAGATTCGCCTTATCCCTAGAACCCGAACAACGATACATTATATTAGGCAAAGAGCTTGACTCGTCAATTGTGGCTGTCGATCTCGAACAGACACCGGCGACAGCTACTTCGCTGGAGCTTAAGGAGACTGAGCAGTTTAGCGAAGTTTTTCCTCTCTCTTTGACAAGATCCCGATTTTTAGTGAAGACTCTCACAAACTGGTATGTCTTGGCCGTTGTCGAAGGTCGAGTAGCCTTACTGCCTTACGTGAACAAACCTATCGAAGATCAGTGTAAAGTATTTCCTGCCCGGGAAAGTCTGATCTGCTTTTTTCAGGAAAAGGGCGAATTAGTAAGCTATGCAACCGATCCTGATCAAAGTTTGCTGCCTTCGGTATGGTTCGATCAATCCATTTACGAAAACCTTGCAAATGCCACCAGTCAAATCGGACTTGTGCAAGCATTTATTAAGTCTGATGCTAGAACTTTAGTTTTTTTCGATCAATCCCAAGGTGAACGCAAAGAACAATCTCTTTCTTTTAAAGCGACACAGGTTTACCTGAGTCGTAGCGGGATATACGCCGTGGTCTTTGGCGAGGATCAACAGTTTGCGGTCTACACGAAAAATGGACTTAAGGCTCTTGGGCGGCTCACTGGCAGAGGGACCTTCGCCCATGCGCAAATATCCGACACTGGTGAAGTTTTTGTTGCTCAAAGTTTGCCTACCGGACTGAGTTCTCTCGAAGTTTTTGCGATAGATGATAAGGCTCTGCGTTTGGTAGGGGAATTCGAGACAAGCGAGTCCATGCCATTTGCATCGCTGACATTGAGTCCCACAGGCAGGCACGCACTTTTTTACACTCGAGCTTCCTTGTTTACTGAGCCACTCGAACGCCGATATCTGCTGATTGATAACCAAGCTCGTCTCGTTAAAAAGGGATTGGCTAGCAATCGATCCCTCAAATTTAGCCGTGACGGTCAAGGCCTTTACGTTATTCGAGAGCGGTCAGTTGTCTACGATTCCATGACCGGCGAAAAAGACCGAATCCTTGCCAAGGATTTGCCATATATACCTTCAGAGATATTTGAGGGTCAGCGGCTCTTAGTCTCGAGTTTTAATCTGAAAAATTTCGATCTGCTGACGGGAAAAAGTATTGTTCCCGATGGAATGATGACAGTTATCAAGGGCGATCGAATCGTTCTGCTTGATGCGACAGTCAACCTCATTCAAGTTTTTACAGCTGATGGAAAGGAAGAATTGTTGAATTTTCAACAATGGTCATCGCCGATGTCGCCATTTATCAGTTCCATGAGTGCCGATCCTGAAAGCGACCACTTTGAAATTGAGCACTACTCTCAAACTGCTGGTTTTACCTATCGGAGCTACACAACTGACCTAAACTTGGCTCGCACTTGGCTTGACCAATGGATGAAGCAATCCAATTGATTGAAGGCACTGAGTTCCTATCGACAAAGAGGGATGAATTGGTCCATTCCTCTCCTACCCAACCCTGACCCTCTGACGTAACTAAAAAGAATTCAGCCGCTTTTGCCGGAAGGCTCACACAAAATCTTTCCTTTCACCCAACCCTTAACAAAAGCCTGCTAAGATATCTGGACTCCATGCAGATGGCATGTGAGTAAAAATTTGTCCTTCAGTCCTGCGGCCAAACGCCGATGACAGGGCAGGACGGAACGACAAAGGGATTGAGTAAACCTGGATGCGCAGGCGCAAGGTGCTAAGACTGGGCAGGAAACTCTAACTTTTTGTGCAGGGACATGATATCTCTGTTGGTTCCTGTGGGTGGAGCGCCGGGTTGAAGCCCTTGTGCCCGGTTAGAAAGCTGGACCTTGGTTGGCGAAAGAGTGAGAGAGGGAACGCGAATGGGATTTTCGGAACAGGATCTATTTAATTGGTTCACCCAGTATGCCTATCAGCCCATTCTGATTTATGTCGGCATTTTTACTCTCATGCTGGCCTCGGGATTTGGTTTACCAGCGCCTGAGGAAGTCACTTTGGTAAGTGCCGGCTTGGTGTGTTACATCGGGTCCCGCCCGGACCTTTATCCGCCGCCTTATGTCGGAGCAACCGCGGTTAATGCCTATGTAGCTGCAATTGTTGCCTTTTTTTCAGTGGTTTTCTCTGATTGTCTGGTCTTTTTCTTAGGGCGAAGATTTGGTGGTCAGTTTCTACGTTCGCGCTATACCTCGCGGTTTCGGGCTCGCATGGACGAGGTTGCGCAATGGACCAAAAAATACGGTATGTGGGCCGCTGGAGCTTTCCGCTTCACGCCGGGCCTTCGTTTCCCGGGACACTTTGCTTGCGGTATGATGGGTTTGAGCGCAACCCGCTTCGTGATGGTCGATGCGACGGCGGCAGCGATCTCTGTGCCAACCCAGGTGCTTCTGGTTGCATTTTATGGCGAAACGATCCTGATCTACTTTAAGCAATTCAAGATAGTCCTGGGCGTCATCCTGCTTGCGGTAGCTCTCTACTATACCTTTCGTTGGTTACGTCGAAGAAGTGCACGAAAAGCGCAAGCGGTTCCACCTCCCGCAGCCTAAGAGTCGACGACTGCAAATAGCGTTTTCAAGTGTCCTATCTTTGTTGACCTTGGTGCCAGACTAGAGCTAGCCTCGGCTCTTTGTACGCAGTGAGGTCCGGCACCCTTGTCATCGATTCCTGATTCAAAACCAATGGCCTTGCGGGCATCGCAAGCAACTCGAGTGACGCTCGTCATCGTCCTCTGGACGGGTGTTAACCCATTGCTTCGATTGGCTATATACCCTCTTTGGAGTTTGAAGCAGTTCATTCAGATGGTCGAAGTCGTCAGCATCGGCATCCTGCTCTTGGAAATACTGACCCTTTTTTATGCAGCGAGGAAACTCACGCCTGACTATAGGCCAGCTTGGTCTTGCAAGCGCCTGTCGCTGCTTTCGGCCTTTTGCCTCTATCCCGTGCTCTGGCTATCGATCACGCTCATCCTTTGGGTGTTGACTGAATTTTCGCTCCTCAGCGACTCAGCTGCTGAGCCCCTCTACTCCAGTGATCTCTTTGTGCAGGAGCATCCTTGGAGTTTTACCGGCCTGAGCTTTATACTGAGTGCGGTGTTGGAAGAAGCTTTCTATCGCAGCTGGCTTCCCTTTGTTTTGCGAAAATATCTGCGACCAAGTCTGGCCATTGGTTTGAGTTGTCTGCTCTTCAGCTTGGCCCATCTTTCCTTACAAGCGAGCAGTCTCGCCCTGGTCTCTGTATTCCTTGTCGCCTTAGCTTTGAGCTATATCAGCCTTCGTTTTGGCCTTGGAGCAGCTATGCTGGTCCATGGCCTCAACAATCTTGTGGTTTTGAGTTCGAAAATCTTTCATGTGGCCCTATTCCCGAGTCTTATGGGTTCAAAACTGGGAATGTGGTGTTTTTTTAGCTTGTCTGGCCTGGGCGCACTCTTGATGATCAAAGATCTCTGCTATCAGGGAACACGGGGGCCGAGCGCCCCCCTCGAGAATCACTCATTGCCTTGAATATTGCTGTAAAAGTCATTGCCCTGATGATCACAAACAATAAAGGCAGGGAAGTCTTTGATTGTTATTTTGCGAATCGCTTCCATTCCCAAATCGGCGAAGTCGACCACTTCCACGCTTAGAATATTCTGCTTGGCTAAAATCGCGGCAGGCCCGCCGATGGAACCCAGATAGAATCCCCCGAACTTCTTGCAGGATGCTGCCACTTCAGGCGAGCGGTTGCCCTTAGCCAGCATAACCATCGATCCACCTTTCGCCATGAAAGGACCTACGTAGGGGTCCATACGACCAGCCGTAGTCGGGCCGAAACTTCCTGAGGGCATGCCTTCTGGAGTTTTGGCTGGACCTGCATAGTAGATGGGATGATTCTTGAAATACTCAGGCATAGGTTTGCCTTCGTTCAGCATTTGTTGAATGCGGGCATGGGCGACATCACGGGCAACGATGAGCGTGCCGCTCAATTTTAAGCGCGTCTTGATCGGATATTTCTTAAGCTGCTCAAGAATGACGGCCATGGGTTGATCTAAATTGATCTCGACTGGTTTTTCTAAGATAGGATCTTTGCTTGGCAGAAAACGGGCTGGTTGGTGCTCCAGCTGCTCGATAAAAATTCCTTCGGCAGTGATTTTGGCTTTGATATTGCGGTCGGCACTGCAGCTGACGCCCAAACCCACGGGACAGGAAGCAGCATGCCTAGGCAGACGAATCACTCGAACATCGTGCACAAAGTATTTGCCACCAAATTGCGCGCCGATGCCGGTTTCTTGGCAAATTTTCTGAACCTTGGCCTCCCAGTCGGGGTCGCGAAAGGCTTGACCGAAAGCGTTGCCTTGGGTGGGCAGCTGATCCAAATAGCCAGCCGAGGCTTCTTTGACAGTTTTGAGGCAAGCTTCAGCTGAAGTTCCACCGATGACCAGAGCCAAATGATAAGGAGGACAGGCGCTGGTGCCTAAATACTTAACTTTATCTTCGACAAATTTTCGCAGACTATCTTCGTTGAGCAAAGATTTGGTTTGCTGATAGAGAAAGGTTTTGTTCGCTGAGCCGCCGCCTTTGGCCAGGAACAGAAACTCATAGCTGTCACCCGATGTCGCATAGAGATCGATTTGCGCAGGGAGATTGTTACCGGTATTTTTTTCTTCAAACATACTGATCGGCGCGAGTTGCGAATAGCGCAAATTTTCTTGCTGATAAGTTTTGAAAATCCCTTTGGACAGCCACTCGGCGTCATCAGCTCCTGTGTAGACATGCTGGCCTTTCTTGCCGATGACCACCGCCGTTCCTGTATCCTGGCAGCCTGGAAGTTTGCCATCCGCTGCAATTGCCGCATTCTGCAAGAGTGTGTGGGCGACGAAACGATCGTTATCGGAAGCTTCCGGATCGTCGAGAATATTGCGCAGGTTTTGCAAATGACCAGGACGCAGGAAGAAGGAGATTTCACGCAAGGCTTCCAGAGCGAGTTGTTCCAAACCTTCTGGTGCCACCTGCAAAATCGTCTTGCCCTGAAAGCTCGTGGTGCTGACATAATCTTTGGTCAAAAGTCGGTAGGGAGTTTTATCCGGCCCTAAAACTGAAGGCTTATGGTAAGAGAATTCCATCGCAGGTCCTCACATAATGGCATGAAACAGGCAAGTATCGCAGACCCGAGTATAGAAAGCGGGGGAGGGCAGGTCAATCAGAGGATCGAACGACGTTGAGGTGTCCCCGCATTTTCGCAGGGAGGGGAGTGGATCCAGAGTCAATGCGCGTTAGCGCGGCTTTGGCTTTCCTGCTGTTTTGTGAATTCGTCTTCACTGGTCTCTTGCTGGCGAGCCGTCTCATAACCGCAGGCTTGAGCAGGACTCTGCTCCAGACGTGTCGTATCATTCTGACAAGCTTTGGCGACCATGGACTTGGCGGTCAACAGGCGTGCTTCGCGCAGATGCTTAAGGCCCTCCTGACCTTCTGGCTCCTTGACATCGCCTTTTGCAGCGCAGAGCAGGGAGACAGCAAGCATGACCTTACTGCAAGGATTCGGTGGATCTAAAGCGAGGGCCTCCCGGTGGTAGCGGACCGACTTTTTGATATCGCCACTGACGCCGAACAGCCATCGCATCAGAAAGAAATCGGGTATCAAGCGATAGAATATGCCGAGCGCATAGCGAGCATTGCCTTGTAGGGAAGATGCTTCACCGAAACGATAGTTGTATTTGGATTGAGTCACATCAGTCCACAGTTTTTCAACTCGCTTGGCTTTTTTAAGCGAGGTGAAGATGCCGTCAATCGATGCGATTTTGCCGGTCATGGCCCCAAGATAAAGTTCGCAGATAGGATGATCAACCTGCTTTTGCAAGCACTTCTCAGCAGCTCTTTCGCCTCGAACGAAGATGCTGCGAGCGTAAGGGAGATCTTTTTCACTGCTGAAAGAGCCGCCTAATTGAAAAGCAATATCGGCGATCATCCATAGGCCATCCTGCCAAAGACTTTCCTTGGCTGAAATGGATTCAATAATTTCCAACTGACGTTTGAGCACAGGTTCAGGCATGACCTTGTCCGCATACTGTTCTTTGTTCGCCTTCCATTCCTTATTCAGCTCAGGGTACTTTTCCATGGGCTTTAGATCAACGGGATAGGGGATATATGTGCTATCAGAAGCCCTTAGTGTTCCAGTCAAGCTCAGAGCTAGAAGACACGACAGGGATACAATGCGAGAACTCTTTATAGAATGAAACAAAGGCATCGGTGCACTCCTTCAAAAACTCAGAGGCCAGCAAACAGGCTTGCTATCGGCACCAGAAGGAAGTTGCTGAGATCTCGTCCATTAAGTTTAAATAATAGCAATAGTTACAGTATATTATGCGATTTTAGGGGGGCGGTGTCGAGGGCCTTCAAAGACCCTCGGGGGAATGCTTCTAACGCTTAGGAGTCGGGGTGCTTATACTGGAATCGCTCCCTATACTGGAACTTGTACTTGTACTTGTACTGGAAGTGGATGTCTCGTTCACTTGGTTGCCCACTACAGACGTTTTGGTTTGATTCAAGGCTTGTTCGATACTGCCTGAAATAGAGTCCGAGCTATTATCCTGAGTATCGACGATGGTCATAGAGTAGTCGATGGCAGCCAAAGCTTGCTTGATCCGCTTCTGATTGGGTCCGCCTATGGTCAGGATGCGATCGTAGCCTGAACGAGTCGAGGTTTGCATATCGACTCTTATATCGGAATCTACAGAAACCGTTGTGCTCACTGTCAGCAAAAATCGAGTTGGATTATCATTGACACGAAAACCCTTATAGAAAGCAGCCAGACCAATCTTTGACTGCTCCCCACGAGCTGTTGCATTTTGATTGAGGATCACGGCGCCAAGCCAAGCACCAGAGATTTGGTTCGGAGGGACAACTTGTTCATCGTCCGGAGTTGGGGTCTTTGATTCAGGCGCTAGGTCGTCTGAAGACAACTGACTCTGCGAAGCCTTTTCTTGGACGTTGGTATCCTGGCAGGCCACCAGCCAACTTCCAAAGACAAGGCTAAGCCCAATCCATCGCATGACACCCCCCCGTTTGCATACCCATCGGAGCAATCCATGTGAGTCTTGAACGGAACTCTCAAAAGCTAAAAGAAGACAAAATTATGAGATCTTTAGACGACACCTGAAAGACTCTTTCAGTGGGTAAGATTGAGCATCTTTCGGCCTAAGTGGTAGCACTTTGCTGAAAGGGATTTAACCAAATGCTTTTTTGCGCCGAAGACGGAAGCGGGTCCTGGCGTGAGAGGAATCTTACATTCTATGGTTCAATGGCTACTCTTCATTTTTGTCTTGGCGAACCCTTCAAGCCTTTGGGCCTTGGAGTCCAAGGAGCCTGTGCTGTCGTTGGATGATCCTTATTCCATCGAATGGGCACTTATGGACAATCCGGTCTTCCTTCGGACTTGGGCGAAAACCCAAATTGATGCTGTCGATGCAGAGAATGATCCCACTCATTGGATTAAGGCCGTTGCTACTTTCATGAAGGCTAAAGATCCTTCTGACTTCTCCATGCAGAATCGTAGGTACTTGGACAAAGCTTTGCAATTGCTGACCAATAATCCGGTGCCAAATGCCTTCATATTTGCATTGCGCAGCACGCAGCTTGAGTTTCAGGTTGCGGATGAATATGGCCCGGGTGCCGTTGTTCCGCCAGCTCGCACAGATACACTGTTTGACAATAAATTAAAGTTAGCCGAAGAGCTCAAGCTGCCAGGAAAAAAGGCCCTCATGAATTTGCTTCACGGTCAATTTATGATTGAATCTGACCGGGTTAGTCAGGCTATCAAAAAAATTCACAAGGTGATGAAGGATTTGAATGCCACCAAAGATGTAAGCGACCTAGAATTGATGCAGGCTAAGATCAACTATGCCACCGAGCTAGATACGGTAGGTTCAAAAGAAAAAGCCCGGCAGATATATGAAGAGATTGAAAATTTTTGCTCGCGAAACAACCTACGCAGCTTCTGCCTTTCGGTGGATCATGACTTTGGGTTTTCCTATTTGAATGATAACAACAATAAAGATCACACGAATCCGGCAAATAATCGTGACAATAAGGAAAATTTAGAAGGCATCCGGCTCGTGAAGCGAGCTCTGGAGAAGGCCGAAGCTCTCAGCGATGATAATATGGTGGGAAGTATCTGCAATTCATTGATTGCCGCTTTTGATCTCATCGGCGATTACCCGGCAGCCAAAAGTCATGCTTTGCGTGCCATAGAAATATTTGGACAACAGAATAACGGCGTTTACTTGGCTGACTCTCAAATTAAATTGGCGAGTGTTCTCATTCATACCAATGAAGCTGAGGAAGCCCTGAAATATCTGGCGACAGCAAGTAAATCATTCCCGCGAGAATTCTATATGGATCAGCGATTGATCGCCCATCTGCGGTCGAAAGCTTATAAAATGTTGAATCAACCTGAAAAAGCCTTCGAAAGTCTTAATTATCTGGCTCGCGCCCATCAAGAAAATGCCCGCCGCAATCAGAATACCGAGATTGTTCAGTATTTGACCCAGATTAATTTGGAACTGGAAGAAGAGCAGAGCCGGTCGTTGACGGAAGCAGAAAACTTGCAAAAAATTCAAGACGAGTTGAATACCATCAAAGTCAAAGAGCAGCAAAGCACTTTGTTGATGATAAATGTTATTTGGATCACAAGTGCCCTTCTCATTGCCAGCGGGGTTTTCGGGCTGATTTGGATTCGCCACCAAAATCGCAAAATTATTCGACTGAATCGCCATCTCAGGGAAGATATCTTGCAACGATTTTTGCCGCCTGTGATTGCTGAAAAAGTCGCAACAGGGGAGTCCGTGTTGGATGAAATTCCGCACGAGCAGCAGATTACAGCTCTTTTTGGGCGGCTGGTAGGATTGGAAAATGCCATTGAAGATTTGGGTCCAAGGGTGACCGCAAGGCTCCTCGAAAGTTTGATGCAAAGCGTTACCGATCTGAGTTTGGAATATCAGGGTTGCTTGGATAAATTGCACCGGGGGAGTTTTCTCATTCTTTTTGGAGCTCCAATTAATTCACCGGTTGATGAGCAGATCGCCCATGCCGTGGCTTTCGCCCATTCCATCATGGATAGCTTTAGCAAAATTCGCGATAGCTGGCCGACGGTAGAAGGCTGGCGTCCGGGTTTGGCAATCGGGATTCATCAGGGATCAGCTCTGGTGGGAGTCTTTGGTGGCAAACGGCGTGCGGATTATACCGCCATTGGGCAGACAGTAAATTTAGCAGCTCGCATTGAGGGAGAAGCGAAATCTGGGGAGATTATGGTCAGTGAAAACGTCGCCCATGTGCTGCAAGATAGAGAATGCCGCTCTCTCGGCGATGTTAAACTCAAAGGCATCTCCAAGCCTCAAAAGCTTTTTATGATAGAGAGAGCAAAAGTCGAAAGAAATGCATCCTGATCCTGATTTATCGTCAGTCGCACTGGCTTTTGCGGCGCTTTAGACTTGTGATAAAATGAGCGAAAAATGCCAGCTATTCAGATTCATTTGCCGTGCGACATTATTCCTAAAGATCAAAAAATCTACAAGTTTATCCAGATGTGACCGATGGGCTCTTGAAGAAGAGGCCTTGCGTTCAAGTGAGCCCATTTTTAAGAAAGAGACAGCTTTGCGCTCAGGCCCACAAAAATGGCTGATACTTGTGCTGCTGCTGATCAGCTCGCAGCAAGCCTGGGCTGTGCCTTGTCAAGGTCCTGAGGCGCGTTATGATTCGATTAAGATGAGCGTCTTTGACAACCCGTCAAGAGCCATGATAGACGCTCGTTCCGCCTTGGAAATGAGTAAAAAAGATGATGTCCGTATCCAGGTTTTATGTCACCTGCAGCTGGTGCTGGCTGGCTACCTATCTGATGAGAATCTCAAAGAACAACAAACCCAAATCGGCATCGCCATGCAGTTGGGTTTTAGTTCAGCATATGATCAAGAAGCCACTATCATGGAGGCGGTCCAACTGGACCTCCAGCAGAATCGAGGCGGCGACTTTTCAGAACGAGTTCAAAAGCTTGATATTCGCAGTCGAAATATGCCGCTTCCCGTCAGAACCTTGATTCTCTACCTTATTCTCGACCTGGTCGAGGATCCCCAGCTGAAAGCCACCTTGGATGCGGAAATTGAAAACCTCTTGGGTCCCACCAAAGCTGTGGGTGAGTTTGAAAGGATCCTGCTGCAGGAGTTTCAGGCCTTTCATGTCGATCGCAATCGGGATCCGCAGAAGAAGATCACTCTGCGCGAGGCTTTTCTGCCTCAGCTTCGCAACTTAAAATTGGACTATTGGGAAGCATTTGTCCTTTACAACCATGCCCGCACCTTCGAATACTTAGGGACGGAGGCCGGTTATGTATCGTCAGCTCGCTTCTATGCCGAAGCCGAACTTAAATTTCAAAAACAAGCGAAAGACAGCCTTTACGCCAGCATCTTGCTCGGTAAAGCCAGCATTCTCCATAGAAAAGGTCAGAAAGCGGAAGCTATCCGTCTGGTCAAGCAAGCGGAAAGTTGGTTTGTACTGCACAAAAATCTGATTTGGCAGGGCGAAGTTTGGAAACGTCTGGCGGGATTTTATTTGGAAGATAAGCGGTATCAAGAAGCTCTTGATGCTGCTGAAAAATCAGCCGGCTTCTATGCTCAGGATCATGAAACCGACTTAAATCAGCTAGACGAACTTAAGGCCCAAGCGGAATTCGGTCTTGGCCATGCGGCAAAGGCCGCCGAACTGATGGAAAAGTACATAAATGACTTTGAGCGCATTGATATGAAACAAAGAGACCTTTATGTCAAAGAGCAAGGCGCTCGCTATGGTTTGACCTTGGAGGAGGAGCGCAATCGAATTCGTCAGCTGAAGCAGGAAACTGCCAAGAAACAAGCTGCCATGGATAGCGACGCGAAAAAATCCCGCGATCAAGGACTCCTGGTCCGAACGTTTGCTGCGCTGTTAACTTTGGTCGGTGCGGTTTGGTTGGTTTGGATTCTCCGGCGAAGCTTGGTCCTGGGGCAAACGATTCGTAGCTTGAACAGTCATATGGAAAATCATGTTTTGGAACGATTCCTGCCTCAAAGTTTGGTGCATGAGGTTGCGGCTGGTCGTCTCCACTTAGACGAGCGCCCCAACACTCGACTGGTGACGATTCTTGCCGCAGATATCGTCAGCTTTACCAATGGCACAGAGTCTTTAGGATCAGAACGCATCGCTGTCATTCTCAATCGGTTTATGGTGAGCATGGCTGATGTCATCTTCGAATACAACGGAACCATTGACAAGTTTGTAGGAGATGGCGTTCTCGCTATCTTTGGTGCTCCGGTGGATATGGATGCTGAGACGCAAGCGCTGCAAGCAAGCCGCTGTTCCCAAGCGATGATCAAAGCTTTGGATAGCCTGAATCAGGAGTTGTTACCGGGGCATACCTGGAAGCTTCGGCTCCGCATAGGCATGCATCAAGGGGTGGCCT
>JBGSTF010000315.1:0-3803 GCA_041736645.1 Oligoflexus sp. | reverse complement strand
CTGGTAAAAAAGTCCTATGACCAGTCGAGCAAGGCAAAAAAACAGGGATCAGCTGAATATGAACTATCTCTGAAGCAAAGTTTTTTGCAACGAGTGTCTGTCAAATGGGAGAACGAAAGCAAGCAAAGTTTCGGGGTCGTTCGATCGACACTCAGCCTTGATCTTAAATTGCTTAGTATTGACCAAGTTATCCAGGAAGACCTACTCGTGACGATGGAATCCTTGCACAGGGAATCACTCGTTAGCGAGCATTTGGACAATAGCCAGATGCGGGAAAGAGGAGAGCGAATCAATCTTTTGAAGACTATCGGCGAAGATAGCATGCCATCTCTTCGCGAAAAAGTCTCTGGTTCTGATCCCCAAGATCGCGAAGCTAATATGGCGACTTATCTGAAACTGAAGGCCTTCCTCATTGTATATCCAAAAGCCTGCCGCGAATTTATGAATTTCCTACTGGACTATGATCGCTTGGATGATCGATTTTCGATGGTCGCGACGGCACTCACAGCAAGCGGTAGCCCCGAGGCCCAAACCGTCTTGCGGGAAGCTATCGACAAACTCAGTGCCGATGAAGTTAAGAAGCAGCGTCTTATCCCCAATCTAAGTTTTAATCATCGGCCATCTGCAGAAACAGAGCAATTCCTAGAGAATTTGGCCCAGGATGATACTTCCGAATTGATCAGAGGTACAGCCCATCGAGGACTGGGTACCTTGGCACAGAAAGTTCGAGAAGTAGAGCCAGAACGAGCCAAAAAGATCTTAGACCGCTATGCAGCTGCTCTTAAGAATTCAGACCAAAAGGATTCGCTCATCGAAAATTTGGAGGTCATTGGAAATATTGGTTTGCCAGAGCAAATTGCGATCGTTCAACCATACCTTGAGAGTGCCGATCAAGCAGTCCAAGAGAGAGCTTATGCCAGCCTTAGGCTTATACCCTCGCCAGATGCGTATGCGATTTTGATCACGGCCTTGAAGAAATCCCTTCCGGAACGTACCAGGGAAGTTATTGCCGAAGCACTGACCTACCAAACTTACCTGGATCCCGCAGTACTACTAGAACTTAAAAGCCATATATATAGAGAAAAAAACATCGCTGTGGTCAAACACCTTTTGCAGAGTCTCGCCCATAATTCAAGTCAATCCCTAGCAATTGATATAATAAAACAATACGCTAAAGATTGCGGACACCCAGACTTATGCGGATACGTGAATAGCTTACTGACAGCGATTCAGCAAAGTTGATCGGTGTCGATTCCTCGGCAATGATGCAAAGGATTCTAAGGATTGGAAGTAGGATGGAAGCCTTAAGTAGTGTTTAAATCGCGGTGAACGTGAAGAATGTACTAAATTCTGTCACATTGAGACCTTAGATGATAAAGAACAAGCCTGCTTTAAATCGTTATCATTCTAAAGATGAAATGCTTATTGTTCTTTTACTAGCAACATTTGGCATTCCCGATTTCATAAAACAGCCTCCAACTTCTTTTGGCCTAAGCGCTTCCCATTTGAGTTCGCCCAACCCTCTGGCTGGGCATAACTGCGACTATGGCGCTCAGCATAACCGCTGTCTTTTAATGATCATGGAAGCCTCAAGAAGAAATGGCTTTCTCGGTGATCATATAGGGATCCCCAATTGGCAAACCAATTAAGCTGCAAATCTTTCCATCCAATCGGATGGCGTTAACATTCCAAGCGACCGATGTGGCCGCTCTTTGTGATACTCATCGATAAAAGCCGCAATTGCCCAACGTGCTTCCGCAACTGTGTCGTACTGCTTCAGCCAGATGCATTCAGACTTTAACGTCCGGAACCACCTTTCAATAAGGCCGTTCTGCTGAGGCGTATAGGGAGTGATTTACTCCTGCTTGATTTGAGCGCCTCTGGCAACCTTGTGAAAGGCCTCTGCGGCAAAGATCAAGCCATTGTCTGAACGAAGCTTCAGGCCTGTTTTTGGCCTTCTCTTGATGATTGCATCTTCGAGGGCTGCAGCAGCAACACTGGCCTTTCCGGACTTGGAAACTCGCCAGCCAACAATCGATCTATCAAAGCAATCAATGACGGGGGACGTTTCGGAATAAATCAGCATTTTTGGGATAGTGTTAAAGAAAGTTTAAGAAACTTTTCTATCCAAGCACGAACATGGACTGTCTAGTGACTGGGATATTGATCCCAACTTTCTCTTGTGGGATTAGAAGCTTAGGTCCGCGCTTTGAGAAGCGCTCTGGATGCCTTTCAAAAGCCTCTTTCAATGCCTGTGAGCGCGTAGCGATCACTTCATCTATCTTCCCCTCGTGCACCATTTGAGGCGTCATAAGCCCGAGGTTTATGTGTCGATGCTCTCGGTTGTACCACTCAAAAAACTCTCCGAGTGTTGTTGTTGCATCTTCCACACTTTCGTACCACGGTTTGAAGTATCGATGGTACTTCAGGGTTTTGAACTGCGACTCGGAGAAAGGATTATCATCGCTTACTCGAGGTCTTGCAAAACTTTGAGCAAGGCCCAGTGCTGCAAGAAGTTCAACCGTGTTGGTTGCTGTCATAGGGCTACCACGATCGGAATGTATCGTCAACCGATTCGTCTCTTGAATTCCCTGCTGACGAACTGCTTCGCGGATAAAGTGCTGAGCTCGATCAGAATTTTCTTCGTGAGTAATCATCCAGCCAACAATGAAGCGACTGAAGACATCGATCATCACGTAGAGAAAATAGTACTTCCCCTTTATCTCGCCGGGTAGTCGCGTAATGTCCCAGCTCCAAAGTTGATTTGGACCTGTGGCCGATAATACGGGCTTATGATATTTCGGGTGCCGACGCTGGTCGCGACGTTCCTTTAGTTCTTTGGCGCTGGACAGCACCCGGTACATAGAACTCACCGAACAAAGCCATTTTCCACGGTCCAGGAGCTTACTGACGACTTGGTAAGGCGTGTCTTCGACAAACTCCTCAGAGTGCAGCAGATCGAGAATTTGCTGCCTCTCCGTTGAACTCATTGCGTTGTGCGCGTAGCGCCTAGGTTTCACGTGAGGCCCCTGAACATGCCAGCGATTCATGCTTGAGCGGGATACTCCAACCATAGATGAAAGCCATGTTTGGCTTACCCCTCGCTGAAGCATTTCCATTACGCCCTGCTTCACTCCTTCTCGCTCTTCCAATCGAAGTCCGGCTGTTTTACTCCCAAGATCTCGGATATTTTTTTTTGAACTTCGATGACCACTTCTGCTTGTCGCAACCTTTCGTTTACTCGTCCCAATTCTTTTTCAAGTTGCGCAATTCTTTTTTCTGCTTTAGCTTCCAAGTTCGGTTTGGGTCCCCGCTTCTTTTGAAGCGCTCCAGACAAGGCCTCTTCAGTCTCTTCTCGCCACTTGGCTACTTGGGCTGCATAGAGTCCTTCTTTACGAAGAAGCTCGCCAACCGCTCCGCGCTTGCCTCGGCATTCTTCCAATCGTTCCAGAATCTCGAGTTTATATTGAGGTTCGAATACTCTTCGCTTTGGCTTGTCATCGACATGACTGTGCTTTATGCCTTCAGGTAATGATTCTGAAGCAGGCATACTCACTAGCTTTTTGTCTCTGGATGTCTGGGACATGGTCAAACCTCATTTCCGCCACTTTTATTATACTAATTATCGGCAGAAACTGTCCCGTACTTGGCTGATTCATAGGGAAGGCACAGCTTCTTCATGTTAATCGGGTATATCAGATGAACCTACTGGCTGCTGATGTCCAAACTGGATACGATTTAACCGATGACGATCGTTGCAAAATGAACAATCCTTTTTCAGATGCGTCTTGGGCACAAAATGG
>JBGSTF010000286.1:0-51490 GCA_041736645.1 Oligoflexus sp. | reverse complement strand
GTTATGCTGCCGATGGACTGGCTCCATTATGCTGCCTATCGAGTGGATCCATAGCGGTGCTGATTAACAATACTCGAATTGGATTTGGGCATACTCGCCGAACATATCAAACAACTCTCGGGAAAATCCCAGATAAGTCTTTCCTTCAGTTCGGAAGTAGGGCAGATAGTTCTGCGCCTCGACCCCGATCACATACCTGGTCTTGGGCTGAGCAAAAATAAGTTCGGACATAAAGAATAGAACGAATCCAAGAATGCGCATAGATTCCCCGTTCAAAAGTAGTACTTTGCTTACAGTGTCGCAGAATGTCATTCGTCTGACAAGCAACAATGTACCCAGGGGAAATCTTCTCCAGATTTTCCAAATCGCCGTTTCAAAGGAACGCAAGCAGCAAAATGAAATGGCACTTTATAGCTGAGAACGGTTGAGTAAAAGTATGAAGTTTAGCATTCAATAAAAAAACAGAAAGAGGGAAACGAGGCCGAGGTACTGTTTTATAGGCCCGAGTAAAAGTCGATTCACCTCAGATTCTGCATCCAGTCCTGAGAGCTCAGAAGCGAGATGAGCCTATTTTGTAAAGAGTAGCTGGGGCGGAATGTAAAAAATCTGGGGAAGATCAATTCCGCTCGTTCCAACCGAAAGAAATCGGGCGTGGGGCTGCCGCCGAAGTATACTTGTCAAAATAAGCTCGACTTCAATCGAAGCTGGAGCGATTGATAATAAGAGCACTCATCTTCATCATACTGAAGAGGAAGAATGAATTGTCGATCCCTCTGTCTAAAACTAAACTTAGAGTATCATGAGACGAAAGCATCGCCGTGGATGGGGGGATACTTTGAACGCATCCGCAAGCAGGCGACGATTCAAACGACCGTTTCGCTTTTCGCTCTGGCACATCATCGCCGGTGTCTTTCTACTCTTCTGCCTGGGAAGCTGGGGGGCACGCCGTCCTTCGGCGGCAGGGCGAGGAGCAGCTCTCGTGTTGGGTCGCGAGCCCCAGCAGGAGCTTCTTTCCTTGCCGGCATCCAAACTCCTCCATCGCGATGAGGCAATGTCCCGTTTGGAGCTGACTCATCGCTTCGACATTACCGGTGAAGTGATTTCTGTTAAGAATTATCGCTGGTCGTTCACCAACCCCTATTATCAGGTAGATTTGGGCCTCGCCTGGGGTCCCCGAGTTGCTGAATATAAAAGGAAATTGCGATTCTATCAAGGTGCCCGCTGGTTGATGTGGTCCTCGCAAGAAGCAATGGATGAACTCACCCAGAATGATATTCAGACCCATGTTGGCAATCTGCATTTGATTCCGGCCGAAGGTCGCAAAGAAGTGGACAAAGCCATTCATTGGATGGAAACAGGCGATCTCGTTCGGGTCAAAGGCTATTTGGTTCGAATCTTTGGCGCTGCAGGAGAAGTGATTGCCACCTCGAGCACGGCGCGAGATGATTCTGGAAATGGGGCCTGTGAAATTATTTGGGTCGAAGAGTTGCAGATCGGTACAAAAATCTATCGTTGAGCCAAGCCATCCTAGTAGCTTGACTCACGCAAGATCAGTTAAACAGTTCTGGCTGTAGTCATCTCAAACAGCAGCACAGCTTTCAGCTGTTAAAAGGGCTTCTCATCCTTATCGTAGAATCGAAGTTCCAAAAGACCAGCTTCGCTCGGCATATTGCTCTCTAACCAGCCATGCATCCAATCGACGAACGGCCAGAATCGGCTGCTATTGCGGGCTATCGCGTAACGATCGTGAAAACGATTCCAATCACTTTGGTTGGTGATTTGGCTGAGGTCTTGAATAAATCCACGGGCATCTTGCCAATCAAGATCGATAAAAAGGTGCGATTCAAAGGCGGCAAATCCCGGGACGATCATGATCTGATCTCGCTCTGGCGCCCTTGAATCGGCCTCAATCGCGGCCATCTTATCAGTATGGTAGCCACGGTTGGCGAGAATCGTATAGAGATGCTCACCAGTCACTCGCACATGAACCACATTGGGAACGAAGCGGGTAAAAGGCGCCGCTCGAGCTGTCAAAGTTCGCAGACCGCTCTCCCACTTGTCCAGACTATTTATCTCGGCTGTTAGGTCTTTGCTTAGCTTGTCATAGGGCCAGTTGTTCAAACGGTCTTCGCGGACGATAACCCCAGGTCCCATGCTCTGATACACAGCTCGCATCAGCTGATCTTCGCTCGTCCACTTATCCTTCGCCGGACGACCACGCGCATAGTCGGTGAAGAGCTTATTGTAGACCTTGCCTTTGAATGTCGTATAGCGATTGCGTAAGTTGTCTCGTAGGTTCTGCTCAGAAAACATGGACACATAGAGGTCTTCAGCTTCGGTTCGAGCGTAAGTCTGCCAGTTGAAGGAATCATTCTGATGGCGCAGGTTGCCCCAGTAGCGGTACTGGACGGTTGCATTGTAATACATTCTTTCAAAGTTAGCGTAACTGACCAACCAAACACTGCGTGGTAAGCCAGAGATGGGACGATCTGCTGCTGTAGTGAACTCGGCGCTATTTTGATGACGGTTGTAAACCAACCAAGCATTGGGATTCTGACCTTCGCCCAGCCAGACATCTTCCAAGCCCAAACCCTGAGGCTTGAGTCGCCTTAGAGTCTTTTCAAAGGCATTTCGATAGGTGGGCTCGCCATATTTGTCGCCTAGCACCGGAATGCCGGAAGCAATATTGCCATCTTTATTGAAGAAGGTCTTATAAGAATCCAGACCCAACTTGGGATCAAGCACGCTCGGATCCGATTCCGGCTTCATGAACCAAAGCCAATAGTACTCATCAGCGACATAGCTCGCGCCTTGAATCATACAGATGGGGCCGCGGGCGAAGGATTGATAAATCATCTTGGAGTTTTCGAGCATAAAGCGCGAACGGGATGGCGCTGGGATTGCCTCAAAAATTTCGAAGGGATTTAAACTTGTATATCCTGGAAGACGAGCAAGTTTCCAAGGTTTGGCATAGAAGTTCTGGCGAAACGTTTCCAGTGACTGGCGACTCAAGTTCCACAGGATATGAGACTTGCCTTCAATCAAACGATTGTTTTTTTCCAAGCGGTAGTAAACCCGTTTCACTGCCGGATCATCCATGGGGCCATCGGTCACAATGCGATCCAAGGGCTCATAGGATCCTGTGCGGGAGCGAACGATCCGGTAGTATTCACCTGGATTTTCGGAGAGTTCGATATTGGCCTGATAAGAGTGCTCATAGATATAGCGAGCCACGAGCTGGGCTTCGAGCTTGTCTTCATTGAGAAAGTTTTCCCATTCCTGGACCAACTCTTGGGGGTCGGTTTTAGACATTCGAGTGGCTTCTGGTTCCGAGATCAGCTTACGAGCTGCGGCCTCTGGCCCAGGCGAACCAGCCAAGACCCATTGCTCCAGGATATTGTGCTCAGAGTTCTCTACAGAAGGCATAGCCCAAGGCATGCCGATGGGTTTGCCTTTGCTGACAAACTGATCATATTCTTTGTCCGTGGCTGGACACGTATACGATCCTGCATCGTGGATTTTGGCGAGCTCACGCGCCAATCCCAGACTCAAAGTGCCAGCATTTTCAGCCTGGCCATTCCTCTTTCCGGTATCGATACTTCTAAAAAATATCGAAGTTTCCGGCGCTTGACCTGATTCTGGAAGCACACTGCGAAAGCCCAGATCACGCCAGTAACTGAGGGACCGATTGTCGCTGACTCGGGTGGAAAATTTCTCCTTTAGACCAAATTCATAAGGATTGATCGAAGAAATGCCGCGACGCAGAGCATCATAGGAAGTCATATTCAATTGGCAAGGCCCGTTGGTGCAGGAGTGACAAACAGCGCAGCGTTTGCCCAAGACATTCTGCACATCGTCCAAATAAGGGTCACCGGTTGGACCTGCATAGCGATTACCGGCTCGAAGCAGAGAGTAACTTGCCCCGCTAGTTGCCGACGCCAATTGCGAGTCGGTTGTTTGCTTATCCGTGCAAGCGGATAGGCTCATCAAAAAGACCATAAAAAGTGTGAGTCGCTTACCAAGTTGAAGCATATGCAAGTCTCATTGAGAATGTGGCTGGTGCTGAAAATGGGCTATGAACCCCTTTCACGCGGAACCTAATTCATATGCACTATCAAGGCAAGACCTGCCTGGATTAAGTAATGGATTCAATGCACTATTGACTGCTGAGGACCTTATGGACTGAGTTTTTAAGCGCAGTCGGAGTCAAATTGAGTCTGATTTTTTGACAAAATTACGTATGTCAGGTGTTGCAGAGCGGAAGCCAGAACTCATATCCCCCGTTGCTCCCTATCCCATCCGCTGGACCTTTGCAAAAGACTTTGCCACTCACTTTCCAAAAGTAAAGGCGCGAGCCCACCTCCTTGGCCCAGATTGACGATGGCATCGCTGGAAAAGCGGCAAGCGCCACCTCTCGGTCTATGCTCAACGCCAGAATTGGTGAAGATGGAGCAGTCGATAAACGTCTCCTGTGTTTTGATTTGGCCATCAAGAAGAAATTCATTTTTGATCTGTCGGCCCGGCAATTTCTTTTGCAGAATCCAGCTGCCTCGTCGTTGTTTTCGGCAATATTCGATGAACTCGGACCAAGCAATCGGCTGTGACACTCCAAGCACTTGCTGAACTCGCTCTTGGGTTGCGGGAGAAAGGAAATCGTCGCCCAGAAAAACAGCTTTTCCTCCGTAGCCTAGGCTGCTCTTTATAACCAAATCCGTTCGGTGTTCTTGCGCCCACTTGAGCAAATCACTCAGGTGCTCACCATCGGGTGAAAGACTGGGGCCTTCCTGTAAAAGGCGAGACCAAGCCAGTCGGTTGAGATTGGCCTCGCGCTCTTCTTCGTTCAATCCAATCGCGGTACTCCAATCCGCACGAGTCACCAGACGCGAAAGTTCAGCTAAAAGGCCCTTGGCTTCCAGATGAGCTGAAATCGGATTGAATAGGTGAAATTTTTGCGACTGAAGGCAGGCCTTGGCCAAGGCCGAATCCTCTGGCAGGCGATGAGCAAAAATATGCCGATAGACCAGATCCATGGGTGTGGCATGAGCCCATATCTGCTCGCCTTTCAAACTCACATCTTCGGGATGAAAGAGGCAGGTTTCATAACCCAGCGCTTGCCATTCCCGCTGCAGCCACAATAGCTCTGCAAGCTGGGAATCGCCAGCTCGAGCCACGATACCAATCCTGGGTTTGTCGATGGTCCCGCCAGATTTTTCATAGTGCTGCAGCAAGGACAGCAAGAGATCGTAGCTATTGGTCGCTTGGGAATCGCCAGCGACGTGACCGAGCGCTCCAAAGTAGGCGGCCCTAATCATATCCCCATAGGCCTGCATCGCTGGAATAGTGGTATTGGCTTCAATCACTCGCAGCGAGTCACCATCGAAAAAAAGGTCCAGTCGAGCGGTCACGAGTCCTGTGTGGGTCGGCAGCGTACCATGAGCGGCGTGCTGTTCCAATGCTGACAGATCCGAAAAAAGGACAGCACCGAGCTCACCTTGCTCGGCAGCCTGGAGCCACCGGCCAACTTTTTCGATAGAATACAAAAGCAATCGAGCTTCACCTTGCAAGGCTTGCCAGCAGTGATCGGCTATAACAAGGGGCGTTATGGAAGCGGGGATCAGAGTGTAGTCTTGGGTCGAGGCTCGATACATCCCTAGCGGTGCATTCTGGATTGCAGCCGCAAAGGCTTTTATCTGCGAGTCTTCAAAGCTGATAGCGTTCATGGGAAACTCCCGAATCGGTGCTCATGACCAATCCTCGCCGAGTGATAAGAGGACCCGTTGCAAGATCTGGGATGGGGCGGCGCCTACTTCATAAAAAGTGCTGCGCTTCTCACCAGCAAAGGTCCAGGAATTAAACGCGGCAGGTTCGAGGAGATTTTATTGATCAAGCCAGATACATGAGTTTCCTGTCGCGCGAACATAGCTTCCAATCCTTGCCGAGCCACATCCTCAGGTTTCATCATCAAGCGTTCGATGGAACGACTGAGTGTGTGTTGAGCCTTGGCAAAAAAGCTTGTGGCTGTGGGGCCTGGACAGAGAGCTGTGGAGCTCATGCCATAGGCTTGCAGTTCGAAATGCAAGGATCGGGAAAAACTCAAGACGAAACTTTTTGTCGCCGCATAGATGGAATAGGAAGGCAGGGGTTGAAAGGCCGCAACCGAGGCAATTTGGAGCATATAGCCGCCTCCGAGCTCACGCATACGCTGTCCATAAAGATGAGATAGCTGGACCACCGCAGAAATATTGAGATCCAACATTGCTTGAGTATCGGCCAAGGAACAATCAAGGAAGGGACCGTAACTGCCGATGCCGGCATTATTGACCAAGACTTCTGGAACGATCTGCCAAGCATCGGTTTGTTTGAGCAGCGATTCAGGCGATTTCGGCAGAGCCAAGTCAAGCGCCACGACTCGAACCTCAAGGTCACTCCGTGACCACTCCTTTTGGACTTTTTGCAAAGTCTCTTTGGATCGAGCAACCAGCACTAGGTTATAACCACGTTCGGCGAGTTGGCGGGCGATTTCCAGGCCTATGCCGGAGGAAGCACCGGTGACGACGGCCCATTTTTCTGTCATGATCGTGTCCTTTCTTGTTCGAGCTCTGCTCTGCATCATAAGGGTGGAAGGTCGCTCTGACAAGTTCGAGTCGTGTGAAAGGTAAGTTTCATGAAATCCTGTGAAGCGGTGATCTTTGATTTAGGCGGGGTAATCTTGGATATTGACTACCAAGCCACCGAAAGGGCCCTGCAGTCCTTGCTTGGTCCGGCGGCGGTGAGCTACTATCAGCAGAATCGACAGAACTCCCTGTTTGACGATCTGGAAACGGGTCATATCGAATCCGAGGTTTTTCGTCAGCAACTGATGCAGTGGGCTGGCAAACCTCTGGCAACGGAGCTGATTGATCAAGCATGGAATGCCATGCTTGGCGACCTGCCGTTGGCTCGTCTGGACTTCATAAGACAAGTGGCAGCCAAGCGACGGGTCTTTCTTTTGAGCAATACCAATCGAATCCATAAGGATGCCTTCGATCGTATCGTTGATCGGGCCCTGGCCGGTAGAAGCTTTGACGCCTATTTTGAGGCAGCCTACTACTCCCACGAACTTGGCCTGCGGAAACCAAATCCTGCGATTTACCGATTGGTATGTGATCGCCATGGACTGATTGCCGAGAAGACTCTGTTTATCGATGATAATGCCAGCAATGTTGAGGGAGCTCGCGAGGCCGGGCTCCTGGGTTTTCACTTGCAAGGGGACCTGCTTCAATCGCCTTTGAGCTTTCTCTGTGAGTAAGATTCCCATGCTGAAAACGATATCCAGCCGATGCAAGGAGACTGACATGCTTGATTACGAAAAACTCGACCTTCTCATTCCTCAGGGTCCTGAACTGACTTTTCTTCCCTCCCCAAGACGACAGGATTATGACTGGATGTCCCGCCGGGAATGGTCCACGCGATTGCAGGCACACCGGTCGGATCCGGCTCGTGAGCAAGCAGAACTGGTCTTTTTGGGCGATTCTATCACCCAGGGTTGGACCGAGACTGCTGGTGAGCTGTGGGACTGCTCCTTTGCTGCGATGAAACCTCTGTGTCTTGGGATTGGCGGCGATCGCACGCAGCATCTGATCTGGCGCGTGTTAAGGGGAGAACTTGATGGACTTAGGGCGAAAGTCTTGGTCCTTTTGATCGGGACCAATAATCTGGGGGCTGGTGATTCACCTGAAGACACGGCCTGTGGAGTCGAGGTGCTGCTTGAAACGATTCATAAAAAACTACCCAACACCTCCGTTGTGATCTTGGCCATCTTACCCTCAGGGGAAAAGCTTGACAATCCCCTGCGTGCCGCGATCGACACGACCAATCGCTTGCTCTTCTCGGGGCTGGCGGATCCACGTGATCGATTCGTCGATCTTGGTGCTGTCTTCTTACAAAGTGATGGATCGCTCTCCCCAGAACTCATGCCTGATTTTTTGCACCCGAGCTATCAGGGGTACGAAGTCATTGCACAACATTTGTTACCCGTTCTCGCCCATTATTTTCCTCAACCCGAGGGAGGCGAATAAGCAGAATCTGACGCTTAGGTTCATGATGCTTCCTCTTCATTCACGAAATGAGACAGGCTATACTGGTCCGAGAGAACCAGAGAGAGGGAAGCATACATGCTGTGGATTAAAATCTGCATAGTCCTGACGATCCTCGTGTCAAACGCCAGTCTTAAGGCGGAAGACCAAGGGCAAAGAACCCTTGATGTGGTGGCGGGGCAATTGGAACTCCGAGAGGTTCCAGAGGGCGTGAAGATTGTCCAAGGTGATTGGCGCTTTTCAGCGGCCCCTGTGAGCCTTATAACCGATGCGGACTTTGAGAACTTGCCGCTGCAAAACCCCTTTACTGCAAACATGCAATATCTTGCCTTGAGTGATTCGCCCTCGCAAGGGGCCTTCATACTAAAAATAAGGGCGAAGAGGAGACTGAGTGCTACCTTGCGCTTGGGAGGTGTCGTGGCGGCTGGGGAGCTCAAGCTTCTCCGCGACTCGACAAGCGAAACGATTTATCAAACCCCAGATTTTCCGAATAAGTCGGATTCGCTAGGACGTAACCAAATTGGTAATCTTGTATTGACACTCAATATCGAAGCGGGTGAGTCCTTTCTTATTTATAACTACTCCCAAAAACCCTTTGAAAAGCTGCAAGGGCCCGTTACTAATATTGGCCTTATTGGTCCGCTGCGAGTCGGAAGCAAAGACGCCATCGACAGAAACTTTGAGCTCAGCGAACTTTTCTTGAAGATTCCATTGGGTGTGTTTGCTTGTTTAGCGGTTTATAGTTTGTTGATCTTCTATTCTCGTCGTGGCGAAGACAAAGAATCTCTTGTCCTTTTCCTATTCAATGCAGCTATTTTCTTTAAAGAATTTTTTAGCCAAGCCATTTACTTGCCTTTGATGCAACCCAATCACCTTGTCTTGACCGCATCGGCCGTCGGCTATTCTATGCCTTTTTTTGCGGTTACAGTCTCGATTTACTTTTTGCTTCTCAAGTATCCGTCGCGTTTTTTGCGGGTCCTATTCTATACTTCATTGGCCAATGCAATAATCTCGGCCTTGAATGGCCTTGTATTGCTCAACATTGTCTTGGTTCCGAACACTTCGAATCTGACGATTTTGAATACCATGGTCAATGCTATCCTGTTCTTTTTATTCTTCATTCCTTATGCCATCCGAGTCGCGTTCAAAACCAGGAACTATGAGGCTGTGGCGTTCTCAATAGGTATGTTTTGCTTTGGCGCAGGTACCTTAATTGATTTCTACAATTCCATGATGAACTTCGGATGGCCTTGGGTTTCTATGGGTGGGGGGATGATCTTTTCTCTTATTCTGGCTAAGAACAATTCCCTGATGTTTGCCAAGGCATTTGATAGCAGCAAAAAGCTGAATATGGAGTTGGAAGTTAAAAATCAGGAAGTTGAAAGCCTCAATGCCAGTTTGGAAACCAAAGTTATCGAACGAACGGAAGAGATTAAAGCCTTGCTGGAACATATTCCGCAAGGGGTTTTATCTCTGGCCAAAAATGGCTTCGTGGAAAGCAACTACTCCGCTCACTTGCCCGATATTTTGGAGCAGAGCCTCGTCGCAGGGCAGAGTTTTAAGACTTTGTTCCTGGATCATTGTGATATGTCCGGCGACGAAAGGGACCAAGCCTGGCAATCTCTCCTGGCGGCCATTGGCGAGAGTTCAATCAATTTCGATGTCAATGTAGATAAGCTTCCTGTCGAGGTTACCTATAAGCTGCAAGACCGTAAAAAGGTTGTGAAGCTGACCTGGAACACAGAATTGGATCGTGAAGACACTGTCAAGCGGTTGTTGGTGACCATGCTGGACATCACGCAGGAAGTGGAAGCCTTGCGAGAGTTGGAGCAGAAAAATAAAGATCTGGCCATCATCAAGCAGCTCATTGAAGTCGGGGTTAAGAAAGCTTCTCAATTCTTTGGCACGGCGGCTCAGCTACTTGATGAGAATGCCAGAATTTTGGAACGATCCGATCTCAATATAGATACTTTGAAGGTCCTTTTTGTCAATATGCACACGGTAAAGGGGGCGGCTCGTACTCTGCAGTTTAAAGAACTTTCGGCCACGTTGCATGAAGTGGAATCACACTATGCAGCCATTATCAAAAATGGGGTTGTTATCCCCCGTGACACCTTGTTGATCGATATCAAACGAGCCAAAGAATCTTTCTTACATTATCTGCAGGTCAATCGTGATGTCTTGGGGCGCAGTGAAGATTTCTCAAAAATTCAGATTGATCGAGAATTTTTGGAGCAGCATTATCAGCTTCTGCATCTATTAGATAACAAGATGGGACTGTCGGATGACATTAAAGATGTGATCCATAAAAACCGTGATGAGCTCACTCATCTTATCTTCATGTCGCTCGATTCTGTGATGAATGAAATCTTACATCAAGCCGAGAAAATTGCCAGGGATTTGCAGAAAGAGCCACCGATTGTTTCCCTGAATGTTGGTGATATCCTGATCAATCACCGTCAGGAAATTACTATCAAGAATAGTTTCATTCATATCCTGCGTAATGCTCTCGATCACGGAATCGAGTCGGCGGAAGAGCGCAAGGCCCAGGGCAAAAAATCGCAGGGAACGATTTATGTGTCGGGCCAGGAAGATGGATCTTGCATTCGTATCGAAGTCTGGGATGACGGACGCGGCCTGGCGATTGATCGATTGCGGCAAAAAGCGATGAAGACGAAAGGCTTTTCTGCCGATACCAGCCCCCAAGATATTGCCAATACCATCTTTCATCAGGGTGTTTCAACTGCCACTTCCGTATCGCAGATTTCAGGTCGTGGTGTAGGAATGGATGCAGTGAAGCGCTTTTTTGAGGCGGAAAAGGGCCAGATTCAAGTGCTACTGGGATCGCCTCTTGATCGCGATCAGCACTTTTATAGCTTCAAACTTCGGATCACTCTGCCCCGAGGCGATATGCAGCAGGACGGGGAAGACGAGAACCTGGCTAGCGCCTTAGCATCGGTAGTTTAGCGTCTTCGGTGGCCTTTTCTTCGCTCAATCGTTTGAGTATAATCTGTGGAAACCCAAGTATCAGCTGAGTTTTGCTATCAATCTATACCTCGAAATCATAGTTCAACCCATATGACTTAATCTTCTCTGACCGATAACACTCAGAGTCGTTTGATTTTGCGGCGGGCAATCAGCTTGGGAACCTTACTTGAAAATAGATTTTCAAATACTATTGTTGGCCACTCTCCTCTTTTGTTCCGGGGTGCATCAAGCCAAAGCCGCCGAGCAACTCCTCAGAGGCGATCCCCTCCATCCAAGCTTATTGGTGTTAAGCGATCCTTCCAAAAAACTAAGCTTTGCTGAAGTAAGAGAAAGCAGTAATTTTACCAAGGATCGAAAGATCATTGGATTTAAAGATTCTTCATTTTGGGTGCGATTCGAATTGGAAAATCCTAGTACGGAGTCTAAGAATTTTATATTCGAAGATCAATGGGCTCTCACCGACTTCATAGATTTCTATCTCATTAATCCCGATGGCTCGGTCGATCGGCGCGAATTGGGTCATAGACGAATCGAAGTGCCAAACCGGGCTCTGCATCGCTACCCATTTGCAAGTTTGAACTTAGCTCCTGGAATAAGCTCAATTTACATCCAATATCGAAGCACGGATGTAAATGGCAGTCGCGCTACATTTTGGTATCCAGACGATTTTGAGAGATATAAATTAAGCTCGCAACTCATTTATGGCATCCTGCTAGGCGCTATTTTGGTCATGAGCCTTTATAATTTTTTCCTCTATCTAACTTTGAGATATTCTCCCTACCTTCATTATTCGCTCTATTCTTTTTTGTTCTTCGTTTTTCAGATGTGCTTCAGCGGCTTCCTGTCGCAATTGACCGGCAATTACTGGTTTTGGCTTGATGAGGGAACTGTTCTTTTTTCAAGCATCACACTGCAGTTTGTTTTGAGATTTACACAATTATTTCTGGGTCTTAGACAGCATTCTAAGCTCCTCTATAGAATAGGCACATTTTTGCATTCTCTGCCAATAACAGCCTTTATCCTCTGCTATTTCAGTTTCCAAATTGCTGCCATTTTTACTGTCTGCGGCAACGTGTGTATAGCCCTTTGGATAGCGTCTTGTGCAATCTATACCTCGTATAAAAAACAGCCAGAAGGGAAAATCTTTCTATTTGCCTGGGGAGTCTTTGTAGTCGGTGATCTTTATAGTATTTCCTACTATATGGGTTACATGGAGGCCAATGTACTGACCCAATGGGGGATGATCACAGGCTCAGCCACTGAAATTGTCTTGCTCTCTTTCGGCCTATCTAACTTCGTAAGTCGGATGAAACAAGCTGTTCATGAAGCTAAGGAGGCCTAGAATCGCGAGCTGGCTCTGAATTTATCTCGAGTCGAAGGGCAGGTGCACGAGAAGACTCGCGATATACGATTGATTCTCCAGAACATTCAACAGGGAATATTTACTCTCCACGGAGATCAGCTTCTCGTGCACGAGGAACACTCAAGAGCTTTGCTTCCCATACTAGGCCAGGATCAGGTTATAGGACGACCTTTTGTAGAAGTTTTTTTGGAAAAAGCTCAAGTGAATGCAGATCATAAAAGTCAAATTGTATCGACTCTGGCGTCTAGTTTAGAAGAGTTGGCCATTAACTTTGAAATCAACTCTCACCTGCTTCCGAGAGAAGTTCAGTTTGGACAGCCTGGAGAGCCCTTAAGGACTTTGGAGCTTAATTGGCAGCCTATGATAAATGCCGATGATAGGGTGGATCGGATTCTGGTGACTCTTCGTGACGTTACTTACGATCGAGAATTGCGGGCTCTGGCCTCGGCACACTCCCAAGACATAGGTATCATCGGTGAGATTGTCCAACGTGAGCCTCGACTTTTCGGCAGTTTTATTAAGACGACAGAAAGATATCTGCAAAGTGCAAGAGAAGCCCTGACCGAAGATTCCAAGATAAAAGCCGAAAAAGGCCGAGATATTTTTCGTATTCTGCACACGATTAAAGGCAACTCTCGCGGCCTGCGGCTATCAAAGGTCGCTACAGCTGTCCATGAATGTGAGAGCAGCCTTCAACTCGCCCTGAACCAGCCCGAGCTGTACAGTTTCAGTCAGGATGATCTGCAAAAAGTCGAGCAGGAGTTTCAGCCCTACTTGAAGATATTTAATCAATTTTTTCATTCGTCGTATGATAATGGCCGAATCAGTTTAGAGTATGAAACGGCAAGGAAACTCATCCTATTCATCCAGCAGGCTGGATTGAGCAAACAAAGCCCCATGCTACTTGAATTGGTGCATGCAACTCTGCATCCTGTTCAGGCTATAATTAAAGAATTGAAGCGCGATGCGCAGCGACTGGCCATGGAATTGGGTAAGCAAGAGCCGATTTTTTCTGAAAATCTAGATTGCGTGTATGTTGAGCAGAGTGTTTACGAGATGCTTCTGCACCTTTTTGGTCATCTGTTGCGCAATAGCATCGATCATGGTTTGGAATCGACTCCTGAACGTGAGGCTCAAGGGAAACCCATGACCGGTACTTTGAATCTGCATTACGTCCCAGGACCAAAGCAATGTTTCATCTGGAGTGACGATGGCAAGGGCCTCGATCTCAAAAAGATTGCTGAAAAAGCCTTTTTGAAGGGTCTTATCCCCGCAATGCAAAGCGAAGTTCCGGTCGAGGTTTGTCGGACGGTGATTTTGGAGAGTGGCTACTCAACAAAGTCCGTCATCAGCGAAATATCGGGCAGGGGAGTGGGCTTTGATGCTGCATCGGATCTCATTCACAGCATCGGTGGCCGATTGGATTTTCAGTATGTCGGCGAGCTAAAGCAAGCCCGATGGCAAAGTTTTGAAATTATTCTTTGGTTACCCGAGAACCAAATCTTTCAGTTCCTAGATCGGCCTCTTACGCCTCTGCTTAAGAGTTCTTGAGCAGGACTCGAGTTGTGCAAGGCCAATCCTAGCTGGGTTTCTTTTGCCCTATTGCAAAGCAACCCTTCAAGGAATCGCATTGAAATAGCTATCGCCGATCACAGCGATCAATCGACCTTGCAGATCTTCCACCCAACCCAAGGTGTTGCCACCATCATCTTCATCGCGGAAAGTTGCATAGAGGATCACCGCAGTCTGGCTTTCGATATGGGTCAAGCGAATGACTTGGTATTGCTTTTCACTTTCCTGTAGGTAAGGCAAGGCGCCCAGGCGAGTGACGACCGATTCGACGACGAAGGAAAAGGCCGGATCTTCACGCAGTTCAGGGACCTGGCGATCCTTTAAAAATTCTGGAAAAAGCAGCGCGGGAGATTGATAAGCGCTGATATAGCTATCGCTGATTGTTGCGACCACCTTGCGATCGATGTTTTCAATCCAACCCAGGGTATTGCCGCCGTCGTCTTGGTCTTGAAAAGTCGCATAGACCACAAACTTAAGTTTGGAAGGCCGATAGGTCCACTTGGTTCGCTGGTAAGTGCGCATGCGATCGGAATACATCAGAATGGGCGAATGGCGTTGGACGGTGGTAACTTTCTTTGAAGCTTTGAAGGCTCGTGATTGACGAAGCTCTGGCAATTCTTTGCCATAGATGACGGCAAAGGGATCCGCGGCCTCTTGAGCGTGAGTGATTTGAGTGAAGCTAAGCAGAACAAGACCGATGGAGAAAATAGTTTTTAAATTCATGAAAAGTTCCCTTATGGAGTCCCTGTGGTCGGGATAGTCGGTATAAATGAGTGAGAGGCCTTTGTCAAATCCGACGTAGGCAAGGCACAAGATGTCCTTGCTGAGGGCTGCTCCTCAGTCATTCAGTGTAATATATTATAAATATTTGGAAAAATGCCTTGTCAGCCTAAATTGCCGAGCCTCGTATCTGAATTTTGGAAGGATCGAATCGAAAGATTGTAAAGCGGAAGAGGCCTGCTGCTCTTGCAGCAGGAGATCGGTAAGAACTGTTAGAAATTCATCGCGGAAGCATAGCGATCACGATGAAAACCGGCATTACCGAAGAGTTCTGCACTGATGCGACTTCTCTTCAGGAAAAAGCCGATACTGTGTTCATCCGTCATGCCGATGCCGCCGTGCAACTGGATGGCTTCGGCAGCGATTTTTTGGAACAGTTCGCTCAACTTTGCTTTGGCAAGGCTGGTATAGAGCACCATCTGGGGATCTTGAGCATCCAAGGCACAGAGGCTTCGATGGACGATCGATTTCGATACTTCCAGCTCACTGTAGAGATTCGCCATGCGATGCTGCAGAGCTTGAAAGGAACCAATCGCCACACCGAATTGTTTGCGTTCTTTCAGATAAGCAAGGGTCATTTCAAAAGCGGCCATCGATGAACCGAGCATCTCGGCGGCCAAACTTCCGGCAGCAGCCTGGCGCATTTTTTCGTACGAGGCGCCTGCGGAGCCCAAAGTTCCTAGCAGCGAGTCTTGGCCGAGCTCGACGTTTTGAAAATTCAATCGAGACGCTGGGCGACCGTCTACCAAACGAAATGTTTCCACGCCGAGCCCTGGGGATTTCACATCTACCAGAAACCACGACAAGCCCTCTTCACCCTGACTATTCTTAGTCGTTCGGGCTAGTACCAAAATCTGATCCGCGCAACCAAGATCTAGAACCAAAGACTTTTGGCCTTTTAATGTGAAGCGGGAGCCATGGCTGAGCGCTGTGGTGGTCAAGGGTCGGCTGCCGTGCTGATGCCCTTCATCATGGGCCACAGCGATGATCCATTCGCCAGCGGCAATGGCTGGCAAGAGCTTTTGTCTTTGTTCATGGCTGCCTTCCTGCAAGATCACGCGGCTGGCACAGAGGGCAGTGGAAAGCAGTGGGGTCGATGACAGATGCCGTCCGGCGGCTTCCATAATCAGTCCCAAACCGCGAAATCCAAAGTCCATGCCACCGAACTCTTCAGGAATCAGAATGCCAGTCCAGCCAAGTTCAGCCATTTCCTTCCAGTTTTCGCGATGGAAGCCGACCTGATCCTGACTGTCTCGCATTTTGCGCAGGTGATTGATCGGCAGCTTTTCGCGGAAATAATTGACAGCTGATTGGCGTAAGAGTTTTTCTTCGTCAGTGATATCCCAGTTCATCAACATATCGAACCTCTGTGCTTAGGGTAGTCCCAGGACGCGTTTGGCGATGACATTCAATTGAATTTCGCTCGTTCCACCTTCGATTGAATTGCCTTTCGAACGCAACCAATCCCGAGTGGCCTGAAGGTCGGTGGCTAGTCCCGCGCCTTCCCAAATAAGACTATCAAAGCCCGCCGCTTCAACCATAAGCTCATACTTACGTTTGTTCAGTTCGGTGCCATAGAGTTTGAACATAGATGAGGCCGCTCCGGGCGAGTGCCCGGCTTTTTGTAAGGATGCTTCCCGCTCCAAAGTCAATTGGAATCCCAGTTGATCCATATGAAAACTGCTTAAGCGATCACGGAAGGCCGCGTCTGCGAGTTTGCCGTCGTGCAGGCCTATTTTTTCTTTAGCGTAATCCTCGATGGCTTGCTCTTCGGCTTTCTTGATGATTTCACTGATGGCTTGGCGCTCATGAGTCAGCAAAGCTTTGGCGATTTGCCAGCCGCCATGCAGAGGACCGATGAGATGATCTTTGGGAGCTCTCGCGTCTTTAAAGAAAACTTCACAGAAGGGTGAATTGCCACTTATGAGACGAATGGGTTCCGCTTTGATGCCGGGCTGATTCAAATCGATCAAGAGAAAGCTGATGCCTTGTTGCGGTTTCGAGGACGAGGAATCGGTTCGGACCAAACAGAATATCCAGTCTGCGTGATCGGCGTAAGAGGTCCAGACCTTAGAACCATTGACCACAAAAGTATCACCGACCGATTCGGCTCGGGTCTGCAGGCTCGCCAAATCAGAACCTGCCGCTGGTTCGCTATAGCCCTGACACCAACGAATTTCACCGCGCACGATCGCTGGCAAAAAGCGTTGTTTTTGTTCCTCCGTTCCATACTGCAGAAGAACAGGGCCGAGCATCCATATTCCAAAACTGATCAAGGGAGGCCGACAGCCTAGGCTCAGCATCTCTTCTTTTAAGACCAGAGCTTCCTGAGGACTTAGGCCTCCACCGCCATAGGCCTTGGGCCATTCCGGGGTGGTCCAACCTTTGGCGACCATTCGCTCCAACCAGATTTTTGAGTCGGGGTTGATGAACTTTTCTTGATGGCCTCCCCACACTTCCTCTTCTTCCACCATGGCTGTGCGCATAGAGCTTGGACAATTCTGTTCGAGCCAGGTGCGAACACCTTGGCGAAATTCCTGAAGCATGAGCGGAGTCCCCTTGTCCGTTAAGCGAAGTCAGTTTTGAAACGAAATCCTGCCTGTTCCAATCTTTTGGTCAATTGATCACCAAAGGCCAGAGTGGGTGTCAGAAACCCTTTCAAGCCCGGGAGAAAAGCATTTTCTGCGGCGAGTCGAGCTGATTCTGCGGCCAGGGCGACCGTGATATCGTTGCCTGGATCCCCTTCGCGCTCCATACGGACGATGAGTTTGCAAAGGCCTTGGCTGCGGCACACCAATTGTCCCCGAAAAAATCCATTGCGCCTAGTTTCAGCGGACGGTCCTTCCCCTGGTTTGGGGCCAAATCGTTTGAGCAGACTGCGTCCCGCAGGATTGCCTGTCAAGAGGCCAAAGCCAGCCAGCACTCCGGTCGTCAGGCCGGCTTGCAATGGCCCCAAGCGTTTGCCCATGACCATACGCTCTTCATATTGAAAGGGGTGATCCGGCTTGCCTTGTTGAGCGCGAAGCCAAGAAGAACGACGAACCACCGCCTTGTTGATCGGGCCCATAAAAAAGGGTGCGGTCCAACGATCCAGCACAGGCTCAAATCGAGGTTTCAAATTGGGACGGGGGCCGCGTGGCCAGTTGGGATCGGGAATGAGACTGTTCGGATCGAACAAGTCCCGTCCGCTGCTATGCTCAGCGATATTCAGAGCCGATGCGAGAGTGCCGCCATTCAGTCCCCCTTTGATCTGATAGTAAAGGCTGAGATCATCCAGCTGCAGCCCCCGACTGCGAGCAGCGGCCAGTCCCAGATAAACGCTCAGATCAGCGGGAATGGAATCAAAGCCACTGAAGGGAATCAGTCGAGCGCCGGTTTCCTCGGCTTGTGTTTGATAGCGATCAATCATCGAGCGAATGAACGGGGTTTCGCCGGTGATATCCAAATAATCACGTCCGTATTTGGCGCAAGCAGCCACGACAGGTTCGCCGTGCAAGGCAAACGGTCCCGCGAAACTGAGTACGACTTTGGCTTTTTGAACCATCTCTTCTATGCTGGCGCTCTGGGTCGAGTCGGCAATGACCAGGCTGGGTTTTATCTCGCAGGATTGAGCCACTTCTTCGAGTTTCTGTCGATTGCGTCCTGCAATGGCCACTTTGAGCTGACCGCTGAGCGAGCTTCGGCAGAGATACTGCGCGGCGAGTCGTCCGGTAAAGCCGGTTGCACCGTAGACAACGAGATCAAACTCCGTCTGCATAGTTTCCTCCAGGTGTGTGAACGCAGCACCCTGTTTTAGCACAAGCAACCCGGGCGGCAAAGAGCTTCGTTCAGTGCAAATAGAAAGGCCGGAGGAGTCTATAGGCGTACAAGCTCGGACTCTCTCGCAAAAATCGATGAGCTGCCTCTTACTGAGGCAAAGGTCTCAAAACACAGGCGCTCGCTGAACAAATGCAAAAACACTCAGTGGAAAGACTAGGCTTCAAATAAGCTGCATTGATTTCCGAAGCCTGAATCGTTAGCCATAAAGAAGAAGAGCCATTTTAAATGTTCGTTTGAGAGAGGATGCTCCATGAAGGGTTTCTTGCTATCGATTCCTTTTGCATTGCTGACTATGAGTTCTGCACAGGCTATTACTTTTCCTGAGTTCGGTCGCCCCCTGCCTGATTCGGCTGATTTTGCTGCAGAAGCCATCAGTTATAATTTTGAAGGAATCGTTTCGCTGTCGGGCTGCTCGGGTAGCCTGGTTCGCTTTGACGACAGCCAGGATACCGATCCTGGAATGATCCTCAGCAACGGCCATTGCGTTCGCCTGCTGGATCCAGGCGTTGTGCTCTACAATCAATCGGTAACTAGGAGTTTTGATATACTGAGTCCGAGCTCCAGCAAGCTCGGCACCGTGACGGCCACCAAACTTCTTTATGCAACCATGACCAAGACCGATATGAGTCTCTATCAGCTCAAGCAAACCTACGAAGACATTCGCAGCAAATATAAAACCGAAGCACTGACCATTTCTTCTGAATTGCCGGTGGTTGGGGCTGATATTGAAGTGATTTCGGGCTACTGGAAGCGCGGCTATTCCTGTCAAATCGAAGCGATTACGGGAACTTTAAAAGAAGGCGCTTGGCTCTTTACTGATTCGGTCCGCTATAGCCGACCTGGCTGCGAAGTGATCGGTGGAACCTCGGGTTCGCCTGTGGTGGCTGCTGGAACGCGTACAGTTGTTGCCGTGAACAATACGATTAACGAATCAGGCAAAAAGTGCGAAGTGAACAATCCTTGCGAAGTGGACAAAGACGGCAAGATCACTTATCAAAAAGGCATAGGCTATGCTCAGCAAACCTATTGGCTGTATTCCTGTCGCGATAGCTTGGGCAAGTTGGATCTGAGCCTCCAAGGCTGCCTGCTGCCTAAGCCAATGGCACTCACGACCGCATGGCGTTAAGCTACTGATTTATTTGGTTTTTTTGGCGCAGAATTCTGCGCCTTTTTTGCCTTTGGCCCCGGCCTAGAACCTTGCCCCACTTGCAGCTTTGGACTTGCTCTCCTGACTTAGCTCTGCTACCTCAAGCAGCGGAACCGCGAGATTTTTCAAGGATAAGACCCGACCGATCACTTCAGGAGAGGCAAGACCATGCGGATTGCGATCAAACTCTTATGCTGCCTAAGCTTGGCCGCCCCGGCCATGGCCGCCTTACAAGCCACCGATGAGAAAGCCCCCCAGGATCTCGGACAATTGTTTAGTGGCGAAAAGAAACCCTGTGATGCGGACATTGCCGCTCAAAAGAAAAAAGCTGCTCAGGTTCAAGCGACCAAGAATGCCGTCGCTGAAGCCGGTCAGATCACGCAAGAGGTCAAGGACAAAGTTGCTCAAGATAATGCGGTGGAAGGCTTGATCAAACTGGGTGTGATCCCTGCCGATAAGCCCAACCCTGAAGCTCAGAAACCACAGCTAGGTCTGCAAAAACCACTCGGTAACTGCAAATAAAAAATGAGCAGGATCACCCTGAGGTCATCCTGCTCGTCTGAAATTACTTCGAACTTCAATGTGAAACTTACATTCTCTGCTTCACAGCAACAAAGAACTGGCGACCGAGGGCGTCGTAGTTATTGCCGCTGAAGGACACTGTTCCGTAGGTCCGATCTGTCTCGTGCAGACCACCGATCTTGTTGGCGATGTTAAACACGCCGAGACTGAGGGTGCCATTCCACGGATGATCCCAGCTGTATGTTGAATCATAGCGCGTGAAGGCTTTCACATAACCAAAGCTTGGATCGCTGTCAAACTCCGAACTCTCCATGCGACCGATGGTCATCGCGTCAACCGCTAGGAAATGACCATTCTTGCGAAAAGATAAGCTGTTCGAGGTGCGGTAGCGAGGCACTCCATAAGCTCCGACGTATTCCTGGGCAGGACTGTCATTGGCTTCCTTTTCTTTGCGCGAAATCACGTTGGAGTACTGTGTTCTAAAACCCATCTGGGTGCCTGCTAGGGCCCACTTGAAGTTGGTTTCGACATCAAAACCACTGGTGGTCAATCGACCTAGGTTTGCGTAGCTATTTTCGATCAAGGAAATTTTGCCGAAGTCTGAGCGGCTGCTATCAGTGACCCGGACAATTTTGTTGGTACCAGTGCTTTGGCCTAAGATGTCTTTCTCGACCAAGGTGTCCAAAGATTCTTGACTATGCAGGCCTTCGATCTTGGCTGCCCAGTAATCGGCAGTGACATCGAAGAAGTCGACGGGTTGTACGACAAAACCAAAGTTGTAAGCGATCGCGGTCTCTTCTTTAAGGTCTTCATTACCTGGGTTATTGACGTAAACGCTGTAGCTGTCGCGGTCCTGACCGCAGGGATTCTCGTCGCCTTTTTCGAGGTCGCAGTACTTCTTATCGGTGACCCCAAGATAGCCACCGTCGGATTTATTGTAAAGCTGCGCTAGATCAGGAGCTTTGAAACTGGTGCCGTAGTTGCTGCGCAATTTCAAAAACGAGAACGGAGAGTAGCCAAGGCTGCCCGCATAGTTGAAGGTGTTTCCAAAGTCACTATAGTTGTCGAGGCGGGTAGCGAAGCCTAGTTCGGCTTTGGACGCGATCGGTACGCTGACTTCCAAAAAGGCGGAATTTACATCCCGATCGCCGCTACCATCGGAATTCACGCTGCCCCAGTATCGGGGACGTTCCTTGAAAGTTTCCTTGTCTTTAGGGTCGGCTACCAGCTTATAGGTTTCATGCTGATAATTTAAACCATAGGCCAAAGACATTGTACCGTCGGGCAATTCAGCGATAGGTCCGCTGGCATAGGCAGTTGCCGAACTCACGCTGTTACGTTCTTTGCCGTAAAGGTTGGTGTAGAAGCTCTCAAGAACCGCTTGATCTGGATTGAAAAGGTTCAGCTTCGGGGTGCTGCCATCGAAAGGAAACATGTTTTCCCTCAAGGCCTGCTTGTCATCGACATTATTGTAGTAGCGCTGACGGAGAGTTGAAAAGCTCGAGAGATCAAACTGCCAGTCCCAGGTGGCCGATAGATCACCGCCGAGACCGAGCATGGCGCCGGTTGACGTGTCGCGTGTGGAGGTATTGCGCTTAACGTAGTCGAAAGAGCGGGTGGCGATCTTGATAAGAGTGCTGTCGTCTGCAACCAAGTTCAAGGCTTTCACCTGGGCCTGTAGGTCGGCTGGAGCGTCCTTGAGCAGAATTTGGTAGTCAGCACTCGATAGAGGATCAGTGGTGCGCACGGCGTTGATTTTGTTGCTGCGAGTTTCAGCGTCAGAATAGATGATTGTGGTGTTGACCTTAATATTGTTAGCGAACTCACTGTTGCTATTGGCTGTTGCATACCAGTTCTTTTTTTCAGGCATCATCTCGTCGGTGCTGGCATCACGACGAAGACCTCGGCACATGACTGTTTGCGGAGCATTTGGAAAAGCAATTTGATTTTCCTCTGGACAGTTTGGGCTGGGGCGATAGACGAAGTTGCCCTTTACATTTTTGATATTCTCCGGGTCGACCACAGCCCAGCTGTAGGTGCCTTGTGGGTTTGAATAGGCACTGTAGGCAAAGTTGCCTTTGTATTTCCAGAGTTCGTCACGATCGCGGGTATAGAGGGGAGCTGTTTGACTTGCACCAGCGGCGACGGTGATGTTCGTTGAGCCGACATAGGTTCCGGCGACGGCACTGAAACTCTGGCTGCTAGCGCCACCTTGTTGGGAGCTGGTATTGGAAAGTGAGGTGACTACACCTGTGAAGTCTTTTTTCAGAATCACGTTGATCACACCCGATACGGCATCGGCGCCGTAGACGGCGGATGCACTCATTTTCACTTCTTCGATATGGTCGATCATGGAGACCGGAATATTGTTGATATTCACGCCACCCAAGGAGGCTTCGGAAGGCAAGCGACGACCGTTGATCAAAACCAGCGTACGTCCCGCGCCTAGGCCGCGAAGGTTGACGGTGGCCTGGCCTTCGGCAATAGCGCCCGATCTGCCATTGAAACTACCGAAGGTATTTTCGGTTTGGTTGCGGAACAGATCGGATAAAGTGGTGATTCCCGCTTTTTCAATTTCTTCGGAAGTGATGACTTTGATGGGGACGCTTCCTTCCACATCAATTTTTTTCAGTCTCGAGCCTGTAACTTTGATCTTCTCGTTGACCTTGTCGGCTTTTTTCTTGGCTTGAGCTTTTTCGGCTTCGAGATTATCAGGGGCTTTATTTTCAATCGCTCCTGCGCTTTCTTGTGCGAACAGTGAGTTGGATATGGGTAGCATCCCTCCAAGCGCGCAGGCGAAAAGGATTTGCCTTCTCTTGCTAATCATAAGTGACATGCAGTTCTTCCTTGTAAATCGCAATATCCGCTGTATTCGAGAATCCAGCGTATTCTTGGTGAGCGAGTAAAAGTAGTTATGTGGATACACAAAGGACCGCTTGGAGTAAATAAAAAATAAGGCTTGACTTATAAACAACCAAGTCGAGTAGTCCGTATTATCGTGATCGATACTCAAAATCGGCTATTTTAGAGCCTGGGCGACAATTTGCGGGCTCAATGTCCGACACTTTAGAAAAAATGCCTTTCCGAGTGCTGGTGGATTCTGCAGTGTAGACAAACTTCAAGATTCCTACATTTTAGTTCGTAAGGGGGAGCCATTCATGAACCATGTGCGCCATCACGCAGGTTTTGTCGAATCCAGTTTAGCTCAGCGTCTCGCTTTGGTCTTATGTCTCGGAGGGGGACTCACAGCTTGTGGACCCCAAGCTGAGGATTCGGCTGGTCTGAGCAGCGAGGGAGCAACGACCCAAAGCTATCAAGCTTGGTGTCAGGACTGGCAATTGATCTGTCCGACCGTTGATCCTGGAAAGACGGAGCCGGCGAGTGCGGCCCAGTTCAGAGCCATCAGCAGTATTTTGAACGGAGCTCTCAAGAGTCCTTCCAATCTCAATCTCAATCGCCAGGATTTAGCTGCTGATGGCCTCAAGCAGTCTCTGACGGCCTTGCGTCTTGACGATGTCTATCAAGATCTTCAAGTTCGCTTGGATGCCAGCCAGTGGCAATCAGGTGGCCTTGAAAATGGTGCCTTGGTCGCTTACAATGCCATCGAATCCACCGCCAAAGCCGATTCCGGATTGGTTCTGAATCTGAGCACCAAGCAGCAGGTGCAGATCGCCGATCAGGGGCTCGTCAACGTGCTTGGTATTTCCTACGGGGCGGAAGCCGCTGCACAAAATGCTGAGCTTCAGTCTCTTGCTGTCGTTGATGATGGCAGCTTCAATGTCGGCTTGAGCGATCGAAGCGTAACGCAGGTACCGAGCGAATTTGCTGTGAGCCCTTTGCTCCTGGCCTTTGGTATCGATAGTTCCAAACTGAAGGATAAGACGATTGCTATCGGTGATGTGGTGGCTGCCGGTGGTCCACTGATAGGCTGGTTTAATAAGGCTCCAAGGCAGGTGGCTTTTGATAGAGCCTTTTTCGTCAACGCAGCGGGTCAATTGGGAACACTTTTGCCGGAAGATGAAATCGGCAAAAACTTGGGCAATCTGCTCAATGCCTTCGATAAACTGCGCACATCGAGTGATGCTAAAGCGAATCTGGCAACCATCAATCTTCTCAAAGGTTCCAACGCCAACTGCAATATCAATAATGGTGATGTCAAACTCAAGTTCTCGACCGAGTTTGGTTTGAAGCGTTACTACCAAGTCAATGCTACGACTTTGGGTTTGGAATTCTACGGAGTGTCGGCGAGTGCCAAAAAAGCTTTGGGTATCAGCATCAACGTCAAGCGAGTTGAGCTAACGGCTGATAAAGCGACTATTCTGGACGTTCCTCTGATCGGCAAAGTGGACGTGAAATTCTCTGACATCATTGCGCCTGGTCAGAAACTTTCGCTGGTCTGCGGCGCTTAAGAAAAAATCGATCCAATGTCGAGGGCTAGGAGGTCAGGGTGCGCTTTCAGCGCTCCGGCCTCTTGCCTTTAAGAAGTCATGGCCTAGCTCAGGTCATCATTTGATGCAATCGGAGGTATTTTGCCTTAGTTCAATAGGTTTGATTGTGATGACAAAAGACTTTAAAATCATTGGTCGAAATTCTGCCAGCTCAGCAACCTACATGTCGGACCCCGCATAATGCGAGTCAAACCCGTCATCGCTTTTAACGATCAACTCCTTTGCAATTATCATGTTTAGGGAAACTCCATTCTACCGACAGGATGGATGTATCATCGAGGAAGATGTAACGTGCGCCCTCATGGTTTGAAAGGAGAATTTGCTTATGAAGCAACTGACGATCAATGAAGCCCTTAAGTTAGTGGGATCGCAAGCAAGACCGGCTATCTCTCTTTATATGGGAACAGAGGGAGGGGAAGCCGATGACCCCGGGTCCATGAAAAGAAAATTGCAGAGTCTTTATCGCAAGGCGGAAGAATTGGTGGCCAAGACCTATGGTCCGGAAACGCGCGAGCGTCTTTTGCAAACACTTCAAAAATCACTGAAAGATCTGAGGCTTAAATCCACTCATGGAGGCATTGCGATCTATCATTCGGAAGAGTTCTCAGGCATGGTGCAGCTGCCGATCGCTGTCTCTGATCTAGCAGTTGCCGCGCATAGTTTTCATTTGAAGCCTGTGCTCAGGTCCAGCCAAATGCGGCGCAGCTACTTCCTCTTGGCATTTCGAAAGAAATATGTGGAGTTGCTGCTTGTGACTGCGGATGAAGCCACAAGTCTTGAACGCTTCGAGCTTCGTTCGCGAACCGATGGTCCATCCATAGATGACTCTGCTCCTAAGCGATTGTACAAAGACGGGCTTAAAAATCGTCGACAAAAAGATCTTCGAGATAGAATGTATTCTCTCAATCGTCAGCTGGAAACTTATTGGGTTGGTGACCAGAGACCATTACTACTTGCAGGTCAAAAAGCTCATTTGGACGCCTTTCGGGCCTCCTGTCACTACGGTTATCTCTTGCCTTACGGCTGGGTTGAAGTCCTTGATGAACGGGATACAAGGTCCATCCTCGGCCACAGTGAAGAGATCATGCAGCAATACTTTGCCAGTCTTGAGGATCTAGCGGTCTCATCCTTTCGCAAAGCTGAATCCTGGGGTTTGACGTCATCCCACCTGCGCGAAACAGCTGTAGCCGCGGTGCGAGGTCAGATCCAAAGTTTGTTTATTGCAGAAGATCGGCATGTCTGGGGACAGCTGAACCGTGAAACAGGCGCCTTGCAGGTGCAAGACGACCAAGGAGATGGAGCTGCCGACGATTTGCTCGATGATATCGCCGAACTTGTGCTCATGAAACATGGTCGAGTCACCGTTTTGCCGAGCAATCGAATGCCTCGCGGTCAATCGATTGCAGCGATTCTGCGATGGGGAGACACCCAAGCACCCGATCGACCTAGCAAGACCTATCCAAATCATTCCGCTGTCGTCTCCAGCCCGTCCAACTTTATTATCTCTGCCTGATGTTTGGCCTCCGAAAATCCGTTGACGGATTTTCGGAGACTTTTTTCTCATGCTTGCTACTGGAATTTATTTTTTTGCGCCATTTGCGGGACTCAAAGGAACCCAAGCATGGCTAAATACAGAGCTTAGAGCGACGACTTCAGATTGAGACGGAGGAAGCTTTGGATTTTCGAACTGTTGATATCGATATAAGTCGAGCGAACATACTGACGACCGCCCAGGCCACGTGCGACCGTGATGCCAGATGCAACGCCAATCATTTGTTGATTGTAGAATAACGGGCCGCCGGAATCACCGGATCCTAGGCTGTTTCTGCTAGGTTCAGGCTTTGTTTCAGTGCCCGTATTGCCTTTGAGTTCGATGGTTCCCCGACCTATCGAATCGATTTGGTTTTGACCCACACGTTTTACGCCGCGCCCCGTTCCATCGATTGCTCCTTGGTCGCCCAGGGATTCCGTATTGTCGCCAAACCCTATTAAGCTTACCTGAGAACCGACTTTAGGCGTTTTCTTGGCCATCGTGGCAGTTGCGGGGGCCGTGCCGGTCGGAAAATTTAGCACCATGACATCCACGCCGCCTACGCCTGCACTCCAGCTAAAATCGGGATGAGGAACAAAGCTGAGAGCTTCTACCTGACGGGTCCAGAGATTGCTTCCCATTGCGCCTGTAGCTCGCATCAAGTAGATACGAACATCTTTTGCTGGCGCTCCGATGAGGCAGTGTGCGGCGGTTATAGCCTGAGAATCATTGATAAAGGTAGCCGTGCAGTGCCAATTGCGTCCTGGCAATTCCTGCTCAATATAGACGACTTCGGGCCGATCGGTGGCAGGGAGAATGGTCCCAAGAGTGACATCTGTGTGTGAGGCTTCGCGTTGGCCTAAGCCGCAAGCGCTCAACACGAGGGTAGAACAAAGTAACCAAGCTTGACGACGCATAAAGACCCTTCATTGTGTGGTTTCGTCCATGCAAACGACTGTTTAGCATAGAGGCCGAAATTGCCAAACTGAAATCTTAAGGGTCCATGTTGATCAGTCGTTCGACTAAAATTCACAAAGTGCTTGGTCAAGCCTGCTGCCAAACCGCTCGCATAGCGAGCCCATCAGTTTTTTGGGGTCAATGTCCCACACCCCAAGCTCGTTGCGACCGATAGCAGCAGCCATAGTCTCGCCATCGGCTATGAGGATTCAAGGTGAGATCCCAGATTTTGAGATTGGTCGCATTGTCGAGTGCAATGAGTTGTTTGCCGTCCGGGCTCAGTGAAGCTTTGACAAGATTGGTGGCCGCCGGGAATTCTTTGACCAGCGTAACCTTAGCTCTGCAAGAGAAGGTTGGCGCAAGACCCCCATTTGGATGGGTTTTCCTTGCCGGCTTCGAGAGTCTTATTCATGCTGAAGCGACGAATGGATCTGAGTGGAACTGAATTTGAATGAAGGGGTGATTCGTCTGAACAACATCCCTATCCCTACTGTTGGACTGCTTTGGATGTTTCGGCTTGAACGCACCCCAATTCTAGCAAGCTTCGGCCATTTGGTTTCATGCTGCAAAAGCTGCTTCCAGCTGACGATATCGTTCGCGCTCGGAGCTGGAAATTTTCGATCCGAGCCCCAAAAAACCCCCAACAGATTCCGCAACCGCCAAAGTTCGGTGCAAAATATCGAGTTTTAATTGCTCGAAGCTTGATGAATCCATGGTTGCTTTCAAGCTTTGAACATAAGCCTTCCATGTTTCAAAAAGTTTCTCACTTGGAGGCGTCTGCAACCAAAACACGATCAAATGGTAGCTGGGATGTTTGTTGTCCAAGCCCTTTTCTTCAAGGACCTTGAGAATCGCCGATCTTTCTATCGGATCCATCACTCCATCCGCCCAGGCCATCAGCACCAGGGGCACGTAAGACAAAGCAAACAGTGTTGAGGCTGTAATTCCTGTATTCAAAAGGCGTTCCAGCACATCTTTATCCTTGATTCCACTCATCAGGGCCAATTGCTGAAAGGATTCCATTCTCAATTGTTCCTCTTTCAGCTTTCGCATTAGGTCCTGGCTCTGACGAGCGAAGAATTCATCTTCCAAGGCGCGTCGACTTTTATCCGGAGTGTTCTGCATAAGATTTGACCTTTCTCGTTTATTGATAAATCATTTCAATAGCTTGTCCCGCCTAGGATCGAAGTTGACGTTCCAAAGGAAAGGGCGATTCTAAATCTTCGAATTCCTCGTCAGCTTCGAATGCAGATGGTGCAGGGACAGTGAGGCTCACACCCCGAGCTTGGTTTCTCAACCTCACTCGAGTGCGATCTCCAAAGCGGTTGAATTTTTCCAAGAGGTGATCGGCAGTATAGGCCAGGGCTATGTAGAGATTGGAAGCCGATTTCGTGAGTCTGACGCCTCGATACCGACCACTCTTGACATGAACAGCCACACTGAAGAGATCGGGTCCTGCTTGAATGGGAGAATTTTGCATGTCCAAGGTGATGCTAATAAGACAATTTTGGAGATCAGGAAATTTATCGACAACCGCCATCAGACGGTCGGAAACGGCTTCAGTGGCAAGTTCAGAACGATCCATGTTTTTGAACACAATCTGCAACATATCATTTCTTCCTTTTCTACCAGAAAACTGGTGTTGACCCGTTAAACACTGACCTGAAGGCCTTGCCAAGCAGGGAACCTGGATAGGCTTTGTCTGGATTCATGACCCGGATACTTGAGTATGGCCAAGGCCGGACGCCCCTGTGGAATCTGATCTCGGGAAGCCACGATAACCTCTCCTCCTTTGGCTAAAACCATCTGCGCGAGATCGTCCAGGATGTCGTCGTCTTCATGATTCAGGTGGCTCATGTGGATGGCTAGATTGCCTGTTTTTGGGTTCAATTTTCCGAAGATATTGATGCCGTCGGCAATAATCAATTTGTTAACCCGACCTTGAGCGGCAGCCTTGGCGATCTGTTGGATATTATTTTTAGCTACGCGATTGTCGAGAGCCTGATAGAATTCAAGAACAGCTTCTTCCAATTCCAGCGTGGCTTCACGTTTTAGAATTCGACGTATTTCGAAACAAATGTCGGCCAGCTTATGCGGGTGGAATTTTGTCAAAAGCGCCGGTTTTAAAGATTCCGGATAGTTGAGCTTCGCGCGAGCTGATTGAACCAAATCCTTTTCACCGACCACAAACACATGAGGCCGCTTCAGTTCGCTCAGATCAGCCAACCAATCATTCAAGAGATCGACGTGTTCGTAGTATCTAATAGCTCGTTCTCTCTCGCTTAAAGTTTGGGAATCCAACACAGGCGCCTGGTCAAACTTTTGAAAGCGGGTTGATCTGGGCAATTCGATTTTGCGCAGAGAAAACTGATTGCCATGATAGAGATGGGCCATCCCTCGCTCCAAACCAAGCAGTAAGAAATCTCTATCAAATTGCAGCCATCTCAAGAGCGGCTTCACATGGAAACTGGTTGCTACAACCACCATATCCTGCACATCTAAGGGAATCTTAAGAATACGAAAACTGTCTTTGTTGAGGAATACCCATAGATTGCCTTTCAAAATTTGTAAAACCTGGGTGTCATGAACAAGGGTCCGGATAGGTTTTAGAAATTTTTCGATTTCTGCTAGGCTTAGGACCGATTTCAGATACAGGGCCGCTGTTTCGATGCTCTTTCTCAGCTGTTCCTTAAGATCACCGATGTCGCCGCGATTGATGGCATAGATCGTCACATGAAGGCCTTGTGAGGAATCCAAGAGAGGCTGCAGGATCTTGCGTTTTTCTGCTAACATGCTGACTCCTTGAGTGGTGAAGTGTTGCGCACTGTTTCCCAACACTCTCAACTTTACGGTAGATTTCTTTAATCGTATAAATAGATAAATAGACTATGTTGTATTTAATATAACGATGCAAAAGCCAAGGTGTGTGGGCGATCAAAAAAAATCAAGTCCCAACACTTCGCTCTCCTCACCAACAATGCAAGCTTATGGAATAAAAGAGCCTAGTCTGGCCAGCCAATTTGCTTTGTTAGCTTGACTTTCGAGCTTGGATGCAGGAAAAGGGCGGCTTATAGGACCTCATAAAATCTTTTGGAGACCATCATGCGTGCAAGTTTTGTGAGATACTCACTCGCTTTGCTGCTGTGCTTCGCTTCGACTCAGTGTGTTCAACCCTTGTCTTCTTCTCGTAGCAAGGCCACGGCTGCTGATTTCAAGATTCAACCGGAAATTTTGAGCGAAAATAATTTTTGGAATTACCTAGCGGGGAGTGGGCGGGATCCCAACTACAGTGGTTATATTAAATTCTCTTTGACAGTGGATGAATCGGGACGTTTTACGGGACTGATTTGGCATCCGGAGTCTTTTGCTTTTCATGCTCTCCATTTGACGACTCTGCCCGAGTTTGCCGGTCTCACTCCGCAGCAAATCGATAGCATTTCACTGTCCAATAAAGGTCGACGAGTCTTGCTCGGTACCTTGCTGTTGCCAAGAAGCAACGCAGATATACGCAATCCTGAAACGATAGATATTCAATTGATGGGTTCGGACCCACTCGCACCCGAGTTCGTCGCGGAAGCTTTCAGTTTGGTGAAAAAGAATTTCTTCAGCCAACCCGAGGTTTATTACTATCCGGTTGCGGAACAGATATCGTTTGCCAACAGCATGAAGCCTCAATTCGAGGCATTGGGCGTGAGACTTGCCGAAAGAAAAGCTTCGAAATCTCGAGTTTGCTACAACCAGGGCTGGGGTGTCGGACGCGTCCGTATTGTGAAACAGGGTGAACTTGAAGGCTTGCTGGCGGAAGGATCGATTACCTCAGAGGATATCCTCGTTATGGATGAAGTGCCTCGGGAACTTCCCGTAGTCGCAGGCATCGTGGTCAGTCAAAGTTCTTCACCGTCGTCTCATCCTGCTCTCCTTGCTGGGATGCTCGGCATTCCTTTTATTTACGAAGAAAGCGCCACCAGCTTGCCAAGCTGGATCGAGCTGGCTCGGAATCAAGCACCGGTATTTTTCCAAGCCACAGGTGAAGTCACCGGTAGCTGTTCGATCGTCCTCCGTTCAGGCAAGTCTTTGACCGTGCAGGAAGCCGCAAGCCTGACTCGACTGAAGCGACCTTTGCCGCTTCAAGTTGGAGACTTTGACCGAAACAGCAAGACTCCGATTGCTTTGGACATGCTAGGCCGAGGCGATGCCCAAAGAGTCGGAGCAAAAGCCGCCAACGTAGCCGAACTTCGCCGTATTATTCCCGATCATACCATCGCGGAAGGACTTGCTCTGCCGGTCGGCCTCTTTGCAGAAGGAATGGAATTGGCGAAAACTGCTAGTGGAGAATCGCTCAAAGTGCAAGTCGACGCGGAACTGAAAAAGCTGTTTTCCGGTTCTGCCAGCTCAAAGGACATCGCCGAGGGCCTCACCCGGGTGCGTCTTCTCATCGAAGGAGCAAAGCTTGCTGCGACAACCCGCAGCAAAATTTTGACGGCCATTGAAGCCACTTTCCCTCTGGGCACCAAAATCAAATTGCGCTCCAGTAGCAACATCGAAGATAGTCCCGAGTTCAATGGTGCTGGTCTCTATGAATCAAAAGGGGCCTGCGTCGGCGACGATGGCAACAGCATTGATAAGGGTCTTTGTGGGCCGAAAAAGGATCCAGTTATCAAAAGTATGCTCAAGGTCTGGTCAAGTCTGTATAGTCTGAAAGCCTGGGTGGCTCGTCGCTATTATGGAGTCACAGAAAACTATAGCGGTATGGGCGTTCTCGTGCAGCGTTCGTTCAAAGGTGAGTTGGCGAACGGTGTGGCGATTTCCGGATTCAACCAGTATTACGGCAATCCTGAGCAGAAAATCGATGTCCAAAGCACTGGCTTCCCAGGCGAAGATCTGGAAGTGGCGAATCCACCCGCTGGCAAGGTTCCAGAAACCGCGCAGATCACTTCCTTTGATACCCGCATTCTGATTCCCAGCACAGAAATTCCCCGTGGCCGCACTCTGCTGAGCGAGGCGATGAGTCGTCAGCTTTATGACCTAATCACCATCATTCACAGCCACTACCAGACTGAGTTAAACCCAGTTGATCTAAGTCAGTTTAAACTTGATATGGAATGGAAGCTGGTTGAAAGCCAGGGTCAGCAGAAAATAATCATCAAACAGGTCAGGCCTGTTCCCGCTCAAGCAAGTTCCACCCAAGGATTGGATCGCGGCACGATGATCATAGGCGAACGCAATGTGCGTCTCTGCCCTAAGCCGACAGAAAACAGTAACGGGTTTTCCAAACTGGCTCTCAGTCGCGCCTTTGATTTCTCAGTCGCGCTGCATGAAATTCCTCTTGCCGGAGGGCAGATCCCCAATCCTATTGAAATTCTTCAGGTCGCCGGCGTTGAGGTCAAGAAGTCGGAACAGTCACGGGTCGAATTTGGCGACTGGCTTAAATACTGGGGCACCCAGGATGAATATCGTGAATTCACGCTCAGCAGCGACATCCTTCTTGACGGCAGGCCGTATAAGTTGCAGTGGGGAGGTCGCCAGCGACGCCCACTGGCACAGCCACGCCTTCTGGTTAATCATACTCAAACAGCTTGGGGCACTGACTTCCGTATCGAAGGTTCGGGCTTTGAAGACCATTTGAATTTCCACATTTTGAGCGGATCGCAGACTTGTGAGTCGGATGCCTTTCAAGGCTATATGCCTGGCACCGAAATGTTTGAGCTCTCTGCTTTCAAGCGTTCCGAGCCCTATAAGTATGCGACTGCCTACAGTTCGTTCGAAGGTTCTCGGTTCAAGATTGCTATTGAAGGTCGCACCAGCTTTCAGGGAATTGACAAAACCCGCTTCATTCAAGTCGATAAGGCCCAGCTGAGCGGCTTGACCGCCCGGAGCCTGACGATCTCGGCTCCTTTGCGTTCCGTCTATGCTCCAAGTCATCACAACTTTCAATTTGAATATGCCTTTGATGTGCTCTCTGCAGAGGATTTAACTGAGCAGGAGCGAGAGGAAATCCAGGCCAAAGGCTTGAGCAAACTGGTGATTCGCCAACTCGATCCCTACGACAGCAGCTTGCCCTTTATCGTCGATCCGAGCAGTGGCGAGGAACTCAGACCGAATGCTGCATTGATTGGATTGGATCCTAGCGGCCAGGAAACGCGCCTCGACTACCTGCGAGTGGAATTCGTTAAGAATGAGCAGCCCGACATGGGCTTTGGCATTGGACCAAGCTAAGACTTTAGGAGCGCGGAACAGCCGCGCTCCTCACCCCCCTGCAGTGAGCTTCCTCCTCCTCCCTTCTGGCTGTTCAATAAATAGCAAGTGAAACAGATTTGAAAATAGCTGTGCCTTGGCGATTGAAATAGCCGAACCCAGAGTGCTTCTATACAGTGAAAACAATTTATTGATTCCAGCACCTAAATGGATAAGTCGCTTTAGAAAGAGGAGCTCTTATGCGCTTTGTTCGCTCTGCCATGGGTATGAGTCTTGGTTTGCTTTGGTGTCTCAGTGGAAATGTACGGGCTGTTGAGGGTTTTCCTGCTGCACTCGGGATCCTCCATCCCGAACTTAAGCCTGATTGTACGACCTGTCATGATCTTGCGCGAGGAGAGTCGCCATCCAATCTTAATGTCAAAGCAGAGGGACGAGCCTACTATCAAGAGCTTATGGTTCACGAGCAGACCAAGAATAAAGCTCTACCAACCTACGCAGATTATTTTGAAGCGACTGATTTTGTGGTCTATGGCGATACCAGAACTCAGGACAATATTCACCGTGAGATCGTTCAGCTGATCTGTGCAGAAAATCCAAGTTTTGCTGTGCATACGGGCGACATGGTTGCAGATGGTGGAAATGCCAACCAATGGAAGAACGCTCTGGCGATTGAAGCTTGTCTGATCCAAGACAAAAAGCTCATTCACGCCTGCGGCAATCATGAAGGCAGCCATTGCACCAAAAATGTGATTCGCGATGCTTTGCAGAATTTTGATGCTTTCTATGCGGTGGAAAGGGACGGATTTACCTTTTTGGTGCTAGATGCCAATAACATCAGCAAAGAACAGATCGCTTGGCTCAAGGCCAAGCCCGTGGGTCCGAAATATATTCCTGTCTATCACCAAGCGCCGTATCCGACGATGTCTGGTCATGGATCGGAAAATGGAATAGTGCAAAACTTTGTCCCCGAGTTCAAGCGTCTGGGGGTGAAGGTGGCATTTAATGGTCACAATCACGGCTATGATAGGGCACTGGTGGATGGCATTCAGTATGTAACTGTCGGCGGAGGCGGCGCCCCTCTTTATCCTTGTGGCAGCAAAAAATCCTACACGCAGATCTGTAGTTCGGACTATACCTATGCGCGCTGCTCGATAGCCGATAATCAAATCGATTGCAGTACCAAGCGACGAGATTCTTCTGTCATTGATCAGTTTTCAATTCTGTATTAGACATCCCGCAATCTTGCGAAACATCGAAAGAGTCTTACAAAAAGTCATATTTTAAATGGGGGAGCTTCACCCGGTCGTGGCAGTTGGGGATAGCTCTCCTTTTAGGTAACTCCCAGAAAATACCAGCCTCTCCCTGCTGCATCCCTCTTTCTATTCCCAAATGGTGTGACCAACGCCGTTTTCGGCGCTTTGAATTCTTTAGGCTAACTGACCAATAAGTGTACTGATTTGTGATGTAGCCTCCAGTCGACGCGGACCAAAGCCGAATCAACTTACATGGCGACATGTGATTCAAGAGCCAGGGAGTCTTGGCGAAGATGCGAGAGGGGCGGCTTCATGGTTCGATCGGCTTGTGTTCCTTACTTTATGATTCTTCTGGCCGTACTAGGTATTGATTGTTCGGGCCGCCCGGGCAAACCGAAGACTGTCAGCTCAGACGCCGCTGACACGACCACGAGCCAAGACGCGGCTGCGGAGGAAAGTTCCGCAGCAATGCCCAGACCAGGTGCTCCTGGGGGCACCTTCACCGATCCTGAACATAACTTGACCGTCAATGCCTTGATTCCGACCTATTCGGCGACGACCATCGTCAGTCTTTCCCCAGAGGCCCAGGTCTTGCCCATGCGCATGAACCATCAAACCACTCAGGTGGATGCCGCGGCTTTCTCCGATTGTGTCAACTGCCATAGCAATTTAAGTTCAGGTGGTTCGTATTTTCCTGGACTCTTTCATTCCTCACTGGCCAACCTCAAACTTGCGAGTCCTTCCGCTTGCTCGGATTGTCACAGCGATACAATGCCCAAAGGCTTTGTCGGCTCCCTCGCGACGGCACCTGCTCGTTCTCCAGCTTCTGGTGAAATGAAGCATGATGCAGTGGTTTGGGACAATGGGACTCCTGGAACGACTGGAATCGTTGGCAAGGAATGCCAGGTTTGTCATGCAAGTCCAACCCAAAGTGCTGATGCCACTTGGGCTAGTGGCATTGCCGGCGCGACCTCGGTAAAATTTCATGCCTCTCTGGAAGCTGCGACAGCCCCGCAGCCGAGCTCTTGTGTGGATTGCCATGCCAACTCCCGGCCTAATGCGAATTTAACAGCTGCTAACGCAACGCTGCCAGCGGCAGTGAGCTTTGATCACGCGGCATCAACTGCACTCGGGGATTGCAAGTCTTGTCATAGCAAAACCAACAGTTGGTCGGCTGGAAAATTTCATTATCCAGGAAGTACCACGCCAGCGACCTGTGTGGGCTGTCATCAAGGGCAAAGGCCAAGTTCAAACGCTGGTTGGCTCAGCACGACTTATGCGGCCTCGCCTTTTGATTATGGAACCAATGCGCAGGGCATCACGCATGGCAAGGGACTCGACTGTGTGACCTGTCACGCCGGTCCGGGCACCGGCGCCTGGGGCGTCAATCAAAATTGGATCGGTGGAAAATTTCTTCACGGCGCTAAGTCTGCTTCCGCCACAAACTGTATCGCCTGCCATTCAACCCAGCGCCCGGATCTGCAATCGGGAGCCACGGCGGCAGCTGTAGCGACTTTACTCGGCTTTGACCATTCCATCAATGGAACAGGCGATTGCTTTGGTTGTCACCAAGCGACGGTAACGGCCAATACCTATGTAAATTACGGTGCTCCCGGCACTGGCAAACTTCCAGGTGGAGATTGGAAAGGGGGCGTGAGCTATCCTGGAGCGACATTGATCTCGGGTATGGATCAATTTGTGACTCTTACGGAGATCACTCTCAAACGATCAGGGACCTTGAATCTTGTGACTAGCACAAGTTCGATCACGGCGACCCATTATAATTCTATGCTGCATACTTCGACTGCTTTGCCTGCCACGCTTAACCCCGGACCTTCAGGCAGTCCCAATACCGCCACGTGCTGGCATTGCCACACCAATACCAAAGGTTTGGTGACGTCCTATGCGAATGGTCAGTATCACAGTGCTTTGAGTAATTTTATGGCAGCCGTGGGAGGGACTGTCATGCCCCTGCCCCAACCGACCTCCAAATGCAGTGAGTGTCATACGACTATGCAGCCGAACAACATAGTCCTACGCAATGCCCAAACTCTGATTCCAATGGACCATGATGCTCTATTTAAAGCGCCTGTCACCATTGCTGGAGTCGCTGTCAATGGAGTTGCGGCGATGGATTGTTCTACCTGTCACAAGAGTCCTGGCTCGGTGTGGAATGATGGAATGTTCCACCAAAACATTGCCACCGCGGTTCCGGCAGATTGCACAAGCTGTCACTATCCGCTCATGGCTGATAAACCCAAGGCGGATGTAACAAGCGGCACCAGCTTTGCGATGTCTCATGCATCCACTCAAATGAAGTTCCAAAGCTGTCAAACCTGTCACGTCTCTGCCTTCGCCAATGCTTCTCAGCAGGTGAGTGAAACCCTATGGAATCCAGGTGAATTGCACAGCTCTATGGGAACTCAGCCGGCGGCTTGTATCGACTGTCACAAGGTGTCACAACCGAAACAAGCCACTGCCAGCAACTTCGCCTATGCCTTCACCCTCGGAGGCAGCTCGTCCAACAGTGCTCAATGGATGAATCACAGTTCCGCCCAACTCGGCGGTCGAGACTGTGTCGCTTGTCATGCAGGCGATGCCAAAGCCAGCGGGAGTGCTTGGAACAAGGCCGCTCTCTTCCATGCAGTCGTGCCTAAACCTGGCAGCTGTCAGGAATGCCACGGAATTGGCAATGGCGGTGGAACAGTGGCCGGAAACAACAATAATTTACCGCAAGGTTTGAGCAACTCCACGACTCTGACGTCTGCGAGTTCGAATTCCACGACCGGCATTGCTCCGGGAACCTTTGCGCAAATCGCCCATACTGATGTGAATGTCACTGGGCGCGACTGCAACTTCTGTCACACCCAGGTTGGGCGTTCGAGTGTTGCTGGAGTGGCTGGAAAGGAATGGGCTCAAGCGAAGTTTCACGCAAACTTTACTGCGGCCACGCCTCTGGTGATGAATGCAACGACGGGTCGTTGCAGCAATTGTCATCTCAATTCGAAGCCCGGCACTTCCTATACAGCTCAAAGCCACAGCAGCTTTAGCAATGTGACTGGCAGCACGGATTGTGGATCCTGTCACTCATTCCCAGGCACCGGAACTCCAGCGGCCGCTAATTGGCTAGGCGCCAAGGGTGGCATGCCAACCTTTATCAATGTAGGGGCCTTTGCAATCACGCAGCCTCCAGCGACCACGGCATCCGTACAAAAGGGTATTGCGAATCTCCCGCATCCGTCGGTTGCCGCGGGCGGATCCTGTACCACTTGTCATGGAAATTCAGGAGGTGGCAAGGGAGCTCTTGGTTATGATCACGCCTCAACTCTCATCAATTCCAATTGCTCCTCATGCCATGAGGCAGGCTCTGATTTGCTGGGAACGCCTTGGAACAAAGCCACCGTGGTCTCTTCGGGAGCAGGTGATACGAGGCCCTACACACTGACGAGCGTGGTCGCTAACAAAGGCGGAAGTACTTTGACCGTGACCTACCCCAAGCACTTTTTCCCTATAGATTGTGGGCAATGTCATCGAGTTCCAACTGGAATATCGACGGTGAAAACAGGCGCCAATTACACCGCTGCTTGGAGCTTCTCGCATACAACATCCAAGATGACGAATCCGTCCACCTGCGTGACCTGTCACACCAGAGGCGTTCCGAACTGAGGTCGGCTTTGGTCTAGCATGGATCCTTAAATTCTCAGCGCGATGACCCTTGATGGGAGCTTAACTCCAGTCAAGGTGTCATGCCCACCTTGGCTCTTAAGCGAAGATCATCTTGAAACTCAGCAAGAAACACGCGACAACTGCTGTTGCATCAATCACCAGCAAGAGAGCGCTATGGAACGGTATCTAGGCGGGTTGGAGCGACAGTTCTACCAGCAGAATCTCATAGGTTCGACCAACATCTGCACGGTCTTGCGACTTCAAGGACACCTTGATCTTGAACGCTTGCGTCAAGCTTCTCAGCGGCTTGGCGAGGCTTATCCCTTGCTGCTGGCGTCGATAGTTGCCAATCCTCATTTACGTTTTTCGCTGGCCGAGGCGCCCCAGTCCATTCCTTTCGAAGTTTTGCCCATGCAGGGTGAAGATCACTGGCGCCTTGTGTTAGAAACGGAATTGAATCGTCACTATAAGCGAGGTGAAGGGCTTGCCGCGCTTACGGTTTTGCTAGGTAAAGGCGGCTATGACATCCTCTTGAGTGCGGATCATAGTTTGGTCGATGGGCTGTCCGTGAGTCAGCTGTGTCGGCGACTCCTGGAGTTTTATAATGAACGTAGTGAGATCATGATGGCCTATGCCGGTCCCATGGAAAAGCGTTTTCCGCGGCAATTTCGAGGGTTTCGTGGCTGGTGGCGGGCCTTTCGATTTATTTTCACCCTCGGCAAACTGGGTCCAGCTCTGCAGATTGGATCGTCTGCTCTCACCGAGCATACCCTGTCCTATGGCTTTACTTTTTATCAAGCTGCCGAATTGAATGCCTTGGCCCGAGCTCAAGGTTGCAACCTTTTTGCTGCTTTCAGTGCGGTCGCTCTCAAGTCAATCTTTGAATTGTATGGTCGGAGCCCGAGCGAGCGACTCTCGCTCAATACGCCGGTGAGTTTGCGAGCGGGAACGGGCACCGCTGCCGATGAAATTGGGGTTTTTTTAGCCGGTCACATGGCGCTCTATGAGGTGAGTCAAGAGACCAAGACTTGGGATTTGGCTCGACAGAGCTTTGTAACGCTCAAGCAGGGCATCGAACAGGGGCGACCTTTCCTCCTGGCCCTGCTCGCCAGAGGTGCTCGCCAACCCAAGCAGCCGAAAATCAGTAGTTTCGCTCAGGATCATCGACCGACCATCAGTATCAGCAATTTGGGAAGAGTGGATGATTTTCCTGTATTGCCATCAGCGCAGGTCGTGGAACATCACGCCGTCAGTGCTCAAGGCGCCAAAGACCCTTTTGCATTGGTGCTCTTGAGCTATCAAGGCAAGCTCTATGTGGATCTGCAAGTCTCCTTGGAAAAAATGGGGCGCGAGGCTGGTCCTTCTATCCTGGCTAGGATTCAAGAAAATCTGCAGCGACTGCTTGAAGAACAGGGCGAAGGGGCCGACGCAAAGAGTGCATCGCTGGGGGCGCAGCCTCTTGGCCTTGGCCGATACGAAACTTTGCCCTCTTTATGATCGTCTGCGGAATTATCAAGCCTATTTTTTGCTGGTTTCAGCCAAGCTTTTAAGTTGGCTGAGACCCTTCTCAAAATCAGGTCCAACTAACTTTTCGATGCTTACAAAAAGATAGACAATTTTTGAGAAGAATGGGGTTTTTCCGGTCATCGTCCAAGTGACTTGAGTCGATGTTCCTTGGGGGATAAAGCCAAATTCAGTTGCATTGCTTGCTTTGATTGGCTTTAAAAAGTCGAGCTGGATGAGGATCGATTGGGGAGGTGAGCTTGCTGTGATCAGCATTTTTCCTTCACCCACTTTGCCGTCACCAATCCAACTATAGCTCGCTCCGACTCCGGAACTTGGACCTTCATAAACTGTTTTCATGTTTGGATCCAGCTTTGCCCATGGCGACCATTCTGCCCAATTGTGAAAATCATTCACGAGTGGGTAAATTTCTTCCGGGCTGGCTTCCATGCTGATCGATCTTTTCAAGACAAAATCATCAGGCTGAAGCGAGGCAAGGATCAAAATAATCGAAATGACGAGACCGATTCCTAGCAGGATTTTTGCAATCACGTTCCTCGACTCCTTTAGTAGGGTGCTCGGCAAAGCAGTAGAACTTACTTGAGCGTATTCTATGCAGTTGTTAGCTCCTTCGCAACGGCCTTATAGCAGCGGATGCAGAGGCTGGGTGAAAACCTCCCCAGAAGGGACAAGGTGGCTGGCGGGAGGGTGCCTAGGCTTCTTCGCAAAAAGAATTGCATAAGAATCCGGCTTCGCTCGTTTCCTGGCTGGCATCGAAGTCGACTTGATTTCACTCACCTAAAGGCAAGGAAAGGCAATTTATGCTGCGAGCAATCGTATTCGCTTTCGGAATGACAATGGTTTCACCTCTTATCGGCGTCGGAACTGCCCAGGCTGCTCCGACCAGTTATCCTCTGAGCTGTCGAGGCGGTGGGGGCACCTTGGGCCTTGCCACGACCGACAATAGCGCCCTGTTCTATTTCACCAAAAGCAATGGACCTGCGGCCTCCGGGCTGCAACCTGGACAGTGTTCCTGGCAGGATCGAGCCATCTCGCCAACCGGTGAACCCACCTGCCTTAAGCAGAGCAACCCGGGAGCCGTGGCGTGGATTTTCCCCTCTGCAGCAGAACGTGGCCGCTCCTACTTCTCGTCACCGACGGGATCTCATTGGATGCGCGATCTGTTGGACGCCTCGAAATTTGTCACCTTTCAGGTCTACAATCCAGGTGGTGGCAGCATCGGTGATTGCTTCGTCGTGACCCGTGTGGGCTTTTAAATCTTGGTCCTAAAGGCTTGGTCGCCTCTCAATGGCTTGGCCTCTTGTGTTGTAATATCCTGAATCTATTGGGATAACCTATAATTGGGCCGGGGGCGTTAGAAAAACTAAAAACGGCCCGGTCTTTTTATTTTAATGTACTATTCCCGCCTGATTCGCAGATGTTAGCTTCGAGATCAAGGATCTTTCACAGATCTTTTCCCAACACAACACAGGATCGAGGAAGAGCACCATGCAGCAGGTGAGTCGGCAGAATTTTGCCAAAATTTTCAAAAAATATCGCTTATTCTTGGATTGCTTTCTGCGCAAGCGAGGGCTGGATGAATGCGATCGTGAGGATCTCATCCAGGAAACTTTTTTGCGTTGCTATCCCCTGCTGCAGGACAAGCCTGAGCAGGAACACTATGGGCTACTGATGACCACGGCTCGAAATCTTCATATCGATATCTATCGTCAAAGGAAGCGCCAGCCTGAATTTGCTGATACCGAGGCTCTCGAGCGACTTGCTTCGGATACCGAACAATCACAGCGCTTGCAGCGAAAAGTCTTGATACATGAGCTTCTGCAAAAAGTAGAGAAGAGTGACGAGTCCCAAGCCTTCCGTATGTTTTATGACGAGGAACGTGGGATTCGGGAAATTGCCAATCTCACGCAAACGGCTCAGGGAACTGTCGCGTCTCGCATCCATCGTTTTCGGGCCAAATTTTTCCTAGAGGCTTCACACAGCCTTGGCCATGAGCAGCGATGGGAAGCCTGACCCTGGGTCCGCCTGGATTGCATCTGGTCCTTCAAGGAAGGACATGGTAGTTTCTTCCCAGATCCTGACTGAGGGGCTGGAGTGAAGATCTACGAATTTACCGACCATCGACTCTTTATTCGCGAAAAGATTCTGGACCAAAAAAAGGTCTATCCGGATCTTACCCACGGCAAGGTTGCAGAAGCGGCCGGTATTACCAGTTCGTTTCTATCGCAAGTACTCGGGGCCCAGCAAGAATTTAGCAATGACCAACTCTATGCAATCGGTCTGTTTTTGGGGCTACAGAGCGAGGAGCTCGATTATCTTCTTTTATTGAATGAGTATCATCGGAGCGCGCTCGGCAATCGCAAGGAAGACTTGCTCAAACAGGTCGAGGCTGCTCAGCATCTGCACCTCCGGCTGGTGGAGTATCTGTCCTTTGATCGGCTCGATTATCAAAGGTCGGCGATGGACGATATGCTCTGTGATCCGGTGGCGACTCTGATGGAATGCCATTTTATGGTCGAATCCAATTTGAAAAATCCCGAGCTTGTGCGAAAAAAACTGGATGTATCCCCAGAACTGTTCGAAAAATCTCTAGATCGCTTGATCCAAGCAAAAATCGTCACACCAAAGGGTCAGGGGCTTGAGCGCTTGAATGGCGAAATACTGATCTATAAAATCAATGCAGCAGCGAAGTACAATGCCATCTATTCCCGTCTGAAAGCGGTTGACAAGGCCTTTGAAGAAGATCCTACCGATCTTATCAGCACGCTTATGTTTACAGCTAATGATGAATTTATTCAAAAAGTAAAGGCAGAACTTTTGGCCTTTCAAAACTCTGCCGTCGAAAGATTTAGCAATACCGATGCGGACGAAGTGCTCTTTATGAATATCGACCTTTTTGCCGTGGAGTAGTGGTTATGCTGAATCAATGGCTCCTGTCGCGAAACTACCGGACCACGATCAAAGCGATGGTCGAAGCAAAAATTGCCGGCGGCGAGGACTATAGTTTCGCCAAGCTGGCGACAGGGACTCGCATTCAACGAACTTTCCTTTCCCAGGTGACCAATCTCAAGCAGCATCTGAGCAACGACCAGCTCTTTGCTATCGCCAAAGCGCTTAAAATCAACGCTGAAGTGTATGATCACCTTGTGCTTCTGAGTGAGTGGGAACGATGCAAATTTCCAGCGCGGAAAGCCCACCTTGAGCTTAAGCTTAAATCCCTGGAAAAACATTTGGAAGGACCAATGCCCTCCGGTGGTATTGCTGGTATTCAGCCGGATGCTTGGGATGACTATTTCTGTGACCCCATGGCAGAAGCTGTGTTCCGCTTTCTTTCGATAGCACGCTATCGGAACGAACCGGGATTGATCAGGGATCGATTGGGCTTGAGTAGCAAACGTTGGCAGGAGATTTGCAAAACACTGCTTGCCTGTGAGTTAATTGAAGACCGGCAAGGCCTCTACTTTCCTATAAAACCAGGTTTTTATGCACAAGAGCAAAGTCCTGAAGAGAAAATTCGCCACATCCTGGCCCGGCTGAAGGTCACGGAACAAAAGCTCAAGCAACGAAATATCGACGATTTTCTCTACAACTGGTGGATCATGTGCAGCCCTCAAAATAAAAAACAACTCAAAATTGAATATTTGAATCTGATTGAGCGCATTTATCGGGAGTCGCTCTTGGTTCCGGCTGAGGATGTGTATCAGCTGAGCGTGGATCTGCTCACGCCATAAGGGGTCTGCTGGACACCAATCAATCCCTGTTGCAATTTGAGGTAAAGGATCTGCTGATCACCTTCACGCTGCTGCGACCATTCAATCCCAAGATCGTCGCAGAGCTGCTGGATCATGTCTTCTGTCAATTCTGGATTAAGGAGTTCGCTCCGATCCATAGAGGCCGCCACTCTCCTGTTCTCAGTAGGCACTTGGTAGGTCAGAGTCATCAACAAAGCATGGTCGACTGTGTTGACTGCCGCCTGCAGCTGGCCCCCTCCTTGAGCACTCGCTCGACGCACGAAGCCCAGGACAACCATAACGAGTTTCGCTGTTTGGGTAAAGATTGGAATGTCAGGATTCGCGACCTCCCATTTTAGTGGATCAGGCTGCCCAAGCTTGCCTACATTACAAATCGTATCTACATGCTGAAGCACCAAATTGAAACTTGTTTGCTCCAGGCCTTCTTCCATATGTGGACGGGAGAACAGACTGAAGCTACGCGATACCGCAGCCAGTTGCTCGACGCTAGATTCCACCGACTCCAGCATTTGAAGGACAGCACTTGGTTGTCGATTTTGAAGAGGATCTGCAAGATAGCTCAGCGCTGTTCCTAGTACATCCAGGGGACCAGAGGTCTTTGTGACGAAATGACCCGACACCTGGAAAAGCTCCTGCATCCGTGCAGCACGCTGTAATTTTACTTTTTGCGTTTGACTTTCTATTTCATTTTTATGAAGGAGATTAAAGTAAACGGCCGTAATGCCAAGCACCAGAAGATTGGCAAGGAAAATAGTGGCGAGGATAAGCCGAAAGCCAGTCCCACGATCGCCATCATAGGGCAAAGCAGACCCAAATTGCATGCTGACACCTAATGCCATGAGGGCTACAAGCAATACCAATGTGCTCACCAAAAATCCGATACGCCAACCACAGAGCAAAAACGCTGGCCCTATGAGAATTTGGAACCAAAGAAAAGCTGAAGCATAGACGCTTCGAGCCTGATACACGACACCTGCATATAACAACATACTCAAGAGAACGATCAGAACTGCTGTAAGACGACCACTTTCACGGAAGAAGCGATTCAAGATGAGACACAAGCTTGCTGTTGATATGATCGAATAGTTCGGAATGAGACGAGAATCCATGCTGCGGGTCGATAGCAGATTGATGAGAAAAGCTGAAGTGACAAAAATTATAAAAATGCATGATATACTCAGCATTCGGCTACGAAGTAGGCGCATGCCACCTTGCTGCCTATTTTCAGGATGCACGGTTAAATCTAGCATTCTCATTGGAATTTTAAGCATCACTTACCTCATCTGCTCCTGCTCCGGGAGTTATAGGTTTGATGAATTCGGAAGGAGACATTCGAATAGCGTAGCTCCCTGCTGGCTGCTAAAGCGCAGCTCTCCTTTGTGTTGAGCTAAAATTCCACGACAGACACTCAGGCTAAGTCCCAGAGCGTTACCCTCTGTCTTGGTGGTAAAGAACGGCTGAAACACCTTCTCATGTAGCTCATGATCGATACCCTTGCCATTATCCAAAACCGAAAAAATGAGCCTATCGCCTTCATCTTTTACGTCGACCTCTATCTTTGGATTTGGCTGATCTCGACAGGCTTCCAAGGCATTTTGAACGAGGTGGCAAAGTACCTGAGCAATTTGATTTAACTGACAGCGAAGGACTTTTTGCTGAGTTGAATCTCGAAATTCCAATTGCACATGCTGGGCTTGAGCTTGGGGTTGCATGGCAAATTGAACTTTGCTTACAATAGCTCGAATATCAGACAATGCAAAAGGTTCAAGATGATGTCCTGAACCGAAAATGGTCAGACTTTTGTGTACGCGGAGAATTCGTTCATAACCGCGGTGCATGCTCGCTAGAATTTTGTCAGCATCCTGGTTCCAATCATTTTGCTCGACATGTCGTCTGAGTCGCGAGGCATTACCCAGTAGAATGGCAAGCGGATTGTTGACTTCATGCGCAAGATGTCCGACCAATTCTCCAATTGCTGTCGTAAGATCATGACGTGCTGCAATCTCACGACGCCTACTCAATTGACGTTCAATGAAGTCGCGCGAATATTCATAGAATCCAGCAAGCGCTGCAGTCAGGGCTATTGACCCAACAAGGTTCAAAAATAATTGCCCCACGTAGACGTCATAACTCAGTCTATTCCAGGCGAAATGAGCTTCATTATTGCGGACTATACAAAAAACGGAAAGCGCAGTAAGCCCGATTGCTGAGCCAAGCGCCCCACGCATGCCAAAAATCAAACTACTGAAGGCGATGAGGCATGGAGACCAGAGGTACATAAGAGAAAAGATCGAGCCAGACGTTACCAAATTGGATGCGAAGATCAGATGCATCCAGAAAACCGTTAAGGCTGAAAGGCGATAATGAGTTTTTGAACGACGGAGTGACCATAGGATAAGCATGGACACGCCAAAATTGGCTAGACCTTGATAGACTATAAGCGCAGGGGTAATCATGTTACCCTTCATGAGCAAGGCGATAAATCCACAGGGTATCACAGCAAGAATGAGGAATACCAGGAATCGAACGCGACTCAGCTCGTGCAAATCCAACTTCCGCAGTTCAGGCGAAAGGAAGAAGTCGAGCATGTTCAAGCCGCGTTTCCAGATCTCCATCATCAGGCTTTGCTCCAGGAATAAATCTGTCCATTAAAAGTCGGCAGAGGCTACTGGAAATTCAACGACGCAAATCAGGACGAGCCTCTTGAACGACTTGGGACAAGATCGATCGAGAAATTGACCTCGATGGCTATTGTATCATGGGTGCTGAGATACAGGAAACCAACTGGACTAGACATGGATGGGCCCACTGCTCCATCTCAGCCGAGCTTCTTTAGGGGCAAAATTTTGGGATCTCGATAGGAAATTATAGTCTCCCATGGTGGAGTTCAACCATCAATCCGCATTATTCCATCGGGCCAACATTTTGAAAGCTCAGCACGGCCCGAGCCAACTCTTTGGAGCGAGCCTTGTTGATGGTAAATGTGAGTTGCCAATCATTGTGGTCGTCAGGATCGGTCAGAGTTTGTTCCACCCTCCAGCCGGCTGCCGTAGGCGTGACACGACAATACTGGGGATGACGCGCCTGGCGATCGGTGAGGATGCCTTGCCTTTCCTCGTAGAAGCTCGCCATGGCTTTTTGCAAAAGAATCGGTGTCCACGTGATGGCGTCATGGTTTGCTTCGGTCTCGACCAGAGCCAGGGCTGCCTCATAGTCGCCTGCCGATACGGCTCTTGTGAAGCGGAACACCTCATTGCGAATTTGCACGGTAAAGGCTCGCATATCCTTGGTCACATCGAAGGGTTCGGGTGCGGCTTCGGCTTCAACATGAGCCGTAATCGCCCCAGGATTCCGCAGTTTTTCCCATTCATCCAGAAGGCTGGAGTCGATATTGCGAATCATCCGACCGAAATAGTCGATCATGATCTCGACCTCTTCGTTCCGATAGGATTCGGGCACAGTCTGCACTAGGACTTTGTAGACTTCCATGAGATAGCGTAAGAGAAGGCCTTCTGCCCTTTGCTGCTCATAGTCACGAATATATTCATCGAAGGATTGAAAGGTTTCGTACATTTCCCGGGCTATGGATTTAGGCCGAATATTTTCCGTGCCGACCCAGGGGTGAGTCGCTGAAAAACGGTTGAAAGTTTCATAGATGAATTCTCGATTGGGTTTTGGGTATTCGAGGCGCTCCAGTTCAGCGATGCGCTCGTCGAATTCAATGCCATCGGCCTTCATTTCGGCCATTTTTATCGATTTCAATCGATCCAGCTGTTTGCGCAGAATGAGTTCGGGATTTTCCAGAATCGACTCGACAAGTGTCAGAAGGTCAAGGGCAAAGTCTGGCGCAAAGGGATCCAGCAGTTTCAAAGTATCCAGGAGATAAAGTGAAAGGGACTGATTCAGCGAAAAATCGGTCTGAAGATTGCTATCGATGAGAATCTTTTTATGCCGATACTCAGCCAGCCATTCAAATTGAATGATTTGCCTTTCGTAAAGGGAACGAAACATTTGAAAGGCTGTTTTACTCAGTTGCCGTTTCGAATTTGGAGTTTCATGGCAATCTTTGATCAACTTGCGCATGGCTCGACAGCCATCACCAGGCCGACTGAGAATATTGAGGAGCATCGCGTGCGAGACCTTAAAGCTCGATACCAGAGGTTCGGAGGTGGCCGTCGTCAGACGGTTGAAGGTGTTGACATCCCAATGCACATAGCCCTTTTCAGGAGGCTTGCGTTTGACGATTTTCTTCAATTTTTTAGGGTCGCCCGCGGCTTTGGATTCCATGGACAGATTTTCGGTGACGTGTTCAGGCGCCTGCACAATAACCGTGCCCTGATCGTCGAAGCCTTTCCGCCCGGCCCGCCCACTGATCTGTTGGAAATCGCGAATGCTCAGGATCGTCGCCTTGCTGCCATCGAATTTGCAAAGCTTGGTGAACAGAACAGTTCGAATCGGAACGTTGACACCAACGCCTAGAGTGTCCGTGCCGCTGATGATCTTCAGCAGGCCTTTTTGGGCGAGCTGCTCGACCAGCAGGCGATATTTGGGCAAAAGACCAGCATGGTGGAGGCCAATGCCATGCTTGAGCAACTTCTGCACCTCTTTGCCATAAGGACTCGCAAACTTCACGCCGCTGAGGGCTTCCGTGATCGCGAGTTTTTCTTCCTTGCTGGAGAAATCCATCGACATCAGGTTTTGGGCTTCTTCCGCACAATCCCGCTGAGTGAAGTTGACCAAATAGATCGGCGCTTTTCCACTCGCTACTAGACTTCGAATGGTTTCATGAAGAAGGGTTTCCTGGTAAACGAAGTTGAGCGGGACGGGCCTTAGGGTGGAACGCACGACAGTGGTGGCACGCCCGGTCAAGTCCTTGAGGCAGGTTTCAAAAAAACTTGGATCGCCAAAGGTAGCCGACATGAGCAGAAAGCGCGACTTGGACATCGTCAAGAGAGGCAGCTGCCAGGCCACACCGCGTTCGCGATCGGAGTAGTAATGGAATTCATCCATGATGATGTCATCAACTGCAGCGTTTTCGCCTTCGCTGAGAGCCACATTAGCCAGAATTTCTGCTGTGCAGCAGATGATGGGAGCTCGACTGTTCACGGAAGCGTCACCGGTAATCATGCCGACCTGATCAGCACCAAAATCCTGACACAAGGCTAGAAATTTTTCATTGACTAATGCTTTGATCGGGCAGGTATAAACGGAGCGGCGGCCCTGAGCTAAGGACAAGAAATGCAAGGCGGTAGCCACCAGAGACTTGCCGGAGCCTGTGGGAGTATTGAGGATGACGTTGCCGCTATCGAACAAGGCCAGAATTGCTTCTTCCTGGGCTGGATAGAGGTCAACACCTCGCTCTTTGATGAAATCAAGAAAGCGATCCAGGAGTTCTCCATTCTCAAGAAGAGTGCCGGCGGGGGGCAGTCGACGAAGGAGTGGAGCTTCCTTGGGGCTGGGTCCCCCTTTATGTTCCTGGTCGTTCACGGTATGTCCTTTTGTAGCATAGAAGTGTCAGAGCCTCGGTTTGAACCAAGACCTTCTCTTTGTATCATGACTTGGGAGGTGGATTCGACTCGTTAGCGAGGAAAAACACGGAGAGCATGGGGCAGGCCGGTTGTCCCGGCCACTGCTGCCGCTTAGGCTTTCGGCTTATTTGGTCTGAAACTGGCACGTGAAGGTATAAACATACTGATGGGTCTCACACTGTTTGGCAAAATTCCTTTTCGCGCAGTGTTTCTCGGGTGCTTCATAGCCAATTTTCAATGACTCTTTGACGACTTCGGTGCCGCTGGTTTTGCTGTAGTCAGTGGCGATGGACTGGCAACGTGAGGTTTGTGGAGAACCGATGGTGATCGAACGATACAAAAACGCCTGTTGGAAGGCGAGGGTAACAGATCCTGCTGCTTGCAGGTCTTGACGAACTTGAAAGCTTTCGCTGTCGCTGCGATAGTCCTGGCTCGCGCCGCAAGCTGTAACAATGAAGGCAACGATCGCACACGCAAAAATGTTTTTCATGTTGAGCTCCTTGGTTGGGACGGTCATAAATTCGAACTGAGTTAAGACAGACTTTTGATTGCTCTATTGCAGGACAGAGGCGCAGGAGCAGCTTGGAAGGCGGCGTCAGCAGGGGGCAGCGAGTGGAATGAGCCCCTTATAAAACAGTGCGTCAAAAATGTAAACAACAAAATGGCGCACAAACTCTCTTGAAGCACCATGAGGGGTGAGCGGATGGGGTGGTCGCTAGTGGGTTAAAGAAATCAATCTTTACAGTGGTTTAGCTTCGCTTTTTAACAACAGCCCTATAGCGCAATCGATTTCGAGGCTTAGCCCGTTCTCTTGGAACCCTGCTTTGAGCTTTTTGTTAATCATTCCAGAAGTTTAACCATGAATTTCGCGGACTTGACCCATGAGCAATGTCGGCTGTCTCACATAGAAAGTTCAGACAAATCTCCATTTTGCAAGTGAAGCAGCCTGACTTTTATCCCACAGCTCATCCTCGGCAATCGGACCCATCCCGACAATCAAGTGGTGGAAACCGCTTTGGTGCCATAGCGAAACATGGCTCGAACCTTCGGATTCAGGATCAATTCACGGGGGAAGCAACGGCAATCTTTCGCGAGGCATCAACATTAAAATAGAGGTTCGATCCGGACCAAGTTGCAGATATGATGTTACTTGATCCATCAGACCGCAAATAGCTGCAAAAATTGGCGTTGCCTGCTGAATCTGCTGTAGTTGCAGAATCCGCTTTGTTCGCCTTTGCAGCAGAGTCAGCTCTGGTGGCCGAATCCGCCTTTGTTGCCGAACCTGCTGTTGTCGCCGAAACTGCTGTGGTGGCAGACCCTGCAGAGCTTGCGTAATCCGCAATCACTTTTCCTTCGGCGTTTTTCCGAACGATGCTGGTATCGTTCATTAATTTTTCGAGCGCACTATGGTCGTTGTTGATTTGAATTTGCATCTTAGCGATTAGGCTTTGCTGAAGCGCGATGATTTTTTTTAGCTCAGCTTCATCCGCCCAGGATTTGCCTGACAAACATGCCGTTAGTATAGTTAACAGGATTGCATTGAGAACAGAAAAGGGTGCTCGTTTCATGGTCGAAAATCCCTCCAAGCAAATATTGAGATCTCAGGCAGTCTTATTTCTGTTACAAGGAAAAGAAATTTCAAATCATTCATACAAACTTCCATATTTGTATTCTTAAGCTGAGTCTTCTGTTCAGCGGAACAAGACTGTGTTCAATCGATTAGTCGAATCAAATAGTTGATTCCTATATTCGCTGGTCTGGTTTCGCTGTCGCCTGTCTTAAGTGTGATATTACTCGTTGCCGTCTTGGTTTTAAAATTGTCATTATCTTTGTCAGCTGTCGTGCCACCTGCTGGGTAGCTGGGGCCCTTGTCTACTCCAAACTGCTGCGCAAAAGTATGGGCATGTCCGCCATCCTCCAATTTTAGACCGTTTATTGCTGTGGCATCATCTTGAAAGACTCCAAGGCTTGCTGATCCATAGCTAGAGGAAGTTCCAACACCTCTAAAAAATACACCGCGATAGTCTGGGACTCTGAACTGGCCCTCGCTTGGTGGTGGGTAGTTGCTGCCTGTTAACTGGTTGCGAGCGGTGCTATACGTGTTGCCAATAACTGCAAAGAGTCTTGGATACTCGGATTTGTCAAAGGTTGCGCCGTCGCAGAAGACCCAGCCCTTTGGTGCTGAAGCACCGGCAAACGGTTGAACAAACCCAGCCTTCGCCGTTCCACTTTGGAGTGCCTCGAGTTTAGCTAACGTAATGGCAATAATCCTTGATTGCGCTTCTTCCGCGGTAGTTGCGGCAGCCAGTCTCGTGGCAATCGAGGTAGGGATCGCAAGAAGAGCTAGCTTGCTGATAAAGTTACGCTTAC
>JBGSTF010000282.1:0-32580 GCA_041736645.1 Oligoflexus sp. | reverse complement strand
GAATTGGCTCTTTGCGGATACCGTGAAGGGCGCGGATGCGAGCGCTAATATTTACAGTATTATTGAATCGGCAAAGCTCGCCGGTCACGAACCATATTTCTATCTGCGCATGCTAATGGAAGAACTGCCGAAGGCTCGAACGCTGGCGGATCTCGAAGCACTCCTACCCTATAATGTCAAACCTTTGGACCGTGCACTTCACTGATCGCTTACTTTGCAAATGATGTTTATGCGTCAGGCAATGATGTCTATGTAGCGACAGAAAATGGGCTTTCCGTTTCACGCGACGGAGGTGAAACCTGGAAGCTGGAATTTGCGAACACCTATCTCAGCCGGATCATGGCTAAAGATAATAGGATCTATGTCGTAGGAGAGAAGATCTTCGTGACAAGCAACAATGGTCTCAGCTGGGACACACGCTCGGTGCCGGAGGGATCCTGCGTTAACCAATTGGTAAGTCAAGGCACCCGACTTTATGCGACTCAACCTTGCAAATTTGGGTCACTTTGGGTGTCCGATGATGATGGCAAGAACTGGCAAATCGTGGCTCCGAACAAATTACCCACAGAAGTCTACGCGATTCATTTTTGGAAAAGCCAGATTTTCGCCGGCACTAGCAAAGGTCTTTACGTTTCGAATGACAATGGTGCGACCTGGAACCTAAAACCTTTCAGCACCAATATTGCGACGCTTCCGGTCACTCATATCCGCTCCCTTGGAGATAAAGTCCATGCGACAGTTGAGTTTAATTTGAGCGAAAAAACCGCATATGCTTATAGCTCCAGCGATGGTGGCGAAACCTGGCAAGAGGAAAGGGATTATGATGGACGATTTCATAGCTTCGATAGCCTTCAGGTTTATATCAGCCAGTACAATGGGCTGGAAATTTCGAGTGATGGCGGCGCCACTTGGCGAATCATCAAAGCACCGTCCACGTTACCCGACACATCATTCCATGGCTTGGGTCTCTTCGAAAACACCCTTTACCTGCTCCACAAAGAGGGAATTTCGCTTACCAAAGATGGTGGTATTTCATGGTCCAGCACAAGATCAGTACCTTTTTTCAATACCGAATATCCAGACAGTCTCTCTATTTCACAGTCAGCATGGTTCTTACCCACTTACCGCCTCGGACTCTTCATTTCCAAAGATAAGGGACAAAGCTGGACAGGTAAAACAGAGCTCGTAGCAGGGACGCCAGCGCGGATACGGTCAGGCGCCATTGATGGCTTGCGGCTCTTAATGGCTTCAGCAGAGGGTCTGTATATCTCCGAAAACTTGGGCGCGACTTGGATGCTCAAGAAACAATCTGACGGCTTGCCTTCTAATTCGATCTACAAGGTCAAAAAGAGAGCTTCCAAATACTATCTGGCCACGAATAATGGCTTCGCTGTCTCTAAGGATGGCGCGAGTACGTGGACACTTTTACGACCTTCTCCCGATGGATCACTTACGGGCTCCGACATCACAGAATCAGATGGGGTAATTTACGCAGCTGTCTACAATAACTTCGGCCTTTCGAAGGATCAGGGCCAGAATTGGAAATTCGAGGAACGCATCGGGATCTGGGAAACCGTGCATGATATTTGCTGTGTGGAAGCTGTAGACAAAACTGTTTTTGTCGGCACTGATAAAGGACTCTACCTGTCTAAAGATGGTGGATTGACTTGGGAAAAATTCGCGATAGGCAACGTGAGGGCGATCGAACTGAACAATTCAACGGCCTATATCGCAACTGGGACCTCCCTACTGGTGTATAATCCAAGCATTCCAATCCGATAATTGACTAGCTCGGACAAAACACTCACACCTCCGGGGGCTGGAGGTTGAATTTATAGATCTGTGCTGGGTTTCCCAACCTTAATCCTGTCTCGGTGGCAAAGCCTCAGAGGGCAACTCAAGACCTCCAGTAAAGCCCGATAATTTTGCCAATTGCTCTTCGTTTAATTCAATAAAAAGCACTCGACCACGGGCCAAGACTCGACCATTCAGATCTTCGATTCGACCTTCCGTGAAAATCTTGCGGCCTTCGCGACGAGCAATGCAACCGTGCAGAACCAATTCCGTGTTAAGCGGAACGAAAGTGATGAAATCAGTTTCCAGATTGATGGCTACGACCTTATAGCCGTGCACCCACACTGCGCCACCGCAAATTTCGTCCAAGGCTGCAGCCTGCGCACCACCGTGGGTGTGGCCGGGGGGGCCTTCTGCGCCTGGTCCGAACCAGATTCGGCCCTTCAAGACATCCGGCTCTTTGCATTTGAAGTAGCGCACACGAATGCGCTCACCTTCTGGATCACCCGATACAAAAGATTGCACCAAATCGGCGAAGGGCAGGCGGAGTTCCTGCCAATCGTCAGCTAGCGGAGCCAGAGTTACCTTGTATTTTGACATGGGAAACCTTTCCTAGAAGCGTGCCGTGCTGGGGATCTTACTCCGCCTTGCAAAGTCTCGCTCCCAAAAAAAGGCCGCCTGACACAAGCCCTTTTGACAAGTCCAGTGCTCCTGAAAAAGATCGCCTCAACTCCGGCTCTTAGGTTCCTGATCGAAACAGTTTCTCGCTATAAAAAGAGCGATAAATGACCGTAATAAAGAGGCCCGCGAGCAGCAACGTTAAACCACTGGCACTCAAGCAGGCCAACCAGTTCACAGGCTGGCCTCGCCCCAAGCGGAGCATGGCAAGAGTCTGCCCAATATTAGGCATCCAAATGCTACTGGAAACTTTCTCCAGGACTTGCGCGAAGGACGCTGGAAGTATCCCAAGCAAAGACAAAAGACTTGCATAGGCCTGAGCTTCTTTGACTGAACGAGAGAGAGTCCCAATCATAAATTGAAGCGCAGTCGCCATAAGTACAATGGGCAAGCAGAGCAGAAGCGATGTCAGGACAAAGTTCCAAGAAAAATCTCCCGCTCCACCCAAAATACTTTGCATGGGACCCGTCTGACACAAGAGTTTAAAAATCAGAGCGGTCACAGTCATACCAAAACTCGCCACCAATACAATCATCAACCATTTACCCAATAGGAACGCTGTTCGACTGGTCGCTGTTTGCATCAGCGATTCCAGGGTATTCCTCTCTTTTTCCCCTGCCACCGTATCGACAGCCAGATGATATGTGCTCATGAAGCAAGCCATAAGAAGCGTCGTTATAAAGAGTTGTACGGAACTCGAGCCAAATCCTTTTTCAGGTCGGATTGACTTCGCTTCCAACCGAAGCGCTTGCAATACGCTCGGGTCGACTCCTCTCAAGATAGAAGAGCGATAGGCGAGAGTCGATTGATAGACGTCCAGGAGCCGACCCACACGCTTAGCTCCAAAACTTGACTTATCCTCCGCCTCGTCAAACCACATGACTAATTTTGGCTTGCGAAATTCACTGAGATCCTGAGCAAAATTCGTTGGAATGATCAGGACGAGATCTTTTTTTCTCTGCGCAATGATCTCAGCGTCGTAGGACTGTAAAGGGGTAATCTCAACTCGATGTTCTTTTAGAAAATCACAAAGCTCTGCTGCATCCGAGCAACCCACGATGGCTGCCTGAATGGTTCGCTCCATTTGCTCGTTGAACTGTGATTGGATGACCCCGATCAACACGATATAGAGCAGAGGCAGCCCGAGCAGTATGCCCGCCATGGAACGCAGGGTCCGTTTATCTCGGGAAAGATCCTTCAGCTCTTTACGCAACACCACTCCAATATCACGGAGCATGATGACCTCCTTCAATCGCTGCAACGAATGCATCTTCAAACTTTTCTGTGTTGGTTCGACTTTTCCAATCCTGAACGGGCGCTTGGCCAAGGGATAATCCATCGTGGACAATTACGACGGAATCGCACAGCAGCTCAACTTCCTGCATAATATGGCTGGAAAAAACTAAACAATGGCCCTCATCACGCAAACGGCCCAAAATCTCGCGCAATTTACGAGTGGCTCTCACATCTAATCCAGCACTTGGCTCGTCCAATATAAGGTTGCGCGGTTGATAGACGAGCAGTCGCCCGAGCAGGACTTTCATCCTTTGTCCGGTTGAAAACCCTTGCACCGGCCTCTCATAAATATCCTGCAGATCCAGCAGCTGGTTGGCTCTATGCAAACCCTTGTCGAGCGCCACCCCCTTGAGTCCCATCAACTGGCCGTAGTAGGCGAGATTTTCGCGCGTCGTCAGTCGTTCATAAAGACCCTTGGCATCGGAAAGTATACCGATCGATCGCCGCTGCATAAGATTGAAAGGCTCCAGTCGCTGACCATCCAAATGAATGTCGCCAGCATCGGGTTTGAGGGTCCCAGCCAACATGCGAATGCTGGTTGTTTTACCTGCACCGTTATCGCCCAAGAGTCCGGTGATGGTTCCGTCTTTCGCTTCAAAACTAATGGATCGTACGGCCTGCACTTTGCCAAAACTTTTCTTCAGTGTATGGGCTTGTATCATGGAAGCTTTGCTCCTTTGACAAAATGCAGCGCGCGGAGATCTTTCAAACAGCTCGGCAATTCGATTGTCGGCTTTTTGCTGTCGACGAAATTCATCATCAAATCCTGCACACAACTCACATAGCTAATGTTATGCCCATAGTCGGGCAAAATCACATGAGTATTCTGCGGCAGCGACGCCTTCAAACGATCCGCATAACGTGGAGGAGTCACAGGATCAAGCCCTCCCGAAAGAAAAAGACTCGGCACCTGGCTCACCGGCTGTTTACGAAAATCGGCAGGCAGACTGACCTGAGGCAAGAGACGACACTGTTCGGCGATTGAGCTCTGAAACGAGGACAGAGGTGGACCCATGTCACGGAAATCCTCAGCACAAGTCAAAAGCAAATAGAGACCATCATAGACACCAAAATCAGAGCCAAGGGCTTTGGCCATGAGTGGGCCCAAATCGCCTCCCACAGCTGCCTGAAGTATGGCTGGCAAGATAGACATATCGACAGGGGCATACAAGAGGCTTCGGACAAATCCATCCAGTAAGCCAGGACGTAAAACAACTTCACGCAACTGTCCACTTCTTGGATCTTTCACTGATACCTTTGGCAATCGTCTCCAGCTTTGTTGCAGAGTCTGGTAGTGGACCCAAGGATCACCGTATGCCTGGCAATCGACATCTTTCCGGCAGAGAGCTGCAAGAGATTGAAGACTATCCGTCAGGGCTTGATCCTCGCGAAATAGATTCACGTCAGGGGAAATAACTCCTTCCAGAATCTGTCTTGCCACTGCATTGGGATAGAGGGCCCCATAGCGAAGCGCCAGACGAGTTCCATAGGACACGCCCACTAAAATAATTTTTTCATGGCCAAGCGCCAATCGAACGGCTTCCATGTCTTCAGCTGCAGCATCGGTTGTAAAAGCAGTGAGATCTGTATTCAAGCGCATGCGCTGCACACAAGCTTCTACATTTCGTAAACTCAAGTTTTCATCAAAGGTGAGTTGCCATCTGGAATCCTTGGGATCAACACAGCGCAAAGGATGGCTTTGGCCCGTGCCGCGCTGATCGATTAGCACCAAGTCGTGGGTTCGACGCAGACGGCGGAAAGTCTCCGGCAAAGGCATGAATCCTTCGCTTGCCGATTGCCCGGGACCACCCGCTAACAGATAGATCGGTTCAGCATCCTTCTTTGGAGCCAAAGCCTTCATCACAACAACTTGCAATGTCAGCTTCCGCGCTTCAGGATTTCTCCTATTTTCTGGAACTTCTACATGGAGACACTGAGCCCAGTCCCCTGCCGGGAGCTGACACTCTTTGAGTTCGCTTGGCGTGGATGTTGAAGCCGCAGCCACCTTTAATGAAGGCAGCACCCACAAAAACAGACTCAGTCCTTGCCAGAGTCGCCGAACTCTTCCCAAGTCGACAGGTCGACGCAATTTCAGTTTATGCAAAGATAATCTCCCGTATTTTTTATACTTTCTCAATCAGCGACATATTTGCGGAGGCGCTTGATGAATTCTTTTTTGCAATCCATGCTCAGTTTTCAGTGGGGACATTATCCTGAGTGTGCTAAGAAATGCGTGAAACCCGGCATCTCATACTGTGACCTTTCCCTGTGAATCGAATCTGAGGATCCCTTTTATGCAAAGAATCCTGGTCCGCAAGCTCAGTCAGCACATTATGTTATGGTCGTGGTTGGTCCTGACCCTGGCTGCCTGCACCGATTCAGCTTCGAATTCCAAACCACCGCAGCTACCTGATTCCCCCTTGGGACCACTCAATCCCACAACAAAGCCCGACCCAGGTCCGGTCGGACCAACACCGCAGCCATCGCCCACTCCAAAACCGAGCCTTGATCCTGGCACCTTCACTGAGATCCCTCAAGTGGGAGATGCAGCACATATTGAATTTGCAGCTTGGAACATCGAAAACTTTCCCAAGTCAGAACGAACAGCAGAAATAGCCGGTGAAGTTCTGAAACGAGTGAATGTCGATTTGATTGGGGTGGAAGAGATCGCCAACGAGATCGCCTTTCAGCAGCTCGTCGACACCATGCCCGGCTATAAGGGTTTGCTCTCTCCGCATGAGTACGGACAGGGTAAAAATCAGAAAGTCGGCTTCCTCTATCGAGAAACTGACCTAGAATTGCTCGGTTGGGAATTGCTATTTGAGCGCCAGAACTATGCATTTCCAAGGCCGCCTCTCGAAGCTCATTTCCGCATCAAAACAGGTGAAAAAGCTGGGCTAGAAATCTATGCGATCGTCTTGCACCTGAAAGCAACTTCGGAAGGTGACAGCCAAGCAAGACGAGAAAAGGCTAACCAGGATCTCGAAGCCTATGTCAAAGACCGACAGTCCCGCTCTCCCGAAGTTCGCGTCTTGCTCATGGGTGACTTCAACGAACGGGTCACTTATGCTGCTGGTTTGAATGTTTTCAGTCCTTGGATGGATCAGCCCGAGAATTATACGTTCCAAACCAAAGAACCTGCTTTGGCGGGAGAGTATACGTTTCTCTCCAACGCCAGACAGATGATTGATCATATGATCAGTACCAAAAATGTCGAGCTGGACACTGTCCTCGTGCCGAAGCTCGAAAACATGGTGCCATCCTACCGCGACCTAGTATCCGATCACCTGCCCGTTATTGCACGAATGAAATAATAGTGTTCAACGAACGGCTTGCGCCTGCATAAATGAAAAATAGAATACGGCATTCGGATCCTTAGCCACCTGCCGTAGCTCTGTCTGAGCAAGCTTTAAGGTTTCCTCATCGATCACCCCCGACTTAAGAAGGTGGTCCTTGGCACTCAAAAGCAGGGTCGACCAAAATTCGATATAGAGCTTACGCTTATCGGGATTTCTATTATCAAAATGCCAGGTATGAACGCGTGTATCGATGTCATGAAAACCCTGTGCAAGCAAAAGATTACCCAGCTTTGCACCAATAAAAGGGTCCCCGGTCTGCTCATGCTGAAAGTCATTGAGTGCCATCCAGTACTTCCAGACATTCGGCGAATAGGGCTCCAAAAAGAACGAGTGATTCATCACCTCTGTAATGAAAATCCGACCACCCTTTTTAAGCACTCGCCTTACTTCACTCAGAACGCGCTCCGGCGTTGGAACATGCTCGAGCACCCAACAAATGAATGCTCCATCAAACTTCAGGGAGTCAAAGTCCATACTGGTGGCGTCCATTTGCAAGAGCTCATAACGACCTTTAGCCCAGGGAATGCCATCCAACGACTCCTGTGCACTCTTCAATTGAGCTTCATTTTGGTCGATCCCTACTATCTTTAGTTCGGGATATCGCCTGAGAATAATTTCTGATTGAGCTCCGACACCAACGCCCACTTCGAGCAGGACGTCAATCCCAGTTAAATCGATGTTGCGATAGATGCTTTGCTCGGTGAAACGAGCCTGGTGGCGAAGGCGATCCTGCTCCACTTTGGAATAGCCGTGAAGATAGGCCTCGTCGCTCATTTTGTTGGTGACATCGGGTGAGTTTTTCTTGGAATTGCTCATGCTTGATCCCTCCCTGGCAAGCTGGATCGTCTGAAGGTCTCAGAGCGATCTGCCTTTCAGTTTACAGGACGAGCATCGACTCGGTAAAGCTGCGAAGACTCGGAGATTTCACGCTGATCAAAAGCCAAAGCTGCGTAAAAAGTCCTGGATAAAGATTGGCAGAATGAGGGCCAGCGAGGCCATACCTATAAAGCCGGACCATATTAACAGCATTTTCAGGCGGATGAATATCGCATCACGCCTTTGCTGCTGGACAAATGACTCGATCAGCATTGTTTCGTAGGCAGCTAGGCTGCGAGTCGAAAGGTAGGTAACCTTGGAGCTCATGAGTTCCTCGCGCTGTAACCGTTTTGTTGACGCTGCATAAATAGCTGGGCATTTGGTTAATGTCAAATATTTTTTGGGCCTTTCTAAATTCATAAATTCAATAATATCAGCATGTTACGATTTAGGTAGGAACCAGTCCCCCTGCCCTCGACGCTTCCTATTGCCCCCAGCCTTCACTTTAAGGCCAGAAAACCGATAAAACCTTTGGCATTCATACCTTTTAGGACCAAACGATCTATGGCTTCAAACCGGGCCCCAGACAAACCTAAAGACAACGCTGTCAGGCGGGTTGTGAAACAGGGCCTATTTCATATCTGCGGTCTCTGCGGCAACCGCTATGGAAATGAAGCCCAAGCGGAAGCCTGTCTGGAAAAATGTATCAAGCGATACATGGCTCAAGAGCCCATCGCTAACAAGCAGGAAAAGACAGGCACAGTGTATCGCTGCACTTACTGTAAACGCGTCTATGACAAGATGCTTCTGGCCAAGGAATGCGCCAAAACCTGTAAGCAAGAAATTCAAAGGAAGATCGAAGCCGAAGCACGATATAAAGCACCGCAATCTCGGGAAGAAAAGTTAAAGAACCTAGCTGCGTTCGCTGGCGCTGACCACTCTATCGCCGCGCTGAAACATGTACCGCCTCCTCCTTCAGCTCCTGCTGCTCCTGCTCAAGCCAAAGCACAGCCCAAAAAAGCGCCTCCTTCTGGTGAGCCCGTTGCACGCGTTCCCGTTGAGAAACCAGCTCCTCTTGAAGCGCCTGCTGCTCAAGCTCCACCAGAGCCCATTGAAGACGCTCCGGTGCATCCAGCCGAGGGCAGCAAATTCGATCGCGAAGGCCATTCCTATCGTTGTCATGAATGCCATCAAAAGTACAAGAAGTACCAGGAAGCCATCGCTTGCTATGATCGCCATCGTGAACAAGCAAAAGCTGGAGTAGCGAAGAAAAAAGACTCCGACTCCAAGTTCTTCCGCGACGGCGCAAAGTATGTCTGTAAAAAATGCAATAGCAAGTATTTCGGTCGGGATGAAGTCGTTGCCTGCTTTGATGGGCATAAAGAGGAAGAAGAGGTTTGGGTCACGGGTCCAGCTGCACCAAAGAAAACAGCCAAAGAAATCGCCGCAGCAGCTCAAAAAGAAAATCTAGAAAACATACGCGCTAAGCGCTCACAGAATAAAAGTGAAGAAGAAAAATTCTTCCGAGACGGTGCCAAATACGTATGTCGTAGCTGCAATAAAAAGCAGTTCACCAAGGCAGAAGTCATCCAATGCTTCGATAGCCATGGATCGGAAGCAGCAGCCGAAGACGATACAGGTCCCACTCTCAAAGCTGATGATTTGGCAGCCGCGAATATTGAGCAAAAGGCCGCTGAAGTCAAAACGGGCAGAAATCGCGAGGGCGAAGACAAATTCTTTCGCGATAGTGCCAAATATGTCTGCAAAAAGTGTAACACGAAATACTTCACCAGAGGTGAAGTGATTCAGTGCTATGACAAGCATTAAAGCAGGACCGCTGGCTCGCAAAACATCTTGCACAGGTTTCTGGGTTCAAGCAGAATGGACCATCTTGCCAAGCGTAATTGGCTGACAACCTGTTTGGATATCTGCATGAAACTGATCCCACCCTCAGCTCCCAAGCGGCGCACTCGACCCAAAACCAAACTGCACCAAGTCGATGAATGGCGATGGTTGGAAAATTTAGATGATCCAAAAACCCTGGCCTACTTGAAAGCTGAAAATTCATACTTTAAGAAAGTCATGAAACCTCGGCAAAAACTTCGTCAACGTCTCTACGAAGAGTTGAAAGGTCGCATTGCGGAAGACGATAGCAGCGTCCCCGAGAAAGACAATGACTATTGGTACTACAGCCGCTACAAAAAAGGCCAACAGTATCCCATCTATTGCCGCAAGTTTCAGACCTTAGATGCACCTGAAAGAATCTACTTGGACCACAATAAACTCGCAGAAGATCTCGATTTTTGCGACTTAGGCTTTGTCGATATCAGCCATGATCATCGATATGTCGCCTACGGCATTGATACCGACGGGGAAGAGCGATATACAATTCGCATCAAGGACACTAAAACAGGACGAACTCTTAAGGACAGGATTACCAGTAATTCCTCCTGTTTTGAATGGAAAAGTTCCAGCGAATTTTTCTATGTTAAGCTTGATGAACACGATCGACCTTTGGATGTCTATTACCATCGAATCGGCACGACTCAAGAAGAAGATATCCTCGTTTATCATGAAGAGGATTCCGGTTTTTTTGTTGGGCTGGATGCATCAGAAAGTGATGAGTACCTGTTCATTGTCTGTCATGGATACGATGCCAACGAAGTCAGAGCTCATCGAGTGGCTGAAAATGGTTATGACTTTTTCATGATCGAACCAAGAAGCGCAGGTCATGAATATGAAGTTACGCATCAAGAGAATGACTTCATTATTCTGACCAACTTGAATGCAGAAAATTTTCGTGTCGTTCGAACCCCGATTCAACATCCCGATCGCACCAATTGGGTGGATATCCAAGCCCACCTACCTGGTGTCCTTGTCGAGGGTCTGTTGATTTTCAAAGACTTCTATATATTGGCCGAACGTTATGATGGTTTGCCTCGATTGAAGCTCCAAATAAAGGGTCAAATGGAACCGACCTATCTAAAAATGGACGAGGAAGCTTACGACGTCAGCGCTAGCAGTGGACGAGACTATCACTCCACCAGTTTCCGTTATTGGGTTTCCAGCCCCCGCCTCCCTTCGACTCTCTATGAGTATGATGTCACCAACCATCAAAGGACATTACTCAAAAAAAGACAAATCCCCGATCCAAATTTCGACGAGAACAACTATGTCGTCAGGCGGATCTGGGCCAAGGCACGCGATGGCGCTAAAATTCCTCTCACAGTCTTGCATCATAAAAACTTTGGACTCGATCAACCTCGCCCCATCCTGCTGCATGCTTATGGATCGTATGGCGAGACGATTGATGCAGATTTTTCCAGCTATCGTCTGTGCCTTGTGGATCGAGGCTATGTCTATGTTTTAGCTCATGTGCGGGGCGGAATGGATATGGGCCGCGAATGGTACCTGCACGGCAAACTGCAAAAGAAATGGAACAGCTTTCACGACTTCATCGACGCCAGCGAGTCCCTGATTCAACAGGGCCTGACCAAAGCCGGCTGGATTGTAGGCGAAGGCGGCAGTGCCGGCGGCATGCTCATGGGCGTCGTGGCGAATGAACGACCCGAGCTCTATCTAGGTATCGTGGCCAATGTCCCTTTTGTGGACGTTTTGAATACCATGCTGGATGATACCTTGCCCCTGACGACTCTGGAATATCAAGAGTGGGGCAATCCCAATGTTCCGTCCGACTATGCACTTATCAAGAGCTACTCGCCTTATGATAACGTGCGGAAACAAGCTTATCCCCACATGCTCGTCATAGCAGGACTTCATGACAAACGTGTGATGTATTGGGAAGCGGCCAAGTGGGTGGCAAAGCTTCGCCACTATCGAACGGATAAAAATCTTATGGCATTTCGAACCGAACTAAGCGCCGGACATGGCGGCGCCTCGGGCCGATATGATGCCTTAAAGGAACTGTCGGAAGAACTCTGCTTCATTGTTATGTTGCTGGACTATCTTCCCGACAGGCCCAAACTTTCGTAATTCATTTGGCTGGGGATGACACATTGAGACTTGTGACAAAGTAAATCTCATCAAAAGTCCGATTTAAAGTTTTGCTGTGAAATTTATGCATAGTCTGAGCGTTTTCAAAGGAGACAATGTCTCCCTTCTTTACGCTGACCTTACTGGTAGCAAGCCACAGTTTTTCTTTACCATGGGAAAACTGCACGTAGGTATAGTCCGCTACATCTATTTTTTCGACAACTTTTCCGCCGAAACTTTGCTTATCATTGAGCAATTCACCCGTGTATTGACGAGCGGCTTGAAAACCCTCGGCGTTCTTCTCAGGCTCCGTTGCGAGGGCGGTCACAGGCAAAAGACCAAGGCTCATAAGGAAAACGTATCTCATGCGAAATCTCCTGAACTGCGAATCTTGCAGCGCTCATTTTACTCGAAAGTTATCCCTTAGCCTAGTTCTCTCCCACCCCATGCCTGTTCTTTTTGACTGTGTGTGCTTCCGAAGAATTTAATGGACAAGCCCCCTATAGATAAGTCAGACTTATTGTGCGCCCAAAGTACAAAGTTCTTTGCTCGTAAAAATTTAGAGTCCGGTCGAAAGAGATCTCGCCCATCACCTTCGGCACCTGTTCGTTGCCAGTTTTCATGTCATCATCCGGGGGGATCACAATGACACTGAATCGGTCGCATCGGTATCTTTTTGCCTTTTTTCTCCTGTTCACCGTCCACTGTGGATCACAACAACCAGAAAACTATCAACTGCAAGCGGATCTCTGGGGAGATAAATTCGAAACCCAAAGGCTTCGGATTCCGTCATTCGACGGAACGGAACTCGCGGCGATTCTATTCAATCCCAAGGAACGCGATTTTCCGGGTGATCGACCAGCCATCATCTTTGTCAACTCATGGTCCTTGACCGAAGATGAGTACGATGTGCAGGCGCGAAAATTCGCCGCTAAAGGTTACATCGTTCTCAGCTATGCAACACGTGGGTTTAGTTCCTCGGAAGGCCTCGTGTCGGTTGCAGGTCCTAATGACCTCGGCGATGTCAGTGCCATGATTGATTGGTTGGACGCTCATACCAGACTTGATGTCTCAAAAATTGGTATGGCTGGAGTTTCTTATGGAGCGGGTATCTCATTGATGGCTTTGGCCCATGACGCACGCATCAAAACAGCCGTGGCTATGAGTGGCTGGGGAAATTTAGAGCAATCACTTTACGGTCGCGATACGATTCGGGAAGTCTGGCTGAATCTCTTGCTGATCTCCGGCAAAATCCTGGGTCGATTGGATCCCGAAATCGACACCCAGGTGAAAAGGCTCAAAGCGAACACTGATGTCGATGCCGTAAGAAGCTGGGCAACCGCACGATCCCCGCTTACCTATATTGATAAAATCAATGCCCGAGGGGCGCCGGTCTTCGTTGCTAACAGCTACCAGGATGCACTCTTTCCCCCGCTTCAGATGCGGGAGTTCTATGAAAAGCTACAAGGGCCTAAAGCATTCTATTTGGATAAAGGTGTTCATGCCAGCTCCGCTATCCCTGGCCTATTCGGACTTCCAAGTCCTATCTGGACGGAAACTCAACGCTGGTTCGACTATTGGCTCAAGGGCATAGACAATGGAGTTTCCGAGCAATCACCGATTTCCTTTCAGACCGAAAGAGGCCGCGAATATTTTGATCAATTTCCCACTTTGGTCAACAAACAGACATCGACCACTTTGAAGGCCGTCAATGAATTAAGCGACTCCAACGTTGACACCAATGAATTGAGTGCAACGAAAATCCTGGCGTTCACGGGCAACATTGATTCCGGAGCAACCAGCGGCATACCCTTACTTTCGGATACTGCCGATGCCACCCTCAATGTGCCAGTCGTCAAGCAGCTTTCGCAGATTGATCGACGCTATGCAGCCATCTATACCACCGAACCTTTGCCTCGATCCACTCGACTCCGCGGTGCGCCTCAGATTAAAATTTGGTTGGCCCCTCACACCGGCCCCATCCAGATGGTTGTCTATCTCTACGATCGAGACGCTTGGGGACGAGGCACTTTGATCACTCACGGGGTCGTAAGTCGAAGGGCTTCAGATACCAGCCCCATGGAGCTGAGCTTGGATCTCAATATTACCGGATATGATGTTGCCGCTGGACATCGATTGGTCGTTGTCACCGATACCAGAGATCCACTCTACACAAATCCAGCTTCTGACCGTTATGGTGTAAAATTGATTCAGGATTCCGTCAGGATCACTGAAATGTCGTTGCCACAGATTCCTTAGTCACAAAAAAAGGCCCGACCGGCTCATTCGGATCGGGCTCTAGAATTATGCTTAGCTCTGCCTTAAGATGGCTGAGGCTGGGGAAGCTGACTATGAAGCTGTCGGCAAGTTCTCGTGAATATCTCCGAGCACAAGTTCCAGACCTCTTCCAATTCGGCTCGATCAGTATCGTCTGAGATCGGTCTTTCCTCCAGATCATGCAAAAGAGCGGCAAGTGGCTGCGCTCCCACATTCAAGCAGCTGCCACGCCACCTATGGGCAACATGATGGATAGCCTGAGGATTCAATTGCTTGATGCCTTCTTGCAGCTCGTTCAGAGACTGTAGGCCGTGCTTTTCAAATAGAGTGAATAGGTAGAAAAGAAAGGCGGCATCACCACCGTGATTGCTCACCACTTTGAGGACTTCCAGATCAATCAAGGAGTCGTCATCTATAGTGGAGGGCTTGATCGCCGAGGAAGAAGCCCCTTGCTGCTCGGAATGACTGGATAGTTCTGATTGCATCGGATTCACCAATCTGACTGGGTTTGAGGAGTTACTCCGCCATTATCTAGCGATTTGCCATCTTCTGTGGCTCGATCAAACCTACGAAATTTAGTTGGACTATATCCCTATTTGGATTGCATGGAAATAAATTCATGGAAAATTTTCTGAAGTATATACATATAATTACCTGGAAAGAGCAGAGAAAGTGCCAAACTTTTATCAGAGCGAACTTCAATCAACAAGCACATCTGTAGCATCAATGATTTCGCGCCGAGTCGCCGCACGAATGAAATGAAGAGTAGGCTCCTGAGCTCGATTGCCTGCGCCGTCGATTCCCCAAACACAAAGGTTTGCTGGTAATAAATTTACCGGAATTGAGGCATGAAGTCCTTGGCTCAAGGTGTCTTCCAATTTGCATTCTTTGGATTTTGGACCAATCCAGCCATAGAGAAATTTGACAAGCTCAGGTGCCTCGGTTTCAAACGAGACGATAGCAACCGCACACTTTTTCCTTTGCTCTAGATTGGCTCCAATCGCCAGATCTTGACAACTTTTGCGAACTGCCATCAAGGGCTGCTGAGTGAGTGGATGATTGATGAGATGCACTGCTAAAGTTGGTGGACGCTGGTCAATATTCATGACGACAACGATAGGCTGAGTAAAATCATCTCGAGCATAGTCTGCTTCCGCAATCACGCAGAGTGCATGGAGTCCTGGCACAGAAGGTAGTGGCAGGCTCTGTAAACCCTGATCGATGCTGGACTTGGATGAACTGTAAGACTGTCCGTCCCGACAGTCCATAGCGTTCATCGAACCAAGCTTAAATCGATAAAGAAAGGGAATTTTTTCATTTTGCTTCCATACAAGATTCCACGCCTTGGGCTTTGAACTAGATAATTGTGGATTTTGCGGGGTCACTGGCAGATCGATCAATGAGGAATATTGACTATGATCCAAGCCACAAGCCGTTCGCTTAACATCAAGTTTGCCCTCTTGATCGAAACACTCCTTAAGCCCGGTTATGACTGTCCCGTAGTTTCGACCTTGCGCAACTTGAAAAGACTGCTCTGTCAATTCACAGGGCTGCCCCGTATAACAATCCTGACTCACAGCATCTCGGCTGCTGGTGCTCACGATGGCGAATACTTCCCCCTGAGCATTGAGAATAGGCGCACCTGAACTTCCGGGAAGGATATCCGTACAATCATTGCGGGCGAGGTCGTACCAATGCCAAATACCTTCGATCACTGTTGTCTGGCCTTCATGCCGACAGCGATGATCGCGTAGAAAACCATCAAATTTTTCTGATGCATGATCTGCAGGTGCACTCACAATGCGAATGGGATCACCAAATCCAGGCACCTGGGTGGCCAGTGGCAAAGGTGTTATGCCAGCTTTTTCGAGATCCAAGACCGTCAGAGCTCTGGGTGCGTGGAACTCAGGATATTCCTGCTGAATTCGACTCTGCTCCGTCAGTTCATAAATTTCTAATCCGGAGTCTTCATTCGTCAATTCCACGATCGCCAGATCTAGGCCTTTCATCGTCGCATAATGGACGCGGCCCATTCGAAATAAAAAATCTTTTGCGTCTGTCCCACCCTTGGACGCGGACTCATCAGCAAAGTATCGGAACTGCACAGCGTTGGGCTCTATTCTTGGAAAAGCGTTCCGATATACGGCAAAAGCAGAGCTGTCCTTCTCAAAGTTGATCAGGCAATGTCCAGCAGTAAGCAGGTACGCTGGATGATCCGCCTTAGGTCCCGTCGCAATATAAACCCCCGTGCACGTCAAATCAGATTGGACGCGAGCGACCCCGCTGAGCTCGCGGATATTGTCGCTGGAAGCAGTCAGTGGTAGGGATTTGGGCTGGGTCGATGCCTGTAAAAATTGCTGACTCGAAACGCGCGCTACCGTGGCTGTCTTGCAAGCTGCAAGGCCGATGATCAACAGAGACAAGCAGCGGATCCTTAGCATCATTCCTTATGCCCCTCCTCCAAGGTCCGAAGTCAAAACTTCGACTGCACTTTTCTGCCATCCTCTGCTACTGTCCGGCCCTCGTTCAGGTTATCATGGATGAGCCATGGGTTCCACACCACGAGTTCTGGATACGACATGCACCATCAAGCTCGCAAAACCCTTTCTTTGCTCTTTCTTGCCTATGGAATCTATTCGGTTTTTTCTATGGAAAGAGATTTTCAGCACACTATGCGGCTGACTATTTTTCTTATGGCACTCGTGCCGGTTTTTTTATTCCTCAATCTCGTTGGAAAAATCGCGACTCGCCACGAGCAGCAAGGGAAGTCATCGCCTCGGCTGAAAGCTGCGAACTGGTTGAGTCAATGGCTCACACAAAACATGACACAATATATCCTCATGTTTTGTCTGCCTTTTTTTATGATCAGCCAGCACTGGGTCTACCTCGCCATAACCTTTGTTCTTTTGGCAACAACGCTTTGGGATGGCTGGTGGAAGAAACTTTTGGCCATCACGCTCTATCGGCAATTGCTGCGCCTCTGGAGTGTCTTGTGCGCCACCAGTTTTCTTTTTCCCTTTCTATGGCCCAAACATCTGATGGAATTCTATTGGGGATTGGCGGCAGCGGCTGCTTTCACACTCCTACCTACTCGCCTTGACCGCCCGCATCTGATCAGTTCGGCTATTCTCCAAATTCTAACTTTAATCAATCTTCTTCTTTTGCCACCCGCCTTTCGATTTCCAATCCTTTCTGTTTGGCTGGACAAGCCCCACTTTGCGATCAATGAGGACCAAAAAGAACGAGGGGTCACGTCACTGCCGACGCGATGGAGCTTGGCATCATTCACAGGAAGTTTACGGGAAGGCTCGAGTGTCTGTTGCGTCGCCCCGATTGTGGCTCCTCCCGGAGTGCGGGAACGAGTCACTCAGGAATGGACGATTGATGGTGAGTTGATCGAAAAACCGCAGCTCAGGAGCATCATACAGGGCAGTGAAAAGCAAAAGGGCTTTCATTCCTTTTTTTGTAAGCATAATTTTCCAGCCATGAACGCTCAGCACGGACTGCGTTGCCGACTTTCGCTGCAAGATTCCATCTTTTTAGGTGAAACCTGGCTGCTGCTCAACTAGCACCTAGTATTCCTCACGACAAAAATACTCTCTATGCTGCGCCTGGGGGATTTCCTACATTTCTGTCTTGTAGCTTGCATTTCTGAAGCCCTTCTCTCAAGATTTTAGAAAATCCCGGACAAAACTGTCCGATCATCTGGTCTTAAATGGCTTATTTTGAGGAGATCAAGTATGAAAATTCTTTTCATGTGCGTCGCCAATTCAGCCAGAAGCCAGCTTGCAGAAGCCTTGGCGCATCGCATGCTACCCGGAGTTCAAGTGGCCAGTGCCGGATCCCAACCTCTCGGTCAGGTCCGCGGAGGCGTTTTCCGCGTTCTTCAGGAAATGAGCATTCCCACCGAAAATCTACGATCAAAGTCCATTGACGAGTTACCCCCAGGATTTGTAGAAGGTCTGGATTACTTGGTTACACTCTGCAAAGAAGAGCTTTGCCCGACCCTGCCAGGACGGACTGTGCGCCTGCACTGGCCGATCGAAGATCCCGCAGGATTCGAGCAGGACGAAAGCGGAATGGAAACCTTAGCACGCTATCGAAACGCCCGTGATCGTATCGCCAGTCAGCTGCGTCTGTTTGGAGCAAAACTCGAACGACAAGGAGAATTGGCGACGATACCGGCCTGGTAAATGAGGACGGAGTGAGATGGACATCAAGCAGTTGGAACGCGATATCCTAGCGATCGACAGCGCCGTTGCGAATGGCAAACCCGAAGTCGCCAAAGAGGGCGATCACATCATCAAGGAAGTGATTAAACTTCTCGATCGCGGTGAGATCCGTATTTGCACCAAGCAAGGCGATGGCTGGCAGGTCCATGCTTGGATTAAAACCGCCATTCTTTTATATTTTCGGGTCATGGAAATGCAACGAGTCGACTGCGGTCCTTTCGTCTATTATGACAAAATTCCTCTGAAACGAAACTATGATGAGCTCAAGGTTCGAGTGGTTCCTCCAGCGACTGCCCGCTACGGAAGTTTCATGGAACCCGGCGTGGTTCTCATGCCTTCCTATGTGAATATCGGAGCCTTTGTCGGTCGCAACACGATGGTGGATACCTGGGCTACGGTTGGATCGTGCGCTCAGGTTGGGGCCAATGTTCATCTATCAGGTGGAGTCGGACTGGGTGGGGTGCTGGAGCCCGCGAGTGCTAAACCTGTTATCATCGGCGATGGAGCCTTCATTGGCTCACGCTGTATCGTCGTCGAAGGTGTGGAAGTGGGAGACGAAGCCGTCCTGGCAGCAAACGTAACCTTGACCGCTTCGACTCCAATCATCGATATCCGAGATGGCGAAATGAAGGAGAGTCGAGGTAAAATTCCTTCAAGAGCCGTGGTTGTCCCAGGAACCAAAGAGAAGGCCATTGGCACGGGAAAGATTTTCACATCCTGCGCCTATATCATCGGCAATCGCAAGGCTTCGACAGACCTGAAAACGTCGCTCACCGATGCCCTGCGAGAATTTGCAGTCTCGGTCTAGCGCTTCCGACAGGTTGGCTTAGCCTTGGGGCAAGCCAACCCATGAAAGAGTCACTATGCCGCAGGTTACCTTCGTCCCCTCGCAAACATCAGTCGAAGTCGATGCCAACACTAAAATTCTGCTCACCGGGCGCAAGGCGGGAGTCGACATTCGCTTCGGTTGCGCCGCGTGTCGCTGCGGAACCTGTGCTGTTAAGATTCTCAGCGGTCAGGACCACATCTCGCCCATGAAGAGCGATGAAGAAAAACTCCTGAAACGACTGAAACTTGACACAAATGGTACGATTCGCTTGGCCTGCCAGGGTCGGGTGAATGGCAATTGCACCGTCGATCTCGATTTTCAAGACACCTACAACCCAGACGATGTGAAGCTGCTCAATGAGGACGATTAAACTTCCAGTTTGTGCCTTCAGCCCTACGAAACCTGAAGGCTTCTTGCCAAAATTCATTCTCTTAAGCTAATCCTGAATGTCAGGGTCCATTCGAAATTCGCCTGAAACACACGAGGGAAATGCCATGCAGTCCATTGAGAACACTCGAGTCAGTGAATTTATACACTTACCCTCGCCGGTTCAGTTGAAAGCCAAAGTGCCAGCTTCTGAATCTATCCTGGAAAGGGTTTCACACTGGCGAGAAGAGCTAAGGTCCCTGCTCAGCGGTCAGGATCAAAGGCTACTGGTTATTGTTGGCCCCTGCTCTATTCACGATGTTGGCGCTGGATTGGAATATGCAAAAAAACTCGCCAAACTTCGCAGCGAAGTGAAGAGCAAGATTGCTCTGGTAATGCGCGTCTATTTTGAAAAACCGCGTACAACCATTGGCTGGAAGGGATTGATCAATGACCCCGAACTTGATGGGAGTCACGATATCAGACGCGGGCTACGAATCGCTCGTGACTTTCTTTTGCGAGTGGCGGAACTCGATCTGCCTGCGGGCACAGAATTTTTGGATCCTATCGTGCCTCAGTATATCGCCGACTTGATCAGTTGGGTCGCCATCGGCGCTCGCACAACAGAAAGCCAAACGCATCGCGAAATGGCCAGTGGTCTGTCGATGCCGGTTGGCTTCAAAAATGCGACGGACGGTGGCATGCAAGTCGCCTTGGACGCCATGACCTCGGCTCGCCATCCTCACCATTTCCTCGGAATAGACAACGATGGAATGACGGCAGTGGTCAAGACCAAAGGCAATCCCGATGCCCATGTGATTCTTCGGGGTGGAAACCAGGGTCCCAACTACAGTGAAGAGCATGTCCAAGACTGTCTCAGCCGAATCAAATCCTCCGAACAGCGGCGCTTGCTTCTTGTTGACTGCAGCCATGGCAATAGTAGCAAGGATTACAGAAGGCAGCCTGAAGTCTTCCGTGAAGTTTTTCAGCAGTATGCAGCTGGTAATCGCCGTATTTTGGGGATGATGCTGGAAAGCCATCTGCAAGAGGGCAAACAGGATCTCAGTCAGAAGCCTTTGGTTTACGGCCAAAGTATTACCGATGGCTGCATCGCCTGGGAAAGCACTGAAGAACTCATCCGAACAGCTTATCAGAAACTTTAGGCAGAAATTTTTGATCCAAGCTGTTAGAAGATGTCTCTCGAATTGTTCCACTGGCAAGGAGACATAAGTCATGGACTCGCATACGCTGGATGAGATGAAGAAAGAAGTCGAGAAAATCCTGAGACGCGACAATCGTTTTGGGTCCTTGCATCGACTTGAAATGGCCGAAGATGAGATGCTGGTTCTCGCCTGGGACGACAACGCACTGAGGCAAAAAGCCAAAGCCCAGCAGGGAGCCTATCTCGCTTTTATGGAAGAAATTTCTGATTGTCTCGAGGAATTTGGCTACTGTTTGGCAGCAGAAGAAGGCGCCAATGAGAAGGAACGTAACAACTACCTACTCATCGTCCCCGAAGACGATGCTGATTTTGATGAAGAGCCTTAGGAGAGCAGCGCCGAAAGCTCCCCGGCCTTCTATGATTCGGAATAAATATATTTCGTCAGTTCCACATACTCTTCAGGCAATAGGGTGTCTGGCCGTCGATTCAAATCGATGGGACATCCTGCCAGAGATTCTTCATCGAGAAATTGTTTGATGGCATTGCGCAACTTCTTGCGACGCTGCGTAAAGGAAACCCGAGCAATTGATTCGACTTTGTGCAAAAATTCATCCGGCAGTATCTGCGGCCTCACCTTCAAAAAGACCAAGGCACTGTCAACGGCAGGAATAGGCGTAAAGCAGGTCCGATCGACTTTGCACTCGATATTGACCTGAGCCCGGAGCTGGGTATAGACAGATAGACTTCCATAGTCTTTGGTACCGGCAGCACCTGCCAGCCGGGACGCAAATTCCAGTTGAACGAGAAATTCGACCCCTTTGAGTCGATGCAGATGGGGCAGGACCCACATCACAATCGGCGTTGAAATACCGTATGGGATATTGCCGACAATCGCTGTCGGCTCGTTGGATTCGTCCAGCCATTCACCCAAATCAAATTTAAGAATATCTCGATGAATGATGGTGAGACTGCCCGGCAGCTCACCCTTTTTCATGTTATAGTACTCTTCTAATTTCTCGGCAAAGCGATGATCTTTTTCGACCGCTGTGACCTTCCAAGGACACTCGATCAAAGCTCTCGTAAGGATGCCTCCACCGGGTCCGATTTCAAGTACCCGCGTAACATGCAGCTGCTGAATCCGTTCTACAACTTTTCGCACGGGCCAATCGGTCTTTAAAAACACTTGGCTCAATGATTTCTTTTGTCTGATTCTGTCCTCGCCCATAGACATGATGGATCTCCTGCAATGGACGATCCCCGTGGAGATCATCATTTTGGCAAATACGGTTGAAAAATTTAGCCAAACTGATAGCGGGAAAAGGCATCCCAGCCCAGTTGCTTAAAGAGGGAAGGATCTTCCGCTTTCACATAGTGCTGATAACCCAGAGCTGCAATCATAGCGGCATTATCGGAGCAAAAGCGCAGTTGGGGAAAATATGCTGGAATTCGCAGTTTCGATTGAGCCAGAGCCCGGAATCTTTGATTGGCGGCAACTCCACCAGCGATCAAGATGCTTCGCGCAGCAGGACGATGCACATGGGCACCCTCCAACTTACGAACCAATTGTCCCAGGGCCTCTTCCTGAAATGCGGCACAAAAATCACGAACCATCTGATCATTCAGCTCGGACTGGTGCCGACCACGTAAGTTTACCATATAGGTCTTCAGACCTGAATAACTAAAGAGCAGTTTGTCTTTCTGCTCCATCATGCGCGGCATGGGGTATCGATCGGCGTGCCCCTTTTGAGCAAGCTCCTCAATCACCGGCCCACCCGGGTAACCCAAGCTAAAAAGTTTGGCCACCTTATCAAAGGATTCGCCACAGGCGTCATCAATACTATAAGCCAAGAGCTCATAGCTGATCGAATCGCGCATGAAATAAATATTGGTATGCCCGCCGGAAACCACCAAAGCCAGACAGGGATAGAGATCGTGGTCCTGCACATCGAGCCCTAGAATGGCCCCGTGAACATGAGCCTCCACATGGTTGACGGGAATCAAGGGTTTGCTGCAGGAAAAAGCCAAACCTTTGGCATAGGCAATCCCAACCAGAAGTGCGCCGATCAGGCCCGGCCCTTGGGTGACGGCTATGCCATCGATCTCATCAAGACTGCAGCCCGCCTCGCGCAACGCTTGATCGACAATGGCATCGATGATCCGCAGATGCTCACGAGCGGCGATCTCTGGCACCACACCCCCGAAGGCACGATGCTCATCTATCTGCGATTTGATCACAGAGCTCAAAGTCTGTCGCCCGTCACGAACGACAGAAGCTGCTGTTTCATCACAGCTGGATTCGATTCCGAGGATGAGCGTCATAACGAGTCCGATTTATAGTTTGGCTAATTTGTCTTTAGCGAGCTTGGCTTCTTCTGTGTTGCTAAACTTTTGAATCAGCTCTTGATAGTAGATTTTTGCCGTTTCGGCATCACCCAATTGCTTGAAGCAGTCGCCCATGCGCAGCAAAGCATGCGACATGTTTTCTTTGGGTTTACTCTCGATGAATTCATTGTACTTCAAGGCTGCCTCGCGAATTTCACCCGCCTTGTACATGCTTTCAGCAATGATATAGGTGGCTTCTTGCTTGTCTTTCTTACCTTTAACTGTGGTCAAAAATTTCGCGCCCTCTTCAGCCACAAGCTTATACTTTTTCTTGTCATAAGCGGCTCGAAGGTCATCCACTGTTTTGAGCGAGGATGTCTTCTTTTCCACCGTCTTGGCTTTGTCTTTTTCTTTTTCTTTCTCTTTGCCAGATTCCTTCTTGTCCGATTTTTTTGTATCGGTTGACTTGTCGATAACGCCCAGAATTTTGTTCTGATTGTCTTCAACTGCTGTCAAACGTTCTGACATCTGACTTAAGGTTTTAGCGACCGAACCTTCTTGGTCAGGATCCGCGCCGGGCAGCTGACCGGTAGAAACGCCAATGCGGAGCGCGTCTATATCGCCTTTGATCCGCTGAATCTCGATCGCAATTTTATCCATACGCGTCCCAATCGAGGCTTCCTGCCGATTAGTCGCTGTGCTGATTTCTTTACCTTGGGCACTCAGTTGATTTTCCATCTGGAGCACCCGGGACTGTAAACCAAAAATATCATCTTTAATCTGCTGCTCTTCAGCTGGTGTCATACAGGCTGCCAGCGAAAGGAGCGTTCCACACGTGAGAAGTGGCCAGGGGTTCAAGCTACGCAAACGGATCATGTTAAGCCCTTTTCTTTTTCCTGTGAGTCTCGAGCCGCTTATTAATTATAACAAGTCGACGGAAAAACAAATTGGCCTCTTTGGTCCAGTTGTCGTAATAGGGTCCTAGCGTATTATGATGCATGGCAAGAAGTCGAAGGTCCTCCTTCCACGCCATCAGTTCACCCATAGCTTTTTTGGCGTCTTCCATGTCGCGAATGAGTTTGTCCTCGACAGGGTCGCTCCGATCCTTGCTCGATTCCGAAAATTCAGGGTCGAGAATTCCTGACGAGGCTTCGCCAAGATCTGTGTCATAATCGCCGGTATTTTGCCCAGAAAATGACTTTGCTCCGCCAGTCTCGACGGGAATTTCGAAGCCCGCTTCGAGTTCAGCTTGGAGCCCAGCGCTTTCCAAGGTATCCTTCTCGCTTCCGTCCGTCGGCCCGAGAGCATCGCCAGCATCAACCGCTAAAGCGGTTTCAGCGCCCGATTCGGGCTTGTCGGCAGCAGAGACATCCAAAAGTGCGTCCAAGTCATCGGGATGAATTTCTGCCATTCGTGCACCTTTTTTATGTGGCTGTATGCCTTGATATCGGTTAAATTCAAAAAAAAATTAGCTGCTTAAAGCAGCGGAAGACGCGATGAGTGACAAAGAAGACCCTATGACAAATTCCAAGCCAGGTTCGGAAACAGCTATCGAAGAGTCCATAGATGCGGCGGCCCTCCCCCTCAGTGACGAGGATCTGCCAGAAGCCGGGATTCTCGAAACCGATGAAACACCTGATATCACTATCGATCATCTGCCTCTTTCGGTTGTTGTACCAACTTTGGCCCTAGCGGACGAAGACGATGACGAAGAGGGTGTTGTCAAAGAAGAGCAGCTCTTTCCAGTCGAGACCTTTGAGGAACTGGCTCTTGCCGAACAACTGATTGCGGCGATTCGCAAATTGAATTGGGACAAACCGACCCTGATCCAAGGTTTGTGTTTGCCTCAGACCATCCAAGGTCAGGATCTGGCAGGATTTGCTCAGACAGGTACTGGCAAGACTGGCGTATTCCTGATCACTATCGCCCACCAACTCTTGAAATTAAGAGAAGCGGGTGGCGAAAATAGTCCTTATCCCAAGGCATTGATCTTGGCACCAACCCGCGAACTCGCTGTGCAGATCTCGGCTGATGCCGAGTTGCTATTCGAACAGCTCGATATTTCCAGCATGGCTGTCTTCGGCGGCGTGGATTACGAAAAGCAAGCCCAACGGATCAAACAGGGAATCGATGTTATTGTCGCAACCCCTGGACGTCTCAAGGATTATTACCAGAAAAAGATCTTTTCGACCAAAGAATGCTGCCTGTTCATCTGTGACGAAGCAGACCGCATGTTGGATATGGGATTTATTGAAGACGTCGAGTTTTTCCTCAGCAAATTGAGTCCGGAAACACAAAAACTCCTCTTCTCGGCAACTACCAACGATAAAGTCAAAGAGCTGGCTTTCGAGTACTTGGAAAGTCCGAAATATATTTCCGCAAACCCGGAAGTCATCACACCAGAACGTATTGAACAGCATGCGGTGATCTGTGATTCGACCCAAAAGCTGCAGGTGATGCTGGGTCTTTTGCGTGATCACGCCCCAGTCTGCTCGGTGGTTTTCGCCAACACCAAGATTGTGGCCGAATGGCTGCAATACAAGCTCACAGGCAATGGCGTCGAATGTGATTTGATCACCGGCGATCTTCCGCAGAAAAAGCGGATTGCCCTGATCGCTCGCATTAAGGCCGGTCAAGTGAAAGCTCTGATCGCCACTGATGTCGCCAGTCGTGGTCTCCACATTTCTGGCATCACGCATGTTTACAATTTTGATCTCCCTGACGAAGCTGCTAACTATGTGCATCGCATTGGTCGGACAGCTCGTGCCGGCGCAAGCGGCTCGGCTTATTCTTTAGTCTGCGAGGATTACGGTCACAACCTGATCGACATCGAGAAGTATCTTGGTGAAAACGTTAAGATCCAGACCGAATGGTTTCCCGAATCGTATTTGCAGATTGAGGACAAAGCCGGCAATCCTTACAAAGATCCTGAATTCAAGGGTGCCCGCATGAATGATAAAGAAGAGAGGAGAGGCGGTCGCAGTGATAAGCCAAGAACTGCTGGCCGTAGTCTTAAACCCAACGATCCCGCAACTCGCAGCGGCGCCCAACAAGGGGACAAGCCAAAGCCGGAAAGAAAGCCGGGCGGTCCACGGATCGAAGCGCGGCAAGACAAAGGCGAAGCGAAAGAGCGCACAGACAGCAAGCAGCCAGGCAAAGGACGCGGTCCACGCCAGGAGCAAGCTGCAGCTGCCGCAACTCAAGATCGTCAGCCACGCAATCGCCACCGCAAGGCGCACACCAATCAGCCGTCTCAGGCTATTCAGCCTCGAGGCAAGACCATCATCAAGCCAAGGCAGCCAGAAGTTGTACCGAATTCTTTCTTTGGCATCATAAAACGAATCTTCGCCGTGATTTTCGGAAGAAAAAAATAAATCCGAAGATATGTTTTGCAAAAAGCGTCCTCCCTCGAGGACGCTTTTTTCATTATCACTGAAACGGCTCAGGTCCATCGGCATTCCATCGCCACATACTTTTGACTCGTGGAAAGTCTCGTCCCATCACTATAAATCCCAGTCGATGATCCCTGAGCAGTTGCTGCCATATCCGCTCATCTTCTTCAGCAAGATCAGCAAGCCTTGCCGCCAGGGATTGCGGCGACGATGCATGCAGGGTTGACCAAACACTGCCGTGTCCTGCCAAAATCGCCCGACGAATCGCCCGAACCTCTTCCTTTTGCCGCAACTCACCAATGACGATGCGATCAGGTCTTAGTCTCAGGAGTTCATCAAAGCTTTGGCTCAGACTAAAAGCTCCGCGCCCCTCCAAATCATTGGCCTGCGCTTGCAAGCGAATCCATCCAGGCTCCAAGCGAGGTAATTCCGCGAGTTGCTCCAATAGCGCAACTCGAAGAGACGAGCCCGTCACTCGCAAAAGGGACATCATCAGTGATGTTTTGCCTGCTCCGGTTGGCCCTGCAATCAAGAGAGGTCCCTCTTGCTGACTGAGCTGAAGCAAAGGCGCCATCCATTCAGGTTCAAGAAAATTTTCAAGCTGAAGACAGGACAAACGATGACGACGAAGACTGAGCAGTGGCCCATCCCTCGAGATCGGAGGCAAAAGACAATGCCAACGTAGTTGCTGGACTGTCCCAGAAATAGAGCCTTCCCATGCTCCTCCAACTGCAGGAGCCAAAGGATCAAGTCGGAGCTTTTGGCTCCAAGCCAATTGCTGGCAAGCTTGAATCATATCCATTTGTGATGTAAAGGGAGAAGCTTGGACGATTCGTCCCGAGGTGCTCAGGAGGAGCGCTTGGTCACACCCATTGATCAAGACTTCATCCAAGTCCGGATCAACAAAATAGGACTCGATCAGTGTATTCCAGATCAACGGAAGCCCCTTTCATACGTGAGAAAGGGGACAAAGCTTCGAGATATTCAGCAGTAAAAGTCAGGCACGCAGGCTTGGAACATGTCGTGAAAATCACCTTCGGATGAACCAGACAGGACAGCAATAAAGATTTCAGCAAGTAAATTGCTGACCTCTTCATCATCCCAATCTCTGGTATCAATCACGCGAGCACCTTCCAGCATACGCTCGATAATGTCGCTGGAAAGAATGCCTTTGTGTCGGCAAAGTTCGATCTTCGACCAGATTTTGTCACTAAAACAAATCCGTTCCATCGGATTTGCAATGCGAATACCTTCGCTTTTGTTTTGCAGCATGGCCAAGGATTCAACCACTGTTCCAGAATTAACGGCTTTCTCGACCCAGGCGCACGCTTCCTCGATATCATTCGAGGAAAATCCAGCGTCCAAGAGCTCTTCCTTCACGTAGCGCTCGGTGAGTTCCAACTCGTCATAACCGAAGATTACCATCTCGGCCATGGCTCGAACCACAGACCACCACGTCGCCTGTGAAGTGACACTGTGCATGCTCACTCCCGTCCATTGGATCAATCGATTGGGGTGTCTGCACCCGACCAACGTCACCGATATTTAAGCTGAATGTTCTTTCTTCTAGACTAAGTCTTTGTCCCCGGGAAAGCAAAACAAATTCCTCTCAGAGCGATTCCGACCCAGACCGCGCTCAAACTCATCGCAAGCTTCGTTATTCCATGCCATTCGCATGTAGTCTTGTGCAGAAAAGAACGGGGTGGCGCCTTCCGCCAACAATTGCTGTGAACCAGCTGCTCGGACATCCTGCTGAGAATGCACGAGGGCGAAAACTTCCCGTCCTTGATCGAGTGCCAATTGGGCGGTCACTTTTGCACCCGATCGCTCTCCGGCTTGCATAAGCAAAAGCCTTGGCACAAGGCCGGTAATAATTCTATTTCTGACCGGAAAATCATAGGGTCTTGCGGGATAACCCCAGAGCCTTTCACTGACAAATACCGCACCCGCCTTACGCAACTGCTGAAAAGCTTTATCATTGTACCTTGGATAGAATTGTGCCAAACCACCAGCAAGCACAACGATCGTAGGACAAGGCCTTTCGCCTGATCGCAGAGCTCCGATATGGCTTGTGATGTCACAGCCCATGGCTCCGCCACTGACGATCACACCCCCCTCAGCTGCCAAGGCTGCTGCAAGATCCTCCGTTTCACGCAATGCAAAACCAGAAGCCTTGCGGGACCCTACCATTCCAATTGTTGGTCGAGACAGGGTTTCCAAGACGCCCAGGACAGTTAAGCAGTTAGGTGGATCTTTGATACAGCGAAGCAGCGTTGGATAGAGCGGATCGTAGCAGTCGATGAAAGCACCACCCGCCTCCAAAGTTTGACGGATGTTTTCGCAAATGAGAGTCGCCAGAGCGACCGCACTGACTTGACCTGTTTGCATGATTTTCAGCCAAGGGGGAAGATCGATCGCAGATTCCAAACGGTAGATAATATAGTCCGTCCAATCAGCTATCTTTAGTTGAGCTAAATTTATTCTTTCTGAAGTCTCCGGATCACCCATCGGTAAAGCCAACCATCGGTAGATCCATTGCGATAGAACATTGGAAATATGAGCTTCCAGTTGGGGAATAACGGACATATAGCCTCCTCGTCGTCGACGAGAAGAAAACTACTGGGCAGAGGAAGTTTTAGACAGGGACATCAAAAGCCCCCAACAGACATACATTCAACGGCTTACTGGGTGGCACGATCGCCAAGACGAACTTCCAGGCTATCGCTGAGTATGAACCCAAGAGCGGCAGCCCCAGAAGCATCGACAATATAGACTTTTGCCACCTGGCTTTCGGTATTAGGAAGTTGATCGCGAAGAAAAATTGGAGCAGATGCTTTGACATTCTGCATGACGCTGTACACTTGCCCTTCTTGCATCTTCGATTCGATCTGCTCAAAAAACAGGAATCCACCGCGACCTCCCACCTCCATGAACGGTTCGGTGAAGGCTACCACCTGTTGATTGGTGCCTTTAATAGCTGGTGGCGGTCGCACAGGCAGAAATCGTTTGGTGGATTTATAGGCGATAACCAAGTCTCCTGGCTGCACGCCCAGCCGATTGTAAATGACTTTGGCGCGATAGACTTTTTCTTCTTCATCTTTTGAATCAACGTGGATCTGGGCAATAAACTCATAGCGGTAACCAACGAAGTCATTCCCATGAAGGGTCCGCACTTTACCCATCTGCCTTACAACCGTAAAACTGCTCCCTAACTGCAGCTCACCTTCTGGATCGATGATGACATCCTGTCCCTTGTCCATCAGGTAAGATCCTGCCGACCCGCCGATCACCGATCCTAACTCCTCGAATTTTTCAGCAACTACAAAGGCAGGGATAATGATGGATACCTTATCAGGCGGAGTGCGATCCCCCACAACCATGATCATGTCATCGATGCCAGCCAATTGCAGATCCTTGCTATCAATCACCTGCTGATTTTGTGGAATTTCTGAACGCATCAACATTCCGCTGATGTCTTCCTTGACCAATTCTTTTTCCTGTATACCGCCCTTATCAACAGGCACAATATCATCTTCCGTCACAACTTGCAGAAAGGGAGGATTTTCCGCATCGCCCGCATAAAATCGCAACTTCATTCCTGGATAGATAAAATGCGGATTGCTAATTCCTGGATTGAACGACCAAAGTTTAGGCCAATAACTTGGTTCATCGATCAATTGATCACAGATATCAGATAAGTTATCACCTTCCTGAACGCCATACTCTTCGGGAGCTTCACCGAGAGCCATGTTACGAAGGGTGCCAGGGACTGGTGGAGCACCTGCAAATAGATTGGGTTCTAAGACTTTCTTGATCCGGCTCCGAACATCGATGGGCTCAAGGCCACTGCTATCTGTCGCTGGCATATTTTGATTATTGAGAGTAGCTGGACCTGGAGCAGAATTCGAGGTCGGAGCAATATCAGCGTCAGCTTTCAATTCTGCCGGAGGCTCGTCTTGATCGAGTTCCGAGCCCATTTTTTCCAGATCTTCCAATGATGGCTCTTGACCCTTGGCTCTTTGACTCAAAAGCAGTACTAAAATCGCTGCAAGTAGCAGGGACAACTTTTGCATCAAAGTTTCTCCCTCATGCGATCGATTTCCATACGGGCCATCTCACCCAAGTCTTGATTGGGATATTCATCGATCAACAGTTTAAACTGATCTCGGGCACGACCAGACAAGCCGCGATTAAGATCAATTTTTGCCAAATAAAACCGCGAATATGGAACCCAGGAATTATGATTGTACTGATCGATCAGTTTGCGAAAACTTTGTTCTGCTAGCTGCTGCTCCTTCAAATAAAACCAGCTCAGACCTATCCAGTAGTTTTGACTCCCTTCGGTCAAACTATCATCAAATTTTTCGCCGATTTCATTATAGTGAACGATCGCCTGGCCATAGTTGGCGGCATTGAACTTATCCTGTGCTATCTGCAAATGCCGACGATATTCGGCAATATCTTTGCTCTTCTCGCTAGCAGATAAATCTTGGGCAACTGGTGGAGGAGTGCCAGCTTTGATTGAAGCTGGCGGTTCATCCATCTCCAAATCAGACTTGGGCTTTTTATCTTTGAGCTGGACCTTTTCACCTTTCAATTCGTCCGGAACAATGCCGAGCATCAAGCCTTTTTCCAAAAGCTTCATTCGCTCTTTCTGTCTGATCTGCTGATTTTCCAGATCATCGACTCGCGCCCATAGTTTGGCGAGACGCAGCTCCATGTCAGTCGAAGAAGCTGGGGCAGGCATCGCGCCCTGAGCTTGAGCCGGAGCCGAATGTGTTGACTTCTGAATCTCAGGAGCAGTTTCTTCAGCAAAAGGATTATATCCGGCGCAGGCCCCCATGAGCGACGCAAGTAAAATGAGCCAAGCGCGCATAGGCTGCCCTCCTTTAAATCGCATCCGCCACACTGAGCTGACGTAAGTAGTTTCGAATTTTAATTTGAAATTCATCCGACAATTCCAAAAATTCGATGCCAAGCCTAAAATCCAACTGATAGCGTTCTCTTTTGTCTTCGATTACCCGGTTTTTAATTCGCCGTCTCCAACGAATAGCAGCCTGGACGACCATGGGTGCACTCATTGGCAGATGCAACTTAGCTCTGGGATCGAGCTCGATCGTTTCCAGAGCATTGATAAACGAAGGAAAATGACTTTGGATACAAATGCCGCCAGCACTGATATCCAAGACAGGAATCCAGCTCGCAAGGCCTTTGTAAGCATCGAAGAAAGGCGGCGAAGACGGATCATCCTCTTCCGGACTCCAAACACTGAAACTCAAATAGGCCATAGCTGACGGGGTCACACGATAGCGTGAGTTTTGCCGACGTTCAATTGTAACCAAAGAATGCGGAATATTGCAGAGAACACCGTCAGCCGTTTTTTCTGAAATAACCGATACAAACATGACTTTCGAAGGCATACCGATCACTTCAATTTTGACGGGCATGCCTTTTTCAAGTTTTTGCAGTCCCAACTCGGAAATTTTGTCGAATACAATTTGGGGCGGTTGCTTTTGTCCATCAAACTGACTGAAATTAGCTCGAATACCAACTTTAGCATTTTCTTTAGTTCTTATGAGGGCCTGCATATGACCATCACACATTCGTGCAACAATACGAGTGATCCGCTCAGGATTAGTGATCTTGGAGGTGGCTTCGGCTGTTTGATTCAAAGTGCACTCCTGAGGCGAGTATGCAGCCACAGCTCAGACCGATGCTGGCCCACAAAGCGTAGAGAAACTCGCTATCCCGGAGATTATTTTGCATGATTCCGCCGAGCAAAGTTCCCCACCAGAGCAAGAGCAATCCTGAATGACGAAATCCCCTATTCATGCGAACAGCGGCTCGGAACCAAACAGTAAAAATCACCAGAAGCACCAGCGCTCCGCACAGACCCGAATCAGCAAGAGTTTGAAGAAAAATATTATGGGCAGCATACTTTCTCTCAATATGAGTGTAGCCGGCCTTCTCCGTCAAGCGCGAGGCACAGGAAATCCTCCCCCTCGAAACGGATCCGGTGGCCGCCCACGACGCAGTCCACCTGCAGCGGGTTCCCGTTCTCCAG
>JBGSTF010000272.1:0-5897 GCA_041736645.1 Oligoflexus sp. | reverse complement strand
TTGAATGATCGAGCCCTTGGAAAAGCCTACTTCAACGACTACATGCTTATGGATACTGAACTATTAGGATCTGCTTCCCGTGATGCCTTAAAGAAATCACTTGAGTCGAGAGGCAAGACCCCCTTCTTTCCAGAGTATGCTCGTTTCGATAGCAATGATTGGCCATGGCGAACCAATCCCAAGTTTGGTACTGGCGCTAGAACTATAGAAGAGACCAAAGCAATCCATTAAGTTTGCAAGAGTGTGAGCAACAGGCAGAAAATCAGGCAGAAAATCAGGCAGAATAGATCATTTTAAATTTTATTTATGGCAGATCAAAATGTTTAACTCTTTGGTGCTTTTTTTCACCATCTCTTTAAGTGGTTTTTACGCTCAAAATCTCATGACCCTTTGGGCAAACGAGATATCCGTTCAAGATCCAGCCTTTCAAGGCGAATGGCAGATAGACGAAGCCATACGATTGGGCGAGCCGGATACTAAAATGGTAGGAACTCGACGAATTATCTACGGTGAAAATTGTGATCTCGTGGCACCTGATGGCAAAGTAAGCAAAGGTTCTTTCAAGACGTTTGGCGGACAAGCTCCCTTGAAAATCGATCTCATTGCTGCCGAAGGTCCGATTAAAGGTCAGTCATTGCTAGGAATCTATCGCATTGAAGGTGAACGACTTGAACTTGCTTTTGCACTGCCCGGCAGCGCCAGACCGACAGAATTTAAAAGCGAAAAAGGTTCCCAGGTAGTTTACATCAAACACACCCGCATTCAATCAAAGTGATTGAGTCGATGATTTAGACTTTTGCTCAAAGCAAAAGACCACTGACAAGTTCTGAAAAGCAGTGGATTTTAGAAGCTTTCGTGAGATCTTGTCGGTGGAACCGCTTACTTGAATGCATCTAGCACAGACAGTGAAACCTCCATGAAAATTCTAAATTCATGGAGGTTTCCATTTGTGGGTAAAAGTCAGGTCCTCAGCCAGGAGTTTTTCGCTGGCTTTCGGTCAATAACCGAATTTTACCACTATGACTTGACTAAGCCCGGAGTCGCAAGAATGACTTCTTTAATAGCTGCAAAATAGCGAAAATAACCCGTACAGCGGCAGATATTATCCCCCACCCCTTCTAGTATTGCGTCATCCACTTTATCCGCCGGAACCGGCGCCTTGCTCAAGCGGTCGAGCAGCGAATAAGCTCCCATAAGAAATCCCGAACTTGAATATCCACATTGAAACGAAAAATTCTTCAGAAAGGCTTCTTGCAAGGGATGCAGTTTATCACCCTGGGCCAAACTTTCTGTCGTTTTGATTTTGGCACCAGCTAGACTCGCAACCGGAGTAATACACGAACGAGTGGCCTCATAGGTATCCTGCCCTGGACGCTTGACAGCTACGGTGCAGGCACGACAAACACCAATTCCGCAGCAAACTTTGGTCGCTGTTAAATTTTTAGATTCGTGCAGATAATCAGCGAGCATCAGCATAGGACTGAGTGTTTCAACTGTTTCTTGGTCATTCAGGTTGAAATTGACCTTAATTTTATCACTCATGCGAAAGCTCCTTTAATTTTGTCAGGGCTAATTGGCAAATCGCGAAACCGTTTTCCAGTGGCATGAGCAATCGCATTGGCAATGGATGGGGGGACAGCACATTCAACGACTTCAGCCATGCCTTTGGGTGGATCGCCGCTGATCGGCTCGATAACGGTTAACTTGAAACGATTGATCGGCATATCGCGCATCGTGGGAACGCGATAGCGTCCAAAATTCCAGCCTCCCTCGCCGGGTCCGCCCTTGGTTAAAGGCAGTTCCTCATAGAGAGTTTCGCCGAGTCCCATAGCCAAAGCGCCCGTGACTTGCCCTTCGACGATATCATATTGACCCATTTTTCCCACATCGATAAAGCCTTCAGCTTGTTCGAGCTTCACCTCACCCGTTTCTTTATTAACGGAAACGAGGGTAATAAGTCCGTACGGAGTGAACATATCTACGCCGAGCAGAGTGTTTTGAAAAGGAGGTAACTGAACTTTTTCGCGGTCCATCAGCGTATAATTCGCCTGCTTGCCAGAGCGTAAAGCAAGCGCATCAATGGGCAGGGTTTCCGCTTGAGGCGCTATCCTGAAATCGGCCTTCGCCCATTGCGAACGATAGTAGGTATGAACCATCGCTCCAGAAATAAGCTTCTTCTGGAAGAGGTTCTTGAGAATATCAGTCCAAGCGAGCTTGTGCTTGTCATCGATAAGCAGTTGACCATCTTGCCACTGAAGGCGCTGCTCTTTGAAACTACGATCCGAGACCTGAGCCAGCTCACATGCTGCTGGCCAAACCCCATGTCGAAGAACGATTCCAGCAGCCTCACGAACGGCATGTCGCATCTGATAAGCACCGGCACTGGCAGCCTGAGACATGGACAGATACGGAACCCAGCGTGGATTTTTGGCTTTGGCATCTTCTGCAGCCTGGCTCGATTCAAAGGATGCGGTCAGACCCAAGACATTAAACTCGTCCGTCACACCTGCCTTGAAGCGGCTAGCATTTCGACCAAAAATATCCGCTACGGATAAAGACAGGGTCGTGGCAACACCGTTACCCATATCGACCGCGTTGCATTTGACTTCAACCTGGCCATCTGCAGTAAGTTCAACCGCTGCAAGACAGGCATCCAAGTTGGTGCCATAGCTTTTTACGGCAAATGCAAAACCCACACCAAAGAGTAATTTGTCCGTCGATCTCGCCTTTTTCAATTTCTCGCGATCGGCCCAAAGTTTACTCGATTGAGCTGCCTGAAGCACTTTTTCACTTTGAATATCGAAGGTGGCACGGCCACCCATCGTAGTATTTTTAGCTTTGGTCAGCAGATTTTTGAGCCTCAGCTCGATGGGATCCATTTTGAGCTTTTGGGCCGCTTGATCGACCAAACTTTCTAAGGCAAACATCGCTTGCAGGGTTCCAAATCCGCGCATCGATCCGGCAGTTACAGCAATCGATGACATGGCCTGCGATTCAATATCGAGCCGAGGGATGTAGTACGCTGCTGTAGCGTTCTGAGCCGCGACAGCCTGAACAGCAAAGCTGAAGTTATTTTGCCCTCCCCCATCCAGGACGATATCCGTCTTGAGGGCTTGGAATATTCCGTTGCGATCGATCGCAATCGTTTCCCGGATCTTAGCAGGGTGGCGTTTGATGCCAGCTTGAAATTGATCGAAACGGTTGTGGACGATTCGAATCGGCTGGCCTTTGCTATAGACGGCTGCCATCGCAAGATATAAGGGAAAATCAGAATGATCTCGGCCGCCAAAGCCTCCACCAGGATAGCAACAATTGAGTCTTACTGTTTTTAATGGATAGGGGCAGGCCTTATCGGAAAAAATCGTTGCGCAGGCATCACCGTCTTCGTAAGGCGACTGAGTGCCCAAAGTCATGTGCAGAACTTTCTGCTTGGCATCAAACCAAGCCAGTCCACTTTCACTTTCCATAAAACAGGGATCGATCGATTGGGTCGAGAATTTTTCTTCAAACAGCTGCCAACCCTCGCTCTTCATTTCCTTTTCGATAAGATTGCCGTAATACACACAGCGAGCATTGCCGCTGCCTTTGACATCCGGGGCTTCCCACGGCGCCTTATGCAAGCCATCTTTAAAGACAGAAAATAGATCATTCCCAACGGATTCGCTATAGCGGGTCAGCCGGGTTGATCCGTAAGAAGAGGGTTCAGCAGGCTGAGCGGCTGCCCCGTAACGCAAGTATGGACTCAGATCGATGAGTTTGCTGCCCAACTCTAAAAAGTCTTGACTCTTAATGTAAAGCAAAGCTGCCGGTTGTCCAAGGTAGTCTGGACAGGCTCCTTCTTTGGCCATCATAAGTCGACCAAAATAAAAGGGGATCTTAAGGTGATCTCGGACAAAATCTTTATGGGTCACAATCCTGAAGACCTTGAGATCCTTCTTGAGCTGAGCAAAATCGACAGATAGAAAAATTTTATCTGCAGAGTTGACTCGCAAAATCACCACTCTGGTTTCTTCCTGAGGCCAGCCCTTCATATCCTTGGCATGAAAATCTCGACCATAAACCTTGCGTCCTGTGACCTTGGGCCAACCATCATAGCGATGCCGCGCTTGCCCCGGTACTTCTGACCAATTTGTTCCCGGATTCAAGGCTTGGACCAATGTGGAATTGCTCGTGCCATCCGCAGCTTCCGCGGCATCGTAGCTTAAAAAACTGACGACGCAGCTCGCGAGCCCCAGCTTTCCGCTCGACCCAATAAAGTTTCGACGAGATTGCTTATACGAGTCTAAAAAGGTCATATGACACCCATGATTTTATTTAACCATTAAGATATCAGCCGACCCACTCAAAGACCAGCACGATTTACCTTTTGCATCTTGAGAAAGCGATAGATCGGGGCAGAAGCTAAGCTTAGCTTGACACCCGAATTCTTCTGACTCAGTCGTTTGGCATGCAAGATCACGCAAGTTTCGGCAAAGGACTTACTTGCTCCGATTGAGCTTCGATACCTAGCAAAACGAAGGTGGTATCATCGGCTTCGGTGAGGCCTTGCCACTGTTCATTCATCAAAGCCACTAATTGATTGCGCCGTGATTCAATATTGCTTGAATCTTCTAGAATTTTTTGTATAACGCGAGGACGAATAGGCTTTTGACTTGATCCAGAGTTTTCGGTCAAGCCATCGGTATAGAGAAAAATGGATTGGCCGGGCAAGAGTTCAAAGGTATTGACCATGAGCGACGGATTTTCAGTCATGCCGATCAGGCTTCCAGGGCAAACCATGCCTTTAACCTTACGATCTTGGACCTTCAAAAGTGGAGTATGACCGGCATTTACATAGCAGACTTCGCCCGTCTCCCAATCCAAAGATATCAGAGCGAGACTCATGAAAACATTGGTTTCTTGACAGCGTTCGTACAATGCAGAATTGATTGTCCGAACGATTTCGAGTACCCGCTGCTGTTCCTTGAGCGGATGCTGGACGCTGCTATGGATAGCTCCTCGAGTCGCACCAGCAGCAATAACCGACATGAGTGCCGGCGACAGACCGTGACCCATGACATCACCAATGTAGATATAGATTCGTTTCAGTTCAGGAAAATGCATCAGCCCAACCCAATCGCCACCGATGTTTTCTGCCGGTTTGGTGAAATATGCATAGTTCAGTTCAGCAGGCAAATTCGTTGTGGAGTGACGTTCTTTCAAAAATTGCGCCGATCGTACCACTTCTTCGATTTGAGTTTGCTCGGTCAACACTTGAGTCAAATGGTTGCGAATATCAGAAATTCTTCGACCAACAGCCAGCGAGAGGAGTACTATTTCCATTGAACCACCATAAAGCTGAATCCAGTTATTGAGCTCAAATGCTGGCAGAAGCCCGAGCAAACTGAAGATATGACTTGAAGCACCGGTTAGATAGGCGGTATAGGCTAAAGTAAAGTAGTAGGCAGGTTTAAAGCGTCGGAAACACAAAATAATGCCACAAAGGAACAAGAGGCTGATCGTCAAGCTTGCATTCACCAGACAGATCGCATCGGCCAGGGCTGTCGACCAAAACAGATTGATGAAAATATTGCAGACACTCACTAGACCAGAAATTTTCATAAATGGCAGTATCTTGGGCAATTGCTGTTTAAGACCAAGCAATTCATAGGAAAACGTTAGAGCCGTGAGAATGACACAATCTACGGTAAAAATCATGAAGCGATTGTCCAACTGCTCCCAACCAAAAAATTTAAAGTTGGTATATTGCAAGACGCCAAGCATGGATGATTGGTAGAAGACATTGCTGAATACATAGAGTGTATAGGTCAGATACATACGATCACGAACCGAAACGAAGAGAAAGAAGTTGTAGAGTCCAATGACAATATGAAAACCCAGAAGCAAGGCAATCGTCA
>JBGSTF010000267.1:0-8251 GCA_041736645.1 Oligoflexus sp. | reverse complement strand
TGGCCACTTTTGCCGCAGCCGCCACTCAGCCGACCGAAGGTCCTTCCAGCACTATTCCCGATCGCCGCGAGTTCCCCGTTAATCCAAATATCGGTCCTTGTGAAAACTTCTATGAATATGCCTGTTCGAACGTCATCAGTTCGTTCAAGCTGCGCGACGATCGTAGTTCGCACACCTTCGCTTTCTCCGATTCTCGTGAAAGAATCCTAGACAAGAAAAAAGTCTTTTTACAGGACCTCGATCAACAGCTGAAGAGCGGCAAAACTCTGTCCGACCGCTCGAAAACCCTAGCCACAGTCTACGGCGCTTGTATGAACGTGGACGCTCGCAAAACTGAAGAACTCGCTTTTGTCAAAGACACCTTGACGAAGCTCGACACAATCAAAACTCGGCCTCAATTCTTAAAATTTCTCGCGGAGCAGCGGGCTGCCTCAGAACACACCTTTGTCGACGTAGGCAGCACGTCCAACCAAGACAATTCCGACCTTTACGACTTTGTGTTCATGGGCAATCTGATGACTTTGCCGGAACGCTCGTACTATCTGAAACCTGAAGTTGCCGCCGACTATCAAAAACTCGTAGAGAACTTCTTTGCGACTGTCGGCGATAAAAAAACTGCGGCTGCCAATGCCAAAAGTGTTTTGGGGCTCGAAACAGAATTTGCCAAAATATACCCGTTACCCGCTGAAATGCGCGAGATCTATACCCGTAAAACGTCGATCAGCAAAGCTGATTTGCTGAAAAAATACCCAGCCTTTGAGCTCAACCGAGAATTGGAGCGCGTCCCCGCGACGACCAATATTCGTCACTTCGTTCCAGAAACCTATGCCTGGATCGAAAAAACCCTGGAAAAAGAGGACCTGAGCAAACTCAAGGCTCTTTATGCTTACCAGGCTTTGGCACCGATCATGGATGACGCCTATCCGGACTTCTTCAACACTCGTTTTGCCTTCCGTCAGAAGCATCTGGGCGAATCCAAAGTTCGTCCCGAGCGTCAGGAGCGTTGTACTCAGCTAGTTATGCGCTCGTTCAATAAAGAACTGGATGCAGAAGTGCTTCCTCTCATGTTCCCAGATTTTCCTGAAGAAAAGTTCATTGCCTTGGCCGAATCGGTCCGTGCTTCGATTATCGATGGCGTCCAGCAGAATCAGTGGCTGACAGCCGAAGGCAAAGCCGGAGCCATGGCCAAAATGAAAAACGCCAAGCTCCACCTCGTGAAACCTCGCAATGAAGACGAGTGGTATTTCAATCCACCCGCCACCTACTCCGCTACAACTCCACTGGCTAACCAAACAGCTCTGGACAAAGTTCAAAACGAGCGCATGTACAAAGAGCTGGCGCAAAAGCGCAATAAAGATCGCTGGGGCATGGGTCCTCTTACAGTCAATGCCTACTATAGTCCCTCGGACAATAAATTCGTCATGCCCATCGGTATTCTTCAGTATCCTTTCTACGATCCCAAACTTTCCGTGGAAGCCAACCTGGGAGCTGTCGGTGCCGTTATTGGTCATGAACTGGGGCACGGCATTGACGATCAGGGTGCCAAGTTTGACGATACAGGCAAACTGCGTCAGTGGATGAGCAACCAGGACGTTGATAACTTCAAAAAACGCGGCAAAGCATTCATCGAACAATTCAATGCCATCGGTCACAATGGTGAACTCACTCTGGGTGAAAACATAGGTGACCTCACCGGTGTAACCTTTGCCTACCGAGCTGCTTTCCCGGAAGGCAAAGGCGACAATGATAAGAAGAAAGACTTCTTCTTGCAATACGCTCGGGTCTGGTGTGGTGTCGAACTGCCAAAAATGTCCGAAGCCATGCTGAAAACCGATCCGCACAGTCGCGGTTGGGCTCGCGTCAATCAGCAGATGAAGAATCAGCCGGCCTTCGCCGAAGTCTTTTCCTGCAAAAAGACCGATGCCATGGTTCTAGCCGATGATAAGCAAGTTAAGATTTGGTGATCCAAGTCCTTAACTTGGAAACAAGGGGGTTCCCGTCGGGGAGCCCCCTTTTTTTGTGAACTCGCTTGGCCCATATTCGCTGTCATTGTTTTCTCATGAGGAATCTGTTTCAATGATAGGCATCAAACTCGGTAGGGGAGCTCAGCCAATTGTCTGATCAAAAACACCTCAAGCGCATTAAATCCGGACTCTTCGATCGCAGTCTAAGCTTGACCAAGCTGGCGCTGCAATCAGGAGCGAATTTGGCGGTCAACAGCATCAAGGGCATACTCTCCGACACCGATACCAAGGACTTGGCCTTTAAGATCCTTATGGAGTCCCAGGCCAAACTTCTGGCCAAGGAATTAGGTAACCTGAAAGGCAGCCTCATGAAAGTGGGGCAGATGCTAGCTCTCTATGGTGAGCATTTTCTCCCCGAAGAGGTGGTGAAATCTCTCAAGACCTTGAACGAACAAAGCCCGACGGTCGCCTGGGAAGAAATTCACAAGATTCTGAAAAAACGCCTGGGCACGGATATTCTCGATGAGCTCGAGATTGATCCGGTTCCGCTGGCCGCAGCTTCGATGGGACAGGTCCATCGAGCCACGATCAAAGCCACGGGCGAAGCTATTTGTCTTAAGGTGCAGTATCCTGGGGTTGATAAAGCGATCGATACCGATATTAAAGCGCTACGATCTATTCTGGGAATGTTCAAAATTATCCCCACTCAAAGCGAGGGCTACGAGCAACTCTTCCAAGAGATCCGCATGATGCTGCGGCAGGAGCTCGACTATGATCGTGAATTTCAATTCACAGAGAATGCCCGCGAGCTGCTTAAAGATCAAAAGCAATTCATTATCCCGCGCTGCTATGAACGCTATTCTGCCAAACGGGTGCTGGCGACCAGCTATGAGCCGGGATTTAATCTGGATAGCGCTGAAGTGCAAGGCATCAGTCAGGAACGTAAAAATCGCTTGGGTATTGCTTTTTCCTGGCTCTTTGTGCAGGAATTGTTTCATCTGCGCATGATGCAAACCGATCCCCACTTTGGCAACTATAAAGTCCGACTCCATGAATCCGGCGAAGATCAATTGGTGCTTTTGGATTGGGGAGCCGTACGCAAGTTCAAAGAAGATTTTATCGACAACTATCGAGATATGCTTGAAGGATCCTTGACTGAGGATCGACCCAAAGTGATTGAAGCTGGACTGAAGATCGGCTTTCTTCGCCCCGAGGATAACGAGCATCTGCGCAGCTCCTTTGCTGAGATCTGTTCCATGGCAGCCGAACCTTGGTTACCGCCTGCTGATGCCCGAGTGCCGGCGCGACTTGTCGATGGCAAAGGCTGTTATTTATGGGCAAAGAGTGATCTGCCCTCGCGCATCACTCAGCTCGCGACCCGCTATGCCCTGTCCTTTAAAATGCGCCCACCTCCGCGTGAGGTGCTGTTTTTGGATCGAAAAATCGGCGGTGTGTTCATCATTCTGAAGATTCTGGATGCCCGTTTTGAAGGGCACAAATACCTCGCGGAATGGCTTCCGCCCACTGTACGAAAACCCGAGTAGCTTGCACTAAGCGCCTGCTTTCAAATTCTTTCCCAGGAACATAATCTTCCCAGCTCATTGGCATATCATTCAAACATAAGTCGTAACACTCATTAATAATTAGCATATATACAATAGCGCAAGCGCATGCGAGAACTCGCCGAAAAGGTCTCTAAGCCTATCCTAGTTTTTCCGTGACACATCGGTGGACGATGAGGCTCTAAGGAGGACTGCTTGCGTCACTTGATTAAGGCCTTCATGCTCAGTTCGATGTTACTGGGTGTGATAACAGCCTGTCAGCCACAAGAGCAAACGGTGCAGAGTGCACGCAATAACAGCTGTGCTGGTGCCTCCTGCAATGCCAGCCAAAGCAGCAGCGACCTCAAAGTCGAGCTGAAGCTAGCGCCTTATACCAACGCTCGCGATATTCCGATCGCCTGGGTTCCAGTTGAGGGGGTCAGCGAATATCAGCTCGAAATTGCAAGCGATGAAGCCTGCACCCAAATCCAACAGAGTAAGAGACTCAAAAACAATGACACACTCATCAGCGACCTAGGGGAAGGCACTTACTATGTGTGCCTGAAATGGAAATTCGAAGCCAAGATCAGCCAAGGCAATGGCAACGGAGTCAAGCTGGTCGTCGACCGCAAAGCACCAGAAATCAAAGCTTCAGAAATCCAAAATCTTAAGTCCGGCGAGAGTCCAGTGGTAGATGCCACCGACGAACTAGCGGTTCGATGCAGCTGGAGCACCGATAGTAGCGAGCTAAAAATCATCGAAACAGCAGGTGCGAGTCGATTCGAGACCATGCAGTCGGGGAGTTACCAAACTGTGGTCAGCTGTCAGGACGAAGCAAGCAACAGCACCGATATGGATATTACGATCAACATCACATCACCTCCCATCGCTATCGTCACAACGCCTCCCGCAGCTGTCATCAATCTTGCTGTCAATGCTGGACCCGATCTGTTGCGCAATCAAATGACCAGTCTCACTGCTAGTGCTACTGACGCCGTGAGTTATCTGTGGGCCAAAGTTTCCGGTCCCGGAACCATCACGCTCTCTTCGCCATCAAGTTTAGCGACCAATGTCTCTGCCAGTGCTGATGGAATCTATGTCCTTCGATTGACGGTGACAGCTAGCGACGGCAGCACGGCTCAGGATGAGATGACCCTCAGCTGGGATACCACAGCCCCCTCAGTCAATGCCGGACAAGATGTTGTCATCGGTACGGCAACAGCATTGCAAGGGTCTTTTGGAGCCGATGCTGTGACCACCTCGTGGCGTAAAGTCAGCGGCACCGGAACTATCAGCTTTTCCTCGCTGACGTCCCCAACACCGACGGTCAGTGCTTCCGCAGATGGGACTTATATCCTCGAATTGAGCGCGACCGATGCAGCAGGAAATACTGCCAGCGATCAAATGCAATTCCAATGGAACACGACCATTCCTACCGTTAATGTGGGTGCAGACCTGACGATTAGAGCTCTGACCAGTCTCGCTCCAAGCAGCTCTGGCGCCACTATCTACGCATGGAGCAAGGTCTCTGGCCCAGGAACGGTGACATTCTCAGCAGCTTCAGCGAAAAACACCAACATCAGTGCATCAGCCGATGGCAGTTATGTGATACGGCTGACTGTGAGCAATACTCAGGGCCAAACAGCGAATGATACTCTGACGATGGTTTGGGATACGGTACCACCGACCGTCAATGCCGGTCTGGATAGCACTCAGAATCTTAGCTTCACGCAGACAGGCACAGCGACAGGTGCAGCGAGTTACAGCTGGTCGAAAGTTTCGGGTCCGGGCACCATCGCCTTCGGCACGGCGACAGCATTAGCAACAACGATCAGTGCTTCTTTGGATGGCTCCTATACCCTGCGCCTCACAGCAACTGACGCTGCATCCAATGCTGCAAGCGATGATATGGTTCTCACCTGGGATACAACAGCTCCTGGCAATGTCACCGGATTGGTGGCCACACCAGGCATTAAATCGATGAGCCTGGCCTGGGCCGATGGTGGCAACGGCACCGTGGGTTATATGATTTTGCGCAGTACAGCGAGCATCACCAGCGCTCCAGCGCGTGGAAGCGTTTATACAATCGGCACGGCTTTAGGTGCTGCGACCGTTGTGGGCGTGGGTGCAGCAACCAGCCTGTCCGAAAGCGGTCTGACCGCCAACACCACTTACTTCTATAAAGTTTTCGCCTATGATGCGCTGCGCAACTATACGAGCGGCGTCGAAGCCAGTGCTATGGCCAATCCGCTCCGTGTGATCAAACCCACTTTGAGTCGTACTGGTTTCCTCGGTGGCACCAAAGTCATGGGTCTTCGCAACCTCGGGTCTTATACCTATGTGTGTAAACAGGAATTGGGCCTAGGCATTGTCAATACCAGCAACCCCGCCTCTCCAACCCAAACAGGACTGACCACCTTGGGCAATACCAACGCTCTGGGATGGTGTTCCGACGTCAAAGTATCGGGAACGATGGCCTATGTTGCCGATTGGGATAAAGGTCTCGTGATCGCCGATGTCAGCAATCCAGCATCCCCCGTTACGAAGGGTTCATTGGCCCTCACCAACGCTTCTATTGTTTGGGTAGAGGGCAATTATGCTTATGTTGCGGTGGAAGATGATACCACCGGTGGTGGACTCGCCATCGTCAATGTTACCAATCCTATGAGTCCGACACTCACGAGCTATACGGAAACCGTAGGCAATGCCGCAGGGGTGGTTAAAATCGGCAATTATGTTTATCTTACTCATCGTGATTCCGGAACATTTACCGGATTGAAGGTCTTGAACGTCAGCAATCCCGCTTCACCGACCGTTGTTCAATCGCTTGTTCGCGATAGCATGGAAGAAATAGTCGTCTCTGGCAACTATGCTTATGTCGCTGCTGGCTATGATGGAATTGAAATCTTTGATGTCAGCGCACCGGCAAACCCGGTGAGCAAGTCCGTCAAGCCCATGCCAGACACTCCAAGTCCAGGCTACTGCCTCAGCGTAAGCGTCGCCGAATCCTATGCCTTCGCCGTTGATTTTGACGCGAGAAAAGTCCACGTCTTTGATGTGACGAACAAAACCAGCCCCACTTTGGCAAAGTCCTACACCGTCGCATCCAATGGCGATCCGCTCTACATTCATGTTTCCGGAAACAATGCCTTCCTCACCGTAGATACCAAAGGCTTAGAAATCATCGAAGTTTTCCAGGAGCAATAGTCGCGACTGAGCTTAGTGTCCCGTCAACTGCGGAGCAGAGCTTGGCTTCGCCCGCAGATAGTATTCCACGACTGATTGTAGGTAAGCTTGCGCTTCTTTCTGCGCCGTGTTTCGCTCAGTCAGAGGAAAACTGCTCAGGAGCACTCGATTATTTTCCTGATCGTAGACCAATTCACCTTTGTCGGTGACCCACCCCACCCCACGACCAATTTCATAGTAGGCGAAGGACGCTGCTTTAGGATCGAAGAGATCATTGCCCCAAGGATAAGCCGAGCTATCCATTTTGAATTGATTGAGCAGACTGGTTGTAATATCGACTTGGCTCCCGACTCGATCCCAAAGCCGACCGCGAAACTCAGGTCGCAACGCTCCGCCCAGCATCAGCATCGGAATACGGCGATATCCTGGTTGCCAATTCTCTCTGATTCGATAGCTACTGTGACTGTGGTCGGCAACCATAACAAACAGAGTATCCTTGTACCAAGGTTGTTTTTTTACTTTGGCGAAAAAATTGCCTAATGCCGCGTCTGAATAACTGGCAGCGTTGACATAATCGGCTTCTCGCCCTGTCCGGGAATAAAGACTCTTATCAGGAATATCATAGGGAGCATGCGAGCTGAGGGTAAAAAACGCCGAAAGAAACGGTCTCTGCAGATCATGCAGGTGATCAGCATAAGCCAAAGCCAAAGGCCCATCGGCCACGCCCATCGATCCTTGCGGCATTCCTGGCAAATCATCATCTTCGGTGATACTTCGAAAGCCGTTGGCCATAAGAAAGGCCTTGATATTGCCATACTCCAACTGTCCACCATAAAAAAAGTCAGTCTGATAGCCAAGAGCTGCAAAACTTTCTGCGAACCTTGGTAGGGTTTTACTCTTGGCGGGACTCTCGGTTATGGTAACCAAAGGCAAGGCCGGAAATCCTGCAAATATCGAAGCAATTCCCTGCTGCGAACGATTGCCATTGGCATAGAAGCGGGTAAAAAGAAGGCCTTCTTTGGCAAGTTCGGAGAAGTGAGGTGTGATTCCAGGTTCTCCTCCCAACTCTTCCACTAGGTCAGCAGACCAACTTTCGAGTACGATAAAAACCAAGTTGGGACGTCGACCGCGAATGATTGAGATAGGAGCAGCTGCACTTTTTGCAGAAAGATCCTGCTTCTTGAGCTTGGCCAGCGTATCTCGCGCCTCTTCATCAGTCATACTACGAAATGGATTTTCCCCTGTCAGAAACTTTTGATTGTGACTCAAGTCTAGGAGGAAAAACCAAAGCGTATTGGTTGCTGCATCGTTGAGCACGGCGTCATTGGAAAAATACACCCGACTGACGTTGATAGGAATAGCTTTGACGCCTCCACGAGCCGTCACCCCAAGAATGCCGGGCCACAAGACCAGCAGCAGGCTCATATTGAGACTGAAGCTAGAGCTATGAGTTGGTAAAAATCGTTGCAGGCGGTGAAACATCCAAATCAACAAGACCGAAGTACCGATGGCCAGTGTCATTCCGAGGAAGAATTGCTCTGCTGAAGTCACTTTCCACAG
>JBGSTF010000241.1:0-4601 GCA_041736645.1 Oligoflexus sp. | reverse complement strand
AGGATACTCCCTATCCATGAGCAAAACCCAGGTCATAACAGGTGTTGAACGGCGCAGAAAATTCAGTGATGAGGAACAGGCCTCCCTTGCGGCTGAAGCTGCCAATGTCGGAGTGGCAGTCGTCTCCCGGAAGTATGGTGTTGCACCGAGCGCACTGTATAGGTGGAGGAAAAAATTTCCACCCAAATCATTCGCGCTGGTTGAAGTCAACGATCCCAAGCCCAAGCTGGACAATCCGCCGACTCCGTCAAACCCTGTTGAGTCACCTCATCAACCATCCGGCGTGATCCGTGTCACCGTCCAAAAACGCATCGTCGTGGAGTTTCCGTTGACGGCCGATCCTGGGGCCATAGCCCGATTCATCAAGGCTCTGGAGGGATGAAGCCATGCGTGATGCACGTTCATTTTCCGAGATCTACCTGCACAAGAATTTTGTTGACCTCAGGAAGAATATAAACGGTTTGAGTCGCATTATTGTTGACGAGATGAAGCATAACCCCTGCGATGGCGCGCTCTTCGTCTTTGTCAGCAAGAACCGCTGTCTGGTCAAGGCGGTTTATTGGGATCGTACAGGCTTCGCTTTATGGCAGAAACGGCTTGAAGTGGATAAGTTTCGCTGGCCTTTAAAAATTCAGGACGACATCATCAAAGTGTCGTCCGAACAGATGGAATGGCTGCTTGCCGGTCTTGATATTGTGAAGGCCAAACCCCACGAAACACTGCGATACGAAGCATTTTCCTGAAGACAATAGCACCACCCGGTGCTATATCATTTCCATGGAAAATTCGCAGGAACATCTCATCAATAGAATAGAAAACTTGCAGGCCATCATCGCCGACAACGATCGAGAGATGGCGCGTTTACGTGATGATGTTGCTTACCTCGAAGAGATTGTGAAGCTGTTGCGGCATCAAAAATTCGGTTCAAAGAGTGAACAGAGTCGCCACCCTGGCGAGCAGCTTCTATTTAACGAGGCTGAGGTTGATACTGATTCTGCCAGCGCAGAGCCAGAATCAAAAGAACCCGAATCCCAGTCAGACAGCAAGATCCCTAAGCGCAAACCTTCAAGAAAAGCTTTGCCCGAAAGAATTCCACGGATTGAACGGGTCATTGACCTGCCAGCGAGTGAAAAAGTATGCCCTTTCTCTGGCAAGCCTTTGCATCGCATTGGCGAGGAAGTTACTGAGCAGCTGGATATAGTGCCAGCCAGGGTTCAGGTGATCAGGACGATACGACCAAAGTATGCCTGCTCCTGCGGTGATTGCACTCCGAAGTCCATGGCTTTGCCGCCTCAGCCCATCCCCAAAAGCATGGCCAGCCCAGGTCTCCTTGGGTTTATTGCAACCTCAAAGTACGCTGATGGGATGCCGCTTTATCGGCAGGAAGGAATTCTCCAGAGAATCGGCTGCGATATTCCCCGTGCAACCCTTGCCAGCTGGATGATCCGCTGCGGTGAGCTTGTCACTCCCCTCATTAAGCTTTTGCACGAGAAAATGCTCTCGGGACCACTTGTTCAGTGCGATGAAACGCCGATACAGGTCCTGAAGGTGCCTGGAAAAAAGGCGACCAGCAAGAGTTTCATGTGGATAACTGCCAAATGGGGTGGTGATGGAAAAAAGATTATCCTCTATCAGTTTGCCTCATCGCGGAGTAGCGAAATTCCATTGAAAATATTCAAGGGCTACAGGGGCTATGTGCAAACCGATGGTTATGAAGGCTATTCGCAGCTTGCGCTCGTGCCGGGTATTATTCACGTTGGAGATTGGGTTCACGTACGAAGGAAATTCAAGGATGCTATTAAAGGCCAGAAAACCGGAGCGAAGGCGACTTTCGCCGATCACGCGCTGAGTGCCATCAAAGAACTCTATCGAATTGAAAGTGAGTGCTCCGATGATGCTGCCAGACTTCTGATTCGTCAAACTCAAACCAGGAAAGTTATAGACGATCTCAGGTCGTGGCTGGACACTGCGATACATAAGGTGCCCCCAAAGTCCCTCACAGGCCAAGCACTGGCTTACATGAACTCCCAGTGGCCGAAGCTCATACGCTTTCTGGATGATCCGATCATTGGACTGGATACAAATATGGTCGAGAACGCCATAAGGCCATTCGCGTTGGGCAGGAAAGCCTGGATGTTCTCGGATACAGTTAAAGGTGCGGATGCAAGCGCGGCCCTTTACAGTCTCGTGATAACAGCTCGTGCCAATGCCATTGAACCCTATGATTACCTTACACGCATATTTGCTGAACTACCCAAAGCAGCCACCGCCGAAGAAGTCGAATCCCTTTTGCCTTGGAATCATCCTGCAGGCACCCCTTGATTTTCGAGAGGAAAAATCATGACAAACGTCGCAAAATCGCCCAGGTCGCGAAATTTTCTTGCCATCACATCAGGATCGCTGATTGGAACTCTCGGAGGTTTGATCGGTTTGGGTGGAGCAGAGTTTCGTCTGCCGGTGCTCGTAGGCATGTTTCGCTTGGGTACTCTTGAGGCTGTAATTCTCAACAAAGCCATAAGCCTGGTCGTCGTTGTATCGGCGCTAATTTTTCGAAGTAAAACGATTTCGCCTGACATCCTGGCAACCAGGCTTGATGTTGTACTGAATCTACTTGGGGGAAGCTTGATAGGAGCGTGGTGGGCTGCAGGCCATGCTATGACTATCCCAAAGCACTTGCTTAACAAGATTGTGATGGTGATGCTTGTAGGCTTGTCTTTGGTCCTGCTGGCGGAAGCTTGGGCCGGGAACCGTGAGGCTGGCAATCCTCTCTTGGATCCAGGATATGTACGGATTGGAGTTGGCCTGATTGCTGGTTTTGGAATCGGAGTGGTTGCTGCTCTCCTCGGTGTTGCTGGTGGTGAACTCTTGATTCCAACGATCACACTCCTCTACGGTGTAGACATAAAGCTTGCCGGCAGTCTATCGCTTGCTGTCAGCCTTCCGACGATGATTGCTGGTTTCTCGCGCTATACACGCTCAGATGCCTTTGTTGTGTTGCGGCAGGAGCGGTCTATCATGTGGTGGATGATCGCCGGATCAATCCCCGGAGCCGCATTAGGCAGCCTTTTACTGGGGCTGGTACCGACCAGAATGATCATGGCTTTGCTTGGAGTGGTCCTTTTGATCTCGGCTATCAAAACATTTCGTCACTCTCGCTAGAGAAGGGGCAAGACCGATCGCTTACAAACGTTTGAGGAGCGCGGGTTTTTTCCAAATCGCAATCCCGGTGATAAGAAGTGCAATAGGTATCAAGGATCCAATCAACCAAACAATTCTGGTCAATTGACCAGAAGTCGAACCGAATAAGTCGCCCCAGGTTCCGTAGTGAAGAGCACCAGTCCAACTTAGAATTTTCTTGGTTGTCGATTGTGTTGCGGGAATTTGTGATTTGATCACTTCGCCGCTATATGGGTTTAATACTTTACTATAGTATTTCAGCTGCTTCTCATCCTGAAAACCAATCGTGACGGCAGCATTGCCCGGTTCAGCGAAGCGAATGCTCTGAATTATGAGCGGATCATCGACTTGAAGGCTGATTTCCGTCGATGCTGCGGCCGCAAGCTTATCCAGGGAAAGAGTCGTTTCACCAATTCGGGGCTCAACATGGGGCTCTTCCTTGATTGCGGGTTTGGAGAAAGTCATCCAGTTCAGGATAGCTTCAACCGGTGTTGCAAACGTCCAGGATACCCCAGTGATGGTGATCAAAATTAGCACCGGAAGAAAGTATACGCTGAGGCTATTGTGTAAATTATAGGCTGTTTGGCGCCATCTTTTGGCCACCATGGGTTTCAGTTTTTGTTTAAGTGACGCCCAAGTGCGCGGCATCCAAAGAAAAAGACCACTCAACGCCGACAGCATTAGGACAAGGGCCGAGCTTCCCACGATATACCGCCCTGTTTCACCCGCAAACAAAGAGTAATGGAGCGTAACGGTAAGCGGCATCAGATTGCGCCAGTGCCATGCATTCCACGAGCGCGTTCCAAGAAATTGACCGGAATACGGATCGAAGTAGAATCCAGTCCATTCATCTTTATCATTCTTATGCCAAACTTCAACGGATCGAGTGGGATCGGCATGGCGATAGATACTTTCGAAGTTCAACTCAGGTTTTACGGTTCGAGCACGATCGAAGAGTTCCTGCCAGGAAAGTTGACTCGAAGTGGGTGTGACATAAGCGAGTTCACGGTTGAGCCAATTGTCGATTGGTGTCTGATAGACAAGCATAGCCCCCGTTAGAGCGCAGATCGCCAACGGAATGGCAGCAAGCAAAGCCAAATACAAATGCAGTCTTTTTATCCAAAAGCGTAAACGCATATTTCTTTCCTTTTCGTGCTGGATCAGAAAGTCCTGACAAACTTCTAATGGTAATGATTTTCATTATCAATTATTTAATTTTGGTTGAGACATCTCCAGAACTCTCTCTGAGGCAAATATGCGCACCAGTACGCTGCATTTCATTCTTTCTGTCAGTTCGTTCGCCTTGAGCACATCTTCGCGACGATTGTATTTCTTTATCGTCTCGCCCAGTTCATCCAGTCCATACACGGCCCGCTCATCCTCGGGCCGCGCCGGTGTGAAGAAGCGGCTGAAATCCAGAATCA
>JBGSTF010000218.1:0-12909 GCA_041736645.1 Oligoflexus sp. | reverse complement strand
TCAGGGGTTCTGGATCGGGCAGAACTTATTTAAAATAGCTCGGACATTCAATGACGGTTACATCCTCGTCCAAAGCAAGATGCTGCAATTGAAAGGTTGTAATGCCATTACTGCTGTAAACCGAAACATTGGACACGATCTTGACGCAAAGGCCTTTGACCCAAGCCAAAGCATTCGCATCGCAGGTGCGTCGCATGATAAAGGAGTCGCCACTGTAAGCTTGGGTGTGAAGGGTCCAATTCACTGCAGCTGTGCCTGCTGACAGACAAGGCGAATCTTGGAGCTGAGCCGTCACGCGGATGATTTTTCCAAGCTGACTCATACCGTCGGCGCTCCAATCGATCGAATCACCTTCTACAATAAGATCGTCAATTTGCCGATTTTCACCTGTGGTCCAGTTACTGACTTCAGTCACTTGGCGTTCGCCACGAAAAGTACTCCACTTCAATGCTGAAAAGCTCACCACATCGCCAACCGTTGGAAGAGTTCCAACGCCTTGTGGAGCAGTATTCGCGCCAAGACTCGAAAAGAAGTGCACGCCTTGGCCACTGGCCGACTCTTGGACAAAGAATTCGCGAGATCCAACAAAGGTAACGCGCGCATTGGTCACAGCGATTGGCGTTGGAAAGCTTTGAATAGCGTTGGCGTCGATCCAATAGGACCAAATCGCATCGATTCCCGTTCCGGAGACTTCACGGACAGGAAGTTTGGGAATGCTTTGGTCCTTTTCTTTTAGCTTACCGCATGAAAACAAGAGGAAAGCGAAGGCTATCGGCCATGGGATGAGGTGCTTCACAGTTTCTCTCCTTAGAAATTTTGCGAGTATTCAAGGTTCATGCGACGACCAAGGATGCTATAAAGCCGGGAATTGACGTCCGCCTGCCTTGCGTTCTGCGGAGGTTTGCGGTTGTCGAGATTGATGACGCCGAAGCTCAGATCAGCTTTCCAGGGCGCGCGGTACTTGAAGGAACTGGAATATTCGGTGTATGCACCAACATGATATTCAGGATTGGTATCAGCTCTCTGCGCCGCGATGGTATTGGCCGAAACCGAAGCAGAATATTCTTTCTGACTCCAGCTTAGACCCGTTTTGTTGCGCCATGGAGGGTTGCCGCTCAATCCTTTGCGATTTGTGAGCTCATCCAACGGCCAATCTTTGCTTTTATAGTAGAGGACGAAGCTTTGGTTCGATCGAATCTGCCATTTACCCCAATCCTTGTCACGAAGACTGAAATGAGCGCCAAGATCATAGCCTCCGACTTCTTTTCGGCCCAAGTTTTGATAAGGAGCTACGACATCCAATATTTCTTTGGTGATAGGATCGCGACTAATGGTTGCAAAGCGAGAAATATCATAACCTTCTGCTTCAGCTTTCGTCAAAGCGGACATCGAAGAATAGCTGATAGGATCAACCAGATAAGTTTTCCAAGCATCGGCCGTGATGGACAATCCCTGGAGGGGTTCAAGGCCAAGACCGTAACTGATGGCTTCGGAACGTTCAGGACTGAGATCTCTATTGCCACCGCCTTTGATATACATGCGCATAGAGTTACCGGTTTTGGCATCAGTAAACGTCGTATATTGAGGATATTCATCGCGATAGAGTTCATCCAACGTCGGGGCGCGAAAACCGCGACCAGCTGAAAATCGTAAGAACATCCAAGGCGCTGGAGCATAGCGCCAGCCTAATTTCGGGTTTACCGTATTGCCAAAGTCACTGTAGTGATCAAACCGAGCCGCAATTTGCAATTCCATTTTGTCGATCACGGGAATGCTAGCTTCCGCATAGGCCGAACTCACGGTACGTTGGCCAGTGCCCGTAAATCCTGTGAAATCAGCGCCGTCGTAGTCGGTGCCGTTCTTTTCTTTATTGTTAAGAATCGGATCACGATCGGCGTTAAAAAATTCAGTCTGACCGATAAGGCCGAAAGCAGCCTGCACTTGCCCTGCAGGAAGGGCGAAAAGTGGTCCAGAAATTTTGCCGTTTATTTCCCGGCTACCGGACTCGACAGTGGCCCAAGGTTGAATTTCTGCGCCATCCAAAGAGCCACGTTCACCCGGATTTTTAAACGGATTGTAGGTTCCTGCTTCCATCCTCGACTCAACCTCTTGCTTGACGATGGCGCCGTCGGTTTCGGTATCACGCTGCAGAGTTTGATCGGCTGCAAAATAGAGATCCCACTCAAAATCACTCCAGAGATCGCCTTTCATCCCCACGCCAAGCGAAAATAGGTTAGCCGAACCCTGACGAACCTGATTGCCAGCTTCTTCGGTCGCAAATTTCAATGTGACTGGGCGATCAGCTCTTGCGGCGTCAAAGATATGCGAGTAGTCAACGCCATTGATACTGAGGCCGTTCACTAAGTTGACCGCGGCTGCCTTGGAAATCGTAAAGAAACGCTTGGGAGCCGAGGGTCCCCACTCATACTGTGAATTTTTCTTGCTCGCCAAGAAACTGCCGTATACTTCGGTTTCTGAACTGAGCTGATGTTTGAAACTGGTCGCCAGACTCAAAGTCTTTACTGAGGGCTGCAATTGACTACTTTTCCAGTAAAAATCCACACATTTGCTATTGACGATGCGATCCGCAGGACAGTTTGGAAAAGGCTGATCATAGCCACGAGCATCGACATAATTGCCCGGCATTCCACCATCATTAAAGGCTTTATCGGTATCAAGGATCTCCTGACGTTGGCCCCAGCTAAGCGCTTCGCTATCGCGATAGTTCAGCATCAGAGAGATCGCTGTTCCAGGCAACTGCACACCTTGATAGTAAGACATGGTTTTTGATGAACCACCAGACTGCTCGGGGATCAATGCTTTAAAAGTCGCATTGGAACCTTCAAAATCCTTTTTGGTAATTATGTTGACGACACCGCCGAGGGCGTCGGTTCCATAGATGGCTGAAGCTCCATCGCGAAGTATTTCAATCCGTTCGACAGCCGCAATGGGAATGATATTGAGATCGACTGACCAGTTGCCACCCCGCGGCAATCGCTTGCCGTTAAGAAGCACGAGAGTTCGGGCTTGACCGAGTCCACGCAGATCAACGTTGGATTCACTCCAGAAGTTTCCACCAGATTTTTCACGGCGCGATCCGAATGAGTTCAGCGTATCATCCCTTAGTAGGTCGCCGACAGACTCAGATCCGGACTGCTTTATGGCTTCCTGATCGATTGTTGTGACGGGAGACGGCCCTTCCACATCGATGCGCTTGATATGAGAACCGAGAACTTCAATTCGCTCGGAATTTTTGCCCTGCCCGAATGCTTTCTTGTTCGATTCAGCAGCATCGTCAAGCAAGGGCTTTTGGTCGACATTGGTTGCTTCGGGCAAGGTTCCATTGCTTTCGCTCGTTTGCGCGTAAGCTGTCACAGTCAGGGAAACTAGGATCAATCCTGCCCCTAAAACACGCTTCATAAATCTCCCTATCGAGCCTGAGTCTAAAGTATGATTACGTCAGCAGTTTTTATGGAATGAGAGAACAATAGGCGACAGTGTAGTCGATGAATCAGCAGCTTCAATCCATCAAAACTGAATGAATCAACGAAGACCTATCGATCTTCGCTGATTGTTTTGACCAGCGAGCTTCCTGATAAAACGGAAGGCCCCGAATTTGATATTACAAGGCGACTGAGTAAGAAACTGGGCTTGCCACGTAGAAGCTGCTCTCTCTTTTGTTGAATCCGGCTTCTAGCAATTGTCGTGCAGCGCCTTCGCCAGTCACTTTGAATGCATCTTTATAAGTGCCGGTACAGCTTGAGACACAAGCGGCTTCGGTTTGCTTCCAGCCTTCTTGGCCAACCAGATCGCTGACCACGAAGTTTTTCACGACGTTAGGTGTTTTATCAGCGGTCTTGGCCGTACAAGCCGCATCGCTATAAGTCGAGAGCGAACTTGTGAGGACACCTTTGACAAAAGACAGTTGCTTCTTGTTCCACACCGGACCTGCCGTAAACTGATAGCAAGTGGAAGTCCAATTTCCTTCGAGGCCAGCAATGTAAGCATCGACGGGCAGATCAGGAATCGCTACTGGCGCAGTGGTAACGGGTGCTGTGATGATTGCGGTCGGGGCTTTCACCAAACTCACCGGGCTACTTGTGTAGTATGTCTTGTCGCTAGATTTGTAGCCAGCTTCCAAAAGGGCGCCTTCTGCTGAGAACTTATAAGCCGAAGAACGAACACCAGCGCAAGCAATATCACAGCTGAATTCAATTTTGATCCAGCCATCACCCAAATCAGTCACGGTGGGAGTCTTGGCTTGGAAAACTGAAGCTTTGCTGTCTGGTTTTGGGGTTGTACAATCTTTGTCAGTGAAGCTTTCAAGCTGAGACAGCAGCAAGCCTGCCGTGAAATTCAGAGTTTTCTTGCTCCAAATGGTTTTATCGGTGGCTGTTTCGAACTGATAACAAGCCGACTGCCAGTTGCCTTCAAGTCTGACCAAGAAAGCTTTGCTATCGTCAGTGGTCGGGATTGGAGATGGAGATGGAGTTGGAGTTGGAGTTGGGTTGTTGGTCACAGGAACTGGCAAGCTGTTGCCATTGCTGATGGGAGCAGGAGCAGCGCTTTTCTTTTCGGAACTGCTGCCACAGGCTGCTAACAGAGAAACGGCAAGGACTGAAAAAATCATTTGATTCATACGAGAGCCATCCTTTTTCCGAACAGTTTTTGATTCCACATTCTTTTCTCAACACCTCCGTCAAGCGAAGTCGAGACTTGCTTTTCGAGTCAAGCGTGCACTCAGACGGACCAATCGATTCGGGGGGGATCATGCCATAGAACAGCCAGAAAGCGAGGGGAATCTTGGCTCTCCGAAACAATTTATAATCCTACGCTAAATCTTTACAAAGTCTGAAAAGGACGTGATTCCTGGCGATTAGAATTCGGTCTTTTCGCTCACCATAGCGAATAAAATATTCATCACGATTAAGATACTCGATCGTCAGCAATAGCGAACAAAAGGGTACTTAAACTTTTGGGGGTGTGTTGCAGGTGTTTGGATCTTTGCTGAGCTGTAGCATGGTGCAAATACCTTGCGTCAAAAAATGAGAACCAAATGCTTATTCTAAGCAAAAGCTATGCTACACCTGATTTCAGTGGCTTACGCTTCACTTGAGGCCGGAAATGATTCAAGGTGGCGACTTGATCCAAGAGCTTTTCCAAAGCCAACTCTCAGATGACTGAGGACAATTTGAGCGCCTGCCCCCTTTCGTCCGAGAGATCTCGACTAAAAGTGGGGTGGAGTCCTCAAAAAATTTCTGAAGGGGCGTTCAAAGATCACACAAGGTCAAAGCGATCAAGATTCATCACTTTGTTCCAAGCGGCTACAAAATCCCGCACAAACACCTGCTGTGCATCACTGCATGCATAGACTTCTGCCAAGGCCCGAAGTTGAGAATTCGAACCGAAGATGAGATCTACGGTGGTTCCCGTCCAAATGATTTCGCCTGTCGCCCTACTGCGCCCTTCCATGACACCATCTGCAGTCGCAGATTTTTGCCACTTGGTCTGCATGTCGAGGAGATTCACGAAAAAATCATTGCTCAAGGTTTCTGGCCGTTTGGTGAAAACGCCCAGCTTGGACTGTCCAAAGTTGGCATTCAGAACGCGCAGGCCGCCGACCAAAACAGTCATCTCAGGTGCAGTCAACGTCAGCAGTTGGGCGCGATCCACCAGAAGCTCAGCGGCTGATATCTCAAGTCCTTTTTTAATATAGTTGCGAAATCCGTCAGCTGTGGGTTCCAGTGGAGCAAAAGATTCCGCATCTGTTTGTGTCTGCGAAGCATCCATCCGCCCTGGCGAGAACGGAACTTTCACTGGGAGTCCAGCTTTCTTCGCAGCTTCCTCAATAGCAGCACAGCCACCGAGAACAATCAGGTCTGCTAGGGACACCTTTTTCCCATCCGTCTGCGCGCTGTTGAATTCCTTCTGGACTCCTTCCAGCTTCTGCATCACCTTTGCCAGTTCTCCTGGCTGGTTGGCGATCCAATCCTTTTGCGGCGCGAGACGAATCCGTGCTCCATTTGCGCCGCCTCGCTTGTCACTGCCACGAAAGCTTGCAGCCGATGCCCACGCGCTTGTCACCAATTGGGCGATAGACAGGCCAGTGGCAAGGATCTTCGTCTTCAAGGCAGCTATATCCGATTCCCCGACTAATTTATGATCAACTTTGGGAATTGGATCTTGCCAAAGCAAAGTTTCGACAGGAACAAGAGGTCCAAGATAGCGAGTGATCGGCCCCATATCGCGATGAGTAAGCTTGAACCAAGCCTTCGCAAAGACCTCGGCAAATTCCTTTGGATTGGCCAGAAATCGGCGAGCAATCTTTTCATAGACCGGGTCCATCCGCAGGGCAAGGTCTGCAGTCGTCATCATGGGCGCGTGTCGTTTGGCTGGATCATGAGCATCAGGCACTGTCCCTGCCGCCGATGTTTCCTTGGGAGTCCACTGATGCGCACCAGCAGGACTCTTGGTCAATTGCCACTCATATTTGAAAAGAATTTCGAAATACTCGTTGTCCCATTGAGTCGGCTTGGTAGTCCACGCACCTTCTATTCCGCTGGTAATGGTATGAACGCCCTTGCCGCTTCCAAAAGTGTTTTTCCAACCAAAGCCTTGCTCTTCCATCTCAGCCGCTTCAGGTTCAGGACCCACATACTTGCCAGGATCCCCTGCGCCATGGCTTTTGCCAAAAGTGTGGCCACCGGCCATGAGGGCCACCGTTTCTTCGTCATTCATCGCCATGCGAGCGAAAGTTTCCCGGATATCAAGGGCCGAGCCGATGGGATCGGGCTTACCATTGGGCCCTTCTGGGTTCACATAAATCAGACCCATTTGCACTGCGCCTAGTGGATTTTCGAGCTGACGGTCGCCGCTATAGCGCTCATCAGCCAACCACTTTCCTTCCTTGCCCCAATAGATATCTTCTTCAGGCTCCCAAATATCCTCACGGCCACCCCCAAAACCAAAGGTCTTAAATCCCATGGAATCCAGAGCTACATTACCGGCAAGTATCATCAGATCGGCCCAGGAAATTTTTCGGCCATATTGCTGTTTGATGGGCCAGAGCAAGCGCCGCGCCTTGTCGAGGTTGCCATTATCCGGCCAGCTATTCAGCGGTGCAAAGCGCTGGGCACCCGAGCCGCCACCGCCTCGCCCATCGGTGATGCGGTAGGTTCCTGCGCTATGCCAAGCCATGCGGATAAAGAACGGCCCGTAGTGACCATAGTCCGCAGGCCACCAGTCCTGCGAGTTAGTCATCAAGGCATGAAGGTCTTTGATCAACCCCTTCAAATCAAGGCTTTTGAACTCATCAGCGTATCGGAAGCCTTCACCCATGGGATTCGCACGGGGTGAGTGCTGGTGCAAGATTTTCAAGTTCAGTTGCTTGGGCCACCAGTCTGCGTTCGTCTGGGCTCCAGCCACCACATGACGGCCAGTGCCCCCAGAGAAGGGACATTGTGTTTCGTTGGACAAAGCTGACTCCTTTGGTCATGGGAGAATAACTCATCGGTCCACTCTAATGCGTGAACTCAGAGAGAACAACCAAACTCTACCAAGGAGTCCGCCAAGTCAGATGCTGCGTTTAAGTTTATTTCAAGGTCGCTGAGCCTTGTTCCGTCGCTTCGCCAAGAATTCATCGCCTTGGACTATAAGCATCTTAGGTATTTTCTATCAGTCTCGCTTGACCTTCAGAGATGAATCTTTTTTCAGCCAGCCCATCCGATGGATGAAGATTTGAAGAAATGAAACCGCCCCCTATCATTGCTAACAGGGGGCGACGAATCTTTTTGATTACGATATCTGGCTTTCTTCAGCGATGCTGCTCTGAGGAGCTCGGCGCAGTTTTGGCCGATGCATTGCGCATTCCTTCATTGCTGGCCCGCTCCTGCGACTTTGCCGACGGCTGGCTATTTTTGTCAACCGATTTTCTGTCAAATTGCTTTGTATCCGGTAACTTAGCCGTGGTTGTCCACTCCTTCATAGCCTGCTCTCCAGGTCGATCGATATGAACTTTATCATCGACTTTTGACACCCAACTCAAAGGAATAAAGTGATGCTGGCCTGATTTATCCTTCTTAAGTTTAATGAGGTCTTTGCCTTCCATATGATCCACATGAGCAAATACACCATGATCCGAACATTCTACTGGCAAATCAGCTTTGATTTGAAAACTATTCATAGTCATGCTCTCGCTTTCTTAAGGTTAGTATCAGACCCATGGAGCACTGCATAAACCTTGCCGAATCATTTTATAGAGCATTGAACAGACTAGAAGTCCGTGCTGAGATAAGGCGGTATCGAGATCAGTGGGCTGAAATCATTGATGATGGAAGCTTTGCTCTTCCTGCTCAGATTCTTACCCAAAACATTCAATTCGACATTTATGCATTGACAACCGTACGACACGATTGAATTACTTCGTCTTATTTAGGTTTTCCACCCATTGTACCGATAAGCTCTGCAATTCTGACCCGCTATTTTCTAGGGAGAAGGTACAATGGTTGTGCGAGCCATATTACTATTCCTGTGTGCATGGGCTTGCAAACCATCCCTCATGAACAATCGAACTGCAACGTCCTCTGGAATTGCGACTGCCCCAACTTCAAATGATCCGATCGGCGAAGGCACTGTCATCAAATTATCGCCGAAGCAAAGCCTTGAGAAACTTTGCCGATCAGAAAAAGTTAATGATAAGTCTGTGCAAGCGAGCCGGGATTCATTGCTCCTCATGGCTGCGCATTATAACTTTTCAAATTGCGATCAAGCCGTTGACTTTTTTAGCCAAACCACTGAACTCGATCTATCAGATGCCGGGCTTTCGGAAATCAGTCCGATTGCATACATGCCCCAGCTGCTTAGATTGAATCTGAACCTCAACCAAATTACTGACATGAAGCCAATCCGGAGTTTACGGGCTCTTCGATATCTTGAAGCAGATCGGAATGCAATCACTGACATCAGCATGCTTGCAGATATGCCTGAAATCTTAGAGCTCGGTCTGTCGCGTAACCAAATTGAAGATGTTACACCACTAGCCTCTGCGAAATCACTCAATGTTCTACAACTGGGGAACAATCGAATAAGCGATATCCGAGCCTTGCGAGGTCTCCATTCGTTACGCATACTGTCGATCCATAGCAATACGATTGGCGACATCAGTTCACTCAGTGGAATGGTGGGTCTCACCTATCTCGATCTGAGCTACAATCAGGGAATTCAGAATATTCAAAGTCTGGCACTTATGACAAAGCTTGAATCACTTAACATTCAACACACATCTGTTGCTGGATTGAGTCTCTTGAAGAATGCGACAAGCCTAAAAGACCTTCGATTTGATACCGTTTATATTTCTGATCTCGCTGTGCTAAAGAGTTTTCCGCTCCTTCAGACCCTTGAAATCAATTCCGGATTGACTCTTGCGGTCGACGGAGGGACGATTGTTGATCCAAAACAACTGAGCGATATCACGTCCCTAGAACGCCTTGTCCTTTCTTCCCATCGACTTACTGATCTCTCCTTTCTCGCTCGTATGGTAAATATGAAAGCATTGATTCTTGATTTAAATACTCCTACAGATCTCAGTCCTTTAGCGGGCATGACCCAACTCTTGCAATTCAGCTGCGCATCCTGTGGGTTGACATCAATAGCTTTTTTAACGCCGCTCACCCGCTTACAGATACTCAATCTCAACGATAATCCTTTAGCGGATTTTTTGGCTATAGCCAAGCTGAGCGACCTTCGCTCCCTTAACTTGGGTGGAACTGGCTTAACGAGCCTAGCGATCATAAGCGATAAAATCCAGCTCCAGGAATTGATCGCGTCTCAAAACCAAATTTCAGATCTCGCTCCCCTTAAAGGACTCACAAAGATTCGTGAACTAGAACTCTATGACAATAAAATTGCCGATATATCGATTCTATCAGGCTTGCCGGATCTCCTAGTCCTAGATATTGCAGAAAATCAAGTCATTCAAACCGATGCTTTGGCAAAGCTTGAGAAATTGCAGCACGTGGTTCTAGCGTACAATCCAGGCATTAATTCTGAGGGTATACGGAATCTTAAACAGCTCAATTACTTGGATGTCAGCTTCACTGGAATGAACGATTGTGCATCAGTGGCTGGATTACTCTCGCTTCAGGAGCTGAGTTTGAGTGGTAACGGGTTGACCAAGATCGACTGCGTTCGTGATTTGAAGAAAGTCTATTCCTTGAGTTTTGCAACCAATAGTATCGCCGACATCTCCCCAATTCAGAGACTTACAAATTTAAAAGTTTTGAGGGCTGCAGGCAATCAGTTGGCTGATATATCCCTATTGAAAGAAATGCGAGAGCTTGAATCAATAGATTTCAGCCGCAATAGTATACAGGAAGTCGCCAGTTTGTCCCAATTGCCCAAGCTGCAAACCATCAGAATGCCGTCCAACCCACTTGGAACTTCGGTTGGCAAAACGCAGCAAAATTGTCCGACAGGTTCTGCAGTGAATCAGGCTGTACAAGAATTTTGCTCGCAGGTGGCTCCATGAATTTTGTTGCACTCAGGTCAGGACATTGCTCGTTCCTTACGCTTCTTTTTATGGGAGCGATTGTGCTATTTGGCTGTAAGAAAAATCAACCCGTACAAACCATCAAAGATCCAAAAAAAGAGATCAAAAAAGACAACGATGCAGATGCACTTGCTGATGAACAAGTGGATATTCCTGCAAATATTACCGGGTCTTATCTTGCCTGCGCCCTACGCAAAGAAGCTCAGACTTCGGCCACAGAAAGCCAGTATGGTTGTCGGCTATCAGATCCTGCAACGCAGAAGAAATTGGATCTTCAGGGTTTCAGTCAAAAGATATCTTGGACGTCAAACCTAAGCGATGGCGTGACTATAGAGCCTGCTGACCCTGCATCTCCTTACCATATACTCTATAGTCTCAAAGCATCCAGCCCTGAGAGTTTAGCTGCTTTGGCGAGCAATGTAGAAGCTATAGCCAGCTGGAAAGTTTCGGATGGTACAGTCATCCCAGTCAAACGCGAAAAAATTAGTCAAGTATTGCGCCCGGACATTCAACTGGAAGAAGTGGAAATTCCTGTACCGCGCGATCAAACGATCACACCAAATTGAAGGGTGAACTTGGGTTCACTTCATATGGGTCATTGCCTTGCGGTGGCAACATGGTTCAGTGGGATCAAAGCAGCCAAGCACCTAAAAAGGGAGAAGCCTAGCTCCGGGCAAGCGTAAACGCAAGCTGTCGCTGAAGCCCCAAGATTCTGAAAAATCCGAAAAAGGCTCAGTCATCTCTGGCAGCTGGTCGCGGCTCCTGGGGTGGGTCTTTGCCATCGAAGTTTCACGATCGCTGCACCAATGATCTGGAAATCATAGTGGCAGTAATTTGAGGACCGAGGGCAAAGAGCCCTGGAGTGATTTATTGGAGAGTCGCGTTGAACGAAAAGCGCCCCATAAAGTCAAAGACTTGGTTCTGGTAGGTGGAACCTGTGGTTCCAAACATCGCCCCGAAATAGCTTGCCGAGATCGCCCGGACGTCACCATTGATGCTCACGGCTCCCGGAGTGAAAGCTGTGTGCAGAGATCCATCGCGATTGATAGCCGCCATACGGGGAACCGTCACACTTCTCACCGTGCTGAAGTTACCACCGATCCACAGCACTTCCTGATCGCTATCCCAGTCCAAAGCATAAACTGTACTGCTTAGCCCGGTTCCAATCGACCACCCTGCATACACGCCACCTGTTTCATCAAGCTTGACCAATCGGTTGTAAGCAACTCCGCGCAGGCTGGTGAAGGCCCCCCCAATATAGATGGCTCGATCGGCTTTCACATAGTTTATAGTTTGCACCGTGCTATTGAATCCAGTGCCGATATCGAAACCATTGAACGCTGAACCATCGGGGTTCAAGCAAATGAATCGGTTGGCTGTTGCTCCATTGTAAGTCGTGAATTTACCACCAACGAGCACGGTCCCATCATCCATCACGACCAGGGCATTGACCTGGCCATTGAAAGCCGTTCCGGTGATGAAACTGGAATCCACGGTACCATCGGGCAGCAGTCGGACCAGATAGTTCACTGTTGTCGCAGCGGCCATTCCCGTGGTTTTAACCGTCGTGAATTTCCCGCCGACATAGACCCCCCCAGTGCTGGCATCATAGGCGATGGCATAGACATCCGAATTAAAACCCGTGGTCGTGATGGTGGAATTGAAAGTCGTATCTGCCGTTCCATTGCTATTGAAGCGAGCGAGACGGCCAGAAGGAGCCGTGAAGGTGCCACCCGCATAGAATTTCTCCGACACTGGGTCGGTGGCAAGGGCATAGACATAACTACCGGCAGTGGTGATCGCATTGGCGACAGTCGTGTCCATCACACCTGATTTATCGATCTTTGCCACGCGATAGCTGGCTGCTCCTTTGTAGGTATTGAAGTAACCACCAACCAAAACTTCGCCTGGATTGGTAGTTTTCGCCAGGGCATAGACGGCGCTACCAAACATAGTTCCACGCTGTGTACCTGATAGAACAGCTCCGCTGCGACTGAGGCGGATGAAGTAGGGAACGTTGTCCGTCCCATACTTCACAAAAGCACCAGCTGCCAGGACTTCGCTATTGTTGACGGCGAGTGTCAAGACAGGGTAACCAGCATTCGCTTTCGTCGCCCAATTCATCACGCCCCCTGAGACGCCGAAGCTGCTGTCGAGCGAACCGTTGGCATTGAGTCGTACCAGCCGATTGACAAGACTCGTCCCATAAGCGGTGTAGTCACCCCCAACATAAATTCCTGCATCGGGATCGACCTTAACAGCCCATACAGTACCGTTAAATTTGCTGGTGACGGCTAGACTGCTATCGATGATGCCTGTGCCAGGGACCAGTCGCGTGAACCGATAAGCGTTGGCAGATCCGC
>JBGSTF010000213.1:0-6139 GCA_041736645.1 Oligoflexus sp. | reverse complement strand
AATCGACAGGGATCGTCTCAGGTCTTAGGCTCTGTGCTCGAGAACTTTAGCGAATATTCGGAAGACATGTTTGTTACTTTTGATGATGGTCGAAAGTATTGGGAACCTGGTGAAGCAGCGGCCTATATCGACTTCAATGAGGCAAAGGTTGCCAAAATTGTGGGGCGAGGCAATAAACTCGTGCCGCAGATGGTAAAAAAAGTCTGTGAAAAGGTCGGCGTTAAGCTAGGAGATATCAATTGGCTGATAACCAATCAGCCCAATCTGCATTTTTTGCGCAACTGGCGCGAAGCCTTGGAGATGGCTGAACATCAACATCTTCACACTTTTACCAGCTATGCTAACCTTTTTGGTGCAGCAATTCCTGTGACTCTAGCGGAAAATGCTGCAGTCGGTCGGTTTCAGAAAGGTGACCTCATCTGTATGGCTGGTTTTTCTCACGCCGGTGACTATGCTGGGGCGACCCTGTTGCGATGGTAAGGAGGCGAGTGCTCAAAGCGCCCTCCTAGCGCTCCAGTCAGTTGGAGAAGATTAGGCGGTAACTTTGGACAAGAGAGTGGCTTGCTCCAGCGGAAGTTGAACTCTAAAACAGGCTCCCTTCAAGCATCTAGGGGGGGCCAAACGAATGAATCCGCCATGAGTTTCTGCGATCTTGACACAAATGGGCAAACCGAGCCCTGTTCCATGGCCTATGGGCTTGGAACTTATGAAGGGTTTGAAGATCTCCTCTTCCTTTCCAGCGGGGATTCCGGTTCCGTTGTCTTCAATTTCAATCCAAATAGAATCAGCTGAATTCGGGTCCTCGCTTGGCATCACGCGCAAGACGATGTCGGGATCCTTTTTGTTGCTCTGATGTCCGGCGTCTGACAGGGCATCGCAGGCATTGCTCAGAAGGTTACTGAGGATTTGACCGATTTGCGAACGTCGGCAGCTGATGTTGATGGTTTCGGAGCAGTCAACATTGATATTCCATTTGGTGAGTTTGGATCGAAGAATGATCAAACACTCTTCAATAATCGGCTTAATGGGAACTACATTCTGCATGGTATCGACTCGAGATTGATTTCGAATAGCCTGCTGAATGCCTATGATATGGCTGGCGCCAAGATCGATTTCCCCCAAAGTAGCATCAAGCCGTTCAAAATCTTTGGTAAAGGACTGCTTGATGCCTTTTGCCTCTTCGCTCTCTTCCCCATCAAATAGATTCGTGACCTTTTGCGAAATGCGCTTGCTGGTGCCAGAGCCGTCCTTCTGGGCAATCGATATCAATTGAATGGGGTTGGCAATATCATGGGCGATCGAGGCCGTGAGTTGACCGAGCAGGACCATTTTGTCGGCTTGGATCAGCTGAGCGGTTGCTTGTTGCATTTCCTTTTCGAGCTTATCGTTGTCCTGCTCCAATTGAGAACGGCGGCTGATTTCTATATTGAGCTTTTGGTAGCCTTCCATAACCTTGGCATTGGCGTCATCCCTCTCATGCTGAAGCAGCTGCATGCGGTCAACCAAAGCCAGCGAGACGAGCAAGACTTCAATCGCGGCTCCGAAGTTCATAGCATATTCTGTCAGGTAATTAACCGGTAGAAAACTAAGAGTTTTGAGGGAATAGATGGACATTCCAACGATAAAAAGAGCCCAACCCAAGATAAAGAAGCGAGCGTGCTTACTGCCTTTGCGAAGAGCATAGATTCCGGCGGAAAGATAAGCGACCGGCAGGCCTAGACCGAAGAATGGAAAAAACCGAACCATAAGGGAATAAGGAATCAATGGCGTGACCAGGGCGACGACAAATAGCACATGGGCGAATTGGTCCAAAAGACGAAAAGCCCTGGGACTGTAGTCGCCGATCCTGAGGAACCTAGCTGAAAAGGCTAGGCTGCTGGCACCACCTACCAGCATGAAGAGAGCGATGCTCGAGTTGACCACTTGCGGTGAATGAGGCAATAGGTATTGAAACAGAACACCTGAAATAGACAATTGGAAAAGGGTAAAGAAGACTAAGTAACCTGTATAGTAGAGGTAGAGCAGCTCGCGAAAATAGACCAACAAGAAAAGATTCAAAATGATCATCGTGAAGACGATGCCGATATAGATGCCGAAGCTCATGTTTTCATTGGCAATCAGATGGATCAAACTCTTTTCCGTATAAACACGTAATGGAAACTGGGTTGCGCCTTTGGTATCGACTCTGAAGATAAGCAGACACTCTTCGTTATTAAGTAGCTCCAAGGCGAAATTGGGGTTTCTATGGGTCACATAGCGGAAGCCAAAGTCGAAGATATCTCCCGAGTGATGGCTGCTCACTCGCTGACCATGCTTAAAGATAACAAGTTCGATATCATCCAAAGGTGGATAATTGATGTCAATGACAAATCGTTCCATAGAGCTTTGATTTTTGAGAGCGAGCGCAATAAACACAGGTTTTTCAATCATTCCCAAGTTCAAGCTGGAGCCCATGGTCACCTTCCCATGACCTTGCGCAAAGCTATCGATGGCCTCTTCCATACTCATGCTGTGCTTCTCATCAACAACATAGGCGATGCTTTGACTAAAATCATGCATATCCCGGTTGATGGCCTGTGGCTGAAGACTGGCAATGAGTAAAGCCAAGGAGGCAATCATGCGGCCTCCCGACTTGACGAGGGCGGGTTCATGTGGGCGAAGCTAAGCACCATCTCAAGCCTTTGGCTGTCCTGGGTCCAGGTCAAGGCTGATCGATAGGGCTTGAGGATCTGATTGAGAAAGGGCAAAGTTTCTTTGGTGAACAACTTTGCATCTTCAGCCCTTTGATAGGAAAAGCTGATAGCCAGAGTTACTTGCTTAAGCGTCGATGGACTCACAGCTATGTGAAAGTTGCTTGAGGGCTCAGCGCTTTCATACCAGTTTTTAAAAGCCAGTTCGATGACCATTGGTACGGCAAAAAGATTTGAATACACATCCTGGAAAAGTTCTGACTCAGGAAAATGAAGTTTTTGTCCAGCGGTCAAACCTAGACCTTCGACGATTCTACGTCTAGCAGAGGTGACGAGGTCGATCAGTCGGATCCGATCGAGCTGATAGCCATCCACGCCACTGAGCTGACGTATGGCAACGACCGATGAAGCAGAGCGTTTGAGGCCCTCTTCTATCATCTCAAACATATTCCCAACCATCTCGCTGCGGCTTTGGACGCTGGATCGAGCAAGGCTTGAAAGGGCTTGTTTATCGGGAGGGCACAATTCATCGATGATATGATGCACGTCTTCGAAGAGTTCTTCGACCTCCCTTCTCAGACTTGCTTCATTGGTGGATATGTAATTCAGAGGATTATTCATGCGATGAGCCATGTCAGACACCATAAGAACGCGTGCCCTGAGCGAAAGATTCAGCTGTTCTTCAGCTTCGGCCCTTGCGTGCTCGGCAACTCGAGCCTCTTTTTGAATGCGATTGAATCGATCGCCAAGAGCAAAGGACAGGAGAACAATTTCGGAAATACTCCCAATCAGAAAAGCATTGTGCGTGAATCCGTTGTAGGGTAGCAGTCCAAACTGCTTGGCGATATAAATAATACAGCCAAACAGCATGAAAACTCGAGCGAGCAGGAAAAGTTGGGCTTCGCGCTTTTTATCCTCAAAGGCTATCGCTGTCGATACATAGAGCATGAAGCCAACACCCGCCAAGGTCAAACCAGCCATCATTTTAATGGCAATGCCATAGTTTAAAAACAGCGATACGACAAAGCCCAGGGCTGCCATGGCCGAGAAGAGGTTGGAGATCTTTTGAAAGGAACGCCGCGATTTGAGGTCGAGAAAAGAATCGGTGAATTGGAACACAAAGAAATTCATGAGAAACGAGGCATGGGCAATGAAAAAGTTGCTCCAGCTCTCGGGCCAAATAAAGTTTTGACCGAAGCCATTGAGCGAAATCTGCAGTGCTAGAAAAAGGCTCAAAAATATCACATAGTAGAGGTAGGATCGACTGCGCGTGCTCACGTAAATAAAGGCATTGTACAGGATCATGACCACAACAGCCCCGGTGTAGCTGAAGAGGTAGGCGAAATCTTCCAGCATTTTGCTATGATAGCTCTGTTCGCGAAGAAGGCTCATGGGCACTTGCATGGATGAGGATGAGCGAACGCGAACAGTGATGCGGTAGAGCCCAGGTTCTGTTGGGAACTTGAAGGCTGGCTTGATCGAAGTCGGCAGCCTCTCGTTGCGGCTTTGTTGGTCGCCCAGGTGGTGGTGAGCGATCAGCTTGTTATTCAGTTCAAGGAAGAGGTCGACTTCGTCGAGCAGAGGATAGCCAATTTCAAAGATATAGTGTTCATCATTTTGCTTGCTCAGCTCAGTCCGAAACCAGTAGATGCCGTTGGTCCAGCCGAAGTTCGGGTCAGTATCGAGGACCTTATCAAAAGCAAGATCTTTCATTTCATCGAAATTCTTGGAGGAATCATTTTCAACTCGATAGCGGATGGCCTTTTGCAGCTTTAGGATATCCTGATCGTAGAGAATATTCTGTGATTGGGCTAAGCAAGGGGAGTTGAAGGCGCCTAGCAACAGGAAGTATAGGGTGAAGAACAGGCCGATGCAGCGCGGTGGCTGGGTGTGTCGGAATCCACTGCCGGGGGAACTCCAAACTATGAAGAGCCCTTTTAGCATCCGATCACGCCGACCTCTTTGACGTCAGGAAAATCTCGAATGCCCACCTCAGCTGGTAGCGTCATTCGGCGAAAATTCGATGGAAATGAGAGAAGATTTTCCGAACAAATGGCTATGGCTCGATCTGTTGGCGCAAAGTAATGCTGAGTTTCCCTGGCGATCAGGGCGATTTTGGAGAATTCCTGCAGTCGCGATGCAAGGTTCACGGTATCGCCGATCACGGCCAATTCTGATCGGTTCATACTGCCGACAATGCCAAGCACCACAGAGCCGGAAGCCAGTCCAAACGATATTTTGATTTTGTCGAAAGGGGCTGGCAAAGTTTCAAGAATAGACCGAGAACGTTCAACGATTTTCTCGGTTGCTGCCAGAGAGGAGCTGAGCATGGATTCTCCGGAAAGTCCAAAGATCGCCATAAGTCCATCGCCTAAATGTTTGTCGACCACTCCACCATTTTGATAGACGACTTCATGCAGGGGTGAAAAGATCTTGTCTAGAACTGCGATGAGTGCTTCAGGTTCGACTGTGCGCGACAGGGTGGTGAAGCCACGGATATCGGCAAAGAGGATCGCCAGTGGGACTCTTTTGGATGAAAATGTTTCGTGTCCCAAGGCAGCCTGATTCTGCTGGGGCGAGAGGCTATGAATGGTTTTGAATTGCTCGGCATTTTTTTCCAAAAGGGACTTCACCAGACCCACGAGCCGACTGTTTTCGCGGTAGATTTCGTAGTGGCTGGTCGCTTCACGAACAGCACGCATGAGCTGCTCTGCAAAGACTGGTTTGGTGAGATAGCGAAAGATGGAAGCCTCATTGACCGCGGAGATGACGTTATCCAGGGCTGCATATCCCGTCAGCATAATGCGCGGTGCCGGGTGATTGCGCTTGTGGAGTTCTCGCAGAAACTCAACGCCGCTCATCTCGGGCATAATTTGATCGCTGATGATGGCAGAAAACTTGCCAAACTCGCTATCCTCATCGATTTGCTTGAGGGCCTGAACGGCTGATTCACAGGTTATCACATCGTAGTCATCCGCCAACTGACGAGCCAAGCCCTTCAGATTGGGAATTTCATCATCGACCAAGAGCACCCGATGTGGTTTTTCCTCAGGAGCGCTATGGGTATCTTTACCTGCTAGGTCTGCGGCTGCCGCCTTCAAATTGAGCTTCACTTGAAACCTCACTGTCTTGAAGGAACGCTTCGGTCTTTAGCAATCGATCTTAAGTAAATTTTTTAGGGATTAATGATTTTTTATTGGGCTTGGGTGAATCCTTAAGATGCGGAAAGCTTGCGATGCTTTCCGTGGCTTAAGGGCTTTTACTAAGTCAGGGCCTGCAGGTGGGCGCTGACCAATAGTGGCAGTTGCTGTAAATTATAGCCGCCTTCCAGGCAACTGACGATGCGACCTTGGCAGTGGCTATTGGCCGCCTCTTGCACCCACTGGGTCATGATTGAATAGTCCTCAATCTCCAGTCCGAGCGAGCCGACGGGATCGTCCTTATGAGCA
>JBGSTF010000210.1:0-14659 GCA_041736645.1 Oligoflexus sp. | reverse complement strand
GGCTCATATAGAGCTTATAATCAAGGCCAGCCACTCCGTAATTCTGCTGGCGCAGTTCACTCAGTAAGGTCGTTCTCTTATAGCCGACGCTTAAAATATGCCCATCGGTTGGGCGAAGCTTGTAATTGCGACTGTCAAATCCAAGACCGAGGCGTAGGCTTTGCTGGCGACTCCGAGTTCCCCAATCGGCCAGCTCTTGTTTAATTCGGGTGCTTTCACTGGCAGCATCGTAACGCTGCTGACTGGTGCCATACTCGAGTTCCCAGAAATGGCGATCAAAATACATGTTTTTCAGCCGAGTCTCAAAGTAACTTCGCACTTCCTTGTAGTCTTCTCCGTCGTCCTTGGCGAGTTCCAGTTTTTCCCTCCCGTAAAATGTGCTTGGAAAGTCCTGGCCCCCAATTTTACTGGACCATTCCCATCGGCCCTCACTCCAATAGAACTTTGGTTCGATGATTGAGATGATTTGGCGTCTGACAGTCACTGTGGCAAAGGCGATCAGCTGGGAAGGATCTTGACCAGCCTCGCTGTCCAAATTGCGAATAAGAAAAGCACCACCGCCAAAACTGGTATCAGGGGTGAAGAAAACGATCGGCAGAAGTTTGGAAAGGCTCTTCGACTTGGGTTCTTGGGCGCTTGACGGTTGCTCCCCAGCAGCAAGGATGGAGCGAAAGGACGAGACTGCTAAGAGCAAAAGCAAGACATGACAAAAGACAGAGTCCATAGATCCTCGTTTGCTGGGCTTGGTCGACCTCTCAGCCTGTCGCGGGCCTAGTATTCTAACGAGAATGAAAGTGAATGCAAACCAAGGAATGAGGAGCTTCAGCGACTTTTTGGCATTTTTCGAGGAAAAAATACCAGAGCCTTAGGAATGGATCACCATACCTAAGGCGCTTATTTTCTGATGAAACCGGTTAGTCCATAGTCTTGGCAGCCAGAGTTTTCTTCACTTTCTTGTCATGCTTAGCTTTAGCAAGGCTTGCTTTGGATTTATGGATGCTGTTCGCAGCCATCTTCTTCACAGTGCTCTTGCTTTTCGCCTTGTCATTCAAGCTTGCCGATTTTTTCGACTTCTCGACCTTGGCCTTGCTCACCACCGGCTCTGGCTTTGCTGACTGAGTTTCAGCTAACTGAGTTTTTTTGGGAGCCAGAGCAGCTGGTAAAATGTTTGCTGCAGCTGCTTCACTTGTTGCGCGGCTTGGTTCCGCGGTTTTGGTGAGACTCAAGCTTGCCGCTTCCTTGTCGGGAGTGGTGCTTGCTGTCTCCATGCTCAGACTGGTGAATCCGATGATTCCTGCAGCTAGGACGGCAACGCCAGCAATGACGATCTTGTTGGATTTGATTTTCTCTATCACTGTTTGAGACTTTTGACCTGTGACTAGAGTCGATCCCTTGGTTTCATGTTTGCTGACTGGTGTTGCTTTGATCTCGCTTAAACTGCCTCCTTTGGTGACCGGTTCTGGTTTCTCCGTTTTTGGTTTTTTACTCTCTGTTGCTTTATCCTTCTTCTTCGCCATGAACTTGAACTCCTCTAAAGTTTCAAGACGCTCAAGGTCTCGGTGGCGATGGGCTTTGCATAAAGTTAGGGGGGAGTTCGTGAATCAAATCAGCAGCAGACAGCTCAGCCTTTTACTAAGGTAAGTTTGTATAGGATCAAAGCTTAATCTTTTCCCGGGGGATGAATGCCTTATATAAGTTAGTATCCACAATCTGCCGTGCTTGAGCTTCAGAGTAAGAATCGAGCTTTTGGGCTGCACCCTTGCCTCTTACCTCGCTAAAATATGCTGCGCAGCTCAATCCTTCAGAGGACTTAACTCTACCCCTCAGAACGAGTTAGTATGCCCCGATCTGGATTGAAGGTGTAAGCTTGGTTACTTGTTCAAGGGGTGATTATGCAACTCATGCTCCACAGACTCAGTGCGCTGCTCGGTGTTCAGCTGCTGGAATTGATGGTGGCCTGTGGTGTCGACCCGGAGCAGTTGAAACAGAAGGAGCTCGATGAAAATCCGGATGGCGATAAGCAGGCCACGGATACAACCCTAACAGCTCTCAGGAAGGTCCAGGCTCAAATTCGGACCGAGGACGGGCTCACTGGGGTTGAAGGTCACTACGGGCTGGTCAACTGCACAGGGCACGTCGATGCCCATTTCGATAGTAATAAGATCAGTCTGCCAGAAACTGCCGTAGGTTGTCGGGTCGCAGTTGAATCCTTGGATATTGAAGGGCGTTCGTTTGAGCTCACTGACGCTCATCCAGAATGGAAAACAGGCGACGTCCTGCACTTCAAGGCCAGTGACGGATCGATGGAAACTCTAGACGTGAAGGTTGATCATCAGCTAGGAGTATCTCCCAAATCAGGAGAGCAAATTATCTTTACAGTCTCTCGTGGTGATGCGGCTCCCGCCGGACAAAGCAAAACTCTATTGGCAGCTGGTATGGAAGGGACACTGGCACCAAATTTCAAAATCCGCAAAACTGAATTTGTGGGCCTTACCGATGAAGGAGCCGGGCAGTTCTTGTTTCATCTGGACTGCACAAAGGCCATCACAGTGGTAGAAGGCCAATCTCCAAGTTGCAATGGAATGGAGTTGAGTTCGATTCGCTACCAATTGATTCGTGATGATTTTGAATCGGAATTGACTTTCGGCGAAGCCGATGCCTTATTTGCCGCCAACCCCGGCCAGGCTGTCGATGCCGAGGCGGATTTTGAACCCTTCAAGGCTGAACGTAAACAGTTTGGTGGCTTTCAGACCCAATCGGGGGCCAACGTCCTCACCGGGCCAAGCCAAATTCACGAGAATCCGCATATGATTTTGCTGCTGCAAGGTCCTGGTCCAAGCTACCAATACTTCAACGTTGATGTGGTTTTCAGTAGCAATTGATGCCTAAACCCTCTCTGACTCGTCGTCCATTGGGACGGCGGGTCGTTTTTCGTTAAAATCTTGGCGTTGCCTTCACATCCCATCCATACTATCTAATCTAACGCGAGAGCTTGATCGTGAGGGGATCCTATGCAAAAGCATAAACTCGTTGATGCCTACCAGTTACGCAAAGAAGCCTTGGAAAGCCAGAGAGTGGACCTAGAGAGGCGCTTGAGTAAACTCCTCGACGAGAGCGGTATACCCGTTCACGAAGTGAGTAGCCGTGTCAAAAGTAGTAGTAGCCTGCTGCAGAAGGTGGCTCGTCCCGACAAAATCTATGTCCGCTTGGAAGATATCACCGATCTGATTGGTCTTAGGGTCGTGACCTATTTTGAAGACAGCATTGAAACGGTCGCGCGCCTCGTGGAAAAGCATTTTATCACGGATATGGACCGTTCCATTGACAAGCGTCAAACCATGGATCCTAGCAGCTTTGGTTATCAATCGCTGCACTATGTGTGTCGAGTGGTGGGAGCTCTGGACCAGCAGTTCGAACAGTTTCCCTTTGAAATTCAGATTCGCACCATTCTTCAGCATGCCTGGGCAGAAATCGAACATGATCTTGGCTATAAGTATCCAGAAGCCGTTCCGCAGCCGGTGCGACGTCGCTTTTCACGCTTAGCAGGCTTGCTCGAAATAGCTGATGCTGAATTTGTGGAACTCCGTAAAACAATGGAAACCTATGCTCGCGAATTGCACCAAGGATCGGTCGGCTCCAATCAGGATCTGCCTTGGGATGTCTTGTCACTGGAATCCTTGGTCGCAGACGATAAGGTCAGCGAAGCAGATGCCAGCTTGGGTCAAGCGCTCGGCATAGACATTGGCCGGCAAGTTTTCTTTCCAGACTATTTGATTCGAATGCTCAATGCAGCCCAGCTAACCAATCGACAGATTGTATGGGATGCTCTGGTTGAATTCCGAGTGGTGATGCAAGCCTTCATGCAGCGCTATTTTCAATTCACCCGCGAGGCCTGGGGCTTTCATGGCCAAGAATTTGAGACACTGCCGCGGGGATATTCTCTGTTTTTACTAGCTCATTGGCAGGTCTTTCGCGGACCCAGGCTGGAAATTCACCGCTTGGAAAGCATAAAGGCCTTCTATCATCGGCTCGATTATCCGGACAAAGAGGATGAGGCGAGGCGGGTCGCGCTGCTCTTTGTCAAACATTTTCAAGATGGAATTATGGAATGACTGCTGACAGTTCGAAAGCCGGCTTTGTTGGGGGCATCTTTGCAATCATCGCTTACGTCAGCTGGGGTATCACGCCGATTTTTTGGAAGCAGCTCCTGCAATTTCCGCCGCAGGCCATGTTAGGCTTTCGGGTGGTCTGGTCCTGTGGAATTCTTCTCATCTTGGGTTTAATCTTTCGCGATTCAGTTGGTCAACAGCTCAAGCAGCTCCAGTCAGCGAAAAGAATCGCCTTGGTCTTGGCGGCGGCAGCTTTGATCGGCGTGAACTGGTATACCTATATCTGGGCTGTGACCCAAAGCCGGATTGTTGAGGCGAGTCTTGGCTACTACCTGAATCCCCTCGGCAATATTGTGATTGGCATTCTGTTCTTTCGTGAAAAGCTCAGCATCATTCGCTGGCTGGCGTTTGGCCTTGCCAGCCTCGCGGTCGCCATCCTGGTCGTCGGTCATGGTCAGATTCCTTGGGTGTCTTTGATTCTGGCGGGAAGTTTTACGATCTATGGAATGGTCAAGAAGCTGTTGCCTCTCGCAGCGGCCTTCACCTTGGGGATTGAGACTCTCTTGATTCTGCCATTGGCCTTTACTTTTATTCATGCGACTTATCCAGGATCGAGCTTTATCAATCAACTCACTCTGGGGGAGCACGGCATGTTCTTTTTGAGCGGAATCATCACCTTGATTCCGCTGTTTGCCTTTGGTCGGGCGGCGCGGCTTTTGCCATATTCAACCTTGGGCTTTTTTCAATACATTGCGCCCACTTTGCAGCTCTTCTGTGCTGTGGTCCTTTACAATGAACCCTTCGATTCCAGTCGTATGCTGAGCTTTGGCCTCATCTGGATTTCCCTCATTGGCCTCAGTGCGGAGCAGCTGGTGCTTTATCGCAAAAGACGGACGGCAGCCCTGCTGTGAGGCCTGCCGGACTCCCTCTCTTCCTGTAAGCTGAAATTTACCTTGTCATAGCAACTGCTTAGGTTAAACTGCTGGGAAGGCTCTGCAGCTTAGAGCCGAAGCAGGCGTCCACAGCGAAGGGAGGCACTATGGCTTTTTTAAAGCGAGATGGGGGACTGATTCACTACGAAGCCCAAGGCAAGGGTGAACCCCTCGTGATGCTGCGTGGCCTCGGGCGATCGTCACGCTACTGGTTGGGCTTCGAAAAACGCCTCAGCAAGTTCTTTAAAGTCATTCAAATCGATCTGCGCGGGTTGGGACGAACCCAGTTGCCTATGAAATGGACTGACAGCATCGATGATTTGGCAGATGACTGCGCCGCTATTCTGGATCACTTGAAAATCAAGCGATGCCATTTCTTTGGTCTCTCCTTGGGTGGAATGGTGGTTCTGCGCGTCGCGAGCCGTCACCCTGATCGTTGCCGATCGCTGGTCGTGGCCAATAGCTCGAGCGCTGATTATCCAGGTTTTCGCATTCATCCTTCGGCCATCAAAGATATTGTTTGGGGGAAAATGCGCGGGCGCCTATCGGAAGCGGTTTTAGCCCATACTATTCCGCCCTCGGTTGTTAAGGCACGCGGACTCGAGATTTTAAAGGATTGGTCTAAAATTGAACAGGACGAGCCGATGCCAAAGGAAATCATTTTAAAGCAACTCTTGGCAGCAGCGCGTTTTACGATCCGTGGCAAACTCCAAGGTGAAAAGCCACCCATTCTGTTCGTTTATGGAAGTATGGATGGACTGGTGCCGACCTACAATACTAAGCGACTGCATCGACTGGTCAAAGGCTCAGAGCTGAAGATCATCAAAGGCGCCAGCCATGAAATACAGGTTGGACACGAGGCGCAAATGGTTCAGGCGATCCGAGAATTCTGCCTAAGCGACTGAAATCTAAGGAATTAATTTAGTCCTGCGAGCTGGAATGTTAAGCTTAGTGGAAAATCCGTCGATGGCTTTCTAGCGAACGGTTGGAATGGACGAAGCAGAGGCGCTTGATGGGTCAGGACTATACTAAAAAACCAATAGAAGACCTGCTGTCGGCAGCCAAGAGCGGCAGCCTTGAGGCGCAAAATGCCCTGGGTATGCTGCACGAATTGGGCTTGATTCCAGAAGCCAATCTTCGGGACGCTTTGAGCTGGTATTCCAAGGCCGCTAAAGCGGGAGACCCACTGGCTGCGCTCACGGTGGCCCAATTGTACCAAACGGGCTCGAAGGATATTCTTGTCGACCAAAAAGCCGCAGATGCCTACTTCCAGATAGCCGAAAAGGGTGGATTTAGAAAACCTGAAGCTCGCCTTGCCGAAGCAGGTATTGTCGGCAAACGCACGATTCTTTTGGTTGATGATTCCCAGACAATACGGGCTGTCACCCGCAATCTCTTGAGTAAGAGCGGTTACGAAGTCGTGGAAGCTGTGGACGCTGCGCAAGCGATTCGCTTTCTGCAGTCCGGTGCCCATGTGGATTTAGTGCTGAGTGATGTGGAAATGCCTCAGATGGATGGAGTCGAGATGCTGGCGATCATCCGCAATCGCCTCAAGCGTAAAGAATTGCCCATCGTGATGGTCACGTCCGTGCGGAGCCTAGAGGTCTTGAAAAAGGCCAAATTGCTTGGTGTGCAGGGTTGGATTCTCAAACCCTTTGAGAATGACATGTTGGTCCAGATAGTGAAAAAAGCCTTGGCTTCCTAGCGTCAAGCCCGCTCACGATAGTCACTCCGATTTTTGAGGCTTCACCATTTTTAGAGTTTTTGCTTCCGGCGGAGCCTCGGTTCGATCCATAGGGCGCAAATCAACAGCTGCAGCTTTCGAGTTTGCTTGAACTTCTCTTGAAGGTTCGATCTGAGGGCTCTTTGTGCCGTCCTTAAAAGCTTCAGACGATCGGGATAAATTTGTCATCTGCTCTTTGGTGATTTGCTCGCCGTATTCCATCGCTGCCGATTGTTGACGAATACTTTGAGCCACTCTTTGCAGAGCTTCATCCTGCTGAGCGGCAAACACTCTTTGCTCTTCTGCTGAAGTCGCATGAAGTTTATCCCAGACATCTTTCTGCTGCTTGGGGAGCAGGTTGAGCGGTAGGGGCGCTACCTGCTCAGGGGAACTCGGCGTTCCGTGGAGTCCCAAACTCAATGGGACTCCTGTTGTGATGTCGGTATCAATGCGGATCTTGGGCTGTGGGACCAAACGTCCCGCCAGCATAATATACCCGCGCCCTTCAGCGACATGTGCTTCGTAGCGATGATGGGCTAATTCCAAGCGTTTGCCATCACGACGATTCAGGAGGATATCGTGCTGCACAACGGAGGCTTCACGCTTCTCTTCGATTTCATCGGTCGCGATAGTCCGATAGTGGGCGAGGCTGAGTTTCACCAGCTTCATGATGGTGCGTTCGCGATCAATATGCATCTGATAGCGTTCAGCCGATTTGATTTGATTGGGCAGCGACACTTCGCGAATGAAGGGATTGTTGTAGGCTTTTTTCAGAAGTTCAGGAAAATACTCCGCCTGCTCTATAACAGCCTTCCGAATCAAATCCCGGAAGGTATCGCGGCTATCCCAGGCATGCATCCAGGCTTTGTCAAAGGCCCGTAGCACATCATGCATGTGCCAGCGGCTGCGATCATCCTGAAACTGACGCTTTTCGAGAAAGGTCTGCCGCAGTTGAACTTTGATGTCATGGCCCAGCATGTCCATCATGAGATGGCGCAATTCCTCGAGTTTGAGCTTGGCATCGACCAGCATTCGGCGATCGGCCTGCAAATTTTCTTTGGCAAAATCGAAAGGCTTTTTCTGATTGGGAAGCTTGATTTCATGACGGAACGGCAGTTCCAACTCCTCATGGTGGAGTTCAGGATAGACCCGAGCTTCCTTGAAGCGTTGGACATGATGTTCATGGAAAAAGCGCCGGGTATCTTGCCACTCGTGCTTGGCGACCTTATTAAAGAGCTCATGCATACGGCCAACGCGACGATAGACGCGTTCAAAGAGCAACTCGGTAATCCAGGCATGCAGGAGATCCACGTGGCGATAGTAGCGATCTTCCGCCAGCCCATTGTTCTTGTGGTATTGGGCCCAACGCTGGACAATCGCCTTCTGCCTTGCGACATCAAGGACATGATGATGGTATTCGTCCATGATCGGCGCCAGCTCGCTGGCAAGCTTGTAAACGCGTGAGTCGGCAGTCTTGGTGAGATCCGGATGTTCCACTCGCCATGGCGGCATATAAGGGTGAGACTCGGCCAGGGATTTTACATGGTTGTCAGGTTCCAGTCGTCGTTGAATCTTTTTGTAAGCAGCATACTCCGTAGCGGATGGACCATCCATAGCGGTGAAACGGATGAGCCCAATTCTTTCGGCCATACAGAATCTCCTGAGTTCACGACGCAAAGCACGCAGCAAAAGACCTGCGCATCAGAGAAGTGTTCGGAGTGTCGGGGGACCAATGAGGAAGGGAACTTGGGGAGGACGAATTCAATTGGCAATCAGGGACTTTAGTGGCGCTTGATTGAAAAAATACTGAGGGAAAGAAAGCTTCTTTCCCTCTTGTCGATTGATTTCAGAGCGCGCCTTTATCTCGCATAGCATTCTGCATTTGAACTGCATGAACTAGATTGATACCTGCTTCCATGGCGGCTCCGACGTGAATAGCCTCGGTCATCTGCTCCGGATTGGAACCGTTCTCCAGGCAAGCAGTGGTGTAGGCATCAATGCAGTAAGGGCATTGTTTAACATGGGACACGGCCAGCGCGATCAAGGCCTTTTCTCGCTTGGTCAAAGCTCCGTCTTCGCCGACAACGGCGTTGTAGTAGGCAAAAAACTTTTCCATCAATTCGGGGCGAAACTGTCCGACTTCAGCAAAGCGCTTGAGATCCTTGGATTCGTAATAGCTCATGGGAACTCCTATTGCTTGATGGTATTTCCGCCGCAAGATGACCCTGCTCCTGCTGTACAGCCAAAACAGTGGTCAGCGACTTGAATGCTACGCTCTTGCAGTTCTGTGGTATGGAAATCAAAAATGCTTCGCGATTCACCGTGACATTTCAATGGCAAATTTAGCATTTGATTGAAGTCACAATCATAGAGCTGGCCATCATAAGCGACCGAAATCAGAGACCGGCACATGATGCCTTGAGCCGCACTTGGATTGAAGGCTCCTACCAGCTTTTCCATATAATTTTCATAGCCATCATTTTTCTTCAGCTGAACTTTGAAACGATGAATGGGCATATTGGTCAGGGCAAACAGCTGATTGAAGACAAGGCCATGATGCTGCCAGAGCTCCTGTTTGTAGTCGGCTTCCAAAGACGCTTGCGATGCAGGTAAAAAGGCACCAACGGGATTATAGACGAGGTGCAATTCCAGGCCAGTTCCTGGTTGGCCGTAGCCGACCTGATTGAGGCGACGAATGCTTTCCAGGCTCTTGTCGAATACGCCCGCACCGCGTTGTTTGTCAGTAAAATAGGATTGGTGATAAGGCAGAGATGAAATCACGACAAGGCCTTGCTCGGCAAAAAAGTCTGGTAAATCCTGCAGGCTTTCTCCGCTGATCGGGTGGGGATCCAGGGTCACTGTTAGGTTGTGCCGGACCATCACCGTGCGTCCCAAGGCGCGTGCTGCCTCTACGATCATGCGAAAACGTGGATGCAATTCGGGAGCGCCACCGGTGATGTCGAGTTTTTGCAGACTGGGGTTCGCCTTCAACACTTCGAGGACTTGTTGAATAACGGCATCACTCATCATCTCCCGTCGTCGGGGTGAAGCGTCTACATGACAATGCACGCAAGCCTGGTTACAAAGCTTGGTGATATTGATTTGCAGGGTGTCAATGACTGAGGGTTTGAGGTCGAGAGCCGCTCGACCCAAATGCTCGGCAAAGCCAAAGCGTTGGGAGAGAGATGCTGCCTTTTGTGCGGTTGAGATAGCCTCCATGGCGTCTCCTGAGTGCGAAGGGTGATGTGTGACCCTTCAACACTGGCACGAACAGCGCGCTCAAGGAAACATCTATTTAAATGGAAAGAGTGAGATGCTCATCTTTCTTTTTCTGCCGGCTCTTGCAAGGCGAACCCATGGTCGCCATGTGGTTACGAATCGGCGTAACAGTGGCTAAAGCTGGAGCGGGTTTTTTCTTCTTCTTGGCGAAATCGATTTCGAGCAACATGCAGGGACTCCTCTAATTTTGATCAAGCAGGACTTCAGCCTCTCATCTGCGAGAGAGCTTCGGGGCTGAAGGAGCCGTCCTCTACAATGGCCCGATCCATGAGAGTGCTGCGAGTATGGCGTCCTCGCGTCCGTCGATTAAGGATTAGCAAGATACTGGATCTTCACTTTGACGTCCAGTGCTGTATGCCAGCAGTCAGTGTCATTGTCGTCACCTGTTGCCGTCAGATTGATTGAGGCCGACGACTTTCCGGAAATTGCTACGGCAATAGGGGCTATCTCCTGGGGAGTTAGGTGCAAAGCGACAGGGCCCTCTTTGTCGTGCCCTGGCAGAATGCAGTCAGCTCCCTTGCCAAGACAATAAGGCGCAGCTTCGAAGTTATCGATTTTCTGGCCGACGACTTTGCTGAAGTCCCAGGTGAGAATACCCTGCTCCGGCGGAGCTAGATAGCGATTGAGTCCCTGGTTACTCATGAAAACGATGCGACTGTCGATGGACAGGATCAGGAAATCATCGTAATGCAACTTGGCATCAGCGGGTGAGTCGATACTGATATTGCAGATATCTCCAATCGGCAAATTTAGACTTGCAGGTGTTGTCTCCGATGCCTGCACAAACTTATCCTTACGCTCTAGATTAGGGCTGGTGCCGAAAGAGCAAGTCTTACGCTCGGGAAAGCTTATACTTTGCTCGACCAGCTTCATGCTGGAAGCCGCAGCCTTCTCGCAGCGCTCACGGAGCTTGGCGACGGCTTCAGGGCTGGGCAATGGTGCGGGCTCTGCGGCGGGCAAGCCATTGCCGGCTGTCGCGTCGCTATTGCTTATAGTGCTTTCATCGCCTGTGATGCTGCCGCCTTGGGCCTCAGCTATCTTGGAGCCGCCGCTAAAATTTCCACCAGAACATGCTGCAAGCAGGCTTACGCACAGACACAGCAGTACACCTGGAAGGCGCATGGGAATCCCCTTAATACAGTGGTATAGGCTTTATCGGATATCTTTAGGGGAAACTTGAAGGCCTGATGAAAATGACATAATATCAGGGAGTTATGGATGGTCGTTGGCGGCGGCAAAAAAATCGAGAACCAGGGGTATTGCCAGAAGGAATGCTCCAAAGCCTACGATATGAATATCGGGCAAACCCTGATTCTCTCTGAGACTTGAACTTAGATACTACCGGTCAGCAATTGCTTCAGATAGAAATAAGTCCTTCGTACATCATTGAGTGTGCTGCGGAGTTGAGAGTCCGAAGGATAGCGAGACAAAAGACTGCGTTTGGTTGCGTCCAATTGCAAAACGTAAGGCTCAACTTCTTGCAGTTTTGCTGCAACTTCATCGTAAGAAGCTCGGTCTTCGATCAGTGTCACGATCTGCAGTCCGCCGGCATTGATAAAGCGTGCGAGGCGAGCAGCTTTATCCAAGTCTGCTGAAGGAGACGTTGCGTCCAGAGTCTGAACTTTGGTCAAGGCCAAGCGCGCACGATAGGCGAGGGCACCAGCGGCATCGATGAGCTGGGAGTCGTCAGCATAGACGGAAACGCTTCCGGCGGTGGCGGCTAAAGTTGGTAGAGCTGGAGCCAGTAAAGATACGGCGAGCAGAATCGATTGGATGTACTTCATTTTGCATTCCTCCCTTAACTTGGTGTCGTTTACTAAGCCCATCCTACTTGTTTTGAAGCAGCTCGCAAGGCTCAAAGAACGAAGTGTTCTGCGGATAAATTCTAGCTTATCATTTCAGGCAGATAACACGGAACAGAACACCCGCTTGAGCTCACGGAACAGGCCCTTTGGTGACTTTCAGCCAGAAGGATTGCAGAGCCTCCTCGACCTCTTCGGGGCCGTAGCTGTAGTAAGCCGAATGCGTGCCGTGGGCAAAGATTCGGATGCTGAGATTTTTATGCGCTGGCATTTCGGAAGCCAAAGCGATCTGCCTAGGATTGTTAAACTCTTGACGGCTGAGCCAAAGCTCGGTGGGAATTTCTGTGGGCGGACTATTGGGTGCAAAGCAGGTATCGAAATCGGTGTCAGAACGGATCTTGGCGAAAAAGGGTAAAAGTTTTTTCAGAATAAAAGGACAAGGGCCCTGATTGACGAATCCTGAACAGATTCGATCCGAGATATTATCCAAACTCGATAGAGGTGATTCATAGATAATGCCCCGCACATTTTTGAATCTTTCAGGTTTGGATAACGCGGCTTGCGTGATGGTCATCGTGCCCATGGAAGTGCCGGACAACAAAATAGGCTTATCGGGCCAGGTTTTGTGAATGAAATCCAGTGCTGCGACGAGATCAAACTTTTCCCGGCAGCCCCACGATGAGCCTTGAGAATGGCGTTCCGAGCCTCCATGGTTTTGCAGCTCCAGCAGCATCAATTGAAAGCCTTGCCTTGTGGCCAAATCAGTAAATCGCATGCCATTCAGATAGCTATCGGTGATGCCGTGAACATGCAACCAAATGGCTGGTTTTTCCTGAGTTTCAGGGATCACCAGCCGCACGTACAATCCCTCTTCCGTATTGAGGATCTCGGTTCGACGTGGATACCTGACCGAATCTTCACAGCTAGGAATTCTAATGGGTGAGGCAGCGATCTGATCCGGGCTTCGATGATCCTGAAACACTTCTTTGCGATACCATTCATTGCATCGAACATCGGTCGCACGGTAGTAGTCGTACGGAACTCGGCCTCCGAAAACGATAAGACCACTGAGAAAATAGATGAGAAGCGCAATCGCAAGAGCCGAAAGGCAAGCAAGGATCAGCGGCAGAGTCAGAAAGCGGAAGGGACCGTGCATAATCGTTCCTTTTTGCCAACCATAGCTTCAGCTCCCTATTTTAGCCTATGAGGAGAGCTAAATCCTAGGTTTCCCAGGATTCTTACTAAATAAAAATATGTATATGAGGCTGGGTCAACCTAGATTGAGTCTGAGTCGAGGATCAAGGATGAGGTCCTTTTCTATCGGATTGCCGGCAAGTACTCCAGCCATAGGCCGTCCCGAGCCAGCGAGGAACAGGGCGGGTTTGGCTGGTGGTGAAAGCCGGCTGCCGTGATCCGAGCGCAGCGAGGTGAGTGGCCTATTCGACTTCTGCCTGATTTTCAATATACTGCTTGAGCACTGAGACAGTCAAAAGGCAGTACGTTCTGCTCCAAAAGATAGGCTTCCAATAATATTTTTCAATGTGTTCTGCAAACTCCTTGCGTATAAGGCGAGATGTCACCGTTTTCAGATTACTGATCAGTTTGGATGGCTGCGCCTTTCGATTGAATGAATTCTAATTTGCAGGAGATGCACTGTTCTCTAAAATAATAATTCTACACGCTTCCGGGAAGCTTACTGCAAAAGCTCCGAATACTTTATTGTAATTGGGTATAAGTTTTATTGAGGCTGCAAGATTTGAGTCTGCTTCGATAGGTGTCTCGACGGAAAATACTAGTTCATCGTCGTTGCGTGGTGCCACGTTAGCAACGGTAGAGCCGAGTTTTATCTCGACAGGGAATTCGACGACCATTGAGCAGTTATAGCTAAGCTTGAGTGTATTCGTGCCTTGGCCTGCAATCGGTTTAACTAAGGGGATTGTTACATCGACTCCGGCACACCGCTGGTATGTTTTTGGTTTATCTTCGGAATCGTTTCTATAGACCCGCGTGCAGTTCTCGCTGCTTGGTGACCAGACTGTACCGGTCACAATATTGAGCGGACCCGTGGTCGGTGTATTAGGCTTCTCTATGCACTTCTCACCAACCCAGTCAAAGTCAGCTTCCTTCTCTTTACACTCTTCCTCTAGTTTTTTGTATGGCAACGTGGGCTGACTTTCTGGCACTGGAATGCTTGTGGTGGGTTGGACTATTGGAATAGGAGTTACCTCAGGTTTAGCCAGCGGCTCCTTCTTGCTATTTCGATCGCGTCCGCAACCTAATATAACTAATAAAATCAACGGCATAGAGATTAATGCTTTCATTTTTGCACCTTGCCTTCAGATATTTTCTATTTACGCCATTAATATGCGTAGCCATTAAGACACACAAATCTACCTGACACCTCGTTAACACTTTTGTTTCTGAAAGTGCAAGTTGAAAACGATTTTTAAACTCCTCTTAAGGACAATTCTTGACAGAGCTCTTGGACAAGGGTTAAAACGAGCAACCCAAACACGGGAGTCAAAATGTCTTATTCTTTGACTAATTTTGCGGTTGCTTTTGGTACTTATCGGCTTCAACTCCCGATTCAGTCGAAATAGGGTAAGCGATCAGTGAAGTGCACGGTCCAAATGTTTGACATTATAGGGTAGGAGTGCTTCGAGATCCGCCAGTGTTCGAGCCTTCGGCAGTTCTTCCATTAGCATGCGCAGATAGAAATATGGTTCGTGACCGGCGAGCTTTGCCGATTCAATAATACTGTAAATATTAGCGCTCGCATCCGCGCCCTTCACGGTATCCGCAAAGAGCCAATTC
>JBGSTF010000190.1:0-9280 GCA_041736645.1 Oligoflexus sp. | reverse complement strand
GCAGGGTCGCGGGCAGATCACTTTTCTCATCCAAACGCCTCTGTGACAATATGACCATACTAGTCGGTTTGGTCTTACTGGCGATATTCAGCAAACGACTCGACCAAAGGTCCTTGGGCAACCAGGCTGTCGCTTCCCAGGGACTTTGTGCTACGACCAAGCGTTTGGCATCAAATGTTCCGGCTGTCGTCGCCAGCTGCCAGGATTTATCCTCGTATTTTGCAGCCATAATCTGAGCTCGGGTGAGCAAATGCAATCGATCCTGGGAACGCAAGTCGGCAATTGTCTCGAAGAACAGTTGATCCCATGGCCCCGTCCATTGTCCTTTGCCAGCCTGCAAAGCTCGCACAGCCAAGGTTTGCGCCGATGCTGCACCGAGCTCCGGCACGCCCCATATATGGGCAAGATGTTCGAGAACGATAAGGGTTGGACTTTTTCGATCGCCTTTCCAAACTTGAGAGAAAGCCTGGGCATGCTCCTGCTCAGTCGAAGCTTCGTGAGCGAAGAGCTCCAAAAGTAAAGCCCAATCTCGGGTTGCAGCGGTACCGCCCAATGCTTTAGCGACCTCGGGAGCAAGGATGGACGAACCAGCCACCGTTTGCAACTTTTGCGCGGCGAGGACCCCGAAACCCTGTCTGGGTCTAAAAAGTTTTAATATCTCCGGGTCTGCTGGCCTTACCATTCCCTGCACATAGTCGAAAAGTTCGGCTCCCATGACCTGCAGACCACAGCCCCAACTCCCGTGTTCTTGGGACGAAGGTCGAAGACGACCTCCAATCCATGGCTCTCGTTCCACTACAACAAAAGACCAGTCCGGATGACGCCGACTCAGCTCACATAGCGTCAAAAGACCTGCCAGCCCTGCGCCTGCGATGATGAGGTCTGCTGGTTTTTGCATCGATTCACTCCTCTGGGCCTGCGCGCGACCTTACTGCAGCTTGTTTTCGTGGGCGGCGCCCATTACAATCCCCGTTTTAACACTTGGGAGACGCGGATGGAACCTCTTCTCACCGCGCAGCACTTGCAAAAGAAGTTCGGCAAGCTGACTGCTGTCGATGATATCACACTCAGCGTCCAAGCCGGTGAGTGTCTAGCTTTGCTTGGACCGAATGGCGCTGGTAAAACCACAACAGTCGAGATGTTGGAAGGACTTCTTTCGCCCGATCAAGGTGAAATCAAGATCTTCGGCCTGTCTCTCAAGAGCCATCGCCAGAAGATCATGCAGGACATTGGGGTCATGCTTCAGGAAACGCAGCTTTACAAGAAGTTGACCGTAAAAGAAACCCTGGAACTTTTTGCCAGCTTCTTTCACAAGAGTTTGAAGCCTGAGGCGGCCTTGGACATGGTGGAGTTGGCTGACAAAGCCAAAGCCAGACTGGAACATTTGTCTGGCGGACAGAAACAAAGGGCTTATCTCGCCTGCAGTCTGATCAATGAGCCACGCCTGCTCTTTCTCGACGAACCGACCACGGGTTTAGATCCCCAATCCCGCCGCATGATTTGGGATCTTCTACTCAAGCACAAAGGCAAGGACCGCGGCATACTCCTAACCACTCACTATATGGACGAAGCCGAAAAACTCGCCGATCGAGTCGCTATCGTCGATCATGGCCGCATCATTGCTGAAGGCACGCCCGCGCAATTGATTCGAACCCATTGCGGCGAGCAGGTGGTGTGCTTCCGCTATGTGGGTTTGGATCCTACTCTCGCTCGCGATCGTCTTTTGCCTTTTCTGTCTTGGCTCAAGGATGCCGCCATCATCGGCGAGAGTTTGGAACTCATCGCTCGAGAACCGGTCGAGATTATCACTGAACTGAGTCGTGCTTCCGATCAGCAGGGCATGAAGTTGGCCCAGCTGGAAATGCGTCGTTCTACGCTCGAAGATGTCTTTATTAAATTGACCGGAAGGAGTATTCGCGATGTTTAGTCCAAGCCTTTGGCAACAGATCAAATGTCGTTGGCGAGAGTTCCGTCGCGAACCCTCTGCTTTCTATTGGGTGGTCTTCATGCCCATCATGTGGATGCTGGTCTTGGGCTTTGCCTTTTCCCATCCCAGGCCGGAAGTCTATGGCATCGGCTGGCTGAGTGCCGAAGTACCAACCCCTCTGAGCGACAAGGCCCATGGTGCTCTGGAAAAGAGTCCTCAGATCAGACTGCACGAATCATCGATCAGTGAGCTCGAAACCTACATCAAACGCGGCGAGATTTCTCTCATCGTTCAATTTGATGCCAAAGGAACTGCCATCTATCGACGGGATCAAAGCAATCCAGAAGCCGCGCGAGCGCATAGTTTTGTGGATAATCTCATTCAAAGGGAAGCTGGTCGGACCGATCCTGTGAGCAGTGAGACCGCGAATATTCAGGCTGAGGGTGGCCGTTATGTCGATTTTCTTATACCAGGCCTGCTTGGACTTAGCATCATGACTTCCAGCTTATTCGGTGTTGGCATGACGATTGTGAGCAACCGCAAAGAAAATCTACTGAAACGATACCTCGCCACTCCTATGCGGGCCTATGAATATATTGTTTCGCATATGTTCGGGCGCATGATGATTCTTGCCGCTGAATTCTCGGCAGTTATGCTGGCTGGTCGACTGATTTTTCATTTCCGACTCTATGGCAGCTTCTTCCACTACCTGCTGTTTTCTATACTCGGCGCCATCGCTTTCACGGCACTCGGCATTCTTTGTGCGGCGCGAACCCGCAGTATTCCTATGATCTCCGGTCTGACCAATATTATCTCTCTGCCGATGATGATGCTTTCAGGAGTCTTTTTCTCGAAGAATAATTTTCCGGATTGGCTGCGAACAGCAACGGCTTACTTTCCATTGACAGCCCTGAATGATGGTCTGCGAAAGATTGCTTTGGAAGGCTTGCCTTTGCAGGCTCTAGGCACAGAGATCACGGTCCTGAGCGTCTATGCCGTGATCTGTGGTTTGCTGGCTCAACGTTTGTTCAAATGGTTTTGAGATCTTCACTCAGGCTGGCCAGCAGCCAATTTCTTTTGCCAGCCACACCTAATCCCGGAATTTCTGGGGTTTTGACCCGCTGCGGGGACCACCCCGCCGCCTCCAGATGATCCCGTACAAGTCGGGCGACAGAATAACTGACCAACTGAACTTTGGCCGCACTGTGCCGACGCAGCTTTGTGAACCACTCTTCGGACCAAAGTTCAGGATTTTTCTTCGGTGAAAAAGCATCCTGCCAAATGTAATCAAAGGCAAAAGCTGAAAGATTAGCTTGCCTTGCATCGCCAATCAAAACGATCCAGTGCAAACGTCGGCCTGTGAGAGGATGGATCAAGCGTGACTGCCACTCCGCTATCTGCCCCACTGCCCGAAGAGATAAAGCCCACTGCTTCCAATCTTCCGACCAACCTTCTTTCCAAGGACATGAAGGATCGGTCAGCGATTGGACAAGTTCCAGTGATTGCTCCAAACTGACCAAACGGAGATCAGATTCTCCGAGCCCCTGCATCCAGCATTCGATCGTCATCAGGGCGTTGTAAGCCAGACCAAGTCCTACATCCAGGACATCCAGAGCCTCTTGCGTCTGAGGCTGACTCAGCAGCTTGCGAAAACCACTCGCTTCCATATAGAGACAATCGGCCTCGCGCCGAGCTCCATGAATAGAATGGAACTCCTCATCATAAGTGGGATGTCTGAGAGTGATGCTGCCGTCTTGAGTTTTTACAAATTGATCAAATGGCTGTTGCATAGAATCTTTCAAAGCAATCGGTGCAGGCGAAGCCTTCGTTCCATCATGTGCGGCTATCTACCATTCGCAAAATTTGAATGCAACAGCAACCGACGTTCACAATATCTCATTACATTTCTGATAGTTGCATAGCGTTCCCAGGGCGACCCGTTGGCTCTGCACGTCAAAAATGCACTCTCATACTTTATGACATGTACTTTTCTGTAAGCATAGCCGCTTTATCCAGGGAAATTGCCTGTTTTTGCCGATGCGACAAGCGAATGTTAAACGTCCGGATAGAAGGTGAGCGATGTCTTCTCCTGCCGCAAAATCCACGCCTGCTGCTCAAGAAAAGGCCTTGGAAGTCCTCCGCTTGTCTTTTCTCTTTCGGGATGTTCCCGGGGATGTTCTGAGTCAACTGCTGAGCTACTTTGAGACGAGGAGCTGCCAAGCTGAAGAGCCTGTTTTTTTGGAACAGGAAGCCAGCGAATACGTGTATGTCATTCTTCGAGGTTCGGTGGAAATTGTTAAGTACACGTCCCAGCTGGGTCGCATGCAACGAATCATCATCTTTAGTAGTGGCGAGAGTTTCTCCGAACTTTCCCTCCTGACCAACTCCAATCATTCTACCTCGGCTTTTGCTGTTGAAGATACTGAGCTCATGCAGCTGCATCGGGACGTTTTTCTGCAGATTTTGAAAAAATTCCCGAAAGTCGGACTTAACCTTCTGCGCAATTTGGCTTTACTTAATCGTCAGGTCCTCCATGAAAAAGACCAAATTGATAGCTATAAAGAAGGATTTTTGCAGCCCAATCCCCATCTCACTCGACTTGTCCCGTTTGCCTTTGTCGAACAGTATCAGGTCATTCCTCTTCGCTATCAGAATGGATTGCTATTGGTTGGACTCAGAGATCCGCATAATATGGCTTTCTTTAAAGCCTTTCGCGCCCAGAATCCCGATATTAATTTGAAGGTTTGTCTGATTGGAGAAAGAGACTTTCAGCATCTGAAGAAATCCGTCAGCACCCTTTATACCGGGCATAGTGTTGTCCTTCAATTCGAGCGAAAAACTGCGCCCGATTTAGTGCCTCACACTGAAGACACAGCACCGCTCGTTCGTCTGCAATCCTCAAAAAACTTTGGAATCTTTCCAGAAGATATTCTACAAAAAATTCTCGATCTCTCCGTACAAAAGCGTTTCCGGTCTGGAGAATTACTCTACGAAGCTGGCCAAACGAGTGAACATCTTTATGTTATTCTTCAAGGGGAAATCGAACTGAGAGCTCAGCTGCCCCAGGGCGGAAGTCGACATATTTCACACTGCCCAGCAGGCGATATGCTGGCTGAAATCTCGCTTATCTTGGAATCGCCCCATAATTTGACAGCTCGAGCCGTTCGCGAGAGTCAAGCCCTGCTTGTAAGCAAGGAGCATTTCTATCAGCTATTAGAAATTCCACGCTTTATTTTAGCCATTGCGGAGCGATTGGCCAAGCGCTTGCAACGCAGCAATTATCTGGCTCGCAATCAGCAAGAGCAGAAAATTCATTTCGATCGGCTTCCCGCCTTGGCTGATCTCATTCCCCATCATCTTCTCCGTCGTTATAAAATGATTCCTTTGGAAATTAATGATCAGGTGTTAACGATCGGCAGCGTCGATCCTGATGGAGAATGTCTTTTTCCTATCCTGCAACGCTATGTGAGTCAGCTCCGTGTTGAGCTGGTCACAATCACCGAAGCTGTCTTCCAAGAATGCCTCTCGGCGATGCTGCGATTCCCTTCATCGCCTCAGGCGCATAAGACAAACCCGGAGAGTCCAATCCATCGCCCTTCTGGAGATGTGGTTCGCGAAATAGAGGGCCTTGTGCACACTGCTGCCCGGCTCAGAGCCTCTGATATTCATTTGGAGATGCAAAAAGAAGGCATGATCTTCCGCTTTCGTATCGATGGACAGCTGCAGGAGGCTTTGGAAAAAGTTAGCTTGGACACCGGGCGTCAGATCATCAATCGGCTGAAAATTTTGGCCAAACTCGACATCACCGAAAGTCGGATGCCTCAAGATGGACAGATTCTGATGGACGCGGTTCCAGGAACTTCGATCTCTGCCATGCGACTGTCCCTCGTACCCACGGTCTTTGGTGAAAAAGCGGTTCTTCGTTTGCATAAGGGCGATAATTCCCTGCTTCCCCTGGATCTATTGACTCCGAATCGTCAGGTTGTCCTCAAATTGCGGGAAATCGTCGAAGCTGCTGAAGGTGTGGTGCTGATTGCTGGTCCGACAGGCTCAGGGAAAACCTCGACGCTCTATGCAATGCTTGCCAGTCTCAATCGCAGCGACACCAATATAGTTTCCGTAGAAGATCCGGTTGAAACGGTTATTCCAGGGATTACTCAAATACCGGTTCATGAAGAAATCGGTCGTAGCTATGATGCCATCCTCAAACATATCCTGAGACAGGATCCTGATATTATCATGATTGGCGAAGTTCGTGATTCCCGGTCAGCACAAATCGCTTTCGAAGCTGCCGTCACGGGCCATTTGGTTTTGACCACCGTGCATGCTACCGATTCCCTCAGTGCCTTGCCTCGACTTCTGGAATTGGGTGTACCCTTCCACACTTTGAGTTCGGGTTTGAGTGCCATCGTTTCTCAGCGTCTGCTTCGCTGCATCTGTTCGGAATGTAAGTCCAGTCGCGCGATTACGGCTCGCGAGTCAAAAATCCTCGAGCGTATGGTGCCTCGGCATCAGATCCCGTCCAAACTGGCGGTTGGCAATGGCTGCGATCATTGCCGCTATTCCGGCTATTACGATCGCATCGCGGTGTTTGAACTTTGGCAAAAATCGCCAAGAATTCATCAGCAGCTTCTGAAAGAAAGTCGCATGCCGGAAATCATTGAAGAGCTACGAAACGATGGCTTTCAGTGTTTGATGGAGGCAGGTTTGCAGTTGGTCCTTAATGGATTAACGACCTTGGAAGAGGTCCTGCGGAATTGTCCGAAGCCGCCTTATTGAAGAGATCGGTAGGGGAGCCGCGCTAAAATGTCAAAGGAGCATACCTCGCTCCTCAAGCTTGGGTCCGCGGACATCAAGACTCTCACACCTCCTGAACATTCTTGGACTGCCAAACCATACAGATTTTCTTCAACCCCGGTACGATTTCATCTTGAACCGCTGATGATATTACAGTAGAAACTCTATCTCCACTAGGGAGCCGGGGCGTAGCGCAGTTGGTAGCGCGCGTGGTTTGGGACCATGAGGTCGCAGGTTCGAATCCTGTCGCCCCGACCATCTTTCCTACTGAAATCATTGAAGAATTCGCGATCCCAAATTTGCGAGTGAACTTTGAGTGAACACTTCAAAGATTCTACACAATTCATATCAATTCTTTGTCACATTGAAATAAGTTTGCTTGCATTTTTCGGTAGGAGTACATCGGTCAATCCGGCTAAGTGCTCAGGCGCAAGATGCATGTATCTCATCGTTGTATCGATACTCGCGTGTCCCAAAACTTTCTGAATATCGAATGCGCTTATCCCTGACATTGCAAGGTGAGAGGCAAATGTGTGCCTGAGGTCGTGAAAGCAAATAGGACTAACTCCTGATTTATCCTGCGCAGGACGGAACTGACGCACAACAAAATGATCATAGTCAGCCGGAAGAACTTGATCCTTAGATGAAATAAGAGACTTTTCTTTGAGGAGTTGATGCACCAAGTTGTTCATGGGCACCCAACGAATTTTTTTACCTTTCGTATATTCATTGAGCTTGTGGGTCTTTCTGCAATAGCTGCGTTTCACGATTATGAATCGACGATCTAAATCAACACAATCCCTCAGCAGACCTTGGACCTCCCCAGGTCTCATTCCTGTGTTTACAGCTACCGCAACGATAAAGTACAGAGTCGGATCATTTGCCCTAGCCCAACTCAGAAATCGATCCCTTTCTTCAAAAGTCCAAAATCTATATTCTTTTTCTGGAAGTCTTAAAGGGGGTATGCCCCCCGCAGTATTCGCTCGCAAATAGTCCCATTCAGTTGCAGTCTTAAACATCTTATGCACAAGCCCAACTATCATGTTGATCGTTTTGCTCGACAGTCGTTTCTCTCGAACTAACGCTGCTTGAAGTTGAGCTACATCTCTTTTTGCGACATCAGTCAAACTCCAATTGCCCCACGCAGGGCTTAGATAGTCGCGAATCATTTGCCTATCATGGACTAATGATCCTTCAGTTTTATGAACCATCCCATAGTCTCGAATCCATAATTCAGAAAATTCGTTAAACGTCAGAGATGGAACTGATTCAACTTTTTGGTCTTGATAGTCGGCTTTAGTTTTTACTTTTTGAGATGCTTCGAATTTTTCCGCATCAAATTTTCTATCACAATTCTTAGCTTGGAGCCTACCATCAACCCTCCATCTTACTTGATAATTTCCTGATTTTGTCTTGTGAATGCTCATTTCAAGTCTCCTTGTTTTCGAGCCAAAACAAGACTCTTTCCCATTTGTACCGAACTTGCTGTCTAAGTTTCAGCATGGTATCCGGTGGCAAATATCCTTCAAATCTCCATTTTCGAATAGTTTGCACAGCGACATTAAGCCGATATGCAAGTTCTTCTGCTGTAAGCAATTCATCATCTTTTAGGTTGTCAAAGATCTGATCACTACAACCAATGTTTGAATCTTGATCTTTGTCGGCACAATGAAGCGGGATTACGTTTATACGAGTGACTGCTACGATGCGGATACGGTGCTTAAATTGCTTCCAGGATGGTTCGAGGACTATAATTCGCAGGCCCCACATCCAGCTCTTCAGATGATGAGCCCACGCGAATTTATTGACAAAAACAACTGTGTCAACTGAATCGGGGTCCAAAGCAATTTGCTGTGTGGAGTAAGCTTCTTGAAAAGGATAAGTTTAGTTGGCCCCAAGTTGACAGCGAATCGAAAATCTCAATTTCCCCGAAAGACTTGCGCTGGCTGCTTCAGGGCGCTGATTTGACGAAGATAAATCTTCACAAGCCCCTTAATTTCGAAGATACATTTTAGAGACAATGAGGTAATGTCGGTCCCGTAAAACACATATCGGGACTGGCATGGAAGTCACTGAAGAGCTCAAAAATAAACTAGGAAAGCTCAGCCACGAGCAATTGTTGGACTTGTCTATCAAGCTTACTATGCAGTTAAACAAACTTCAGATTCTCCATTGGAGCCGGGGGCGTGAGCGCTCGATCGATTATTCAGGAATGAAGAGCCTGTTCGACGAGATTGAAGTGGAAGCTTCGCAACCAGATAGAGACGATGCCTCCTCATCGGATGCAGAAAAGAAACCAAACGATAAAGAGACTATTTCCAAAGAGCGCAAGAAGTCCCTACCCATTTGGCTTCCGCGTGAAACCATCGAAATCGATCTGCCTGAGGATCAAAAAACTTGCCCTCGTCACCAATCTCCTCTCGTTAGAATCGGCAGCAAAAGCATCGAAAAGCTTGAAATTATACCAGCAAAGGCTTTGGTAAAGGAGTTCGTAACCTTTACTTATAAGTGCCCATGCTGCGAGAATCATTTCGAGGAATCCAAGCGCGAGCCTGA
>JBGSTF010000189.1:0-11410 GCA_041736645.1 Oligoflexus sp. | reverse complement strand
ACAAGCGAAAGGGCTTGCTCCAATCAGGCGTTCTAAAGAAATCCAGACTCCCATGAAAAGTTCCATCCTTGAAGCAGAGCAACTAGAGCTAAGGGCTTTCTTGTTTTCAGTAGGTTTTACGGGAATATGAGTCGAAAATATCGGAGGTTAAGCGATTCTTCATGCGCCTCCCCATGAGGCAAGCCTATCCAGTGTCAGAGAGCGAGTTTGGGATATCTTAAAAATGGCATGAAAAAGGCTAGGATTATAACGGGAACTCTTTTGGATCGATCAAGGTTGCTGGGACGAACACGCGTCGTTAGCAATGAAGATTTGGTCCTTGGTCACCAGATACAGGTGACCTGCTTTATCGCTTTGGAAATCAATGACAGGTGAACTTATCGTCTGCTTTTCTGGATCAAAGAACTGCCAACCAGCTTTATTCAATCGAGCCAGAAGTGGCCGATCGTAGGAGTCAGCAGTCGAAAGCCAAATTTCCTTGTTAGCCGGGTTACGGTAAAAAGACACATTAGACCGGAAAGAACTGGAAATAGGCGCTCCGGCTTGAACATGCCAGGCAGGTAATCTCGGCTGGCGATCAAGACTCCAGGCATGCCAGCCATGTCCAACGTCCTCAAAAATTTGCAGTTGGAATGGGCCGACACTCGAACTGTTGCTTTCAATCGGAACCTTCACCAGTGCCAGTCGGCGACCCTTGTCTTGGATAACACTACTCACTTCCGCTAGTTTATTGGCAAATCCTGAGTCATCGTTCAAAACTCCCTGCTTCAGATCCAATGAAAAGAGCTTCCACTGTTTGGATGCTGAAACGTCAGACCCGGTATCGAAAGCCGTCACCCAAGCATAATCATCGTCAACCCGTGCCATGTTCCAAGCGACCCAAGGTTCTGGAATTGGAATTGATCGCAATCTTCCCTCTTTCGTTCGAACTTGAATCTCGTGGGTATCGAGAGTCCAAATGGAACCCGCAGTGTCACCCAGTGAAGTCCGTCTTGATTCAGGAAGCGCAAAAGCTTCCGTAATCTGGGAACTGGCTCGATCGAGCCGAAGAATAGTTTGCTGTCCGTCGCTAATTTCGGCCCCAGGCAGGAGGAAGTTGCCACCATCTTCCACGAGCAGACCTTGTCTCTGACTCAGGGGATCATTGAGCACCAAGTCAAACAGCGTAGAGTCGATATCAAAAATCCCTAACTGAGAAGAATCATCCATTTTCGAAACGGTGACCTCGAGATTGACCAATACCTGTGCGCGCCACAGATTACCCTCCGTATCCTGATTCAAAAATACCCGAGCTGCCGGATTCGATTTTTGATCCGGCCTAAAGGTGGCTTGTTCCGTAACATTCAAGAACTCGCAACTTTGCAGACCGTGGACAAATAGAGGAGAATTTCCTCCCAGTTCAGATTGCGAAGTAGATGTCGCATAGTAGAGCCGATCGGTGTGTTGATCCCAACCAAGCGCGAAAGTGCCAAAAGCGATTAATTGGTTCGGCCAGCCCCAGAGCGCATCTTGGGAACGCCACTGCTTATCTACGTTCGGTCTCAACCGATAAAGTTGAGCGATTTTACCTTTCTTGAGGGCTGACAGCCAGAAATCGCCTTGACCGGTCCTCACTAAGTGACTGAAAGGATCGACGTCAATGCCGGGAAGAACAATGGGCGGTGGTTCTGCCAGCATAGACAGAGTGTATGCAGAAGCGTCTGGATTAAATTGCGCCGTAAACAGTCTAAATTGATCGGTGTAGCCAAAGTAGCCCTTGCTGTCGAGTTTCAAGCCACGAAATCCAGTCGCTGTTGCACTCAGCTCAGTCGGAAGCTTGATAGTGTTCGACTCAAGGTCAAAGACTGCTAGCTTATTTCCAAGCACAAAGATGAGACCTTTATGGTCTGGAGTAAACACCAGATCATTCTTCATGCTGACCATATTATCAACTCTACGTTGCACATGGAGAAGATCGAACTCGCGACCATTAAAGGCAACGAAGGCGTAAAGATCGAAAAAACTTCGGACTAAAAACACGATTCGCTGCTGTCCGTCGGGATCGGTTACGTTAGTCATTCCCGCAATCCAGATATCAGTCGAGTCAAAAGCCCTCACAATCTGATCAGGAATATTCCTCACAACCGCAGGCAAAGCGTCTGGCGGATGACCCTTGGACCAATCAGGGAGAGGGACCTCGGCCAACGCGTATCCTTGGGCATTTACGCTTACATACCAAAGGCTACGATCAGCAGCCTGAGTGCTGAAACCAACGATGGGAAATCGTTCATTGGAAGCGGCGTAAGAACCGGCAGTTCCGGAATCTATGATATATATCGGTTTCGTCCAGCCTGACTTATCCCGATATTTATAAGAAATCGCAGGAAAGTTTTCACTGGGTGAGGTATCCAAGGCCCCCGTAAACCTGAAAAAGTTGCCGTTGCCATCGCTCAGAAAATCATGTCGGCCACTGTTTGATGGAATGATCGTACTCGAGTTCTGGGCCCACATCCCCCATGCCTCGGGATGCATCCAAAAACGCTGCTCAGCAACTGTCACGTGATTGGCTAAGTCGCGGCTTCTAGCTCGAAAAATCACCTGAGAATAAAACAGTGCCGATTCGGTATTTTTCTTAAATGAAAATTTGGTATTCAATCCGCAAGAAACCCAGGATTCGAGACTCTGGCCTTGACACGGGCCCGATTGACAAATGGCTTCCCCACTCCCTCGGCTCGCACCGGTTTGATCGACTATGGCAACACTACATTCCAAATTGTTTATCAGCTCGAGGTTCGTCATGAAGCCTGCGGTCACCGAATCATCCTGGACATCCATAGTGATTCCATAGCTGGCCTCTGGTTCGGTGGACCAATTACTGCCTTGACGCAGATTTTCATTGTTCCACGTAGCTGTCAGAGTAGGTGCCTCCAGATCGCGGTACAAAGGTTCTTGGAGTCGAATCGAGCGATTGCCTGCCGAGTCTTCAACAAAGGAATTCACGACCAATGATCCCGATACAGGGGTCTTGATCAGGTCATAGGCTTTTTCATAAAGATTTAAATCTTCGCAATTTTTGCGATCAGGAGCACTTATGCAAATATACAACTGTTCCCCACTTTGGATCGGTGGAATGACCAAAGACGCGTTTCCATCCGCAACGGACTGAGTTAGCAGTTTTTGTGAGTCTGGGACTTTTTGATCGAAAACTATTTGGCAAGCGGTCTCGGAGTTGATCACCAATCCAGCAATTGTCGTCAGCTCTAGCTTGAGAGTGTATTGACCATCAGGCAAAGTGAGAGGAGCCAGCATGAGATTCGGCTCGGCAAGAAACGATTGTACGGGCAAGGAAACACGTCTCGCCGAGGACTCACCGAGTCGCTGGGAAATGAGGGCGAGCTTTTCGATTTGCCAAAAATCTTGCGCCTGTCCCCTGTTCCACAGAAGACTCAGATCCAGATTGGCTAGACCATTGACCTCACGCTTAGGACAACTGAGTTGATAGCTGAAATCTTGCAGTGGTTTCAAACGAAGGGCGTTGGGCGCAACGGTCAGTTCTTCGAGGGGACGCAGAATCGCGCCTAATTTGCCATCAATGCTGATGATTTTTAGTAAGCCTTCGGCTTTTGGCGTAACAACACAGCCACGAATCGAAATGGGCAGCTCCTCGCTCCTCTGACCTTTTACCCATTGCGCTTTCAGTCGATCCGATGGGATCAGTTCCCCTTGGTCGTCGTGCACTTGGAACAGGTTACCCGCCGAAGTATAATCCGCAGGTCCCATATCTCCGCAAGTCACTAAGATTTGATTATAGTTTGCAGGCATCCGCCCACAGGCAGCGGCTATCCCAGCCCATATAAAAACCATAACTATCTGATGTTTCATAGAAATTCCCCATAAAGGGCCTGCGTAACGGCCCATTATAGACGGAATCTGTCGGAAATCAATGATAAAATGACTTACCTAATCGCGTAGGGTGCTGCTAAGCTTTGGCATCGACCAGCACCTATTTTCGCCAACGGCGTGACTCAGAACAAATCCCCACAGCCCGAAACTTTCAATCGACCGAATCAAAAAGAAAAAAAACCAGTTGCAGTTTGGACTCGGACTGTTTCCTGCCTTAGACGTCAATTTTTCTGTAAGATCCTTTGATAAACTATACTTTCAGCAATGTCTCTCAACCACCAGAGGGCGCCGCCCTAAAAACCTGCAAATGGGCAAAGATGCCACATTTCTCTTGAATGGACAGGTGTTACAACTCAGTAAGGTTGAAACGCCTACTCACCCAAGTTTAGCTTGTTTTTAAGCTAGATATTGGCAGCTTGCACAGAGCCAATAAAATTTGATCAATACAGACGTTTAGTACTTCTTTGAAGAGGCCCATTGATTTTCTGACCCCTTTGGACGATGGAGCTTTCATGTCGTAAGTCGAACCTAGGGGAGCTGATAAGGGAGAGAAGTTATGCAGGTGCACAATGGGGTATCCATGCTTACCAATGGCGCTGATGCCGTTGCTGAGATCATAGAAAAATGGCCACAGTCCAAACCGGATTTTATTTTTGTGTTTCACTCTACGGAGCAGGACGCTGAAGCTGTGGCGCAGGCCTTGGCCAAACGTTTTCCGGGAGTTCCATCTGCGGGTTGTACGACATCCGGCGAGCACCTCAATGGCTCGCACTACAATAAGAGTCTCGTGATGTCGGGCATCTGGTCGCCTGAGATTCGCTGGCAAGCCACCGTCCTGGATCAACTTTCTACTTTGGATGAACAGCGAGCCCGTAGCACGGTTGATTCCTTATTTCAGAGTTTTGGTTTGGATCGAGACCATCTCAACCCAGAAAAGCAGTTCTGTTTGACCTTTATCGATGGTCTTTCTATGAAAGAGGAAGTCGTATCAGCTCTGATTGCCGATGCCCTGGAAGGAATTCCTCTTCTCGGCGGATCCGCAGGTGATGACCTCAAGTTTAAAGAAACCCGAGTCATGGTCAACGGCAAAACCTATACCGGAGCCGCAGCACTCATCATTGGTGACAGTCGCGATGGCTTTCAAATCATCAAACACCAGCACTTCATCAAAACCCCAAAACAACTGGTGGTGACTCAGGTCGATACTGCCCACAGGCGCGTCTATGAATTGGATGGTCTCCCCGCTCTCGAAGCCTATGCCGCCGCCCTCGGACTGCCTGTCACTGAAGTGACAGCAGATGTGGCGTTTGTCAATCCTTTGCTGTTTCGAGTCAACAATGAACTGTACATAAGGTCTGTCCAAAAAATCGAGAGCGATGGATCCATCGTCTTCTTCTGTGGCGTCGAAGAGGGTATGGTGCTGGAAATAGGGGATCATCTGGATATGGGTCACGCCCTGTCCAATGATTTGCAGACCATGCAGGACTCCAAACAACCCGCTGCGGAACTTTTCCTCGCCTGCAATTGCATACTGCGTGCATTGGAAGCCGCCAAGGATAATAAGTTCAATGTTCTAGGACAATCGATGCAAAAGATCAGTAAGAACGTGATTGGCTTCGACACCTACGGTGAGCAGCTCAACGGACTTCATATCAACCAGACCCTGGTCGGCATCGCGCTAGGGAGGAAGGCAGCATGAGTGATTTCAAGGGAGTTGAACTTTGGCAAAAAAGGGCCCAGGCCGCTGAAAAAACGGTATCCATCCTTAAAGCTAAAGTGATCGAGCTCTACAATTCAGGCGCCCAATCCGTCATTCACAGACAGCTTGAAAAGGCGCGTGCTCGCGAGGACGAAAACCGCCGCAAACGGGAACTCATGGAAGTTCGAAACGATGAGCTCAAGAAATATTCTGAAACACTGGAACAGCAGGTTGAGTCGCGAACGGAAGCGATCAAAACGATTCTCAATCATGTGATATTTGGCTTCCTAGTCGTCGATCGGAACCTCGTCATCAGTGACGAATACACCAAGTCCTGCCACGATCTTTTCGGTCAGGAAAAGCTCGGCGGGCTCAATGTCATGAAGATCCTAAAACTCAGCAAGAGACAGGCAGAACATTATCTGCTTTGCATCGATCAGGTGTTCGAAGACATTCTGCCAAGTTCTGTCACTCTCAGCCAGATTCCTCAGAGGTTTGAGGTCAATGGTCGCATTTTGAAGGCAGAGGGCAGTGTCATTCGCAAGAATGGCAAAGTTGATCGAATTCTTTACACCATCAACGATATCAGTGAGCTGGAATCGGCACAAAAAGAAGCTCTGAACAATCGCATTCTCGTGGGTGTGCTTCGTCGTAAAGAAGCCTTTCACGAGTATATGTGTGAAACGAAGGAGCAAATTCGTCAGTGCCTGCATACTGTCCAGGAGGATCAACCAGCCACTCGACGGGTCTTGCATACGCTGAAAGGAAACTCAGCCTCGTGGGAGCTTTATGAGATCGCCGAACGGATCCACTTGGTAGAAGACGAGTCGGTGATCACAAAGTCCCACATCATCGAAATCGAAGCGCAGTTCCGCAATTTCATTAACGCCCATAGTTCCATCATCGGCTTTGCCTATGATTCTTTGCACGAGCTTAACTTTGAAGTGAGTTCGACCCAGCTGACTCGCCTGAAGACTATTATTTCCGACCTGCAGGGCTTCCAGGCGGCTATGCTGCAGAACTGGACCGCCGATGTGCTGCAAAAGCCTGCATCACTCCTCATGGGGCCTCTGGAAGAATTTGTAGAAAAACTGGCGGAACGATTGGGCAAGGCCGTTGAATTCAAAACCAAAGGCCTGGAAACATTGGTCGACGTCGACACCATGCGCGGCGTTCTGCAGTCCGTCTTGCATTTGATCCGCAACGCTGTGGATCATGGTATCGAAGACGACCACAACCGCGGATCCAAACCCGCAGTGGGTCACGTGGAATTTTCCATTGAGCGAACGGAAGAGCTCTATGTGGTCACCGTGCGCGATGATGGGCATGGCATTGATGTCGAAAAATTGAAAGCGAAAGCCTTGCAGTTGGGACTTAAAACTAAAGAGGAACTGGATCAACTCTCGCCGCAGGAGCAGCTGCACTTGGTGTTTCTCGATGGCCTATCGAGTGCCGATACCACGACTGAAATCTCAGGCCGCGGCGTGGGCATGTCGTCCATTCTGAGTGCCGTTCGAAGGGTCAATGGCAACTTCTACATCGAATCCAAATTCGCTGTGGGAAGCACCATGCGCCTCGAAATCCCTATCCCAGAAACGCTCCGCGTGCCGGCAAAAGAAGCTGCCTAATACCGGTTGATTGCTGGACCTTGGGTTAATGGCCCAAGGTTCCATACAGCCGATCCCCTGCATCTCCCAAACCTAGCACTATATAAGATTTGTCATTTAAGCGCTCATCAAGATGATACTGGTCACGGGATTGTGCTCTCTGGCGTCAATTTTTCTGACAGCCCGTAAAGATTCGGGCAGGCATAGAAATATAACACATTGTTATTATTCCATAATCTGGCGGCCAAAACCTTGCAAAATGACTCTCCGGTGTCTTCTTTGCTATTGAGGCTCCCGATGCTGCTGACGTTGCTCCTGCGCTCCATCCTAATTTCTACACTTGGGCTCATGGCTCTGCCGGCGTTCGCCCAGGCAGGAAAAGCCAGCGAACCCGTTGCTGAAACAGATATTGGCCGCATTCTGGTCGATTTTTCCACCGATGAGCTCGAACGCAATTGGGTTGCGAGCGCCCATGAATTGAACGTGCTTAATATGTTCAAGGACTCGCCGCGCCTGCTCAGCATTCCCAAAACATCTTTGGAACTATCCAGCTGTGCTGACTTCACTTGTCGGCGCCGATTGCTCCGCGACGCTAAAATCGATCTCTACATTGAAGGAACGATCAACGGCAATACCCTGGCTTATAAAGCGTTGGTTCCGGAAACCGAGCAGGTCCTGAACGAAGGCACGATCAGCGTGTCGCCCAACACGCCTCCGGAGCAGGTAAAAAGCGCTTTTCTGCATGCGATGAAACCTTTCACGGAAGCCGGTGGCATCCTCGATCAGCGAACCGCCCTGCGAAGGGCTGAAAAAGCTGCAGCCGAGCACGGTCCGCGCGTGGCTAAAGAAGCGATGGGTATCTCGCTCGCGGCTCTGGCTTTTGTCGTCCTATTGGTTATTCTCGGCGCCGTTTTTTATTTTCAGCATGGACGCCGTGCTTTGCTCGTCATCGGAGCTCTGTGGATTTTTTTTGCCCTTGGACCTTTGTGGTTGATTTCCGAAGAACTCGCGCTGGTTAAACCGGTCGCAAACTTCGCCATGCCGGATCCATGGCTTTTGGCTGTGATTGGTGGCATTGGCGCAGGTTGGGCGCTTTGGGGACTCGGTCTGTGTATCCTGCCCCAGCTGTGCGGGCTGGAGACTTTGAAGCAAAATCGCATGCCGCAAGTCGTCGATGCGCTGATGACTGTTTTCGTGTATCGGGCCATTGCAACTCTGGTTTGGGTCGGCATCGCAGCCGGACTGGTCCTGGGTGCACGGCATATCTTTGGTCTTGATAGAGTCCATACCGTGGCCCTTGGTCTGATGGTCTTTGGTGGTCTGGGTACATTGAGCGCCCTGATATTTGAAATTATCGCGCAGGCTTTGGATCGTAAATACATCATCGGTGATCCTACGATCAACAATAGCTGGCACAAGCGTGTGGTGGAAGCCGTCGCTGCCCATCCTTTGCTGGCGGAACTCGATGACCTGTCCGGCAGCGCTGTCTTTCTGCCGACCTTTGAACTGCGTTCGCTGGCCTACGGTGGCGGTCTCTCCCGCCCACGGATTCTGATTCCAGTGACGGCTTTGGAAAAAGCCTTTGATACCCGTCCGGAAGATAATGGCATCGCCTATGATTTCCTTGCCGGTCTGGTGCTCGATGGTCTCGGCCGTATCAGTCTTCGGACTCATTTGGAATCGACCCTGCGTCTGGGCCAGGAAATGAAATCACCGACCCCTGGAAAAATCCGTGGGTTTATCTTTGGACCCTATCGCCGGTCGCGGCAACTTCTGGAAGGCTGCTTCGTCGCCGTTCATGATGGTCTTGGCCCATTCATTCAATATCTGTACTGGCGTCACAGCCCCAAATCAGAAAACCTGACCGTGTCGGCGAGTTCGAGGCAAACCCTGGCCATTACCCGGCGCATTCTGGGCCGCATCCAGGATGGGACTGTGCCGAAGTCCATCGAAAATCCTCGAGATCATATTTGTTGGTTGGTGCAAAACTTTATTTATCCAGGACCGGACGAAGATCCTGCAGCCAAGGCCAAAGGTCGATTCCGAGCGCGTCCCCGTACAGCCGCGGTCGCGGTCCTACTCACCAGCTTTTTCGGTTATCAATTGATTGCCGCGGTTCGATATCACTCAGTCTATGAAGAGCGAATCGCGGCCCAGCAGGCCCGAATCGACGAGAAAAAGAAGAAAAAAGAACAAGCAAAGGAGGGCACTGCCCATGTCGAAGAAAAAGCGCCCGAAGTATCCCAGCTCGGAGAATCCCCAGCCCTTGTCCCTGTCCCTGTCCCTGACAGAACTGTCCGAGACACCCGAAGCGTTGGACGAGGAAAAGCCACAAAAGTGGTGGCAAAAGCTGCTGAGAAAAAACAGCGAAAGCACAAAGCCAAACCAACAAGCCGGAAAAAGACCAAACGGCAGCACTAGGAACAGCGGCCATGCAGCCGGTGGTTTTGTTGGTCTGGTCGGTCTGATCGGTCTCGGTTTGATCGCTGGTTTGCTCTTTATCACGGAAAACTTCTTTTTCTCGATGATGCTGTTTTCCATCGGACTTTTGCTCTATACGACCGGCACTGAAATCGTCAGAATCCTCATCTCTTTGATGACGGCTTTCTTTTCAACCAAGCACTTGACCGAGGACGCGGCTTTGATCGGTGAAACCGCACGCTACTTGAAAGAAGCTCTGGTGGATGGCGATGACAGCGAAGAAGATTCGTCCAACAATGCGGTGGTTGTCCCGCGCAATGCATTGACCGAAGACCTGCGCAAAGCCCTGCATTCGGGTCAAATCGATCGTCTGGAGTACGTGGCCCACCGCTACTACTTCGATTGCCATGAACTCTATGAGTTCTCGCGCCTCAACCTGCAGTTCGCTTCGGAAGCTATGCCTTACGTGGGTCTGGTCGGTACTGTTCTCGGTCTGATCATGATGTTCGACGGCCTAGGTGCCAGCGTGAACGTGGAAGCCTTGACCCCGCAGTTGGCCATCGCCTTGAAAACGACACTCTACGGCGCTTTCTTCGGTGCAAGCTATAAAATCCTGGCCGCAAGGTTTGATCAGCGTTTGCAAAAGCTTGAGTATGACTATGATGACCTTTTGCGTTCGCTCGATCTGATTGCCAAGAACAGTATGGAAATTGAGGTTCAGTCATGAGACCGCCAATGCGCAAGAAAAGGCACGGTGGCAGTGAACTCTGGCAGACGGCCTATATCGACCTTATGACCAACATCATGATCTTTTTCGTGATCTTCTGGTCCCTGAGTCAGGCTCAAAGCAAGGGTATCAGTGAAACTGTGGGTGATGTACGGACCCGTATGGTGAACCTGCCAGGCGATGTTTTGTTCAAGCCCGGTCAGGTGGCTCTGTCGAGCGAGGGCGAATCGATTTTCGCCAAACTCTTTAAGGATGATACCGAAAGCACTTTGAATTTCAAGACCAATGGCCTTGTCAAACGCGTTCTCTTTATCCATGGTCACACGGATAATCAGGGCGACAAGGACAAGAACTTTGCCCTTGGCTTTCAAAGAGCGATGGCGACCTATAAGCAGATAGCCAAATACAGCCGGGAAGTTCCGGATCATGTGGTGATCTGCTCCCATGCTGATAACTTGCCAATCAATGAAGTTCCGAAAGCACAGGGAAAACTCTCCAGCTTCCAAAAGGCAGCGATGGATCAGGCCAATGCTAAGAACCGCCGGATCCAGATCGAAGACAGACTTATCAATCAGTTCAAAGAAGAAGAGCAGCCATGATCCGCATCGGCCTTAAAAGTCTGCTTCTCGGCCTCGTGGTCATGAGCCTCATCGCCTTTGCTGCCCTGCAGCAATTGTTCGATATTCGTCGTGTGCTGTCCTTGCAACCCGAAGTGCTCTGGCTCATCGGCTGTCTAGCGAGTTCCGCGAGTCTTGGTCTCAGTTTCTTCCTGCGGAGTCGCCTGGAGAGTCCCTATCACCTCGCCATCGGTCGCGAGGAGTTGCGGCGCCCTGGTGCCCTGCCGTTGGTGAGCTTCAAGCAACATGGTCTTTGGATCGGTGTCCGCGATCAAGAGCCGGCGGCCGAGCTTGGTCGTTTCGGTTTCCCTTTCATCGCCGGAATCGGCCTTCTGGTCTTTGGGGTCATAATTCTGGAAAACCGGAGTCTCGTGCTCCTCCAGCATTTCTATCACAACATGACCAAGGACTACGGTCATCTCTGCCCTAAAGAAGGCGACGAACCCGTGGTGGCGGT
>JBGSTF010000171.1:0-21112 GCA_041736645.1 Oligoflexus sp. | reverse complement strand
CGATTGAATATTTGTCTCTTTGCCAGTACCTACGGTTTGGTTCGCAGGGCAGATTGTTCCGAGGGCTGGTCACAGAGTTTAAGCTAGCCGCATAAATCCCCAGCACAGGATCTATCCTAACGAAAGGGTACTTGATTTTTTTCGCTTACCAAACAGTCGCGCTAGAAAGCCGACACCATCATCAGCAACGGCTATAAATGCTGGTAATATGACAATAGTTAGGAATGCGCCAATGCCAAGTCCCCAGCCCAGTGCCAAGGCAATAGGAACCACAAAAGGGTCCAATCCGCCAATCCCGTAAGCTGTAGGCAAGAGGCCAGCAACTGTTGTAAGGGTTGTCAAAAAAATGGGCCTCAATCGAGTCACGGCTGCTTCTTCAATTGCCACAAGAGTCAAGTGGCCTTCAAGCTTGAGTTGATTGACAAAATCCACCATGACTATAGCATTGTTGACGATGACGCCTGCGAGGGCGATAACGCCTATCATAGCTAAGAAACTCAATGGCTTGCCGTGCAGATAGAAAGTCCAAATGACAGCCACAAGCCCCATGGGGATGGTCGATGCGACTATGAGTGGTTGATAGATATTTTGGAATAAGAGAACCATTATCAAAAAGATACCGAAGACGGCAAACGCAAAGGCCTTACCTAAAGAAATTAGGCTTTCCTGGGTATCTTCATTTTCACCACCAAAGTTTGCACTTACGGTCGGATAGGCCTTCAGTATTTCCTCCACTTTCTTTCGCATCAAACTATTGACTTCCCTGGCATTAGTAACTGCAGTATCGATTTCTCCGACAACTGAAATTTGTCGCAAATTATTTTCGTGCTGAAAGACCGACATGCTTTGCTTTGTTTTCGACCGAGTCACGCGGTCCAAGGGAATCAACTGGCCGCGATTATTGGACACTTCTATCTCGTCTAGGGTGGAAACATTTGTTCGATCCTTTTGGGTTAAAGTAACTCTTATATCGACTTCTTCATCCAATTTGCGAATTGTCGTCGGGACAACTCCCTCAAATGATGCCCGCACTGCGGTGCCGATATCTCGCACTTGAAGTCCTGCAGCAGCAGCTTCGTTGTCGAGGACGGAAATTTGAATTTCTTTTTTTCCTAGAATGTAGTTGTTTTGAATATCAGATACGCCAGGAACCTTTTTCAGTTCCTCCATAACCTTGTCCACGACAAGCATAATGTCTGAGTATTCAGTGCCTCGTATTCCAATATTAACAGGCTTGCCAACGGGAGGGCCGCCAGCAAGTTGTTCGAAGTTGATCCGGGTCACGCCCTCAGGTTTGCCAATCCTCTTGCGTATGTCTTCGATCACTTCGCGCGCAGAAATGAGTCGCTCTGTGGTTGGACTTAAATAGACAAAGGCTTGACCATACTCCGATCCAACCTTTGACGCTGGATCGTTGGGATTGGTTTGTTGACTACCAATTCGAACTGTAAAATCATCTATAATGCCTTTGTTTTCCATTTTGTATTTTTGCAGCTGCTGCTCAATGGGCTCAGACAGCTGGGTGGTGTAGACGAGTGAGGAGCCATTGGGAGCATCGAAGGTTATGACAAAGACTTCCACTCCACCCGGTGGAAATAGGACAAAATCCAAATGATCCTTGGCGAATTTCAGGGAAAATCCGAGAAACCCCAGGGCCACGAGGAGCACTCCCCATCTCCAACGGACCACCCGATTGACTATTGCTTTATAGACGGGTTCAATGGCCTTATCCCAAAAACGATTGACCATAGTTTTTTTCTGTTTGGCACTTTCCTGCGTAGCGTCAGCGGGAGCCCAGGCACCAAAGTGATGAGGGAGTATAAAAAAGACCTCCCAAAGACTGATCAGCAGGGCAACAATCACACCAAGCGGAATGAAGCGAATGAACTTACCAAAAATTCCTGTCATAAACGCCATTGGTGCAAACGCCATGACTGTTGTTAAAACCGAAACTGTGACTGGCGCCCAAATTTGCTGCGCCCCTCGAATAGCAGCCTCCATGGCCGACATTCCTTTTTCCCTGAGGCGTTGACAGTTTTCGGTCACCACAACGGCATCGTCAACCAGCATTCCGGAAACAATGATAAGCCCCATCATACTGATCAAGTTGATGCTGATATCAAAAAGATAGAATATGACGATGGTCCCTAGGAATGAAAAAGGAATGCCCACGGCAGTCATCATTGCAATACGCCAGGGCAAAACTAAGGACAGGACGACAATCACAAAAGCCAAGCCAACCATTAGATTGCTGGATAGAACCGAAATGCGTCTGCGAACATAAAAGCTGCTATCATTCAGGTAAGTCACTTCAATGTTGGGATTGATCTGTGGTTTCAATTTCTCCATGAGTGTTTTGACATTGTCAACCAAATTTAATACGTCGGCCTTTTCTTTTTTTAGTACTGTCACACTCAAAGCTCGCGAGCCATTGATGCGATACCCTCGATTTTCTTTTTCAAATACCTGAGTGACCTTAGCTAAATCCTTCAGTTTTATGGGTTCACCCAAGGCATTGGCTCGCACTACAGTTTCGGCTATATCTTCCGGGGTATCATATTCTCCGACCGTACGGACAATCATTTCCTGATATTTATTTTGTTTGGACGCTTCGATTGTGCCGCCTGGTATACTGATGTTGCGCGCTGCAAGGGCTTGAATGATTTCCTGCAAAGAGACCCGATATTTGCGAAGCTTGTCCGGATGAGCTTCGACCCGAACTTCATAGTCGCGCAGTCCATTGAACTGAACTTTAGCCACCTCGGACAAACCTTCTATCTGACGTTCTAAAAACTTTGCGGTTCGACGCAATTCAGCTTCGTCGACAGATCCTCCCAGTCCAATTTCCAAAATGGGTGTCAATTTGCTTTCCACTATAGTGACGATCGGATCCTCAGCATCATCGGGTAGGTTTTGAATCCGATCAATAACCGAGGTAATGTCCTCTTTGGCTTTTTCGGCTGTGGTTTGGTCAGGATCGAGCTGAAGAATGATCGTGCTTCCCCCCTCGCGAGAGATAGAGGTCATTCTTTTTATGCCGTTGACTTCCTGCAGATCCTGCTCCATTGGATTGCTAATGAGTCGTTCAGAAGATTCGGGCGACGCGCCAGGGTATGGCGTAACTACAGTAATAATATCAAAATTGACATTCGGAAAAGTCTCGCGCCTGATGCTAAGAATTGCAAAAACTCCTGCGACTATTACAAATAACGTTATCATATTGGCGAAAATTCCCTGTCTGGCAAAATACTCGATGATTTTGTTCATCTTAATTAGCTCGCTTTTTGAAGTGGATTGCGTTTTACCAGTTCCTTCAGATAGCTCAGAACTTCACCACGTAACTTCTTAAGCTCCCATTGTTTATCGATCAGGTCTTTTTCGGCCCCTTCGCCGGTAAGCCGAGCACTGATCAAATCATTGGCGGCGACAATAGCATTTCGCACATCTACTCGGCCTAGTTTGAAACGCTCCTCTTCAAGTTTCGTTCGCTTTTGATTGAGCGAAACGATCTGCTTCTGCGTCTGAATCACGGCATTCAAACGCTGAATTTCGCGGCAGTTGTTCATCCAACTCACTTGCAATTGGTCATCCAATTGAGCCAGTTGCAATTCGAGGACTTTTACGTCTTTACTCAGTCGTTGTATCTGAGCTTTGGCTTCGAAGTTATCAAGCTGAATATTAAGCCCAAGGGTTCCAACCAATTGGGGGTGGCTCAATTTCCCAGTTTCGCTGACGCTACTGCCAAATTGGTCGTCTATTCCATTAGCCGCGAGAGCTACGCGGGCAAATAGCTCTGGTTTGGATAGACTTTGCTGGGCTTGCAATTTCAGTCGAGCATTTTCTAGCTGGAGTTTGATAAGTGCTACTTGTGGTGAACGGATGGATGCTTTGCTCCCTCCGGCACAGGCGCCGGTAAAATTTTCCTTGATTTCACTTTTGATCAGAGGTATGCGCCTGGGGTCAGCGTCCAGAAATCGCGCTGGTAATTTTAAAGCCACTGCCAGTTGGCGCCAGATATCGCGCAATTGTTTGAGGGTATCCTCGAGCGATTGCTGGGCGTTGAGGACTTGGGCTTCAACATTCAGCACATCAGCCTGTTCAGCCGTGCCTCGTTCAGTGAGGAGTCGAGTGATTTTAAGAAGGCGCTTCTGGGTTTCCAGACGTTCTTGATTGGCTTCCACTTTTCTTTGCACGAACCAAGCTGAGCTATAAATTTGCGCTAACTGAGTCAGCCAGTCCGCCACTTGATTTTCATATTGCAAATCGATAGCTTGGGAACTCGACTGAGCGACTTGGAGAAGATTTTGGGTTGATTGCCCCCAAGCGTTTCGCCAAAGACTTTGTTGGACTCCGACCTCGAAACGTGTTTCGATGACATTCTGATCCTTGAGCTGTGGAAAAGCCGCCGAACTTGGCCAATCAATTCCCGCATTTTGCAATGTTAATTTTGAATCTATTTGAGTTCCTGAAGGCATATTTCGTAAGTAGCTTGACTGCAGTTGACTGGTCACCGTACGGTTTGGAGAAGGAAATCCCGTCTGCTGACGCTCCAATTGATCCGAAATCAATGACATATTGCTATTCAACTGACCACCAAGCTTAAGCTGGCTTTGAGTTTCCATGAGTGCAGAATCCCGCAAATCGAATTCAGATTCATAGATTTTTATTTGATCGGCATGCTGAAAACCAATATAAGCAATCATGTCGAGAGTTACCGAGGATCCGGGTACCATTTGAAGAAACTCTTGGGTCGCATCTGCAGCTTTCAAAAGCGACGGCAGACCCGCAGCAAGGCTGACCACCAGGGTCCACCAAACTTTTGCAATCTTCAATTTCTTGTCTCCTCTTGGACGATTGATAATTCTCAATCGAATGCGAATTTCCGCGTTCGATCGAGTCGGTCTTGGGCCATGGATCGTAAATGACTTCATATTCCGATCAATAGCCGGCTTCATTCCGTTGGGTCAACCAGCGTGCACATTTGTGATTCCGCCTTACTATCACTTAAAGTTTCATACTATACCAGAATTTTTAGTGGGGAAATGCAAGAATCCTATTCTGGCTGATCGCTCTGTAAAATAGTCCATGGCGATTCGTAAAGATTTGAGTCGCTTTTGAGGGAGAGCCCGTGTCAATTGTTCGCAAATACCCGAGTGGGTAGGTCCCAGCCCCTCGGTTCTTTCTGTCGAATTGAAAAATATTGACGATGATCAAGATGGGCGGAGATTTTGCTTTATGATCAGCCACAGTTGATTGAAAAGGAATGAGTTTCGACAGATCGGGATCCTGCGATATTTCTTCGTTCGTCCTCTTCGACTCCTCTCTCGAGTTGGATTTCTACAACTTTTTCATTAGCGATGAAGTGGAGGCTCACATGAAGCGCTCACGCTTCGGTAGGACGAGCCTTCTCAGCCGTACTTGAGAGATGCTGGTTCTGTCGCAAAAAACTCTAGCATTTTGACTTGAAATTAGTCATCTTACCCAATTCGCCCTAACCAAGGAGTGAATATAGCGCTGAGTTTCAAGGGACGGCACTATCAAAGATCGATTATTCTAATCTGCATCCGCCGGTATCTCAGCTATAAACTCCCCCTCCGTGACCTTGAATAAATGATGGCTGAGCGCGGCGTTGAGGTGGATCACTCCACCATTCATAGTTGGATTCTCTGCTATAGCCCTGAACTCGACGCTGAATTGCGAAAAAGAATGCGTCCCGTCGGAGAGAGTTGGAGGTGGGACAAGATGCCTATCAAGATCAAAGGTGAACTCAAATGGGTCTATAGAGCCGTTGACAAGGATGGAGATACCCTTGATTTTCTATTGTCAGCTAAACGCGATGAGAATGCAGCACTCCGATTTTTAAGGAAAGCCATTCGCCAGCATAGAGTGCCTAAAAAATCAATACTGATAAATCTGGAGCCAATGCAGCTGGCCTCAATGACTTCAATGAAAGCTATGAGACTGATAATGAGCTAAGGCAGGTGAAATATCTCAACAATATTGTAGAGCAGGTTCATAGGCGTGTGAGGCAATGAATAAGACCCAGGCTTGGCTTTAAGAGCTTTATGTCAGCGGCAAAGATCATCTCTGGATTAGAGTTGATGATCTTGATTAAATAAGCCAAAATCGACATCAAAGGATCCACTCCCTTTGAGCAATTTTACGCCCTCGCAAGATAATTACGTCCGAGGGGGAGGCGGTGATCCCTTCGAAAAATCCATAGTGCCTATCAAAAGTTTGCGACAGAACCAATATTTGCTATGGTTGGATTATCGAAGGTGCTCGCTTTATCAATACCCATCTTTCTCAAAATCAACTTTAAATAAATTCGCATTTTTCGTAAAATCATAAAGGAACATTAGCTGGCTCTTGGCGAGAATACAGTTTGGAGGTTCGATGTCTCGTAGCAAGTCCTTCAAGCTAGGGCTGAACTTAGGTCCAAAAACGACCCAGGAGATGGCATCGATCGGCATCACGACGCGAGCAGAACTGAAGGCAGAGGGCTGGGAATCAGCATTTCGTCGCCTGATCGCTCGGTACCCGGATCGCTTGAATCTCAATATGGCATCAGCACTTATCGGAGCGATATCCGGCAAAGACTGGCGAGAGATTTCTGCCAAGCAGAAGGAATCAGCAAAGCATCTGATCAAAGCGCTCAAACCAAAGAAACCAGCAAAACGTCGGTCAGAGCCCGTAGACACCTCTTTTGTTCAATTTCTCCTTGATGACCAACTGGCCGATCTTAAGATCAAGGCCAAGCGAATGTTTGGTTGTCATGGGCTCTATCGCGATGAGTTGTTTTTTGGAATTGTAGCCAATGGGACGCTATATCTGAAAGCCGAGGAAGAAAGTCGCAAGAAATATCTTGAGCAAGGTATGCTCGCCTTCCAACCAAGCCCTAAAATCAGACTGAAAAACTATTACCAAGTTCCAGTCGATATCATAGAAGATTTTGAAGAGTTACTCAAATGGGTTCGCGAATCCATTCGGGTGGCGCAAGGTCGTTGACAGAGTCTGAGTGATCTCTGAAGGTCGGGGGGCGCCTTAATACTGGCACAAGAAGTGAATGAAGAATTTTGAAATCGGTAGAATCCGATTTTTCGTCCTCATTTAATTGAGAGATTTTTGGTAGTGAAATCCCATGATTTTGTAGCCTTCATTCGCCCAAAATTTCTGGGCTGCGTGGTTGTCGGCATAGCAATTTAGGTCCGTGACATCGCAGGCCATCTCACGGCCATAGTCATAGATCCACTCCATCATCTTTTCACCAATGCCTTGGGAGCGGAGAGAAGGAGCAACACAAACATTGTCAGGTTCAATCATTCTGCCACACCAAAAATGCGTCCTGATCCAAATTCCAGCGATGCCCACCAGTGCAAGATTTTGGAATGCACCGAGGCATTGATAGCCTTGGACAATCATTTCTTGAAGCCTATCTTCGATCTGCTTATCACTCAAATTAGGATTTAGGGTCTGAATGAAGGGAATGATCATTGGCATTTCCTGGTGTTTTAGTAATCTTAGCTCGATCTTCATGAACTTCTCCCTGGCCACGTTTCTACTGACATTAGCATTGAGTCTGGCTGTAAAGCTAGCGGTACTACGCTGAGTGTAGAGCGACCACGACTGAAAAAGCCGGAGCGACAATCCCCAAGTCACGAGGTGAAAGACTCGATTCAAGTCGTGCGCATCTGGCTTCGCTGTGAGCTTTCGCAAAGACTGAGCTTTGACTCTTCCAGTAATAATCGAGACATATTTTCAGATAGAGACAGCGAAGGTTTTGTTTTTGAAAATCTGGTTCGATCCCATCTCTTAAATATCAGCTGTGGTCGTAAGCGCTATGAACTGAAATATTTTCGTGACGATGGATATGAGGTGGATTAGATTTTTTGTAAAGATGGTAACCTGACCGATATCCGTCCCGCACAAAGGATAAATTAACCAAAATTGCTCTTCAAGACATTTTTCGGAGGTCAATCTTCAAGACGACAAAGGCTTGAACTTACGCTCAAGGGCATTACCCAGAAGGAATCCCGACAACCCAATATTTTGACCTGAAAGATCCCTTGGCTTCAGCCCGATGGGCTAATCCCCGCCCAGCGATCGAGTCGCTCAAGGACCTCATCGTCATCGATGAAAGACAGCGCATGCCTGAGTTGTTTCCTGTCTTGCGCGTCCTAGCAGACGATCAGAGTCTCTTAAAAGATCGCCGCAGTCGCCATGGGAGAATCCCTTCATCGAGCGTTTCAACCTGACAATTAAAACTGAGTTGCTCAATCGTTCGATCCTCAGAGGCAACGATCATGTTCGGAGCCTCTGCCTGTCTTATCAGAATTTATATAATTCAAAAAGACTTCATCAGGGGATCGGCGGCGCAATACCTGATTTTCCTGATGCACACCATCTAAAGTCGCCAGACATCCAAAATCTGAAAGTAAAAAAGTCAAAAATATTGCACGGGCTGGTCACAGAATTTAAGCTGGCCGTATAAATCCCCAGCACAGCATAATTCTCCAGCACAGAGTTCATATTTGAGTTGATTGTGATGGTTTGAAGCATGGCTTAATTGCAGCTCGAGTCAGGACTAAGCCACGAGTGTTTTTTCAGCCAGAATTGCTGGCAGTGTGATGCGAAATTGAGTTGGTTGACATGGGTTGACCAACTCGAGATCGCCTCCCATGTACCGTGCGTACTCTCTGGCAAAAAAGAGATTGATACCCATCCCGTTCCCAATTTCCTTGGTAGTGAAGAACGGGCTAAACAGCAGAGGAACATTGCTTTCTTCGACCCCTACACCCCAGTCAAGTATATCGATATGAATGTGATCCACATAGCACGTAATAATAGTTCTTAGGGGACGCCTTTGGCCTTCGGGTATCAACTGCAGAGCATCTCGAGCGTTATCAACTATCGTGTGCATGAGGCGCTGAAATTGTTCGGGAGCGAGGTGAAACTCCCTATAGTCGTCGAGACTCGAACCTTGAGGAAGAATTTCGACATCCATTTGTTCCTTGCTCATGGTTTGAATTAGAGCGGACAGTTTAACGGAAGTTTTCATCTCGCCTGTTCCCTGTAACTCAGCGAGTTCCAGTAACTTGGCATTAAGAGACGATATTCTATCAATCGCTTTTTCCATCATATTAAAGTTTCTGTGGATTCCTGGGCTAAGATCTTGGACACCCTTGAAATTCCTTTGCATGCTTTCAAGACTCATAAGAATAATGGCCAACGGATTATTGAATTCATGAGCGACACCTCCAACCAGAACTTTAATAGATTCTTCCTTGGCCAGAACGAGTTGCAGTCGATCAACTTCAGCAGCTCGCAATTGCAAGTTACGAAACTCAGTTACGTCGCGAAGCGTGACCATTATCGCATCAATTTTATCATCTTTACCGATCAATGGATCCCAATCGATTTCGAGATGCTTTTTGAGTTCACCAAGATTTCTGCAGAATTCTTTTACAAGTAAGTGCGAATTCACAAAGAATGTAGAACTACGGCTGCCTATGCTGGCACTGATGATCGACTTCATTTGGCTTTGGACTTCCGCAGTGACATCGCTATTGCTAAATAGCAAATAACCCATGTCTTTACCTGAAAGAGCCGTTTTACCTAGAATCGCTTCTAAATGACGGGAATACTCTGGGTAAATTTTGCCTTCAGCATCGATCGTGAATACACCCTGCTTCATGTTTTCTAACATGTTCCGAATGTCTTTGCCTTTTTCCTCTAGCAATGCGGTGCGTTCGGTCACCTTTTGCTCGAGGTTTTGATAAAGGTAGGCGTTTTGAATCGAAATCGAAATCTGCGCAGAGAGAATAAAAAGCAATTCTGTCCGCTGGACAGTAAACGCATCGGTTGTATGAGTGTTTTCTAGGTACAGTATGCCTATGATCTCATCTTGTCGCAAAATGGGTAAGCAAAGAACGGATTTAGTACCGTGTGCCAACACATAGGGATCATTTGAAAAATGTGAATCAGTCGCCGCATCGGCAATGATACACTCGTTGCGCGATCGTATGACGCCATTGACGACTGAAGCCAGTAAAAAGGAGTCGTCAAAAGCCCGGCCATTGACAACCTCGACAGAACCGTTCGGTGACCTAGTTGCTTCCACCAAAAATGTTTTCGAATCCCTTAGATTAAGCAGCAGATGAACTAGGTTTGCGCTAGAACTTTCGGCAATGATCCTGATCATCCTGTCCAAGAGTTTGGCTACAACAACTTCCTGAGAAAGCGTACTCGCAGACTTGACTACATATTGGATGTCGAGAGAATCTCTAACTGTCTCCGAGCCCATCTGAATATTCGTATCACGCCCCCGAATGGTGCTCCTTATATTTTCGCCCTTTCCAGGGCTCGTGGTTCCCGCAGCACCCATTGGGAAGCTCGGCGTGCCACTGGTATTGTACTGCCAGAATAGATTCCTACTGGCTTTCACGTGGCTGGAGTACATGACTTTGATGGCGTCCACCAACCTTGGAGCTCCTAGCTTTGCATAGTATTGAATGGCATCGTCAATGTGTTTGGCTGCATGAGCGCTGTGACCGAGTGCTATGCAGAGGTCGGCCATCCTTTGGCTGGCAAGCGCAGCTAGGCCGTTGAAACCTTCCGCTTCAGCCCGCTTAAAGGCCTTTTCGTAATAGGCGATGGCACGTATGAAGTCTTTGCTTAGGACAGCATACTCAGCGACCATGACATCTAGCATGTGCTGAAAATTTGGTTGATAGGCCTTAGCTCGCTTCGCTACATTCTTGAAGCATTGCCGCATGATCCGCCGCCTGCGAAAGGTCTCTCCAAAGCTACAGGATCTGAGTGTATGCACGGAGGCCATAAAGTGGTTAAAAAAATGCAAACCATTATCGACCAGTCCAAGACATGACGGCAGAAGTGGGACCACTTTTTCGCATTCGATAAATGATTTTTCGTAATCGCCTAGCCTTAAATAGAGATCGGCTAAGGCTTCGTGGTAAAACTTTCTTGTCGTGGGAGTGAGGTCCAGTGATTTAAATTCCTCGTTGAAAAACTGAAACTTGCTTGGATCGTCCGCGTATGATTGCAACAATTGCCAATATCTAAGTTCTATGTTTCCAATATGGACCTGATCAAGGATCGAATGTTCCTCGGCATATTTTACGACTCGATAGGCTCCTTCAATCGCCTCTTGAGCATGATGGCCATGAGCAAAGCGCGTCAAAACTCCTACGCACAAGGCTAAGCCACCGTAATAAACGTCGCTGGTGTCCAACCCGATTTTCCATGCATGATGCAGTTGTTCACTGACCTGAGAAAGAGGAGAGTCAAAACACTCCGCAAAACTACTGCTCATAAATCTAACTTTGCAACGGGTATCGCGACCATTGAGTCGTTCGTTGATTTCGATCGCTATTTTGCTAAATTCGACAGAGTCTCGATAATTTTCAAATACTCCGTTGCAGAATAGAGCATAGTTCGCCAACGCATAAGAGCCTTGGCTTGAATGGCCATGCTTCAGGGTGAGCTGCATGAGCTTTACACCTATGACCGCATAGAGGTTAGACTCTCCCAAGATGAAGGAGGATGACACAATATCAATGAGTACTCCCAAAATTACTTTAACCGTTTTGTCTTCACAATCTGGCAGTCGAAGAATATGTCTCTTCTTCTTGCCGACCAGGAGCATTTTTACTTTGACTAGATTGCCCAAGACACGCAGTGATGAGGGTTTTCGCTGGATGTTCACACCTAGTCGCTTAACACAGTCGAGCCCGATATCAATGCATTCGTCTAACTTGTTAGCACTGGCTAAGGCTCTCAGTTTAAAAATCAGGAGCTCGACTTTATCAATTTCCGCTTTCAGTTCCTGAAACGTAGCCTCCAAGACTTTCTCTACGCCAACAGTATCACCAGTCATATACATGCATTCAATCAGATGCTTTCTGATTTCTTTCGATTGCTCATACGAAGTTTTCCATCTTGCGGGTGTCACCATCTGATCCGCGATCTGCAGGAATGCCAAAGCACTGACATAGGCTGTGGCGTCCTTAGCGACGATTCCCGCTTCCAGATTGAAAGTGACAAGCAGGTCTTTTTCCTGTTCCGATAGGAGCCGTGACGAGGCTTTGTTCAGATGATTGGCAATATCAAACAGATATTTTTCGTGCTTACCCGGAGTATTGGCTAGTTCAATCAGCTTCTTGCTGACCCGGTAATGCAAATCGGCTTTCATATCTGGCCTTATGCTCTGGTAGGCAGCCTCTTGAATCTTGTCGTGCTCGAATTTGTAATCTTCGTCGAGCTTTATCACCAGACCATCCTGTTCCGCCTTTTCAAGCAGCAGACTTACTTCCTCTTGAGTCTTGTCAATCAAGCTCGCCACGTGTGCACTGCTGAAACGATTGCCAAGGATTGCCGCCACCTGCAGTACATACTGATTTTTCTGAGGTAATCCACTCAGCTTTTCTATCATCACGTCTACAACCTTGTCGGAAATTCGATGGGCCTTGATTTCTTCCAAGGACCAGACCCATTTTTGGGCATCGAAATCGACCCTGAATAATTTTTGAGCATACAGCCGCAGCAGCATTTGATTGATAAAGAAAGGATTGCTCGCAGTTTTGCGATAAATAATGTCCGCAAGGGCCTCGGTGCTGCTCTTCGATTCGCGTAAGGTATCGGCAACAAGTTCTAAGGTATGGTCAAAATTCAGAGGTTGGAGACCAATGAAATCAATGATTGCATTCTTTTGAATATTTTTGATCATTGAATTGAGTGGATGGGCTTCGCTGACCTCATTGCTTCGGTAAGCGGCAATCATCAGTAAGCATCTGTGATTGCTCGCGAACAAAGATTCGAATAGAGACAAGGAAGGAAGGTCGGCCCACTGCAGGTCGTCAATGAAAATCACCAATGGGTGGTCCTGAGTCGCCAAAACATCTAGAAGTCTATGAATCACTTTACTGGGCAACTCACGCCTTTCTAATGAGCTTAGCTCGGGCAAATCTGGCTGTTTCCCTATAATTTTTTCGATTTCGGGCAAGATTTGAACGAGTACCTGACCATAAGGGGCAACTGTATCCGTAATAGCCGTTCTTAGTCGATCAATGATGTCTTGCTTTTCGAACAGAAGATACCGAACGAGACCACTGAAAGCAGCGATAATAGCCGAATAGGGGACATTTCGTCGAAACTGATCAAACTTTCCTGAGATAGAGTAGCCTTTGCTGGCGACTATTGGTCTTTGAAGCTCATTCACGAGGCTTGTTTTACCAATCCCTGAAAATCCTGAGATGATCAATAGCTTGGAACGTTGTTCGGTACACATCTGGCCAAAGGCGTTGACGAGCTTTTTTACATCATCCTGGCGACCATAAAGCTTATTTGGGATCCTAAACTTAGGTGAAAAATCCTTTTCTTGCAATGGAAAGTGAGCAACCTCACCATTGATGCTTAGACTATCAATACATTGTTGCAGATCGTAAGCAATCCCAAAGCAACTTTGATAGCGATCCTCGACGTTTTTTTCCAGGCATTTCATTATGATATTCGAAACTGCCAACGGAAAACCGGGGGTCCTTTCATGGGGTGGGATCGGCTTTTTAGTGACATGAAGATGGATAAGTTCAAGTGGGTCCGGCGAATCGAAGGGTTTGCTACCGGTCATCACATGATACATGGTTACGCCGAATGAATAGATATCCGATCGATAGTCGATGGGTCGATTCATGCGCCCTGTTTGTTCAGGTGACATAGAATCGATTGTCCCCTCGAGTTGATTGGAATTAACCACAGTTTGGACTTACTGATCAAGGTGAGTCGAAATACTGAAATCGATGATCTGGACTTCCTTTGAGTGTTCACAAAAAAGTATATTCGAAGGATTGATGTCCTTATGTATGATGTTTTTTTGGTGAATCGCGGCAAGGCCACTGGCCACCCCTTGAAAAATTTGTAGAGCGATGGGTAGGGCCGGAGGATGGGTAGGCTCCCGCCCCAAATAGAGTTCGGCAAGGGAGTTCGCGTCGATGTCGGCGAAAACTAAGGCTTTACAGTTATCAATTTCAACGAGGTCGATCGGGCTGCGGACGCGCTTTTCCGAGCGAAATTGGTCTTTCAGTGCATATTCTTGCTCAAAGGCTCGCTGCTGATACGCAGAGTCTACTTTTAGTATTTTGAATATTAGCTTCGAATTGGTGACAGTATCCAGCCCCCTGCAGACGATGACATGTGCATTTTCGAATAGCAGGTCGCCAATTTTGAATCGGCTCGAAGTCATGCCTCAGCTCCGGCGAGTTGGATCAAGTACCCAGATTCTCTTCGGTATTCACAAAGATGACTTGATAGTATAGATCCGTTTCACTTTGATATAAGGTTTGGGAATATGAGAAATATCCCAAAAAACCTAGCATGGATCAACAAATAACCACGGTCCGGAGTTAGCACTGATATCGAGCTCTTTTCGTTCCAGCGTGCGACCCAGTCGCTCGTCGCGGAGTTCGGCAAAATACCGACCTTCAGCAATTGTCAGAGGCATTACAAAAGATGACTTCTCTACCGGATATTGATAAGCCATGGATCCTGATAGCGAAAGCGATCGTGATAGAAGCCAGGCCAATGCCACCTGAGCCGGACTCGCCTGAATATCTTTGGCAATTTCAGCCACACAATCAGCTAGCAAGCGGTTATGGGCAATGGCTTCATCGCTAAAGCGGGAGGAACGTTTGCAGAGAATGCGAGTTGCAGCGTTCACGAATTAAGGCTGGATTCGCCTCAACGGTCGACTTTCGCAAATTTCTGTCGTGCGGGCCAAGGCTGTTTGGGGCGTGAATCGGCAAAGCGACATCTGGCGTTCACGCTAAAAAGTGACCTAGATACCTGGCATTGGAATCACATGCGGAAATAAGAAAGAGGATAGCTTTCTTGGAAAGCAGTCCCTTGGCGGGCACTTTGAGGACGCTTTTAGCCCGCAAAGACCTGATGGGAGGGTCATCCAGATCGAAGACCATGGACTTCCCTGCATTTTCCAGCTATGATCCAGGGCAGTTCCGGATAAGGAACCTATTGTTTAAACTGCTATGAGGTACTTTTCGTGTTGCCCACTCGCCCCAATGAAATGGATCGTCTGCGCGCAGCGCCTGACTATATTCGCAGCATTCCGGTCGACATTATTCTAACTGTCGTGCTTTGTGGGCTTTGGAATATATGGATTCAAGCAAGGCAGATGCGGGCCTTGAATTATATTCTCGGCACTCCCAAGTACAATTTTTGGATGTGGTTGGGTCTGTGTTTGATCACCTGCGGTCTCTATCATATCTATCACGAATACCGCATGAGTCGGGATCTGGCCTTTGCTCTGAATACGCCTGAATCGCAGAATCCAGTCATTCACTTGGTTTTGAGTTTCTTCGGTCTAAGCCTAATCGTCGACGCACTGCAGCAATCGGAGATCAACCGTTACTTTGGCAACCATGATCTCTAAACGATTCATTCCGCTCTTGGTCATCCTGGCGATGTGGAGCGTGCTCCTCTGCCTGCGGTCACCATCAGTTGCCTTAGCTGATTGGGTCGTATGGATCCCCTTGCGCTGCCCCCTGCGATACCTTCTTGATATCGACTGTCCCACCTGCGGTCTCGGTCGTTCCCTGATTGCCGCAGGACTTGGTGATTGGCGAGCCTCCTGGTCCTTTCATCCTTTTGGACTTCTGCTCTTTTGGGGATTGCAGGCTTTGGCCCTCCTCCAGGCCCTCCGTCCTCAAGCGATCCAACAGTTATGGCAACGCCTGTTAGCAACTCATCATCAAAGGCGATGGCTCACGGTCCTGCTGGTCGCGTTATACATGGTCTGGGGATTCTTTCTTCGTCCTCCTCTTGCTCACACGCCTATGATCCTGCTCTACAATGTTGTTGAGACATTTCACCTGCCTTAGCTCAATATCAGTCTCATAGTTTTCATTGAAGGCATTGAGGCCAGCTGCATTGGCTCCAGATTTATCAGCATTGATTTTTTCAGTCACTCCATGCTGCAAAGTGGCTTTCTTTAAAAACCGGAGTGCTGCCTTCTCATCGCGCTTAGCTGATAATAGAAAATCGATGGAATCGCCACCCTTGTCTATGGCTCTATAAAGCCATTTGAGTTCACCTTTGATCTTGATAGCCATTTCGTCCCAGCGCCAGCTGTCTCCTGCGGGACGTTTTCTTCTTCGGATTTCGGCTTCAAGCTCAGGACTATAGCGCAGAATCTACCTATGAATGGTGGAGTGATCCACCTCAACACCGCGCTCAGCCTTCATTTTTTCAAGGTCTCGGAGGGAAAGCTTATAGTTGAGGTACCAGCGGACGCAGCTTAGAATAATCGAATTTTGAAAGTAGCGTCCCTTGAAACTCAGCGCCATATCCACCGCTTGGTTAGGGCGCTGTGGGCAAGATGATTAACCTTCAGTCAAAATGCTAGAGTTTTCTTGCGACAGAACCATCAGCTCACTCCCTGTCACTTGACCTCGGGCGAAATCTCTTCAATAAAATCCATTATTCACCGTCATAGGTTCGGTGTCGATCACCTCTGTGCAGTAGGAGCACCTTGGCAGCTGAAAGAGTCTTTGGGGGTAAGGCATGGCTGCTTCGGAGCTAACTATGGTCATCTGTTTTGCTGGAGTCATTCTCGGCCTCAATGCTTCAATCCAATACAGATTCCCGAGGCACTTCGCTGTTTAAGAAAATCAAATTTATTGACTTTACACATTGACCCTCTATGATTGATGTAATGGAACTTTCCACGATTCGTCACGGTTTGACTTGGCCAAGCACTTGGGAGACCATATGCGCAAGATTTTAGGATTGCTAATACTGATTCTGGGTGCTTGTAAGAGCACGCATCAACGGTCACAAAATATGGACGAATTGTCCAGCGAGCAATCTCAAAAATCAAATGAATCCGACTTGAAGCCAACAAAGGAACAAAGTGCTTTTGCTTTGAAACTGTTCGAGCAGATGCGTGAACCACTTTTCATTCGCAAATGACCGAATAGCTTGAATCTAAGTAGCGGAAGTCAGTCGCTGCGAGTTTGCCTTTGGAAACGGTTCAGACCGTCATCCAAACTAAGTCTAGCCACTTAGCCTTAGATTGTATGAATCGAGGCATGAGACATTTCATAATTGGGAGGATATAGCAATGTCATTGAAGCAAGGTATAGTTCTAGCATTGGCATGCTTTTGGTGCACCCGACTATCAGCTAGCAGTTTAATTTTGTCTGCCGATGAACTGTCTTGGATCGATAGTACGACGACATCAGCTGGTTACCATTCGCTGTCTCTGGGAACAAGTGATGCTAAAAAAAGAATCACAATCGAGTTAGCTCCGGAGCTGGCACAAGATACTTATTACCTTTCTGCTTTGCGATCCTGTGAATCTTATGCTTTTTGGGTAAAGACTTTCAAGCAAGGCAGTCTCAACGTTTATACCTATCCGGACGCAGTTCCCGCAGCAGATGGGCTATCGCCTACCGTGTATGCGCGAGTGAGCACCAAATCTAGGTTTACCATTCAGTGCATTGTATCTCATTAACTTCCAATTGTTTATGGCACGAGCCATGAACTACGGCCTGTAACTATGAATGGTGGTGTGATCCACCTCAATACCGCGCTCAGCCATCATTTCTTCAAGGTCTCGGAGGGAAAACTTATAGCTGAGGTACCAGCGGATGCAGCATAGAATAATCGATTTTTTGATAGTGCCGTCCCTTGAAACTCAGCGCCATATCCACTTCTTGGTTAGGGCAATGTGGACAAGATGACAAACCTTCAGTCAAAATGCTCGAGTTTTCTTGCTACAGAACCGTGAAAACACTGAGGAGCTTCCGGGCACCCCTACTGTTCATTAAGTTCCTGGTGCAGGCTGAGCTGCAGGCGAATCGCGGTTTTCTTTTACTCGCAAAAATCCGTCATCCTTCAGGCGCTTAATTAAATTTCTAAAAACATTTTCCTCGACATAAGTCGCCCCTTCAAACGGGCCTCGTTCTTGAAAGGGAGCAACTAGAAGAAGCGGCAACCACTGAACAAATACAGCTGAATCGGCAAAATCATAGCCTTTATTCGCTGATTTATTTTGTGCTTTCACTTCTATATGAACATCGTTAGTTACCCATGAAGGAATCACGTAAAAAGTCGCGCCAGTCAGGACGGCAAAAAATATTGCGCTACTTTTACTCTCTCCATAAGTTTTAAACTGCAAGACAAGATCGGCTTCGTCTGTGCTATCGACTATTGTGCAACAATTTGTATCCTTGGCGATTTTTTCAAATGAAGCCTTTTGCGCCGAGTAATATATATCCCCAAGTCTTTCTTTATTAAAAGTAGAATCAAAATCTGCAGACCATCGGCTAAATATCTTAGTCTTTTTTTCGGCCTTGAACTCGAGCTCATCGCTCTTAATCTCAGGCAATCGGTTATAATTAAAAGTTGCGCAATTGGTTACCGCTATTGTCAATATCAACAAGGAAATAAGTCGAGCTAGTGTTTGCATGGGACCCTTTCGTTTCTAATGTACCACCAAAGCCATACTGGGCTAGAGCTAGCTGCATCTCGTATCAAAAAAGACTATTCGTGGCAATAGGTAATTATTCTTTATTAACAGAAGCTTAGTGGGAATAGATTTCGAAATCGGATTAGGCGTATTGCGAAAGAGCCGGAGCCAAAGGTCTTGGTGATTCGAAACGCTGGGTCAATCCCAATCACAGTTTTTTGGAACTTATTAATATTCTGAAATGATTGGATTAAAGAGAAATATCGAGTGGCCATCTGCGCCCGCATTCGGCGTCAAAAATCCTCGAAATACCCAGGAGTCGGGAAGCACAAATTCCCGACTCTCTTGTAAGCGCCTTAGATTGGTGTTTAAGGCGTGGCAGATATGATCTCAACGCGATGAACCGTCATGCGGTAGCCTAGGCGGTCTGCCGCGTCTTTCGGTTTCTTGAACAGATAACCGCCGACCTTAACTTTGGCGATGGTATCCCCCGAGAAATTGATAAGGGGAAGCTCATCAATGAGATACGAACAGGCGTCAAGAGCCGGTGCTTCGGTTTTAACGGGACATGAGCCATCCGCATCACGACGCTGGGGACAGATAGAGTGATCGACGCTGACGCATTCGGCATTTCTTCCGTCTGCGCTTGGCGCCCTCTTGCGACAGTATTTTTGAGCGTTTTCAAAGTCAGGGAAAGTGCTTTGATAGGTGTAAAGTTGGAAAGTCAAAGGTTTTGTGCAGCTTAGTTTCATCGGGACATCATCGATCAGAACCACACCTTTTTTGCCGAACGTAGTCTCTATGCTGATCGTGGTATCTGGATTTTCAACGGGAAAGGATTTCGGGCTCGCGAGTTCAGGGGTGAAAGAACTTATATTTTCGAGCGTTATTGAGGATCGATAATCAATTTCTATTTCTGGCTCGAAAGTAACACGATCTCCCTTGTTGAAGACGTCCAAATAATCCCTTCCTTTCCATGCCTCACTGATTCCCGAAAAGTAAGCCGTCATTATGCGGCAAACTTCAGGATTCACGATCTCCTTAATCACCCCCGAGCTTCCTACCGCTATTGAAAAGTGACTCATATCGATGACCATTGCTGCATAGGGATACTGCAAACCTCCCGTGACACCAAGCTGATTCAAATCCATATAAATTGCACGCTCTGTTCCCCCGCAGTCGTTCCGCATTTCATTCCAAAGGTTTTTCTCCGATGGAAAACCATTTGGGGCCAGCACAGCTGCCGCTTTAGGAATTGAGGTATCTGATTCACCCCCTGTTTCTGAAGGGGAAGGCTTGCCATTAGGATCGGTTGGCTGTAGATTTTCAACAGGATCTTTCCTGGAGTTACCATCGGAACTTTTGCATGAAAGACTTGCTACCAAGACTCCGAATGCGCACAGAACCAAACCAGTATTAGGTTTTGCTATCATCGGCAGCTATCCTTTTTGAGGTGTCTTTATGTGGTTTCCACATTATAGACTGCTGTTAGTCGCAAAGTAAAGCTCATCGCTGTGCTGGAAAATTATGCTGTCAGCCTAAATTCTCTCACCAACCCGTTCAGTAATTGCGACTCTTTGATTTTCAGATTCTTGATATCAGGCGCTTCTATCATGCCGCCATTTGGACAATCAGGAATGATGCCGCCGATTCCTTGATGAGGTCTCTTTGAATTATAGTAATCCTGACAAGAAACACAGAGTCCGTGAATATGATTATTGTCGATGAGCAACGATCGATTGAGAATCTCAGTTTTAATTGATAGCTTAAAACGTTCGATAAACGGTTTTTCCCAGGAAGATTGGGGCGTTGTTCTGAAGTATTGGCACCCAAATTCCTGCGAAATTTCTGGCAGCCAATTCGTTAATGAAAGGCTCCGAAGTGGAAAAACGTGGTCGCGCCCACGGTATGAGCTTCGAAGCTAGTGGTGAGTTTATTCTGCTGCAAGGTAAAGATAAAAAAGACCAACCCACGATCATCGTCGATTCTCTGAGTTGGGAGGAGTAGAAAACTTCTTTTTGTAAGCTCTTGTGAATCACTCACCCAGAGTCCGCTCTGGGTGAAATCTTTTTTGGGCTGCGGCATATCATGACTTCAATATTATCCGCTCTGGGAACTAGGCTTGCCCGCTTACTGAAGGAGTCTGCCCCATGAAGCCCATGATTGAGAAGCCCTCCAGCATTGCAATAGAGGGCGCTCAGGTAGCTAGCAGGATATCCGTAGTTTCCGCGAAATGATCAAGGCTGGGTATCGATTAGAAGACGAAGCTGCTCCAGCTATCATGGAATGCTTCTCCCAAGCAGTGAACCGCGTCAGCAATTATGTTGACTCGGCTCTGTTGCAATATCAGTACGAAGTTAAAATCGAAAAATTTTCAGTACAGGATTAACTCATGGAAACTTCTTCCCAGAAGCCAGGAAAAAGCGGCAGGATAGAACTCATGAAAGATCTTTGGATCGTCGGCTGGAGGATAGATTACCGAAGATATTCAGTACATTTCCGATCAAACCAACCTTTTGGCCCTGAATGCTGCCATCGAAGCAGCCCGAGCTGGGGAACATGGCCGCGGTTTCTCGGTCGTTGCTGAAGAGGTTCGCAAGCTTTCCGATCGTA
>JBGSTF010000095.1:0-9655 GCA_041736645.1 Oligoflexus sp. | reverse complement strand
GTCACGACTGCAGTGCATGTTTTACTATGAGCATCGATTCCAATATACTGGGTCATAGCAGCGTCTCCCTTAGTTACCAAAGTTATTTTTTCCCTGGTATCTATGATCTCATAAGGTCCAGATGCCGTGCATTGGTAGCTACCTGAAAAAGGTAGGGAGGCGCTCTTTTTTCAGGAGCTTGGACCAATCTACGGTTGGACGCTGCTTTTGTACGTTATCCTACTGCCGACTGGTATAAAGATACCGGATCATTCTTCTTCTGGTCTCTTGCCGGCTGCAATTTTCGACTCGATCGGGTGCCCTGCTCTCCAGGACGGCTGGCTCGAGTCCGTGTTTGACCGAGTTTAACGGCCACCCCTTGATTGAATTGGAAGTGAGCGGTGGTTGAGAAACTGAATCTGGAGGCTGTACTGGGTCTGGTGCAGCCGTAGTGAAATATCCTTATTTTGGCCCCTATTTGACGCTGACGGGAGGAGGGACATACTACGGTGAAGTCGATTATGAAATGACTGGAACGAATAGTGATATTTTCGCGGTGGTTCAATTCGATTTCGCTCGTTCACGCGGCGTTGAAATTGGACGAAATGGTTTTATCGGCGGGAGCGGAACCTGGCGCTCGCCCATATTGGATGTCGGTGAATCGACTCAGGATATTGAACTCCGAGTCCGAAGGATCGAATTTTCGAGCACAGGATGCCAGTCCGGATCCTTTGACTTAAACATAAAAGAATTGCGAATCATTCAACATCAATAAAAAGCGATAGTGAAATAGAACAAGGTCTGCTATGAAAATGAATATCAATCACAATTGCCTTGTTCACTTCCCATCCGAAGGATTGGAATGAAGTTCTCCAAAAATTTCATGGGAGCAGCTGAATTCCATGATCCATTGGCCCCTGCCCCGGTATATCCCGCCTTGCAAAATGCGTCACAAAAGATTATTTAACCTGCCTGAATTCTCTCAAAGTATGGCGGTCCTCGGATTTTCGAGGTAATAAGGCCCTACGAGCCGACCTTTGCTCAGTGGAGGTAAATCATGGCTTTGTTGATCCGCATTGCGATCCTCGGTCTTTCGCTTTTTGCATGGGGTTGCCATAGCAAATTATCAAATCATTATGATGATAGTATTATCAATTGTGGTGAAATAAGCCGAGATACTGATAATACGCTCGTCAGGCTGCAAGACCCGAAGGGTCAGCAGCTTGGTGAGGACGTGGCACAATTTTTACAAGCAGCTATTCTGCATGACTCCCAATGGCAAAAATTGCCTGTGAGTCGTCGGGGTTGTGTGCAGGTCCCTTTGGCAAGCAAAGGCCTATTAATTGTCGAAGATGCTGTTCATGATGATGCTGTGACCCTTCAGCTTCCTTTACCTGCGGTAAGCTCATATCTTGCGAAACTTGTCCATCGCCGCCCTGCCTCAATCGGATTCAAATGTCCTGAACAAGGCTTTGCAGCCGATCAGAGACTTATGCTGAATACAATCAATCCAGGAGCAGTCGAATGGAAGGCAGGTGTTGCCTTGCACGTGACAAGCAAGCGCGACGATGCCAATGGAACTGATGAAACGGTCATGACCAAAACATTTTTGATGAATGATGCGCTCGATTTGAGCACACAAGGAATTTCCCTGGACTTGGCTCACTTGGCAGCTGGCCATTACCAACTTCATTTGCAGGAAGGTTATCTCAAGTATAATCAGTCACTCGAAGCGTTGACCCACATCACGGATCAACCCGGTTGCCCCTTGGAGATCATCCGAAGTCAGCCTGCAACTCCGATATTTGCCGAAGCCAAAATCCTGATCCCCTTGGCAAGGGCTCAGGTCTATCAGGCTTTACAACAACCTTTGGCCATCGGGAAAGAGCCAGGTAGTGTTTTGGAAATATGCTACGAAGCGTTAGATCCCCAGCAATCCGGATCTGCCTGTCAAACCACCAGGATTTGCAAAGATGGAAGCGATTTCCAAAGGCAAGATTCCATGATCCTGCCGAAACCAGGTTTATGGCAGGTTTTTGCCCGTGCCCGCGATTCAGCTCAGCATTTGTCTTCGGTGGGCTGTGCGCTGGTGAAAGTTTCGGGTACTGCACCTCAGTTTAACCTGCAGTGGCAAACAAACAGAGCTCAGGATTTTCCCATACTGAAATTTGCTCCGACGCGACTCAAGGCTCAGGTCATAGGGCTGAGTCATGAAGTGCTTGATCGCTGGGAGCTCGAACAGCAACTTGAATGCAGATTAACTTGGACGACTTCTCTCGGTACTTCACGCGATGGTCGATACAGCCGTTGCATGAGTGGAGCCTGTATGGGCCGAACTTTTCAAGGCTGGATACCTTGTTCGTCGGACATTGACATCGACATGAGCCAGGAGTGGCTCCGATCAGAAAATGCCGAGAGTTCTGTAACCTTATCCGTCAGAGCTAGCGACCTCAGCGGTCAGCAGACTGAGCTCAGCAAAACACTTTGGTATTCGGCAGACTCGCTACTGGCAAAACCAATAGCAATACCCGAACAAAATGAACAGTCGCAAGCTCCCAGGGTCCTAATTGTCGGGGAAAAGACCTTGGTTCAATTTCAAAATCACTTGTCTTCAATTGATTCCCAGGATCCTCTTTCGCTCAAACCAGATCAGCAGCTTGAAACATTTCTTCGCAATCGCCAGCCTCTCGAATCCTGGTTTTTCAAAGATAAGCAGGGCCAAGCTCTATGGGCTCTGTGGAATTTTGAGCAAGACAAGCAGATTTTTGGTCGATGGGAACAAGGCGTCTGGCGCTTCTCCAGTGACGGGGGCATGAGCCAGCCCCGTTTTTCTTGTCAGCAATTCTTGCAAAGTTCACAAGGCCAGCTGCTCTGTCTTGATGGAGATCGTCTCGCCATCTTGGAAGAAAAGGGGTCCTGGTCCGAACAGAAAGTAACTTTGGATACGCATGCAGCGGCCCGCTGTTCAAGCTACGCAGCTCATCCCGGTTCCTATACAGAAACAGCAGCGGGCCGTTGGTATGTTTGCTCGGCTTCACAACTGCTCTTTCAGAAATTTGGTCAGGATGTCTGGCATAAGCAGCAACCTAATGAACAGGTGAATCAAGAAGGATTAAATGCCGTCTATGCTGATTCCAAGCAAAGACTATGGCTTTTGACTCGGGACCAAAATTATGAATGGAAAGTTTTCGTCCAGGAAGGCCAAGGCTGGCAGGAAAGCCTTGGCCCATTCAATCTCTATCAAAACGAAAACCTGGAATTTCATGAAGATCAGCAAGGTCGGGTGATGCTTGGTTCGCTGGTATTTGATTCTGAGCTGCAAAAGTGGCTGCCGCTGCTTCCAGCCGGTATCAAATCGACTGCTGGACTCACTTATGATCAAAATGGTGGGATTTGGACCATCGGTGATGGTCGGGCTCTCCTTCGGCTTTGGCCTGAACCTTTCCTCATACCGCTGGAGCAACTCCATATTGCGGCAGGTTCACAAATAACGGGCATCAGTCAAGATGGTAAAGGATTGGTCGTGAGCTTTGCCAAGACTATCGATGGCATGACGCTCGTAGGATCCGATGGCCTATGGCGGATTGAATCGCGCCCCTGGCAGGATTTTGCCTTTGGCTATACTCACGCTCCTTCTTTTGGCGAGGAATGGTCGCTGGCGACAAGTCCCTCACTGCAAGGAATTCTGATGACTCGCGCTCAAGGAGAGATTGCCAGTCTTGAGCCTGAAAAACCCTGGCGCAGCCTATCGCTTCCCAATGAACGCCCAGACGACTTGAGTGAGATTCTTGGCATCAAGTGGCTTCAATCCAATCAGTACCTCCTGCTGGGTCAACATAGCCTTTGGCGCTGGGATCAACAGAATTTTGTGGCGATAGAATCCAAAGAAGTTTTGCCCTCTATAGCATTTAAGAAAAGTGTTGTCGACGCTTCTGGCGAGGTGTGGTATTGGCTCTCATCCTTTGATCAGCCCGGCAAGCTCTATCACTTACAGCAGAAAGATTGGGAGCTGGTACCTATCTCCAAGGATCCAGAATCGTGTTCCCAACTCGTCTCGGTGATTCAAGGCAGCAAACTCTTGCTTGATTGTGACAGCGGACCGATCGTCATTGAAGAGAGTCAGGTACATAAAATCAAAGATATCATAAAAGACTTTCCTGACGACGGCAAATTGGTCGCGCAGAATGCAGCGAGTTCATCCTCTTTGTTTTACCTGTATCATTCCGAGGGACAGCAGTACCTGGCTCGCTATGATTTCCTAAATGGACACGTCAAATCCTGGCTACTTCCCTTTGAAAATCGTCTCATGTTCCGAGGCGACGTTATTCTAATTGGGCATATCGCGGTGGATCAAGTGGTGTTGGACCCGACACAGATCGAACGTTTCCTTGTGCAAATATCCGGACATATACTGCGTCCCGAAGGCGATAAGTTAGTAGTGGCAGCCAGCCGTCGAACCTTTACCGAGCAAAAAAAACTGCCTTCATTAAAATGGCACACAAGCTTCGATTTTCTATCGGTTGGCCGATTCGGTGAAGTCTGGATCCTGACCAGTGATTTGGGACTGCTTCGCTATGATGGGATTTGGCAGGGCACTGATCCGGCGCGTGAGGATGGCTGGTAGAGCCTGTAAATACAGCGGGAGTGGGCCTTCGACTGAGGATCGAAAGCTTAGGCAACCCTCTGGATTTCTGCCAAGGAATTTACATGGGGTATGTCCACTTGCAGGGCGACGCTCCACTGCCTTTGTTCAGTATAGGCTCGAATATTCGCTTCTGAGATGATGAGTGTCGCAATAGTCTCAGTACTTTGCCAGAACATTTAGATTTGCGGAAGTTTGGTTTCGCCTGGTTTCTTGATCAGAGGCTTTATGCAAGGCAGGGTAGACAACGCTTGCTTCGGTTGGATTCAATTCGCTTTGACCTAGCAGCGGTACTATTGTTTTGTATCTCTTCGATTTTTTCATGATTCCATTTCCCAGTGAAGACTTCTTTGGGTGTTGCGCCCTTCAGTGCTGAGTGCGGGATGCATTCGTTGCTTTCAGTTAGGTAAAAATCTGCAGCCTTGGTCAGGACATCAAAGTTACTAAGGGGGATAGTGAAAAGATATCGGTGTTTGAGCCGATGGAATAGCATTTCAACCATGGAATTGCTTGCTTCTATATCAATTTGGGCAATGGTTCGATAAATTTGATTCGTCAAAACTAACTGATACACATGTCTATTTAGATTTTCCGTGCCGCTGTCAACAAGGACATTCGGAGCTATAGCAAGGCCAAGAGATCGTGCATTAGTTATCGCCTTGTGCAAGAGCTCTTTGGTGCGAAGTCCGGCATAGTCTCGACTTACTTTCCATGCGAGGACGTAGCGAGAAAAATTGTCTATAATACATTGAATAAAGGCTCTTGTCCCATCCTGCAGCCGAAGAAATGTAAGGTCTAGATGCCAAATTTGGCCTGGCGCGGACGCCCTGATTCCGACTTTCGGTTTTGCTGGATAGATTCTGCTTCTGCTGCGTTTTAGTCCCAATTGTCGAATGACTCGTGACCAAGTAGTCGGGGAGGCCATCAATTCACCCGTTTTCTTGCCGAGCCAGCTAAGGGCCGTAATACTATAGTGCGAAAATTTATGGCTTGTGAATAATTCTCGGATCTTGCTGATCTCACTTTGCATGAGCTGCGTTGGTGACACCCTTGGGCAGCTTGGCTGATCCGCCAGCAGGCACCGGACTTGCCGCTTTAGCCAGTGATGATATCTGGCAGCTGTCAGCCCAATTGCAGATAGGCAAGTCTGCAGTGAAATGATCTCAGCAGCAGCTTTGATGGCGGCAATGATTTCGATCTTGGCATCAGCAGATGGCAGCCGTTTATATTGGATCTGAAAACCGAAGATCCTGATGGTCTTTGCAACAAGATCTTGTTCGGCGGTGACAGCAGCCCGTATCCAGCACGGCACTTATAATCTCTAGATCGGCACCGCAGCGGGGACCATTTTCCGAGCCAAGATCTGCTCGATAAGAGGTCGTAAGTATCTTGACTTTTTTAATTTTTTTCTCAAGTATTCGCCCGCGTGTAAATTGGAATACACTCCAATTTACACGCACGTAAATTGGGGTGTATTCCAATTTACGCGTAATATCCATATGTCTGCCGCAGACAGGTCCCAAGTGGGTTTTTTTCGTTTGCAAACTCTGAGCAAGAAATTGGCTGGATTCGCGAGGTATCATGCAGCCATTTCTTCCAAATCCCGATAGCTCAGCTTGTAGCTTAAGTACCATCGGACGTTGAGCATAAAAGTATCTCGCTCAAAGCTGTGTCCTTTGGAATCAAAAAGCATGGGCGATCTCCCTTCGTAAATTGCCCTATGATATCATGACGCTTGGCAGATGCAACAGAACCAGAACTCCTCACCGGAAGGATTTACCTGATATGAGCGCAATCACACCGTTCTACCGATCAATTAAGGACCTCCTTCAAAGTCAATCGTTCTCCATTGATGACTACCAGCGGGAGTACAAGTGGGAAAAGGAGAACATTGAGGAGCTCGTCTCTGATTTACGCGACAAGTTTCTGAGTTGTTACAATTATGGCCACGAGATCAAAAAGATTAGCAACTACGAAGAGTACTTTTTGGGTTCAATCATTGTCAGTATCCGTGATGGAAAGAAATACCTGATTGATGGTCAACAACGGGTGACCTCGCTTACGTTGATTATCATATACTTGTATCGCGCTGCAAATGAGCAGAAGTTAGATGTCACCAAGACTCTTGCTCCGCTGATTTACTCCGACAATCTCGGGACCCCCAGTTTTAATTTGAACATTGCGGAGCGACTGCCTGTCATTGAGGCATTATTTAACGGTCAGGAGTTTACAGCAGCCAACCAAGACGAGTCTGTTGAGAATATCTACGCACGCTACCAGGACATCAAAGAAAGCGATCTCGTGGATGAGCTCGGCGAGGGCTTGCCACACTTCATTTACTGGTTGATGACTCGAGTTGGACTTATTGAAATCGTTGCGACAAAGGACAGCTACGCTTATAGCATTTTCGAAACTATGAACGATCGGGGTAAGCCCCTAAGCCCAGTCGACATGCTCAAAGCGTACTTACTCGCCCCAGTCGACGATATGGAGCAGCGACGTCTTGCCAATCAAATTTGGCGACAACAGGTTTTTGAACTCAACTCAATATCTAAAGACCAAAAGGCTGAACAGGATTCCACCTGCATAAAAGCGTGGTTTCGTGGCCAGTATGCCGAGACGATCCGGGACCGGAAGGCTGGCGCTAGCGACAAGGATTGGGAGCTGATAGGTAGCGAGTTTCATAGGTGGGCCAGAGACCACGAGGCGAGACTGAAACTCGGCACTGCTACGCAGAGTCTCTCGCTAATCCGAAATGACCTGCCCTTTTTTGCTGGGGCCTTCCGCATGGTGGTTAAAGCGAGTTCCGCTTATACGCCTGGGCTTGAGTCGATCTACTACAACGCTCACAATGACTTTACGTGGCAACCAACAGTCCTCATGGCGTCACTTATTTCGTCGGACGGTATTGAAACGATAACGCGCAAGCTGTCTGTAACAGCGACATTTCTCGATATTTGGATTATGCGAAGAGCGGTAAACTACATCCGCGTCGCATACTCAAGTGCAAGCTACGCAATGTACAACCTATGCAAGGATATCCGCCGAGCTTCTGTTGATGACTTGGTGGAGATATTGACCCAAAAATTAGCTTCAGATGACGTGACCTTTGCTGGAGCGAAATCTAAGGAGCGGGACGGCATCGATGGGCTTCGCCTAAACCAATTCAGCCGCAAGTACATCTTTCATTTGCTTGCGAGGCTGACTAGCTTTGTCGAAGCGAATTCAGGAGGAGCTGACCGTTTCAGTGAGCTCGTGAATCGCGACCGGAAAAACTCCTACGACATAGAGCACATTTGGGCGGACAAGCGCAGCCAATATGCTGACATGTTTAAGGACGACCAAGAATTTCGCACTGCCAGAGACAATGTAGCCGGGCTGCTGCTCTTGCCCGCGGACGTCAATCGCAGCTTTCAAGACAAAACATTTGAAGAGAAAGCACCTCACTACGCAAAACAGAACCGCTTTGCAGCAAGCCTGACGGAGGCGACCTACGTCCATCAACCTCAGTTCGAGGCATTTTGTAGTCGTTTTGACCTTCCTTTCAAGCCCTACGAGCACTTCGGTGTGGAGGAACAAAAGCAGCGGGCGGAGCTTATCCGAAAACTTGTCGAGCTTGTGTGGTCTCCGGAGCGACTAAAGGCGGTGACAAAATGAGCGACGCTATCCTCATCACGATCTTCTGCATAGTATTTCTATCCCTCAGCAGAAAGAATGACGGCGAATGCATACCGACTCAAGGAAATTGGGGACGGCTTTCTCTGTTTGGTGGGTTATCCGTTCAAAATTCCTGAGGGTCCGAATGAGTGTAAGCGCCACCAAATCCACCAGTTTTACTTGCTAAGCTGACAGGGCTTTAATGGGAAGTGCTTGGATGCTTGATAGGGCAGGAGTCGATTGTAATCATCGACTGTTTGGCATCGAGGTAGTTCTTTGAAAACAAGCTCCAGATACTCATAGGGATCGATAAGATTTCTTTTGGCGGTTTCGACAAGGCTATAGAAAGCTGCACTTGATTCAGCTCCCGAGACACTTTGCGAGAATAACCAAGCATTCCGGCCAACAACAAAAGGCCTCAGTGCGGATTCGAGAAAATTGTTATCAATAGCGACATCGGGGTTGTCGAGAAATACGAGCATTTTTGGCCATTGACCGAGGGCATAGGATATTGCTTTCCCAGTAGGGGAAGATGGCAAAACCCTAGATTCTTTGTCGTCTAGCCAGGCTTTAAAAGCGTCCATGATGCTCTTCGACTTTTCTTGCCTAAGCAAAAGCCTTCTATCCGGCGGCTCATCATGGATCTCATCCTCGATGGCGTAGAGCTTTTTGATAAAAGCAAGTGCTTCGGATGCCAGAACAAGCGTGCCTTGTTTGATCTCTCGCTTGGCTATTTTTTCAGCTTCCCAGAATTTTCTTCTGATATGGGCCATGCAAGGGGCTAGTATAAAGCCGAGCTTTTTTTCCAGGCTTTCATAGACCTTGTAGCCATCGGCGATAACGATCCCCATATATTCGGCCAGGACTTGCAAAGCGGCGGATGTGCTCCGCTGCGGGTGGTAATGAAAGAATACGATAGGCTCCGACCCGCGCCGACCAACGACCCACATATAACTTTTTGTCTGAGCTTTCTTGTGAGGTTCATCCAGGACCTGGATCTCTGTCTCATCGACGTGAATGACCGATGAAGTAAGGAGATCTTCCTGCATGAGATTCATCAGCGAGCGAAGCTTTTCTGCTAGCTTTATCAACCATCGGGCCATAGTCGTGCGATTGAGTTCAATACCTAGCCTGTCGAAGATTCGTTCTTGGCGATAGAGGGGCATTCCGTCAATAAATTTACCAGCTACGATGTGGGCTAGAAGGCTTGGGCTTGCAAAACTCTTAGGCAGAACATCAGGCTCGCGCTTGGATTCCTCGAAATGATTCTCGCAGCATGGGCACTTATAAGTAAAGGTTACGAACTCCTTTACCAAAGCCTTTGCTGGTATAATTTCAAGCTTTTCGATGCTTTTGCTGCCGATTCTAACGAGAGGA
>JBGSTF010000021.1:0-4397 GCA_041736645.1 Oligoflexus sp. | reverse complement strand
ATGATGAACAAGACTGGCGAAGATGTCGTTCAGCGACAGGGGCGTAGACCCACTTCCCAACGCGAGAAGCATGATCAAGAGAAGGAGGAGCAGAGCGAAGAGCCAAGACCAGCGCGACATGATTATCATCGCTCAGGACCTGCCGGCAGGAAAGGCTTTCTGCAGGGCTTGAATCAACTGGCCGGTGGCTTCAAGCGTACGAATACCCGGCGTGACTGCGGCATAGGGCATTACCAAAAAATGTCCTTGCTCCATGGCTGGAATGCCCTTATTTTGCAATTTGCTGCGGAGAAATCTCATCTTTTCCTCAGCATTTTTATCACCGTAATCGACGATGATAATGAATTCCGGTTTACGGACAATAACGTCCTCCCAACTTACACTGGTCCAGCTTGCTTTCACGTCTTCAAAGATGTTGCGCGACCCAGCTCGCTGAATCATCGTCGTAGGAATCGCAAATAGTCCCGCCGTAAAAGGGCTGGCTTCACCACTGTCATAAAGAAAAATTCGGTGCGACTTCAAACGAGAAGCCTGGCTTTGCAAAATTTTCTCCTGCTCTTGATAGCTGTGAATCATCGCCTCAGCTCTCGCTTCGACCGCAAATATTTTGCCGATCACACGAATATCGGCATAAACATCCTCGAAACTATGAGCTGGTTTTGGTTGTACTCGAATGCAGGATTCACTCAAGACATGAGAAGCCACACCATGTTTGGCCAGTCTCTTGGGAGTCAATCCCGATGCTTCCGAAAAGCCATACTGCCAGCCCGCAAACACAAAGTCGGGGCGAAATTTCATGAGACTTTCCAAGGACGGATACGAGGTATTGATGGCAGGAATCTTGCGAAAATCCGCCAGCAAGTCAGTCTTTATCTGCTTCGTATCCTCAACGCCAGCTATAGCCACCATACGAGCCGACAGCCCCAAGGAAAGCATAATTTCTGTCATATTAATATCAATAGCGATGGCTCGTTCAGGAACCTTGGTTATGTGCGCTGTCGCACCACAGCTTTGATATGTGAGAGGCTGTCTTTCTTTGGCCATTAGGACGCTGGAGGTCACACTCACCAAGATCAAGCCGAAATGTAAAATGAACAAGCTTCATCTCCTTTGATGAATTTAAGGCGATCAATCCATTAAAGACTGGTATGCAGCGAGAGTTCCCACGAGCGCGGTTCGCCCACCAGAGCCATATCGCCACCATCGCCCCACTGGATGTAGCGCTGATCGCTAAGATTTTTACCGCGTAGCGCGACTTCATAATTCCCAGTGCGATAGGCCAGGGCACCATGAAGCAGGGTGTAGGCGGAGTAAGCGAAGGAGTTGAGATTGTCAGCCTGCCGTTCACCAACGTATCGCAAGCCCATTTGCGTGGCGAATGGACCTTGTTCATAGTCGACCCAAGTGCTAACCACTTGTTCGGGAACATGGGTGGGCTTTTTGCCTTTATAAGATACGGGCAGACCCTGGGATTCTGCATAGAATCTATCAAAAGAAGCTTTCAAGATGGCAATATTTCCTTGCCAAAGCCATGAACGACTTGGTCGCAGAGTCCAGGATAATTCCATGCCTGCGGAAGACTGCTGGCCGATCTGTTCATTGCGCGTGGGATCCTTGGGATCTCGTGTCACGAGGTTTTGTTTGGTGATCTGATATACACTCCATGTTGCATCAAATCCCTTCCATAGCGATTGCTTGATACCTAATTCCGATTGCCGGGATTTTTCCAGTTTGAAGTCCTCGGAACGCTTCGCCAAAGTCACAAGACTGACGGGACTTGATTCCGCTGTGGTATGCTGAGCGAACAGATGAAGGTTGGGAATGATTTCAGACACAAGACCGAATCGCCCGGTGATGCCCTCCAGGGTTTTCGTAAATCCTGGCTCCAGTGCATTCAATGGCTGGCCATCGATACCGGTATGGGGATTTAGATTCTTGGAACGAATACGCGTGGAATCACTTCTGGCTCCCAGGACAATCTGGAGTTCAGGAGCCACTACCAGGCGATTTTCCAGAAATATCGCGGTGTGTTGATCCACCGTATTGCGCTTAGGCAGTGTCAGCTCCTGACGGGCGGATTCAAAACTCACTGATTCCGGGTTATCGGGATTTAGAACGAAAGTTCCTGAATATCCAGAATTATTGATATGGGTGAAGTTATTGCGCGATACGTCCAACCCGAGCAGAAAGCTGTTGGCCAAATCAAAAGGATTATGCTGGATTGTCATCATCAACTGATCGCCGATGAGTTCCTGATCATGTTTAATTTCTATCAGATCGGATGCAAGCACTTTATCCTGAGTGGCATCGTAGCTATAGTATTCAACATTCTTCCAATGGCGGTCGGCAGCATATCGATAGGCCAAATTCTGCAAGCGAAAATGCGGCGAAGGGTTCCATTCCGTTTTCAACCGTAGCCACTGAGCATCGATCAGAGTCTTATTATCCTCAACATTGTAATTATTGAAGAGGAAACGTTCATCCAGGCGATTGTCACGCAAGGGGCTACCGAAATAGCTCGAAATATCATTTCGATTGACTTCTGCTTCCAACCCAAGCGTCCATTCATCGTTGAGCTGATAGAGGAATGCCGTTGATGCCGCCTGGTATTGATAGGGGGCATCATCGACATAAGTGTCCGCATTCTGCTGACTGAGGTCCACACGATACGAGAGACTGTCCGTAATGGGGCCGCCACTGCCCGCTCCTACGCGCAGCTTATTCCAGGACCCAATCGCAAGCAGGCCTTCAAATTGTTGATACTCCTGGTTAGGTCGTTTACTAATATAGTTGACTGCGCCGCCCACTGCGCCATATCCATGAAGCACGGACGCTGGGCCTTTTAAAATTTCGATACTCTGCAGATTCCACGTGTCGCCTGGGCTTGTGCTCATGCCAGGGTTGGCAATGCGAATACCGTTGTAGAGAATGCTTACGCTATCCCCGCTAAATCCCCGAGTCGAGAAAACAGTCGGAGCCCCCGGTGGATTGCCTCCGCTCATTCCATTCCCACTTTCGACAGCCTCCAGGAGACTTCCATAACCACGTTTCAAAATTTCGTCATGTTCCAAAATTTCAAAAGTCGCCGGCGTTTCTTTGAGCTGGAGTCCAAGGCGACTGCCTGAGACGCTGGCCTTGGACTGATCAAGTTTTTCGGATTTGACTTTGCTTCCTGTCACAGTCAGGGATTCATCGACTTGCGGGGTTTCATCCGGGACGCTCTGTGCCCAAGCCTCGTCTGCAATAAATATTGAAAAAATCAGAGCAAGCATCTTGAGCTGGATACTGAGTGAATAGAACATGTTTCAACTTTCGGTTCGAATACTGTGATTGAGGCCCATCGCAGTGGCTCGAGGCTTTTGCTAGTGCGAATCGCACATGTTTGCCAAGCTTGTGTCAGGGCAGGACAGAGACGAGGCAATCTAAAGCATAAATTTGCATTTGTAAACACGGCCATTTAGGCAATAATTTTTATAACATATTAATATTTATGATAAATAATATATATAAATTAGAAATCTTTTAAAATAAACGCAGTTACTTGCAATAATATCTTTCCTTTATTAGATATATTTGCAAGAGTCAGCGCGCCGTTGATCGTTATAGGTTCGTCGTGTTGCCTAAACTGGAGCGAGGCTTATCGACGCCTCAGCGGACGCTCTTGAACTTGATTTGGTTGAGGACCGTCGATGACAATAGGACAACTCCCAGATATTGCTTTTGCGCCATCTCAGTTAGAAGCTTTGGCAATCAACAAGGTAGGCATCAGCTCGGTCGATTTTCCGGTTTTGCTTTGCCAATATCCCGGAGGCGGCACAGACAAGGTTCCAGGAAAAGTTTCCGTTTTTGTCGACCTGAGTGATGTCCGCGCACGGGGTGTGCATATGTCTCGCCTTTACGAAGCTGTGGGCCAGCAATTGCCGTATAGGCCGCTTTCAACAGAACTGCTTGGAGATATCTGTGAACAGGTACTGGAAGGACATGGCACACTGTCCAGTCGAGTCGAGCTAAGTTTGACTTTCGATATCCTCATCCCGAGGCAGTCTTTGCTGTCTGGAAAAACTGGCTGGCGTTCCTATCCCATACATGTGACAGCGAAGATGGAGAAAGGCTCAAAACTCTTAATAGATTGCCAGGTCGTCGTTACTTATTCGAGCACTTGCCCATGTTCCGCTGCTTTGTCGCGACAGCTCAATCAGGAGGCCTTCCGTGAACATTTTAAGGGCGATTCCATCACTCTTGCTGCGGTTGAAGACTGGCTCATCAATGAGTCCTCAGTTGCCGCGACTCCTCATGCTCAAAGAAGTTTTGCTGAAGTCACCCATGGAGATCTTCGAGATTTCGCGCTTACCGATTTCATTCAGATCATAGATGAAGTTGAGGCTAGTGCCGACCCC
>JBGSTF010000016.1:0-37098 GCA_041736645.1 Oligoflexus sp. | reverse complement strand
GTCGCTCATGCCCCTAAGGACCATATCACTCGAGATCAATTGGATAAAATTTGCGCGTCCATGTGTGGCGACTTCATGCAGGTTCCGCCCATGTATTCAGCGATAAAATTTCAAGGCAAACCACTCTACGAATATGCGCGGCAGGGAAAAGCCGATCAGGTTCCGCTGCAACTCCTCCGAAAAATAGTTCATATCGAAGAGTTGGAATGTTTGCGCTTCGAAGATGGAGTGGGAACATTCCGGATTCGATGTTCCAAGGGAACCTACGTGCGGGTTGTTGCGAGCCAAATTGCAGAGCAAGCCGGGTCCCTGGGAACTGTGACTCGTCTCTTGCGAAGGGCTAGCGGCGATCTCACAGTTGAGAAAACTTTCACTCTTTCTGATCTTGAAAATAAATTGGAAAATTTGAATGATTGCATCGTCCCAATTCAGGATATCAATCTGGCAATTCCGAGCTGGCGTGCCTTGGATACCGCGCTGGTAGAGCGTTTGAAAATGGGTCAAGAGATGCACGTTGAAATGAAATGCTTCGAGGGTGGTCTCACCCACGATGGCGTGCGTCGAGCGACCATTAGATCGCTTGACCACGTGATTTTAATTGATAACAATGGGAAGTCTTTTGGAATTGGCAGCGCTCATGTACTCAATACGGGGCGTATCGCAGTAAGAATGAAGAGAGGACTCGCATGAGCGGACAACTCAAGAATTATCTTTTTACTTCAGAATCCGTCAGTGAAGGTCATCCTGACAAGATTTGTGATCAGATCAGTGATGCCATCCTGGATGCATTGTTGGCTCAGGACAAGTACTCTCGCGTTGCCTGTGAGACCTTGGTGAAAACTGGTCTGGTGGTGATTGCCGGTGAAATCACCAGCAAAGCCGTGATTGACTATGCGCGTATCGCTCGTGAAACCATTGATGAAATTGGCTACAATGATGGTGCTCTCGGTTTCGACGCAAAAAGCTGCGGTGTAATTCTCTCTGTCGAGCAGCAATCTCCCGACATCTCTATGGGTGTGACTGAAGGCGAAGGTCTTCACGCTGAGCAAGGCGCAGGCGATCAGGGGATGATGTTCGGTTATGCAGTGAATGAAACGGCTGAATTCATGCCTGCTACCATCAGTTATGCTCACCAACTGTTGAGCAATCTGTCCGGACACCGTCGGAAGAAGACGGTTCCGTTTCTGCGTCCTGATGCAAAAAGCCAGGTGACTGCGGAGTATCGTGACGGCAAACTGACTCGCATCGATGCGGTTGTTGTGTCGACTCAACACAGTCCTGATGTCAAGCACAGCGATCTCACTGAATTTGTGATCGAAGAAGTGGTGAAGAAAACCATTCCAAGCCACATGCTGGACGCCAAAACCAAGTATCACATCAACCCAACAGGTCGATTCGTGATCGGTGGACCCCAAGGTGACTGCGGTTTGACGGGTCGTAAGATCATCGTCGATAGTTACGGCGGACACGGAGCCCACGGCGGTGGCGCTTTCTCTGGTAAAGATCCAACGAAAGTCGACCGTTCGGCCGCCTATATGGGCCGCTATATAGCCAAGAATATTGTGGCTTCTGGTGTGGCTCAGCAGTGTCTGGTCCAGCTGGCGTATGCTATCGGCGTGGCTGAACCTGTCAGTGTTTTCGTTAACACCTATGGCACGGGCAAAGTTTCGGAAGAGAAATTGGCCAACGTGATTCGTGAGGTGTTCCGTCTGACACCACGTGGCATCACAGAAAGCTTGGACCTTCTGCGTCCGATCTATAAGAAAACGGCATCCTATGGCCACTTTGGTCGCGACATCTTCCCCTGGGAGCGTCTGGACAAGGTTGAGGCCATCAAAGCCTGCGTGAAATAAGCTGAGATCGGCCCTGCCCAAGGCAGGGCCTCTCCAAACCCTCCGCCCTATTCCTTTTTACTCATTTCAAGAACCTGCTTACCTTCTTGCGTATTTTTTCCGAGCGAAAGCACGTCTTTATTGATTCCCAACTATTCCGGCGCCGGTTATAGTGGTGGGTATGAAGCAAAAATATCAGCATCAAAAGCAAAGGCTCATCCTGATCAACAGGGACTTTCAGTTCCGTTATACAGGTGCGGCTATCCTCGTGGGACTCTTATCAACCACTTTGACGACCTCTGTGATCCTCTTTCCTCTGTACCAATTTGAAATTTTGCGGATCCCGCGATTCTTACCTTGGCCTATATTGGCTGTCATGGGACTAGCGGCTCTGCTGAATATTCTCTTGGTTGGCATCATGGGGATTCTCATTACGCATAGATTGGCTGGTCCAATGTATTCACTGGTGAGGCAATTTCGTCGAGTTGAAGAGGGCCGCTGGTATGGACAGATGAAAATCCGCGACGGTGATGATATGCGTTATGTCGTGAGGAACTTCAATGCCATGGTGGATGCGATCAATAAGCAAACCCACATGGATTTTGAGAAGCTCCGCCATGTCCGGGAAGTTCTGATTTCAGACGAAATGAGCGAGGCGGATCGGATTGCCAAGTCGCTTCTAGAGCTGAAGTCCATCGACGAGAGTATGCGTGAGCGTTTGCATGCGGAATCGGAGCACGAGCATGACCATGATCTGGAACCGATGACCCAACCGCCCATGTCAACGCAATAGAAAACCAATTTATCTGCTGGGCAAACCATGTATATCGAACGACTGACAGGAACCTTTTTCGCCAGTCTGCCGACGGGCATCATATTGGATGTTCAAGGCATCGGCTATGGTGTGGAATTGCCCTTATCGACGCTTTGTCAGCTGCCGAAGGTTGGTCAAAAAATTTCGCTTTGGATCTATAGCTACGTTCGTGAAGACGCCATTCGACTGTTCGGGTTTCGTAGCTATGAAGACCGCCAAGCATTTGAAATCCTCCTGAGTTCGAGCGGTGTCGGACCCAAAGTCGGTCTGGCCATTCTTTCCACGCTGACGGTCAACGCGATTGAACGCGCGGTAAGTCAGGATGATGGAAAAATTTTGGAAAGCGTTCCCGGAGTTGGGCCCCGCTTAGCCGAGAAGATCATTGTGGATCTCAGGCCCAAGATGCTGAAATTGAAAGCGGCCCAGATGCTCGACCTGCGTGAAGAGCATACCCGCCTCGAGCCAAACTCTTTTGATGGTCTTTTGCCTGAAGAGGGTCCGGAAAGTCGACGCGAGCAGCAAGAAATGGTTTTCTCCGATCTGCAGTCAGCTCTTGAAAATCTAGGTTACAAAGATAAAACCATCACTCCACTTTTGGCCAAGTTACGTAAAGAGGCCAAAAACTTAGCCTTTCCCGATTTGATGCGGCAGGCTCTCAAGCAGCTCAGTCAAGGCGTAGTCGCTGCTGAGCAAAAGCGCGAGATCAAAGGAGCCAAAGCTCGTGATCTGGGATTGAGTGATGGTGAGCCCTTTTAAGGAAGAGCAACATGGATCCTATACATATTCAACTGCAAGAACCTATCTATCGGCCTGTTGAAGATCTTACCAGACCCCTGCTTCAGGATGGCGATGATCGATCGGAGCAGCAGCTGAGGCCGAATCGCTTCGCTGATTATCCGGGCCAGGATGCTGTCAAAAGCAATTTAGAGGTCTATGTCGCAGCCGCCCGTAAGCGTGGGTCACCGCTTGATCATGTTATTTTACATGGCCCCCCGGGCTTAGGCAAAACGACCCTGGCCAAGATCATTGCTCATGAAATGCAAGTTCCCTTTTATCAAACCAGTGGACCATCCATCGATAAGCCAGGTGATTTGGCGGGAATTCTTGCTGGGGTGGAGCCAGGTGGTGTTCTGTTTATCGATGAGATTCATCGCTTGCCGATTACGGTCGAAGAAATTCTCTACTCGGCAATGGAAGACTTCTGTATCGACATTCTTGTCGGTCAAGGTCCTACAGCCCGAACCGTTCGAATGCCGATCAATCCCTTCACCCTGATTGGTGCCACAACCCGTGTTGCCAGTCTTTCAGCGCCATTTTTGAGCCGATTTGGCATTCAAGAGCATCTTGAATTTTATGATGCGGCGTCATTGGCTCAAATCCTATTACGCAGTGCAGGTCTTTGGGGGGTTGAGCTTGCCGAAGATGGGGCTATGGAACTTGCGAAACGTTCGCGAGGCACGCCTCGTATCGCAAATCGGCTGTTGCGACGGGTACGCGACTTCGCTGATTTTCACGGTGTTGAACGCCTGCACCGCGATATTGTCGATCTTACCCTGACCAGACTTAATATTGACCTCGCTGGTTTGGATAAGATGGATCGACGAATCCTGCGCGTTCTGCACGAACGATACAATGGTGGTCCCGCCGGAATTGAAGCTTTGGCCTCTACAATTGGCGAAGAGCGAACGACCATCGAGGATGTTTACGAGCCTTTCCTGACCCACCAAGGGTTTATCCGGCGCGGGCCGCGAGGCCGTGAGCTGACAGCACAGGCCCTGCAACATCTCGAAGCGGTTAACCTGATGCTTTAGCCAACTGGCCAAGTGCTTATATTGCTTGCTCCGTGGAACCTGCATTCGCTATATTGAGCCTCCTTATATCCTAACCAGGAGGTTCTTTGTGAAAGTCTCGAACATTTTTGTGGGTCTCATGGGCCTGACTTTGGCTTCGCACGTGTGGGCTGCAGCGGCTGAAGTAGAAATCGGTTCGGAGTATCAAGTCAATGTCACCAATACCAACGATGGATTGAATGACAAAGATGTCGGCAAACAAACCAAGACCACTAATTTCAATCTGAAAGGTGCAAAGGTTGTATTCCGCGGCAAGCTTTCCGACCAAATCTCTTGGACAGCTCTCTACAAAGTCAAAGAGGGTGAACTCGAGCGCTTTTACCTGACCAACAAGGTGACCGAAAATCTCGACATCACAGTCGGTAAACAAAAGATTAAAACCTATGGTCTGCACCGTAAACTGACGAGCAGCACAACCACTCCAGTGATCGGATCCTATCTGGATCTGAACCCAATGAAAGACAAACTTGCGGTTGATTTGACCTATAAGTTGGCTGGTACATTGTCCTTGCAGTTGGTCGAAGACTATAGCAAGTGTACTGAGACAACAACTTATACTAAGAATGCAACTTCGGACGATGTAACTCCTAAAACAGAAACCACTTGCCCCAAAAGCTGGAACACTGGCAGTACGACAGGCACAACTCAAAAGCAGCCTGCCATTGCTTTGGAATGGTACGGATCGTTCGGTGATATCTCGCCCCTCGTTCAGTACGCTGTGTACGACCTTGGCAAGAGCAGCACAGCTTCGGTTGGAGTGCGTTACAAGGCTGACGGACTTGACACCTATTTCGATTACACCATGGATACTCGCAACATCAAGGGCAATGATCCAACAGCCCCCGCAGGCGAGACTAAATACATTAAGGAAAAAAATACTTACACCGGTTTGGTCGCCTATGCTGAATATAAAGTTGGCACCTACACTCCTTTCGTCCATGTTTCTACCTTGACGACTGATCCTTACGAAGTCACTGGCGCCAATGATGTTAAAAAGGTTTCTTTGGAAGCCAATGCTCAAGGCAAACTTGACAAAAATGAAATGACCATTGCTGTAGGAACACACTTTGATAACTGGGGCGCTTACTACCGTCCTTTTGTGAACGTGACGATGTCTTCTGGCGAATACGCAGATCCGACCACGAGCGCAGGCGTCCTCGATAAGACCTTAAAGACTTCTGACAAGAAAAAAGACCTATCAAAGGCTGATTTGGTGGTTGGTTTGATCGGCAAATTCTAATCGAATATAGTTTTTTCTGATAAGCTGAAGCCCGTGAGATTATCACGGGCTTTATTTTTTTGTATGGAGTCGATCGATGGAGTTGACGCATTCCGTCATTCTAGGAATTATTCAAGGCTTTTCAGAGTTCTTGCCGATTTCAAGTTCGGGTCACCTTATTATCGTCTCGACGATGCTCCAAGGGCAGCCTCTTTCCATGAGTATGGAAGTAGCTCTCCATGTGGGAACTTTGGTGGCCTTGCTGCTGTTCTTTTGGCGAGATTGGATCGATCTTTTGCAAGGGTCGATTCTGACCCTCAAAGAAAAGAAAATCAATCCTCGCAGCCAGCTCGTGATCAATATCATCGTGGGTACGATACCAGCCGGGATTGTCGGTAAACTCTTCGAGCACCAGATCGAAGCATTTTTTTCCGCTCATCCTCTTTATGTCTGTTTTCCCTTGGTGTTCGTTGGAATTCTGCTCTGGTGGATCGATAAAAAATCACCGGTGACGACCAAGATGATGGACCTAACCCCAAAGCAGGGCTTAATCGTCGGTCTTGCTCAAGCCTGCGCTCTATTTCCAGGAACCTCCCGTTCCGGAGCCACGATCATCGCAGGTCGTTGGTTGGGCCTTGATCGCAATGAAGCCGCTCGTTTTTCTTTTTTGCTGGGAACTCCTGCCATGGCCGGGGCGGCCCTCCTGAAATCCAAGGAGATCTTGGCCAGTATCCAGCAGCCAGAGTTTTATGTGGGCATAATTGTGTCGGGAGTTGTCGGCTGGCTTGTGATTGGCTTTCTTTTGCGGTATCTCCGCACAAGTGGCTTTGCGGTGTTTGCCATTTACCGTGTGGTTTTGGCATTGGTGAGCGCTGGAATTTTGATGTCTCACTAGAGCGCTGAAAACGCCGTTCCAGGCTATTGGTGATCCGAGAGGTAATGACTTGCAACACTATTTGAGACGCTCCATCTGGACCAAGGCTGCGGCCTCTGGATTCATAGTCATGATCCTTCTCGGCAATACTTGGTTGGTGTTTTTTCTAACAGGTCAAAAAGGTTCAATGTGGCTCAGCCAAGCCTTTGGACTTTGCATGGTCTGGACAATTTTGGCGGGCTGCGGTATGGGTGTAAGGATGCTCCTTCACCGATTCGATAAGGATCCCGATGACGACTCTGCAGTATGAACTCGGAACCCTTCTCCTAGACGGTGCTGTTGGCGATATCGGTGCCGACTGGCCTGGCTTTCGCTTTGACAGCCGAACGAAACAGTGGCGAGCCCCTGGGCACTGCTATCGAGAGCTAGTTTTGAAAGCGATCGAAGAGAAGCGTCCGCTTGTGGATCGCGCTCGTGCCTACCAGGCACTGGAGCTCAAGTTGCACGAGCCCATCGTGCCGAGACCCCATCAAAGTGGTGCATTGACTGCATGGCAAAAGCAGGGCTCGCGTGGTGTGGTGGCTCTCCCCACGGGAGCGGGTAAGACAATACTCGCTGTGCTGGCCATGGTGGCCACTCAAAGACCGACACTCGTTGTGGTTCCTACCATTGATTTGCTTTTGCAATGGCAGACTGTCTTGAAAAAATTCTTTGGGACAGAAATCGGTGCTCTGGGCGGCGGTTGGAAAGAACTGCGACCCATCACGGTTGCGACCTATGATTCAGCCTATTTGAGCATTGAAAATATTGGCAATCGTTTCGGTTTGATGATTTTTGATGAATGTCATCACCTTCCGTCGACTCAATACCAAATGATCGCAAGAGCTTCCATAGCTCCTTTCCGATTAGGATTGTCAGCCACAGTCGAACGAAGCGATGGTAAAGAGGAGTTGATCTATCAATTGATTGGCGATCTTTGCTATGAAGCGCATATTCGAGAGATGGTGACGTCAGTCCTTGCGCCCTATGATGTGGTGAGTGTGGAAGTTCCGCTCACAGATCAAGAAAAAGAAGCCTATCAAAAAGCTCGTGGGACCTATACCAGCTTTGTGAAGCAACAGCGGATCAACTTTTCCGGGCCGGAGGGCTGGCAGGATTTTATTCGAAAATCGGCCACGGTTCCTGGCGGCAAAGAAGCCATGGAAGCCTGGCGAGAGCAAAAGCGCTTGGCCCAGGCAGCAACCGGCAAGATGGATGAGCTGTGGAATATTCTACAGAAGCATCGCGGCGATCGTATCATCGTATTCACGCAAGACAATGCCATGGCCTATCAGATTGGCAAGAATTTTGTGCTACCCGTCCTCACGCATCAAACCCGTCCCAAAGAGCGCAAGCAGATGCTGGAGCGTTTTCGCAACGGCGGCTTGGATGTGCTCGTGACGTCCAAGGTCCTCAATGAAGGTGTGGATGTTCCGGAAGCAAGCATTGGCGTGGTGATTTCAGGCAGTGCTGCCGTTCGGGAGCATGTGCAGAGGTTGGGCCGAATCCTGCGCCATCAAGAAGGCAAAAGGGCCGTTCTATACGAAGTGATTTCCAAGGACACCAACGAATTCTATGTGAACAAAAGGCGTCGGAACCATCATGCTTACCAAAGACCTTCTGAAGTTTTCAAGACGTGATAGTCGCGTCCACCCAAAATATATCAAGCCGAATGACAAAAACCTCATTCAGATGGCTGATGATCTGGCTCGTCTCTATAAATCATTTGTGGGACAGAGTTGGCGTGATCTAAATCAACAGATCAAGAGTCATCCGGAGTCAAGCGATGCCGTATTTCAGGGCTTCGACAAACTGCTCGAGGACCGTTGTACCTTTGGTGAAGCGGACGAAGCTCTCGAAGAGCAGCGATGGAAGTGGTTGGAACAGAGTCGGCTCTTGCGCATGCAGGGACTTCAAACGCGTGGCGAATTCGAACAGACTCTTGCCGAGCAAAGCGGCTGCACCTTTTCCTCGATTCAAGACCGGCTGTATGCCGACTTGCCCGAGTTTCGCAGTATTCAAAGCTTTGACGAATTATCTGGGGAGGCCTTACTCCATCGTTATAATATCGCCCAAGTCCAAGGCTTGCTGCTAAGGGCTCAAAAAATTCGTTTTACGATTTTCGACAAAGATCTCGTAACCCGTCGGCGACTCTTGCAGAAATTAAGATTCTGTCGACTCTTGGCGGAATTTGTTGAGAATCCAGATGGCGCCCTGCAGCTGGATATCTCCGGACCCTTGGCGATGTTTGATCAGGCGCAAAGTTACGGAATGCGGCTTTGCCAGTTTTTTCCATATGTTCTGCTGGTTTCCAAGTGGGAGTTGGAAGCGACGGTAAAGCTTGGTGAAAGTTTCTATGAGCTAAAAGTCGATAGCAGTCGGAACATGACGAGTCATTATCGAAGCTTTACGGGTTATATTCCTGAAGAGTTCCGGGCATTTATAAAGGCCTTTAACGATCTTCCGGCCAAAGATCGAAGAGCTTGGAGAGTGGAGGAGAGCCAAGAACATTTGAATCTTGGTCAACAAAGCTATAGTTTTCCTGATCTTACGCTTCGCCATGAAAGCGGTGCCTTAAGGCACGTAGAACTTTTTCACCGCTGGCACGAGGCTGAGCTACGGAAAAGGTTGGAAGTTCTGGCTGCTTGTAAAGACGTTCCTTTGATCCTGGGCGTTAGCATGGAATTATCGAAGACGGAGGGACTTGAAGGATTGCTTGCGCGCGCTAAGGAAACTGGCATAAGTATTTTTACCTTTCGGCAGTTCCCAACGGTCAAGGCAATAATGACCTACCTGCCCCAGGTGAAAGTCTGAAATGCGGTGTTATAATGAAGAGGAGCCGCGATCCTGTCTGAGCACGCAGACAGCAATGAGGGCTGATCCCAGGCGAGCACGTGAAAGGAGTGAGCCCTTTGACGACGTTGGATACGCGATTCAAAGAAAAAGAGGCTGAATTGATAAGTCTCAAAAAGAAAGTCAAAGCTCAGAAAGAACTCAGCGGTGCTGATACCGATCTGATGGAAGCTGAGGTGACCAATACGGATCCCGTACGCGTGGAAAAGAAAAGCAAAACTCAGGAACTCATCGATACTCTGGAAAAAGCTCGGGGTAAGCGTCTACTTATCTGTATCAAGGGCTATCCTGATCCGGATAACATCGCGACTTCTTTGGCTTTGGCCTACATGGCTGCCCAGTTTGATATTCAATCGACGATTCTTCACTTTGAGCAGATCTCTCATCATGAGAATCGAGCCTTGGTCAAGAAATTGGATCTGGATATCGAAGAGTACAACGATCAGTTCGATTATTCGTCCTATGACTACTATGGTGTGAACGATTCGCAAAACACCGAATTGCCCATCAAGTTGCCCGAAACCTGCGAGCTTTTGGTCTTTGTCGACCATCACAGAAAGCTCGGGACGATCAAGGGTCACTTCCTGGATATTCGAGAAAATGTTGGATCGACCTCAGCGATCTATGGTGAGTATCTGTGCGATCCGCGTTTTGGTTTCAAGGGCGATACGCTGGAAGAAGCAAAAATCGCCACGGCTTTGATGCATGGGGTGCGGACCGATACTGATAACTTTGTAAACGCAACTCCTGCAGACTATAAAGCTTCGGAGTTCTTGTCTCGGTATGTGGATAAAGATCTTCTGGCACTTATTTCCCGGCAGTCCATTCCCGCGAAAACCATGGATTTGACGCAGATTGCTTTGCAGCGCAAAGATATCCGCGGAACGTTTATGTTCTCTGGGGTTGGTTACGTGCGGGAAGAAGATCGGGATGGTATTGGCCAGTGTGCCGATTATCTTCTCAATCGAGAAGGTATTGATACGGTCGTGGTTTATGGTGTGGTCGGCGGGGAATTCGTTGATGGTTCTCTGCGGACGAAATCCCATACTCTCGATCCCGACAAATGGATCAAGGATGTCTTCGGCCAAGACCAGCATGGTGTGTACTATGGTGGTGGGCGTAAGGATAAAGGTGGTTTCCAAATTCCTCTTGGGGTCTTTGGTAAATGTTCGGATAAAGAATTGCTTTGGATTCTGATCAAGAAGACCATCGACGAACTATTCTACAACAAGATCGGGGTGGATGACAGCGAGTCCAACAACGATTGATTGCATCCGACTCAAGCATAAGCAAACCCGAGGGCCAGATGGTCTTCGGGTTTTGCTTTTATGAGCTCAGACTCTGTCGAACCCATTGCTCATAGGCTTCATTGACTGATTCGGGCTGCCAGGTGATGATGCACGGGCAGCTATAGCTATGCAATTCTTCGATACGTATCTCAAGCTGGTGTTTCAGTTCGGGAATTGACTTCAAAAGGAGGATGCTTTCCTGAGCTTGTTCCAGCTTGCCCTCCCAAATATAAATCGAATCGATAGAATTCACGATGTTGGCACAGGCGATCAACTTCTCTTCCAGAAGTTTTGTGCCAAGGAATATGGCTTCTTCGCGACTTTTGCAGGGAATATAGAGCATACAAATCATCAGGACGCTCCGTTTGGTTGCGGATGATCGATGATGATGGTGACGGGACCATCATTGCTTGACTGAATCTTCATGTGCGCTTGAAAGGTCCCGGCTTCAACGGGAACGCCTTTGCTAGCAAGGACTTCTAGGAATTCATTGTAGAGTCGCCGAGCGAGCTCAGGAGGTGCGGCATCCTGGAAGTTAGGCCGCCGTCCTTTTCGACAATCTCCGTACAGAGTGAACTGACTGATCACCAGCAGACTCCCGCCGACGTCTTGAACGGAATGATCAAAGCGCCCATCCTCATTGGGAAAAATGCGCAGATTGATGATCTTGTCTGCTAGGCCAATCAAGTGTTCGCGAAGATCAGCTTGATGAATACCCAGATAGACGAGAAGGCCTTTTTGAATTTGGCCGACAGTTGTTCCATCGACCTCGACGTGAGCCTCTGTCACTCTTTGGATCACAGCACGCATGGCTTTGGGCGCCTTCCTGGAGGTTGTCTTGGGATTTTTCGGGCCCTTGACTGGGGTGGAAAAGGCTTTTTTCCTGAACTTGCATAAGCTACTGTCAGCTCGTTGCCCAACCATAATCGCATGGAGTTGGTCGTGTCAAAAGCAAAGCGTAGAGTCCTCGTGGTGGTCATGGATGGAGTGGGAGTGAGAGACAGCTCCTACGGAAATGCCGTGAAACTCGCCCATACACCTCAGTTACGTCAGCTGGAAAAAACAGCTCTTTATAGAACCCTAAAGGCCCATGGTACCTACGTGGGACTGCCGAGTGATGCTGATATCGGGAACAGTGAAGTTGGTCACAATGCCTTGGGAGCGGGTCGTGTTTTTGACCAGGGCGCCAAGCTGGTCCAGCATGCCATTGATACTCGAGCCTTGTTTGAAGGCAAGACCTGGCAGGATCTCGTGCGGTCGGTGCACCAGCAGCATAGCACCTTGCATCTGATTGGACTTTTGTCCGACGGCAACGTGCACTCTCATGATGGTCACCTCCATGCTTTGATACGCGAGGCCAAGGCTTCAGGAATCAAGAAAGTCCGCATCCACGCTTTGATTGACGGTCGAGACGTCGGCGAAAAAACGGCTGAAGTTTACCTTGAACGATTGGAAAAAGTGTTCCGTGAAACGGAAAGCGTCGACTTTGATGTGAAGGTTGCTTCAGGCGGTGGACGAATGACCACGACCATGGACCGCTACGAAGCCGATTGGAGCATGGTAGAGCGCGGTTGGAAGGCGCACGTTTTAGGTGAAGCGCCGCATCGATTCCCGAGCCTGCGCTCGGCTATTTTAGGCTTTCGGCAGGATGCCAAGCTGATCGATCAGTACCTGCCGCCTTTCGTGATCACAGAGCATGAAAAACCAGTCGGTCCAATCGTCGACGGCGATGCAGTGGTGCTGTTCAATTTCCGTGGTGATCGCGCGATTGAAATTTGTCGTGCGTTCACTGAAGAAGATTTTTCGGTATTTGATCGGGTTCGTTTTCCCAAGACCTTTTTTGCTGGGATGATGGAATACGATGGTGATTTGCATATACCGCCTCGATACTTGGTGTCGCCACCTGTGATCAAAGACACCTTGTCGGAACATCTGGTCCATCAGGGTTTGCGGCAGTTTGCTTGTTCAGAAACCCAAAAATTTGGTCATGTCACTTATTTTTGGAACGGCAATCGCTCCGGTTTGTTTGACCCCAAGCTGGAAGAGTATCTGGAAATTCCAAGCGATGTGATTCATTTTGATCTGAAGCCTTGGATGAAAGCCTACGAAATCACCGAAGCCACCATTGCGCGTATGCAACAAGGCAGCTTCGATTTCGGTCGGATCAACTTTCCGAACGGCGATATGGTGGGTCACACAGGCAATTTGGAAGCTGCCATCACCGCAGTTTCTGTGGTTGATCTTTGTGTGGGGCGATTGATTCAAGCTGCTCAAGAAACGGATACTGTTTTGATGATCACAGCGGATCATGGCAACGCCGATGAAATGTTTGATACCAATCAGGAAGGTCCTGCCGATTGGCTGGATTTGCCCTTTAGCTGGCGACCAAAGCCCAAGACGGCTCATACTCTCAACGAGGTGCCTTTTTATCTTTACGACCCTCGGGGTGTGAATGGCTATCGACTGATTCCTGGAATGAAAGGCAGCATTGCCAACGTTGCCTCGACCGTGATCGCCGTGCTGGGTGTGCCGAAAAAAGACAATTACCTGCCCTCTTTGGTGGAACTGATATGAGTCACGATGAAAACCTCTGGCAAAAAGAGCTGGAGGTGAGGGCAGCTGCCGCTGGGCAAATCTTTGCTGATTTTGTGAAAACGGTGGCGACCCTGCGGCATCCAGTTCATGGATGCCCTTGGGATCTGGAGCAGGATCACCGCTCGCTCCGGCGTTACATGCTGGAGGAAGCCTACGAGGCTGCTGAGGCCATGCTGGGGACTGACGAAGGGCATTTGCTAGAAGAACTCGGCGATGTCCTCCTGCAGGTTGTTTTGAACGCGCAGCTGGCCAAGGATCAGAACAAGGGCGACATCAATCATGTCGTGCAGTCGATCCAAAGCAAAATGATTCGTCGTCATCCTCATGTCTTCGGCGAACTGGCGGGCCAAGGTCTTGGTCAAGCCGAGATTAAATCCAATTGGGATGCGATTAAGGCGCAAGAGAAGGCGAACAAACCGCAGGAAGCTTATTTTGCTGACTGTGCCAAAGTAGTTCCAGCTTTGACTCAGGCCTATAAAATAGGCAAAAAAGCGCATAAGATTCAATTCGACTGGGATACCGTGCAGGGTGTTCTCGATCACTGCAAGTCTGAGCTTTCGGAGCTAGAGCAGGAAATTCCTGGTGGTGATTCGGAGCGTCTTTACGATGAGATGGGCGACGTGTTTTTCTGTCTGGCTCAGGTGAGTCGACATTTGGGAGTCGATCCTGAAGTGGCCGCCCAACAGGGCAATCTGAAGTTTCTGCGACGTTTTGCTCTCATGGAGTCGATCGGGTTGGAACGCGGGTTGGACGTGAAGACCATGAGCCGGGATGATCAAGAAGCGCTTTGGAAAGAAGTCAAAGACAGGCAGCAAGCTACAAAAAAATGAAACACAAAAACCCGGTCTTGGAACCGGGTTTTTCGTAGAAGCGCAAAAACCTAAAAAATTAGGCTTTAGCAGGCTTCTTAGCAACCAAAGCTGCCAAACGAGCAACTTTGCGAGATGCCGTATTGCGGTGGATCAAGCCACGTGAAGCCGCTTTGTGAAGCAGGGATTGTGCTGCTTCAAACAGACCGGTAACTTCAGCTGCTGTGCCTTTTTCTACTGCCGTGCGAACTTTTTTAACGGCTGTGCGAACACCAGAAATATAGGCTTGGTTGCGAGTTCTTTTTTTGGCGTTTGTAAGGATACGCTTTTTTGCGGATTTATGTTGAGCCACTGTGTCGTTCCTCTTTCCTCTTCGATTTCAGAGAATATGTCGAATAACAAGCTGGACGCCATTCGTCAAGCTCTTATCATTCTTCGTCTTCAGCCTCGGAGCGTCTTGAGCCCACTCCAGATCCATACTTTTGCCGGTCCCTGAGAGTGGTTGCGGCCTTGCGAGCCTCTTGATCCACTCTTTCATTATCTTCATGACCATCGTGGCCTCTGACCCAGACCCATTTGACTCGGTGGCGACTGACCTGCCGATCCAGCTCTTCCCAGAGGTCCTGGTTCTTCACTGGTTTATTGCCGGCAGTCTTCCAGCCATTGGCTTTCCAGTTGCGCAGCCAGCCCTTGTCGAAGCCATCCAGTACATAGCGACTGTCGGCGACCAGGACGACTTCACAGGCTTCCTTGAGCGTCTCAAGGCCCTTGATCGCAGCCATAAGTTCCATGCGGTTGTTGGTGCTATCTGGCTCAGACCCGGAAACCATTTTTTCGTGCTGACCAAACCGGAGCAAAGCAGCCCAACCCCCTGGACCGGGATTTTCAAGACAGGCACCATCGGTGATCACAGTCACTTTCTTCAAGCGCTGTCCCCTTGAAAACAAAGAGCGCTCCTTTGACCGGAACGCTCGCTGTCATGGCTTATTCGTTGCGAGGGGACTTCTCTGTGACAAGAAGCCGAATCTCGATCGAGCCTCATTTTGCAGCTTTGGCTGCTTCAATCTTACGCTTAAGGCGCGCCTTGAGTTTACGGCGAGCTTTATGCTGTCTTACTTTTGCAGTTCTACGATTGTCACCGCGACCCATAGTTCAATCCTCACTTCAGAGAGATGCCGTTTTTACGAGCAAATACGTCCAGACCCAATTTGTCGATTGTCCGAATAGCAGCCGTACACACTTTGAGTGTTACGAATTTGTTTTTTTCGGTCGACCAGAATTTTTTCTTCTGGAGGTTCGGCAAGAAGCGGTGTTTCGATTTAACATTGGAGTGCGACACGCGATGGCCAACTTGCACACCTTTGCCGGTCAGTTCACAACGACGAGACATTATTCTTCTCCATCACGAGAGGGGCTTGGCTTGTCATCAGAACGAGGACCGCGTGGGCCGCCCGAACGACTGGAAGTTCCCATGGCTGAGGTGGCGATCGCCGACATCTCAGTTGCGAAGTTGCGCTCTTGACGGTGGCCCAAGCTGTATGGCAGCAGAGCCAAGTAACGAGCACGCTTCACAGCGTTACAAATCGCGCGCTGTTGCTTAGCAGTCGCACCAGAAATCCGACGAGGAATGATTTTACCGCGATCGGTCACGAAACGGCGAAGCACATCAGGGTTTTTGTAGTCGATGATGATGCTAGGATCCAACGTCCGTTTCCGGCGGAACATCAGACGTCTTTTCTTTCTAGAGTTAGCCATGCAGCCTCCGATTTATCCAGTGTGCACTCCCTAAAGGGAGGGAACTTTTAAAGCGAAGTCGTTCGACAAAACAACTTCTTGCATTCATGCTGAATCACCGTGCGGGCCTTATCCTGTCTGCATTTGAGACTTCAGAAAAGAGCACGGGAATACACCTCGAACGGGTCTTTACCCTAAAGGGAGTTGAAAATTAACCTAAGCGCAAGCTATACGCAAGTAAATAGATTTCCGAAGCGTGTCCTGCAGCCCCTTAGGCCTAGGCTGACACGGTGCAAAGGATTCGCCATGCAGCAGTATCATCTCGACATAGCAATGCCCGTGGCTTTGGAGCAAAGCTTTACCTACATCGCGACCGAACATATTCCAAACGGTTGTCGCGTGGCGGTCCCTTTTGGTGAAAAAAATCGGCAAACCATCGGTGTCGTGCTCGGCCTGAGTCAAAAAGAGCCAGATCCAGCTTATAAAATGAAGAGCATTCTGTCGCGAGTCGATCAAGAGCCGATTTACAGCCAAAAGCTGCTCGAATTGGCGCGTTGGATGAGTTCTTACTATATGCATCCTCTTGGTGAGGTTTTGCGTGCCATGTTGCCCGCGTCGCGCGTGAAGAAGAAAACCTCCAAAGTTCATCTAACGGAATCAGGGAAGCTTAATTGGCGAGATAAGGACGATCCTCTCGGGGCCGTCTTTCGGATCATTTGGAAGAAGTCAGGCAGTGTGACTCTCAAGCTCTTCAAGCAAAGGGCCGAAGAGGCATTAGCCGCAGGCTTGCCTAAGATCAGTTTGGCGCGTCTGCAGCGCGAGGGTTTAATCCAGCGCGAGGAAAGCCAAAAAGTTACAAGTCGTGCCAGCTCACAACTCGAGGACTTCCTTGAACCCGCCGCGTTAACACCGACAGACGAGGCGCGTTCTCTGACTCTCGAGCAAGGGAATGTGTTGGGCCTGCTTGTTGCTGAAGGTCTTGATGTCACGCAGCCGAAGCCATTCTTGCTGCATGGGGTCACAGGTGCTGGCAAAACCGAGGTGTACTTGCACCTGATTGCGCAGGTTTTGGAGCGCAATCCAGTCCACCAAATCCTCGTCATGGTTCCAGAAATTGCCTTGACTCCCCAAATGACTCGGATCTTCAAAGCCCGCTTTCCGGGCAAGGTTTCGGTCGTACACTCCGCCATGGCTGATGCCGATCGTTGGGCGCAAATCGAAGCGATTCGCCAAGGGCAAAGAAATATCCTGATCGGTCCTCGCTCAGCGGTCTTTGCTCCCTTCCAGCATTTGAAATTGCTGATTGTTGATGAAGAGCATGATGGCAGCTACAAACAGGCCACTGGTCTGTCCTATAATGGCCGTGACGTGGCGGTCATGAGAGCTCATCTCGAGAAATCGGTCGTTGTTATGGGCAGCGCCACACCATCCTTGGAATCCTATGCGAATGCGGTCCAGGGTAAATACCGACTCTTGGAATTGCCCAATCGTGTGCATGGCCGAGGCATGCCCGATGTTCAGTTGATTCAGGCTGAGATTGATCAAGCTTTCGCAAGACGGCTGAGTCCTCGTGGACAAATGCCAAAGCTCTTGGAGTTGCCGATCGATCCGCGCATCATTGAAGGTCTTCGCGAGAACCACGCACGTGGCATGCAAGCTATGGTGATTGTGAATCGACGAGGCTTCGCCTATTTTTTGTTTTCCCTTAAAGATCGTAAAACAGTGAGTTGCCCCTACTGCAGCATTTCCATGACAGTGCATAAGCACTCGACCGTCTTGCGTTGCCACTACTGCGACTACAGTCAAAAAATTGACGATATCGTCGGTGCCGAGGAGCGTGATGCGTTTGTTATGGTGGGTTATGGCAGCGAGCAAATGGAGCTCTATCTGCGAGAAGCCCTGCCAGGCGCAAGAATTCAGCGAGTCGATTCCGATACAGTGACTCATCGCGAAGCTTTGCCGACGATGCTGAACGATTTTCGCGAGGGACGGATCGATATTCTGGTCGGGACTCAAATGCTGGCCAAGGGGCACGACTTTGCGCGAGTGACTCTGATCTGCATTTTGGAGGTGGATCAGGTTTTGAATCTTCCCGACTTTCGTGCTGGAGAAAGAGCTTTTCAGCTTATGGTGCAGGCTTCGGGGCGAGCAGGACGCGGCGAACACGCGGGTTGCGTCATGATTCAAACCCAAAAGCCCGAACATCCGGTTTTGCAGGCAGGTCTGCAGCAAAACTTTCAGGCCTTTTGGCAGGACCAAGAACCTTTTCGACGGCAGCATGGGTATCCACCCTTTGGTCGGATGATCCTCTTTGAGTACTCAGGAACCCGAAGAGATCAGCTCGATGAATTGATGCGCAGCATAGATCGTTGGATTGGCGAAGGTTTGAAGCGTTCGCCTTCCAGTTTGCAGGCTCTGCAGGTCCTGGGGCCGGCTATTCCACCGATAGAGATGATTCGCGGCAGGCTGAGACGCACGCTGCTGCTGATCAGTGCTGATCGCAAGGTCCTGGCTTGGTTCGCTCAGCAGCTGCGTGCAGCCTTTTCTGAACTGAAGGGCGATTTGCGATTGAGAATCGATGTGGACCCACAAAGCTTGATGTAAATTCCGCGTCCAGACCAGCATTCGGCAAAAGCGGTTTGCTTTTGCCGGTCCTACGACTATAAAATACAGGGTATCCGCATCATCTGATGCCTGAGTATCAAACCTTTTCGCCAGCAAGAAGGAGATAGAATGAATATGAGCGGGATGGATCTGGAGCAGTTGGCAGGTCAGGCGAGTGAGAGCAAGCTGCTGGAAAAGCGTGTGATCTTTGTTTCTGAAGCGATCAACGCGACTGTTGCGAAACGTATCGTAAGCAACCTATTGGCGATGGACGCCCAGGAAGCCAACAAGCCGATCTACATGTATTTGAACAGTCCGGGCGGAGAAGTGAATAGTGGCTTTGCCATCTATGACACCATGCGCTTTCTTAGCTCTGAAGTTCGCGTTGTTTGCACGGGACTCACGGCAAGTATCGCCACGATCATGCTGCTCGGCGCACCGAAGAAGCATCGTTATACCATGCCGAACACTCGCTTTCTGATTCACCAGCCTTTGATTGGTGGCAGCATTCAAGGCCAGGCTTCCGATCTGGAAATCACGGCAAAAGAGATCATTAAGACACGGGCCAAGATCAACCAACTGCTTTCCAAGGAATGTGGACAACCCCTTGAAAAAGTTGAAGAAGATACCACTCGTGACTATTGGATGAACGCTCAAGAAGCCGTGGAATATGGTCTGGTGACAAAAATCGTTGGCAACCTGAAAGAGATTGTGTAAAAGGATTTTCTCCATCTCTAGTGAGAAGTATGCGAAGGTGGTGGAATTGGTAGACACGCTAGTCTCAGAAGCTAGTGGGCGTAGCCTTTGGGGGTTCAAGTCCCCCCCTTCGCACCATCATTTCTCAAGATCCCGAGACAATCCATAAAGAGTATAGCTTGGTATATCGATACCTGCAGCGCCGATTGACTTCCCTCGTCATTGCTACGTTAAGTACCTTTGCCTTGGGAATCGTATCGGCGTTGACCTTTGCCCTTGTGGGGCCTGCTTGGCAGATTCTAAGTCAGCCCGAAAGCTCAAGTATCAGTCTCGTCCAGCTGTTCGGTGATCGACTGGGTGCATTCGCCGGCTGGCTTTTGCAGCGTGAAACCTTTCCCAGCAAAGACCTCTGGTATAATCTACCCATTCTCATCGTTGTAACAGCCAGCCTTCGAGCTCTTCTCTCCCTGGTGCAATGGTTCCTTTGGGAGCGCAGCAGCGAACTCGTTGCTCGAGAGATGCGACAGGATCTCGTGAACGCGTTTCTGGACTTACATCCTGAAGCGAGGCGTGAGGCGAGCTCGCGAGTCGATGCCGAACTAGCAGCCAATGTGGGTACTGACATTCGCATGGTGCGCGAGTATCTGGTGCATTTTTTCGGCGGATTTCCCCGAGAACTGATTCAGGTCTTTTTTTACTTGGTGACACTGTTTTTGCTGGAACCGAAGCTGGCAGCCTTTTTCCTCTTGGGATTGGGGCCGGCTGGACTGCTTTTATCCCGCCTCGGACGGAAACTTCGTAAAAGGTCGCAGGCAGTCTTAAACAATGTGAGTCAGCTCTCGGAATGGCTCCAGCAACGCCTCTCTGGAATTGAGACCATCAAACAGTTTCAAACCGAAGCCAGCGAAACGAAGCATATGGAACAACTTTCAGGATCGCTCTTTCGAAATTTTGTCCGAGCTGCTCGAGTCAAAGCTCGGACCTCGCCCCTGCTAGAGACCGTCGCCGTTGCCGCTATGCTTGGGGTTTTGGGATACGGAATCAAGGAGATTGACCGCGGCGAGCTCAATAGCAGCATTCTTCTGTCCTTCTTTTCCATCCTCGCCATACTTTCGCAGTCCGCTTCCAAGCTGGGCCGCTACTTCAATAGCAATAAAGAGGGGGAAGCAGCCCTTCTGCGTTTTTCTGATACCATGGCCTCTATGAAGCAGGGAGCCAGTCCAACATGGCAGACGAGGTTCACGGGTGATTCCCCTCATGCCCTGGTCATGAATCAACTCAGCTATCAATACCCCGGCACCAGTGAATTGGCTCTGGTCGATCTCAGTCTCACCTTTTCGCGGGGCCGAATCTATGCGATTGCCGGACCATCGGGGTCAGGTAAGAGCACTTTGTTGAAACTTATTTTAGGTCTTTGGCGAGCCCGTGATGGCGCTCTGCAATATGGCGTGCAAGGTCCAGAAGATATTGGATATTTGCCGCAAACCATCCAGCTTATGCCGGCGTCCATTGCAGCGAATATTGCGTATCCTGAGTCCCAATGGGATGACGAGCGACTTCGGCAAGCTTTGGAGCAGGTGCAGATGTTGAGCTTTATCGAGAAAATGCCTCAGGGTTTGCTGACTGAGCTTGGAGATGGAGCGACCAATATATCGGGAGGACAGGCGCAGCGTATTCAACTGGCACGCCTGTTCTATCATAATTTTCCCCTCATCGTTATTGATGAAGGGACGTCAGCCTTGGATCCCGAGACTGAAGCTTTGATCTTTTCGGTGCTGAAGGCCATGGTAGCGAAGGGCTCGACAATATTAATGGTCGCTCATCGCCTCTCGGCGCTAAAAATTGCCGACGAGTTGATTGTTTTGCGGCGAGGACGGCTCTATTATCAGGGTCTACCTCAGACGGTGCTTCAAGGCAGCGAATGGCGAGAGCTCTTTGATGGCGAATGAAAAAAACCCGGTTTTGCAACCGGGTTTTTTTGCTCTCAATCCGATAATCGATCAGCCTTTCAGCTCTTTCAGAGCCTTGGTCAAAGCTGGCACAGCTTGGAACAAGTCAGCAACGATACCGTAGTTGGCGATCTTAAAGATCGGTGCTTCGGGATCGGTGTTGATCGCGACGATCACTTTGGACGAACGCATACCAGCCATGTGCTGAATGGAACCGCTAATACCAGCTGCGATATAGAGGTTGGGGTTAACAGTTTTACCTGTCTGACCAACTTGCATTTCGTGACCAGCATAACCAGCATCAACAGCCGCGCGAGAAGCGCCGACGGTTGCGCCGATGACATCAGCTGCTTCGTAGAGAATCTTGAAAGCATCGGCTGATCCCAAAGCGCGACCACCAGAAACGATCAAGCTGGCTTCAGTAAGGTCAGCTTTTTCGCTCTTACCTTTGCGGATCTCAACCGTTTGAAGGGTGGAAGCAGGAGCTGCCACTTCAAGTTTGCTCAGGTTCGCCGCGCCATCACCACTGGTTTCGCCCTTGAAAACATTGGGGCGAAGTGTGGCGAATTGGAGTTCGGTGTTCTGCAGAGTGAGCTCCGCAAAACATTTTCCCGAATACATGGGTTTGAGTCCCGAAATAAAATCACCCTCAGCCTTGATCTCGATCAGGTCAGTAGCTATTCCTGCATCAAAGCGTGCAGCCAAGCGTGGGAACAGATCGCGGCCCATAGGGCTTGCAATACCGAGCACCAACTTAGGAGCAAAAGTTTTGATCGCTTGTTCGGCTGCCGCAGCATAGGCCAGAACATTGTATTTTTCAAAGGCTGCGCCGCTGACTGTGTAAACAGTATCAACACCGTAGTCCTTCAATTCACCAGCCAAACCTTCGACGCTTGCGCCGACGATGACAGCTGCAACCTGGGCCGCAGAGCCAGTCAGCTTACGGGCAGCGGCGAGGGCTTCCAAAGCACTTTTCTTCAGCTTATTGTCGCGTTGTTCGACGAAAACTAATACTTTCATCTGCCTCTCCTTACAGCACTTTCGCTTCTTCACGCAGCAATTTGACAACTTTTGCGACCATGGCTTCAACGGGCTCGCCCTTGAAGATTTGGCCAGCGGCCTTCTGCGGTGGGTACTGATACGCTTTCACAGCGACCTTCACTTTGCTTTGCAGCTGCGCCTTATCCAAACCGAAATCGGCTGGGGTTTTGACGTCGAAAGGTTTCTTCTTGGCTTTCATGATGCCAGGTAGAGCTGCGTAGCGAGGTGTGTTCAGGGTCTTGTTGGCCCCGATGACAGCCGGCAAGGCGAGCTTGTAGACTTCAAGCAGGCCGCCTTCAGCTTCACGCTCTGCAGTCGCGTTCTTGCCGTCGAGAGTCAGCTTGTTGACAACATTCACATGAGGCCATCCCAGCAATTCAGCCAGCATCGGTCCAACGTGCATGTTATCGTCATCAATCGCTTGTTTGCCAAGGAGAACGAGATCCGGGCTTTCTTTCTTCACGGCTGCCGCCAAAACTTTGGCGATAGTCAGCGAATCAGCATTTTGCAAGCCCTCACTGTTAATGAGGAGACCGCGATCGCCACCCATGGCGAGACCCTTAATGATCAATTCGCGAACGCTTTCATCGCCAAAACTGGCAATGACCACTTCCGTGCCCGCGTTCTTTTCCTTGATCTGGATCGCCTCTTCGATCGCGTATTCATCATAGGGATTGATGATGAACTTCACGTCGCTGGTGTCGATGGCAGCGTTGTTGCTCGTGAGCTGAATCTTGGTCTCAGTATCAGGTGTCTTTTTAAGAAAAACCAAAATTTTCATAGGAAAAACCTCGATCTGCCTAGTCTTCTAGGGTTTGTCAGAACCGTGAGAGTAGCAGGCAGTCCAGACCTTGGCAACTCCTCGTCCGGGCTAACCTGCAGAATGCATTCCTTCAGTTTTGGGTCAGTGTCCGCATCGCCGCAGCAACCCCAGAGCCAAGCGTATGGCTGTAGCCCAGATTCTGTAAGCCCATTTCAAAGGCGGCGACGGCCCCGATCAAGTCGAGATGATCGACTAGTCCTAAATGAGCGATGCGAATTATTTTACCTTTTAAGTGATCCTGACCACCGGCATAGATCGCGCCGTATTTTTCGCGGCACACCTTCACGAGGGCTGAGCCATCCATGTTCTCTGGAAGGCGCACAGCCGTGAGCGCCTGAGAAGGGTGGCTCTGAGCAAAAAGCGGGAGTCCAATCGCCTCAGCAGCATTGCGACAGGCTCTGGCCAGAAGGTTGTGATGATCATCACAGCCATCTGGTCCAAGCCCGCTTAGGGTTTCCAAGGCAGGTTTGAGCGAAAGGATGAGAGTAGTTGCGGGCGTCCAAGCCGTTTCGCCTTTGTCTTGGCCGGCCTTTTCTTTGGCCAGATCAAAATAGAATTTGGGTCGTTTCGAGAGCTGATTCCAAGCCCTTTTTGACAAAGCGACAAAGCTAAGTCCCGGAGGGATGCCGAATCCTTTTTGACTGCCTGCGACCACGGCGTCCAATCCCCAATCGTCCATAGAAATCTTATGAGCGATCAGTGAAGATACGGCATCAATGCAGATGAGCGCATTGGAAACAGATCGAATGGCGGCGGCAAGTTCTTTCACCGGATAGGCGACGCCGGTTGATGTCTCATTGCCTTGGAGAAAGACAGCCTTGATGTCGGGATTATCCAACAGGTGCTGCTTAAGCGTTTCTGGGTTGGGCGAAGTGCCCCAAGGGATCGTGTAGCTCACGACTTTGCATTGATAGGACTGGCCGAGTTTTTCCCAGCGTTCACCAAATTTGCCGCCATTGATGACTAGGATTTTATCGGCAACCTCAGTGAGATTGACGAGTGCTGCTTCCAGTGCGCCCGTGCCGGAACTCGACAGGAGCAAGGGAGCAACGGAGCACCCAAAAAACGGCTGCAGCATACTTCGGCAATCGAGGACGATTTGCCGAAAGGCGTCCGTGCGGTGATAGACGTTGGTGTTGAGTGCCGCTGCACTGATATCCAGCGGTACAGGAGTCGGACCAGGGCAAAACAGCCTTGGTTTGACGAAGGGGTTCTCGCGCATGGGGACCTCACACAAGACGTAGAGAGTGCCCCTTCTTTATACGCATGATTTTCCGACTCGTCCTGCCTTTTTCCTACAGAATGAGTCAGGAGCGCGTCAGATTCTTACCAATGTGTGACTGTATTCAACAATTCAGACAAGGAGCATAAAGAGCATGCTGTCCGGTCATGATGCTTGGGACAGGCACGGCGATGGTGCGCCCTGGCCTCAGGCGTTGGGGTTGGATGTCGGGGTTCATGTGAAGGAGTTCCTTCACACTGATCCGATAGCGTTTAGCAATATTATCGAGGGTTTCACCTTTTTGAATTCGATGCAATTGGACGTCTTGTACGGAGAGTTGGTTGAGTTCGTCTTCGATACTTGAAAACTGATCAGCCAGTGGTTTTGGTAGGCGGAGTTGATAGCTGGTCGGCTGCGGACTGCGTCTGGGTGGAGTGATACCTCTCAGTATCTCAGGATTCCATCTCTGCAATTCACGTGGCGGAATAGTCAATTTTTCCGCAATTTCAGCCAGTCGATACGGATGTTCAACAGAAATTGTTGTCAAAGGGGTTGTGTTGCGAATGTCGGAAGTGACAAAAAAACCATAGTTATCGGGATGGCTGGAGATGATGAGCGCGGCCAGCAATTTGGGCACATAGTTTTTGGTTTCGGGCAGCAGATAGGTGGTCTTGGAGAGTGTCCAATAGTCGCGGCTATGCGTGGCTTGCATGGCCCGAACGATTTTTCCCGGGCCAGCATTGTACGCCGCCACAGCTAAATACCAATCCCGTAATTGTTTATGCAGATCTTTGAGATAGCGGGCGGCAGCCAAAGTTGATTTCACTGGATCGCGTCGTTCGTCGACCCAATAATTGATCTGAAGTCCATAGTGCTTGGCTGTTGGTTTCATGAATTGCCAAGTGCCGGAAGCTGCTGAGCGACTGAAAGCTGTGTTGCTGAATCCGGATTCAATCATCGCTAGGAAAAACAATTCAGGGGGCAGGCCTTCACTTTCGAGCATGGGAATGAGAAGGGGCTTATAGGATTCGCTCCGAACGAGCCACTGCAGAAACTCGAGTCGACCGCGTCCGGTAAAATACTGAATCCAGGCATAGACCCTCGGGGTGGCTTCGACCGGCATGCCACCGAAAAATAATGGAAGCTGCTGATTTAACTTTCGATAGGCTTCAAGATGGGCTTCCTGCTTGAGGCGTTTGGCGTTTTTATCTTTTTTGAAGCGAGGATTGGCGAACTGATCGAGATAATTGTCCTGGAGATAGAGACTGTAGATATCGTCCTGACAAAATCGCCTAGTATACGTGTCGTCGTCTTCAGGAGGGAGTGTCGTTTCTTCGGCTAGAATGACCGGGGCTTCAGCAGGGGCATCCAGAAGTGTGGCGGACTCTGGCATTGTCTGACAAGCGGCTGCCAAGCAAAGCGCCATGAGCATTCGGAATTGAGAGAATTTCATCGTCAGCGCCCCCTTCAAACTTGGGCTCGTTCCATAGAGGGAGTGTCGTCGCATTTAAGTTGGGACTTGAGTGCGACTCCTACCACCATCCTAGTTTGAAGGGGGACTCGGGAGAAGAGCTGTCAGGGGGAAACGGTTGCCGCTTTACCTTTGAGCTCTTCAGCTTTGCGCTTAAGATCGTTGGAAGACATGGACTTAAAATAGATATTGGTATCGCTTTGCTCGTCTTTGCTTTTCAATTTTGACATTTCTTCAAATGCCATAGAAGCCTTTTCATAGGCAACTTTGGTGAGATCCTTGAATTGAGGGTACTGGTCAATCAATTCAAGATAGCGGTAGGCACAGGCGTGGTAAATTTCTTGCTTGCAGTAGAACTTGGCGATGAAATTTGAGTGCTCTGCAACACGACGACGACCTTGCAGCAAAAGCTCTTGAGCCTTTTGGGAGTTCGGGCTTTTTGGATAATTCGCAATTAATTTTTCCCATTCGGCTATGGCTTTCAGTGTATAGTCTTGTTCACGGTCGATTGAGTCGGGAGCTTCAGCCCAGTAAGATTCACCCACCCGAAACTGGGCAAAATCTGCCTGCTCGTGTTTGGGATGTAATTTGGTGAATAGCTCGTAGGCGCTGGCTGCTTCGCTATAGTGGCCCAATTGGTAGTGACTGTTGGCAACCATTAATTCTGCCTCGGGGGCATGTTTAGAATAGGGGAAACGCGACTTAAATTCACCCAACTTGGTGATTGCTATCTCGTACATCTCGTCATCATACGACTCTCGAGCCCTCGCAAAGGCCGCAGCCGGATCACTTGGGTCGACATCTTTCTCGACGCAAGCGACGGTAAAGAGGCCTGAAATGATCAGTAGCTGAAGAATGTTGCAGAATATTTTGCGAATTTGCATGCATGGCCCTTCAAGTGCTTGAACTTTTACCGATAAACTAACATAAGGTCAGAGAAGCGGGGGTGACCCCTTGCTAACTGTTGAATAGTTTTAGGTGGTGCGTCGAGCTTTTGACAAGCTTTTACGATAAGCAAGTTCACGAACAGTTGATAAGGGCCGGACATGAAAAGGGAAAGCCATAAAGTAACGCTGTTCATGGGCCTGCCACGCCAAGGTTGGTTCTGGCTTGTCGTTACGATTCTTTTCTCTGCCCTCATCCATTTGATATCCCTCATCAATATCGATAAATTACCGCGCTCTTCCCACATGCCTCATCCACGAACTCGGTCCGAGCCATCTAAAGTGACGGTGAAAATCACAGAAAGGCCGAAGCTCAAAGAGAAGGTGGAAGAAAAGGATCAAGAGCAGCAGAAGCGAATCGTCGAGGCCCCTATGGCTCCCACCGAGGCTCCTAAAGATTCCAGGTTCATGGGGGCTCAGGATCACGAGACACAAAAAGAAACAAAGGTTTCCAATCTCTTGCCAAGACCCAAGGCCGCCGATCCGGGAGCAGCAGGCCAGGAGAAGAAATCGCAACAGAATGTTGAAAAGCGCTTGAGTCAAGCTCAACCCATCAGCCCTCAGCGCATGACTGTAACGCCAGAACGCGTCGCGCCCAAACGAAAAACCGAAACTTTGCTGTCACCCAATGGCAGCGTTTCTGTCAGCAAACCGGAACGCAAGCCGCGAAATGTTTATGAATCGCTAATGCCCCACGCCGATGAAATGAAAAAGCAAGTTGCAGCTGGCTATCAAGATTATGTTGATGACAATGTTGAAGTGGGCGAAAGAGTCGACCTCAATACCAGCAACTTTCGCTATCTTGCGTATTTTACCTCAATACGTAAAGCTTTTGAGTTGGTTTGGACTTATCCTTCGGAAGCTGTTCAGCGTGGCTTGCAAGGCGAAGTGAAAGTTGAATTCACTATCCTCAAAGACGGTACGGTATCCCGAGTAAAAATTCTTGATGGCTCCGGCCATCGAATCCTGGATGATGCTGTCGTCGAAGCTATCCGTCTGGCTGCTCCCTTTACACCCTTGCCGACGGGGATGAACAAAGAGAGGCTGACAGTTGTTGGCTCATTCCGCTATGTTCTAACCAACTACGCTGGCGCCATGTAAGTAGGCGTCAAAAACCTGACAGAGCAAGGCCTTACTGCCTTCTTTGAGCATTTCTTAAGAGTTCAACATGATTGATCTATACGAAAATTTCAGAATTGCTGAAGCTTGGAACAGCTGTTGCTTTAGAGGAGATGAAGATGGGGGATGCAACTCATAAGTGCTGTTCGTCGTTCCCCTTGTTCTCCTGCTGTTTCCCGTACCAATACCCCTGGAAATACCCCGGAGTTCATTTGCCCATCTTGTTTTCTTTTGTTCGCTGATTCTTCTTCCCGCGATTTTCTTGCCTCAGATCTCTCCGGCATTTGCCTTGGCCTCGTCGAATCCCGTATGATACAAATGATCTTATATTGATCTATACGAATGTCTTGAGTTTCCTGCATTTAAGAGTCATTGCAACCGATATGCACTCACTTTTAGTGAAGGATTCCAACCATTCCACTCGGGCAGACCATTGAAATGAAGGGGTACTTATGGATCTTAATGCACGGAAGTCTAAAGTCGTCCGGCAAAAGGAAATTCCAGGGCCGGGCGAGGAAGCTGCCAGCGCTGCGGTTGACTCGAGTCTTTTAGAAATGCTGCGTACTCTGCAATCGGCAGGTGATAAACAGAGTTTCACGGATCTTCTGAGTTCAGGAGTTCAAAAGATTGGTTATGATTTGCGTCTGGCGCATCACTTGATTCGTCAGCAGGACCGAAATGGATTGGATCAATTGGCTCAAGCAATTACCCACAACGCTTTGAAAATTGGAGCGGTTCGCATTCTCAGCACTGCGATTGAGATCCAAGGCCTCGCTCGAATTGGTGATTTTATGGCGATCGAAGAATTGGTGACGGGCTTGGAAGACGAACTGCGTGCGGTTGAAAAGCAGCTCGTCTGATTGATTTGCCAAATCGAAGTCCCGTTGATTGTTTGCTCAGCGGGATTTTTGTATTTTTTGGTTTCAAGACTTCAACCACTGGACGATGAATTCTTTATAGCAACGGATCCAATCCTGGTCTGACACAACAATCGTATGACGATTTTGATCAGTGACAATCTGCCCCCAGTCCTTCAGGAGAACCCATTCACTCCCGTCCTGGCTCATATTCTTCTTGTCTTGTTTAATACCGATCAATATTTCTTCGATCAAATGGATATCCTGCAAATCATCAGTTCGAATGAAGACTCGGAGCTGGTCGGGAGAAATGACAATTCGTGACTGCAGAAGTTGCTGACGCATAGATTGCCAAGCAGTTTGCTTGAGATGTCCCAAGAGGTGACTCAATTCAATACAGAACAGCAGCCCTAGACCGACAGCTTCGCCATGCAAGATGGGGTTTTGCGGGTTTTTATCCTGCGAGATGCGTTCGATCGCATGAGCCAATGTATGGCCCAAATTGAGCGAAGCGCGCAGGCCCTGCTCTGTTGGGTCCTTGGCGACCACTTCGGCCTTCACGGCCACTAAGGGTCTCAAATGAAGATAAAGATCTTCAGGCCTTCGATCGAGCCCAGCGACCTGGGTGGCGAGCTGGGCGTCGCCCTTGAGGACGGCATGTTTCCATGCTTCCGCGAGTCCGGCGAGAAATTCCCTGGGTGGCAATGTCTTGAGCCAACCCGTGGCGATGACCACTTCCTCTGGGAAGGCAAAGAGCCCAATCTGGTTTTTTCCATAGGGAGGAAAATTCACACCAGTTTTGCCACCAACACAAGCATCAACCATTGCCAGGAGTGTTGTAGGTACCAAGCGAAAGGATTGGCCTTCCAGAGCTGCAGCAAAGGCGGCTGTGTCAGCGACTATGCCGCCACCAATAATCGTCCAAGCCGTCTTAAAGGGATTTCTTCGAGCCGCATGAACCAGATCGGCCACGCTTTCTAGATTCTTAGTTAATTCATTCAAGCGGATGAAGATTCGATTCGGCTTAGGATGCAGGTGATAGAGGTCAGCAACTTCCTGATCTATAATGCAGAGCTGGTGGTCGGGCGCCAAATCCTGCCAATCCAAATCCCGCAAAAACCGAATAGGGTACTGCCCCTGTTTGCTGCCTATGGCCTGATTCTTGAGGGCGACTCCACGTCGAAACACTCGAGCCGCCGTCTGGAAAGGCTCACTCTGAGGAGGCCCGGAAATATCCCAGCCATTTTTGCGTGATAACTGCAACCTGAAGGCCTCTGCCAGTACGTGTAAAGAACCAGCCGCCCATCCGAGTTTTGTCTCCAGGTCTGTTGCCTTTTGAAAAGCAACAAGTGGCCAGGAATAGAAGTCTCGAGCTGGCATGGGTGGGTCAGGCATGGCCCAGGTGACGCTTAAAGCGGGCAGTTCGTAGGGTGCGGACATAAGAGACAAGCCCCCGATCATTTGTGGAAGCAACCAAAAGGCAGAGTCATACCTGCCGCTCAGGTTTCATAACAGAATGTCGAGGAGTGAGAAAGGATGTCTTACCGGTCCGGCTGATTTATCAAACAGCTAGGCCGCCCAGGAAGGGATGGAGTGAGAACAGCATGAGTAGCGGCCAACGCTTTGGAACTCGAGGGGAATCTTCACTACGGCGCCAGATCGAGGCGATCCAGCGAAAACGTATGGTGCAGGAACAGGTTGTGGATCTGAATGACTTTCGCAATTTGCGCAAGGAAACTCAGCAGCCATCGATACTGGTGGTGGACGATGAAGAGGTCATCCGAAATGCCATGAAGCGCATTCTTGAGAACGAGGGATATAAAGTCATCTTGGCGGAAGATGCCATGGCTTTGTCCAAAGTCCTCGAGCATACGCAGTTGGATTTGATCCTTCTCGACATCAATTTACCTTGGGTGGATGGTCTGGAACTTTGCAGTCTGCTCAAGAAACATCCAATTCTCCGTTTGGTTCCACTGATATTGGTATCGGGCCGTCGCAGCAAAGAGGATGTGGAGCGTGGCTTTGAAGCCGGCTGTGATGACTACATTACCAAGCCATTCGAGCTCGAAAACATGGCGCACGCTGTGTCGAAGGCCTTGAAACGCGAACCAGCGTGAACTTTCCAACAATTCTTCTTGCTTCGAGTCTTGACAGCTCAAGACAACAATTGTAGTTATTAAAGCCTCGCAAGTTCCTCAGTAGCTCAGTTGGTAGAGCAGGTGACTGTTAATCACCGGGTCGGCGGTTCGAGCCCGTCCTGAGGAGCCATTCCATTAAGTGCTCAGAAAACTGCCCACCAGGAATACACTGGGTTTTAGCCTCGGGAAGCATTCCTAAAGTCAGAGTTGGATTCTTCAGTCTCAGAACTAGCCTACTTTTCTCTACAATAATTTTTTCTATCGAAGAGTGGATAACTCGTTGCTTTGACGCTAGTGGAAGGTCGGTGAATCCGTTTTCATATGGCTTTAGGGCTTCGACAATACTTTCGGAATTGAGAAGGTAGTCCCCAAAGGTCTGGCTATGTTGACGAATAGTCGCAATCCTGGCTTCAAGACGTTCGCTTTCTTCCTGCAACCTGCGTGATTTATCAAGCCACATCCGGCGCTCAGAGTCAGATTCTGCACCGAGGGCCATGTCGGTAATAGCATCAAGTTTCGCAATTATCTCTTCCCGCTTCTTTGTTGCCTCGCTCAAGGCCTCGTCGAAGTCTGGTTTATCTGCTAAATATTTTTCGTTCGCATCGTCAACCAGCGACCTAACCAAGTCATGGTCCTTGGCCAACTTTTTAAGTGCTGCCCTAAGCTTAGATTCCACTTCAGTGGCTCTTACAGAGGGGATCCCGCAAGAGCAGCCGTTGTGACGGTAATAAGCAATTTTCTTTCCTGTAGAGGATTTCCCGCTAGCACCCGAGAACCGCTTACCTTGGTAGCACTCTAAAATGCCAGTAAACAGATATTCGTGCGTTTCCCACAGGGAGGATTTCAACCGCTGGAAATTTCTCTCGATCAATTCGTTCGCTTCTTTCCAAGTTTCAAAAGGGATGATCGACTCCCAAACGGCATCGATAACGAGAAATTTTTCTGATTCTTTGAGTCTGCTTTGATCGACGTCCTTGTTGGCTATGTTCAACGCTACCTTTCCGACGATCGCGTAGCCTTTGATCCAATTGCCAAGAGCAGGAACTGTCCATGGCGTACCCGACTCACGCAAAAATCCTGCTGCGTTTATTATTTCTACCGTCTTGGTTAGAGAACCCGCCTTGTTCAAGAACGTATCCAAAATACTCTCGGCGAGCACCTTCTTTACTTCATCAATCTCAAGGTAGCCGGGCCTGTCGGTCGCGCGATATCCAAAGGGAATACTTCCTCCTGTCCACAGACCTCGTGACTTTCTTGAATGACTACTAAATTTCACTCGTTCCGCAGTCTGTTCTCTTTCGAGCTGGGCGAACTCTATCGCAAAAGACAGCATGGCTCTGCCCATTGCTGTAGAAGTATCAAACGACTGACGGAGGGATATGAAGCTGACATTTTTTTCTTCAAAGAATGTCCGAAGATCTATCCAGTCACGGGTTGCGCGGCTTAACCGAGAAACCTCTGTAATCAGAATTGTGTCGATCCTACTTTTAGAAATGTCCTGAAGAAGTTTTTTGATTGCTGGTCGTTGGAGATTCTTGCCGCTGTATCCGTCGTCGATATAGGTATCGAAAATTTTCCCATAGGATCCATTGTTCTTCAACTGCTCCCCCTGAACAAATCTTTGCAAGCTCTCAATTTGGTTCTTTATAGAGCCTTCTTCGACAGCGGCTTGCTCGTCAGTCGATACGCGAGCGTAGACGGCGATGTTTCGCATCCGAAACGTTTCCTTTCCATGGAATTATTGTTCATATTCTGATTTAATTGAGAATTTCTAGAGGGACGGGTTACCATCTATAAATTATTAACATTATTGAATATAATTTGTTTTTTTGTATTGGGCAAGATGCGAGGTTTTGAAAATATGATAAGCAAAAAATTCTGCAGGCGGGCATTTTCAACGAATAAACCGGTATAGCCGGAAGCCCAAAAAAATCACTTTAAACCCATATTATCATTCATATATTGGGCGACTTTGGCTGATCGAAATCGCAGATGGCTACTTTACGTTTAAATTCCGGGATCATCTATCATCCTCTTTAAATTTTTTTTGGGTCATCGAATATGGCCCGAACTGCTAATCTTGTGGGCTATCATTCCATTGACCTCAAGGAGAGATTTAATTGTCCGATAGAACAATTGAATCAGATACTTAATGTTGGAGCGATGCGATGGGTGTCAATCGTAAGGTTCTTGGCACACTCAATCGAGTAGACCTCAGGGATTTCTGGGAGGACGAAGCTCGTGACTTCACCCCATGGTTAGCTGAGCCTGAAAATCTTACGCTACTAGGCGAAACGATCGGGTTGGAGCTTGAACTTATTGGTCGTGAACAAGCTGTTGGGGGATTCAAAGTCGATATTCTGGCTAGAGATACTGTTACTAATCGATTCGTTGTTATTGAGAATCAACTCGAACGTACAAACCATGGCCATTTGGGTCAATTGCTGACCTATGGGTCTGGTTATGATGCCATCGCTGTTGTATGGGTCGCGAAGCATATTTGTGACGAACATCGAAAAGCACTCGATTGGTTGAACGAAAAAACTTCAGATGACGTGGCTTTCTTTGGTCTCGAAATGGAGTTGTGGCAGATCGGTGACTCGATACCGGCAGCTAAGTTCAATCTTGTCTCTCAACCAAACGAGTGGGGGCGCACAGTTCGGCCATCTGCAAGTGGATCGGAAGAGCCAACGGATACTAAGCTCCTTCAACGTGAATTCTGGGAATCAATGATTGACCACTTTCAGACAAAAGGTACTCGCCTCAGCCTTAGGAAGGCGCGTCCGCAGCATTGGTATGATATCGGGATAGGCAAGTCGAACATTCATATTTCCCTGACGGTAAACTCGAAGGAAAAACGGCTGAGCTGCGGTCTATACATAAGTGGTGACAAAGCTAAAGTTGCTTACGTCCAACTCCACGATCAAAAAGATGCAATCGAAAGAGAATTGGCAGCGGAATTGGATTGGCGCGAACTGCCGAATCGCCAAGCAAGTCGCGTAGTACAGTTGAAGGATGGAGACTTTGAGAATCGTGCCGCTTGGCCCGAATATTTTGATTGGTTCAAGGATCGTTCGGAAGCGTTTCATCGAGTATTTGGCAAACGTGCGGCAATGCTGAACCTGGAAAACTAGTTTGCTTTGGCTCGCCGTCAGGAGTGGCCGCTGTAGAAAAGATAGTCGTAAGCAATTGTTCCGGTAACCTTGACGAAGTGGATACGAATGTTATGGTATCCCGGAAGGGGCTAATCAAATATTCGGCAGTCTTATATGTCTGTCCCGTTATTTGGCAAACCATAAGGTGCCGTTGGCGTAATTGTTGATGGAAAAAATCTAACGATTCAGAATATCAAAGTCGCAAAGCGGGACGTGCTTTGGGTGCGATTGCCGGATGGCTTCAGAGTCATTTCCCAGGATGTTGAGGAACTGAAGCCGAACCAGGGGAAAAACTTTATGGTCAGTACAGAAACCTTCGACCCTTGGCCAATATTTACATGAATTTTAGGGACATGATGTTGTTGAAAAAATCCCGGAGAGCATCTTTCCATAGAGCCTTGAAATCAGATAACTGATCTGTAAGTTTATTGTTCAACCGTGAGTTTCCGATAAGTTTCTATTCGTCAGTTTTAAAGTCATGGAGAAGTAAAGCTGCCCAGAGAGCAGAGCTATTCGGCCTCAGGCCCCTTTTTCTTAGTTCGAGTCGCATTTTTCAACTCGGATACCACGGTCCCAAGCAAAGCTCCGCCTGCAGTCGTAAGCAAGAAAAGTGGAATGCCAATAGCTCCGCCCATTGCTGCGATGCCAGCTCCTTGCCCACCAACAGCAACGACGCCAAGCGCCAAACCAGAGAGAGCACCACGGGCTGGCCACGAACGCTCGTTCCACAGGTGTTGTTTCAATGCCGCAGCAAGACCGATGATAAATGCCTTCACTACCGGGGCTGTTTCAAGGCCTTTCAGTTGACGTAGCTTCTCGCTTTTTGAGAGGCCGACTCTAGTTGAGATTTCTTGAGCCTTCTGTGCCCAAGCGAGGGCGAGTGTCCGCTGGTCTTCATCCATCCGTTCGACAGCTTCTTGAACGATTTTTTTTGCAGCACCCATTTTGATTCCCTTTGCGCAATTTGAGACACTCGAATTCATCGGCTTCCCTTCGAAATACTTCAGCGGTTACGCAACTGTCAAGAATTACGGAGTTTGTTTTCTGTGTACAAATCAAGCTATTTCCCTTAGTCTAGGCAAGTTATTTCAGGGGTCTCTATTGATATGCGTGAAACAAAACTTCCTGGCTTGAACATTCAAGCTCCTTGGGCTCGACTTCTCATAGAGGGTAAAAAAACTATCGAGACGCGAACCTATCCTTTGCCGGAGAAGTATCGGGGACAGGATCTTTGGCTGATTGAGACTCCTGGTCAACTTTGGAAATTTAAGGCAAGGGTAATCGGCGTCATTCGATTCTCGCGCTCAAAGCTATACTCCTCGTCTGCCGAATTCTATGATGATAGTGATCAACATTTGATTGAGCCAGCTAACAAAAGTTTTAATTGGATACCAAGTAAATCTAAATTTGGGTGGATCGTCGAATTCGCTAAGAGTACAAGTGAGTTTGATGCTCCTAGGCCACGCGGGATTGTTTATGCTCGACCATTTGCAATGCAGGAGAGGTTAAACTCATTTGAATGACGAAATCTCGCAAATAGAAACCAGCAACGTAATATCATTTCCTATCGAATGGAAAGATATAAGAGTTCCTGCAATTGACGCTCTCAATATCACAAGCTCAATCGGCCCAATTGAAAAGCAAATGCGAGAGCAGCTTAGTAAGCTGCGAGGTTGCAAATATCCAGACAATTTTGACTGGTCTCTGTACGACCGAATCTCAGATTCGTTCGAGCAACCACCTAGGGGCGGAGTAGTTTTCAATACAATACTTAAGCTTCAGAACTGGCACTCCGCGTGCTCAAAGTGCCACTATGCGCTCGAAATAGATACCTATGGTCGAGGCTGCTTTCACAACTGCGAATACTGCTACGCGAAGGACGAACTATCAATCCATGGGTATTGGAACCGGCCTCAACCTTTTCCCATAAATTTGGCTGAAGTTCGAAAAATATTCTACGTCGTTTTTGAAACCGACCGTCCTTCAAAGTGGCGGGACATTCTTGGTCGTCGAATACCAATTCGTGTCGGCTCAATGAGCGATAGCTTTATGTGGCTAGATACGAAATATGGTGTAACCAAGGAGTTACTCAAAATCCTCAAGTTCTATCGATATCCATACGTTATTTTTACGAGGTCAGATTTGGTTGCGCATAGCGACTACTTAGAATTACTTGATCCAACCATTGGATCAATTCAATTTTCAATATCTGGCAACAATCACGCACTGATTCGCAGAATCGAGCCGGGCGCTCCGAGTTATAGTAGACGACTCAAAGCCTTGTCGATTTTGAACAAGGCGGGCTTTAGAACCGCAGTGAGAATCAACCCACTATTTCCAAGATTTCCAGACGGATATTATTCCGATCCAGCATATCTAAACAAAAGGTTTGGCTCACTTGACGAGCTGCCAACCTTGCCATTCTACAATGACGAATTTATCCCAGAAATTGCTGAGACCAAGACACCAACCGTTTTAGCCGGATTTGTTCGGCTCTCGCCTCGAACTGTGGCCGGCATGTCCAAGGCGATAGGAATCGACTTAAAGCAGTTTTTCAGACCTGAGTTAATGAAGCAAAGAGGTGATCGATTCTACTCGGATGCTGAAATTGGTTACTATTACAGGTTAATGCAAAAAGATTGTGCCAAAAGCGGCCTGCGTTTTAGTACCTGCTATATTGGGAATGGGCTGAAAGACTACCATGCTTATCAGGCTCTCTGGTCTAACAAAAATGATTGCTGCGATGTGCGTCAAGGCAATGATTCCGTAAGTCCAACTTGTCAGGAGATCCCATGGGAAGTACGAAAACAACATGCTAAGAGCAAAGACGAAGCTATCCTTGTTGAACAAGCAGAACGCCTTCACGATTCTGTCTTGGTGGATTCAATTGACCGAATTAAGCAGTCTGAGTTAAACAATTCCTTGGATTAATTTTTTAACTTTTACTGACATTAAATCACTTTCCTTATCGCTTGTGCTTTCGAGCATCGCCTCGACTTCAGCCGCAATCTCATCTGCAATTTTTCGCTTTTCTTTCGTATCCAGTAGTGGAACAGGAAGATTTTTCAATGCCGTGGGCTTGTACTCGTAGACATCCCCCTTTTTTTTCAAATTTCTTTTGCACCAATTGCCACTTTCGTCAGAGTTTAACCAAGCTACTAGGAATCCGAT
>JBGSTF010000255.1:0-9404 GCA_041736645.1 Oligoflexus sp. | reverse complement strand
CTGGTCCTCGATTGAACAAAACACTGACGCCAAAACTCAGGTCTTGCTTATGAACCGCTGGACGCGATTGCCAAGCAAAATTAAGTGCCAATTCCCAGTCATCATTGAAGGCATAGTCCAGCTGCAGTTCCGCTAGCCAGCCTAGTTGCCAGCGATTGTAGCTTCTTTGACTCTTTTGACTGAAATCAATACTGATGACAGTTTGCTCGAGGAGCAGCAAAGGTCCGGCGCCCAGACTGTAACGGAACAGTCGAGTGCCTGTCCATTGCGGTCCACAGTAGGCTTCGTAAAAATGATGATGGACCTGCACTGCATCCGACCGAGGGCGTTTGTCCGGAGCGTAGCTCAAGCGATTATGCAGTCGAAGTCCGCTGCTGAGGACTCGCTCGTATTCCTGGATATCGAGCCGATAGCGTTGTTCGATATTGCTGTCGGGTTGTTCAACATGCAAAGTGCTAAGGCCAAGCCCGATGCTTCCGCTCGGCAAGTTCGGAGACATAGAAGCCGCTAAGGTCACCGACCCATGGACCCAAATTCCAAGAAGAGCAATGTATCTTAAGAAGGGCATGCGAGATTCAACCTTACATTGTCCGTATCAAACCATTTCTTTAAGACGACACAGTAGGCTGTCTGATCGGTTCCTGCTTCAGTCAAAAGAGCGTTGAGAAAGAAACTGTAATTGGCTAGGTCAGTATCTCTTTGTGCGAGCCAGGTCTTATAGAATTGCGGCAGCGCATCATACACCCGGTGAGTCACGGTCACAGGATCCTGGCCAGGCAATTGGGCTATTTCATAGAGCGCGGAGGCCAGCACCGATCCCTGGCAATAGAAACTCCCACCGCAGGCGGCGCCCGTAGATGTTCGGAGAGTCCAGGCGACAGGCAGCTTGCGCTCTGCTGCGAGTTCAGGCAACGAGGCTTCAAACTCTTCAACGCTTTGGGTGACCACATAGGAAAAAAAATCGGCCAGTCCTTCGTTGAGTCCAGAAAGAAAATTCTCATTGATGGACAATTTTGTTTGGTAGGCCTCACGACTCAAGCTCGCAAACCGATAGTCGAAAATAAAGTGGCCAAATTCGTGGGCGATAACCCCAAAATTCATTTTGACTGGAACGCGCTCCTGAGTGGCTGTTTTGAAAAACCAAAAGTCTCGGACGCCAGGTAGATACGCGGCGTTCATGGTCGTGCTGACTTCCACCTCTTCACCGTCGCGGCTGCTGATGAGACGAGGATTGTAATAGAGGGTCGGCAGTCCTATCGTGGCGAGCGATAGATCAAAATTTTCCTCCCAGAAGCTCACGGTTCTTTCATAAGCGTGATAAAGACCTAGCATTTCCATAGTTTGAAAATTCTGAGGAATGACCACACCATCACGAACCAAATAGTCGGTTTTCACTGTGTGACCCCGGTCACTATAGACGCGATCGGGATCAGTGGATGACATGATTTCGTTGATATCGGCGTCGACATTCAAGGCTGATTGGCCTTTGATTGTTCCTACCGAGCCCCACATGTGATCGACATTGGTCAGGCTGCTGATCGTAATATCACTGAGGCGATAGTCAGCGGAAAAAGAGCTCAAAATTCGGGCCACAATTGGATACTCCGGCTTTTCATTCGGTTGAATGCAGGCCGTGAGTCCCTGCCACGACAAAAGCAAGAGCCAGATATTTTTATTCATGAAACCTCCAAAAGAGGTTGGCGTAGGGTAACGTTATGAGGCTTTCATAGCTCAGGACTATGGCGCCGAGTTCCAAGTGGAAACTACCAAAGGACAATATACCTGACATCATGGCAAAAGCTGGATGCGCATTGCCGTTGGTGAAGTCGAGCCGCCGATTGCCTTCGCCGAAGCGCTGCGATTCCTGCTGCTGTGCAGCATAAATAGGCCTTAGCAGCGTCGCCGAAAACCCCAGATGGGAGTTGATGACTCCATCCCAGCCGAGGACGGGCGTTACCAGATGCAAGCTGGATTCGCCATCGCGATTGAAGGCCATGAGAAGCCCATCCATAAGTCCAAAATTGAAGTGGTGATTGCGATGGACGAAGTAGCTGGTGATGACGCCATGCAACGACATGAGAAGATGATCCGCACCGCTCTGGAAGTAGAAGCTGTGGCTATTGAAAGAGGTCTGAAAGTTCGTCTCGGTGAACATTCTGTGTTTCAGGGAGAAGTTCCATAGAGGTGGCTGAATGACATATCCGAGTCCCTGCACACCCAATTCTAAGTCACTTGTGACACCCGCTTGCGCATTGCCAAAGACGGAAACTTGGAATTCTTTTGGGGCCAGCAGGTGAGCATTGAAAAGATGATGCATCGAATCAGCGCCGTCAAAATTGCTCCAGGAAGAGGAGCTCCGGAGAAAAAGACCGAGTAAAATCAGCCTAAACAATGCCATTAGGGCGCTATTAAGGCAAATTACCCGCCACGGTGAAGCAGACTGAGGCCGGCACTGCATCATGAGTACATCCTGATCTTGGTATGGCTTTCACTTTAGCACAGGCATGGGACGTCGAGAACCTTGCTGCCAGGGTTTTTTGGAGTTGACAGGTTCAAGTGGCCTCATTACTTATAATGATCTTTACTCAAGCGAAAGATTCAAGCTCCCTTCAGAGCAGGGGTTCCGTGCGAGAAGAGATGGGTACATCGTCCAACATTACGAGAGGTGGGAAAAAAAATGAGAGCAGACAAAGTCAAAGTTCCGATGGTGGCATTTAGTAAACAATACAATCTATCCCCGCGCGAGCAGGATGTTCTGCAATTGATGATTGCACGCGTTGTGAACGCGGAAGACATTTCGCAAAAGTTGGGTATTAGTCAGAACACAGTTCGCATTCATGTGAAGAATATTAACAGCAAAGTTGGCGCTCGCAGCAAGACAGAGATTTTGAGCGCGTTTATTTTGTTCCTGGATAATTACTACGAGCGAATCATGGGAGCTCCAACATCGTCCCTCGCTCAGCACTTGCCTTCCTAATTGTTGATTGAGCCAATCATCCGACCGTTTCTCGCCAAGAAAAGCGGTCGCTTTTTTTTGCCTAAAATTCGCCCATGAGGCCTGAGTTCACCGCGGTGGATAATACTTAAATACTTCTGTAAGATACTGTTAAGGCTAAAAAAAGAAGCGGGCCTTGGCCATCGTTGAGGCGCTGCCGACAAGTTATTATGCAAAGCAAGACTAGAGGTGTTCTCTCCTTCATGACGAAGTTTCGGAGGAAAAATCATTGCTTTGGAATCTCTTTCAATTCAAAAATCTCGAGCGCCTTTGGATTCCATCGTCTGGTCAGAGCTTTGCCCGCAAATACCAGCAGCTGGCAAGTCCATCCCTGAGACCGGCCCGACTTCGCGCCTACAGCAAAGGCCGTTTTCATTGATTTTTTAGGCCCAAAAAAGGCATCGACCGCAGCAGGGGCTGCGATCGATTTCGGGTCGACTTTCAAAAGGCTGGAATCCTCTATAGATTTATTATTGTGGTTGCAGACAACTTTGGTGAGCGTACTCTAGGTAAGCGATTGAGGGCATTGGCGGGAGTCAACCTGAATATCAGAAGCGCACAAAGACTGTGCATCCGATCCATGTTCAAAGATCCCTGAGCTAAAACCATCTGCGCCTGATCTCGCCTCAATGTCCGGCGTGATAAGCTTTGGATTTGCGAATTTCGCACAAACAGCAGCATGGATTCCTCTAGGATTGGGGGACTTACAAGAGCGACCTACATCCAATAAGAGCGGCATCTATCCGACCAAAGCCTTGCTCAGCTCGATAGCTGAAAGCATCCGGGCTCTTATCCCTGTGTAATTTTTCAGTTCAAAATCGGTGTCGACCGTTTTTACCCAAAACACCTGGATCCAAATTTCTTTCCTAAGGAAAGAATCAACGGGTTTTCTTTCGACGAACAGAGTGATACTGTCCCGGCTTATTTTCTGTTCGAAGCGAAAGGATTGTTCATGGCCGACGCGCCCGTTCGTCTGCTCGGAGAAATGGCATCTTTAGGGGCTGCACTGATGTGGGCCTGTTCGATGTCGCTCTACTCGCGCTTTGGTCGACTTGTCCCTGCATCTGGATTGAATCTTTTCAAGAATCTCATAGCGAGCTCATGTCTTTTGATCACAGGCTTGGCTTTGGGATTTCATTGGCCGACTGATGCTTGGACCGTTGGTGCCTTTGCCCTGTCGGGGCTCATCGGTTTGGCTCTGGGTGATACCTTGCTGTTCCGTGCGATTAAAACTATCGGCGTGCAGAGGACTTCAGTCATTCAATGTCTATCTCCGCCTCTGGCTGCGGTGATCGCTTGGCTAGCCTTTGACGAACGCCTGAATCATTGGCAATGGATCGGACTCTTAACGACAACTGGGTCTTTGACCTGGCTCGTTTCCACTAGGCGTCCGGCGCGGGTCCTGGCTCCGGTTCCTGCTTTCCACGGTATTTTGGCTGCAGTGGGAGCTGCCATCTGCACGTCTCTAGCTGTGATTATTTTGCGACGCTCTTTGCAGGGAGTCGATGTGGTCACCGGCACCCTCATGCGCGTTCTGCCGGCCATTGTCGTCCTTTCTATGCTGAGTTTTGCTCGGTCAGGGATCGAACCGATGCGAGAAGTCTTTCGACCTGCGCGTAATGGAGCCGTTTTGACTCTAGCTGCTTTTATGGGGACCTTTATTGGCTTGCTTTTGATGTCAACAGGAGCCAAATATGCAAAAGCCGGGGTGACGACTGCGATCAGTTCCACCTATCCGGTCTGGATTCTGCCTATCGCTCATTTTCTACTGGGCGAAAAGGTCAGCTTAAAAGCCCTGCTATCGACCTTGCTGGCAGTCGCAGGTGTCGCAATTATGATGGCCGGTGCATAAACGGGAGAAAGAGATGACGACCCCAGATAACCTCACCATTGGACCCCATGGAACCTGGGATGCAAGTCTAGCCGCTCGCATCGATCATACGATACTCAGGGCTGATGCCCTGCCTCAAGAAATTCAAAAGCTCTGTGAAGAAGCTCGCGCGTTTCATTTTGCTTCGGTGTGTGTCAATCCTTGGTTTATTCCACTCGCTCGATCGGTTCTGGCAGGAAGCCCAGTCCCTGTTTGCACAGTGATTGGCTTTCCTCTGGGAGCCAGTGCTCAGGACGTTAAGGTCTATGAGGCCGAAAAAGCATTTGAAGCCGGTGCTGTGGAATTGGACGTGGTTTTGAATCTTGGTGCCCTAAAATCCGGCGATCACAGCTATGTTGCTGCTGAACTTTCGGCTTTGCGTCGAGCTGTGCCGAAAGCTCTTTATAAACTGATTTTGGAAACCTGCGCTTTAAATCAGCAAGAAATTGTAGCAGCCTGCGGGCTAGCTGCTGATGCTGGATTTGAATTTGTGAAGACTTCAACTGGCTTTGGCAGCTTTGGGGCTACGGTTGAACATGTAGCTTTGATGAAGGCCTCCATTCCTTCACACATGCATGTGAAGGCGTCTGGAGGTATCAAGGAACGAGGCAAAGCGTTGGACCTTATAGTCGCTGGTGCCTCGCGAATCGGCAGCAGTCAATCGATAGGCCTTGTGAAGCTGGATCAAACGTCTGGTCTGTAGTCGGCGGAATGAGGATTAACCGTCTGCATCAAGCGGAAAGAACTTCGCTTGGTGGATGGCCCAATTCATTGAGAATTTCTTCGTCGGATGGCGACATTCCCTTAACCGTTTCTATGGGCATCATGAGGGTAAAGGTCGCGCCTTTTCCTCGCCCCTCGCTGACACAATTCAGAGTGCCGCCCAAAATCTTCGCATCAATGGAACAGCTATGAAGTCCGAATCCATGACCGGATTTTTTCGTGGTGTATCCATAGCGAAACATATGCGACATCTGCTCTTCGGTGATGCCGATGCCATTGTCAGACACGGAAAAGACCACCTGCTCACCTTCCTTAGACACCTTAATGAACATGACTTTTGGTTCTTGATTCTTATGCATGGCCTGAATTGCATTGCTAATGAGGTTCGTGAGAATCTGCAAAACTTTGTGTCGGTCGCTCGATAGAGTGATGCTCGGCTGGTAGTCTCTTTGTACCTTGACATGATATTTATCTATTTCATAGGCTTGCAAAGCCAAGACATCTTCCACACATTCGGCGAGTAAAAGATTTTCGACCGTTCCGGTAAATTTCGCATGCGACTGTTGTTTGGATATGAGTTGCGATACAGTGCTTAGGTCTTTGCGCAGAAGCGTGATCATCTGCTTATGAGCATTATGCTGGTCAATGAGTTCCTGACTGATGACTTCGAGATAGGGAAGGACTTTTTTTCCTCGATCGTCGTGAGTAAGAAAATCGCCGAGCCTTGATTCCTCTTGTTTTAAGAGTTTTAGCAATTGCTCGAGATGACCCGTAGGAGCTTCGTTCTGAAAGGTTTGATGGAGATTCTGAACTTTAACGTTGGCTCCCGTCAAGGCATTGCCAATATTGTGGAGCACGCCTATCGCAACTTCGGCCATCCCGGCTTTTCGAGACGAGTCGACTAGGTTCTTGGTGGTTTGAATTAGCTTTTCCGTGCGTTCTTGAACTAATTTTTCCAAATTGTCTTTATACTTTTCCAGCTCAGCTTCAGCTATCAGAATGGTTTGGAAATCCTTTTGGATATTGCGCTGCATCGTGTCGATGGCTCGATAGACCCGTCCGACCTCGTGTTCCTCTTGCAGCATCTTGGGGTCGATGGTGTTGCTGAGTGAATTCATTTGAATTTTGGAGGCATATTCGGAAAGTTCAATCAGTGGTTTGGTGACGCGATATTGGAATATAAGTATGATGATGCCACTGATGAGCATGATCAAGATAAAATTTGTGACTAGAATCGTTTTAGCTTTTCGCCATAGATTGTCGATAATTGTTTGCTGTTCTGCTTCAATTATAAGCTGGCCGATCACCTCATGAGGCGGTGCCGGTGAAATGATGTTGCCCTTTCGTGAAATAGATATTTTAGGCTTTTCGCCTTGACTCATGATCAGTCCATCTTCACTGCCAATCGCGGCATAGCTGACGTAGGGCAGAGTTTTTAGTCCGAGCAGAATGGAACGCAATTGGTCCTGATCATAGGTCCAAAGGCTACGACTGACGATGCTGAGGACACTCGCTTGCAACCCTTCGATCTGCTCACCAACCTGATCGACTTGATCATGATAGTCGTAGATAAGTTGAAATGTAGACAAAGCAACGACCACCAAAAGGGATATGGTGAAGACTGCTAGAGAAGCTCTGGTAGCCAGTGAATTTGTTTGAAAGTGCATGGCCCTTGGTCTTTCCTGAATTCAGAGAGTCTGCCTGTGGGCGTTTCGGAAGATTGTGGGGGGAGTTGAGGGGAGTTATGGATTTCGATCGAGAATTCGACGAATTCGCGTCTGAGACGATCTGCTATTTAGCGTTTTTGATTGGGGTATTATGACTTTTTTTGTGGGATTGATGAAGAAAGCCAGCGTCACAGGAAGTGGATTCTTATCTGTCATTGTTTATGGATTTTTTTTCCATCAATTGATTAGGCTATAAGAATCAAAAGCATGATAAATTGATTGAATACAATTTATACTTATTCGACCTTGAAAGAGGAAACACAATGAAAAAAAATCTTGGTCTTTTTGCTGTCGCTCTATTGGGTTCTGTCTTGGCACAACATGCTTCAGGGATGGATGTTGAAACCATCAAGGACAGCAAAACGGGAAAGGTCTATTTCTGTGCTAATGCCACATGTGCCGGCAACGCAACCTGCATGGGAGCTGGAAATGCGGGCTGTGGTGGTCTGAACAAGTGCGTTAAAGAATTGGGCTATCCCATAGGTTGGGTGGGGGCGCCCAACAAAGAGCGTTGCGAAAAAGAGGGTGGTGGCAAGTGGATGCTTTTCAAAAAAGAATATTCCATTAAGGGTGGAAACGTTGCACCTCTAGCTGTAAAAAAAGACAGCAAAAAATAAATCGAAATGTTGAAAGCTAAGGATTTTCTTGGTTTTAGAAACGCAAAAAAGCCGGCTGTAAGGCCGGCTTTTCTATGTGTTCGAAGATATAAATATTAAGGTACGATGGCGCCAGCTGGGCTGATTTTCTGGGTCTTCAAGTAGACGTTGTTGGCCGCAGCTTGACCAAGAATGTGGTCATAGGTTGCTCCGGCTTTGGTTGAATCAAGCGTTTCCTGGATAGCATTAACTGCTGGTAGGGCAACGCAGGTCCCTTGAGCGATTTGTCCGCCTTGATGTGCAAATGGAGCACCGCCAGTTGCCGAATGAAGGCGAATCGCTTTTGCTTGGTCGTTACACACGACGTAAAGCGACTGCAGAGTCGCCGGCTTGAGCGCTACACCGTTAGCGTCAAGAAGCTGGTTGGGATCTTCTGGATTCAATTTCACGATCGTTTCGCCCATCGTCGATCTGATAGCGGCACCAGCCGCGTCTACGGCGACGTTTACGGTTGCAGGGGCTGCTACAGTCGTGTTCCAGCCTACTGGATTGGTAACTCGACTGACTGTAAACAGAGTATTGTTGGCCATTTGTTTGACCGGATCGGCTTTTAAAGGTGCCGCTGCAGGAGGAGCCGGCGGGGTCGCTGGTTTCACTGCATCAGGAGCTTTGGGTGTGTCGACTGCAGGTGCCGGAGTATTGGCAGCTACCTGATCGGTCGACAGAGGTGGATGTGTGTGATCATTGCCATCCGCACCGACTTCGCCGTTAGCGTTTTGAACTGTTCCTGTTTTAGTCGCCTGATCATAAGTCGGAGCCTTCGAACAAGCGGTTCCAAGTGCCACTAAAGATGCAAGCGATATAATGGTGTTCCTGTAAGCCATGTACCATCCCTTTCGTCGAATTTTAATTTCCTGCGAGGTCTTGTTAAGCAAGCTGCGTTCCAAGAACTTTATCGGCCTAAGCCATTGAAATCTTGAATTGGATAAGGGATGTTCGCCTGTCTAAGGCAAAGACAGCAGGGAAAAAATCGACACTATGCTTTAACAGGCTGAATTTTAAAGAAATAATGAGGCATTTGGCGAGATGTAGCGTGCGGCCTGTCGAGGCCGCAATCAATGAGCGAAAACATTATTTCCAAGATTTACGGAAGTTATCGGCAATTTTATCGAGGAAGGCATCGGTGTAAAGGTAACTGCCTTCTGGCACCTTGTTGCCGTAAATACAAACAGCGAGATCCTTGGTCAAAGCGCCTGCTTCGATAGTCGACACGCAGGTTTTTTCCAAGGATTCTGCCCAACGCACGAGGTCCGGGGTATTGTCGAGGCGACCGCGATGGGCCAAACCCTGGGTCCAGGCAAAGATGCTGGCGATGGGGTTGGTGCTGGTTGGGCGACCCTTTTGGTGTTCACTATAGTGTCTTGTTACAGTCCCATGGGCCGCTTCTGTTTCAATCGTCCGACCGTTCGGGCACATCAGCACCGAAGTCATCA
>JBGSTF010000252.1:0-44704 GCA_041736645.1 Oligoflexus sp. | reverse complement strand
CTGGTCCTGAGATCGAAAGTTTTATCATGCTTGGCGTGATAGGGATTCTTATTGGGATCCTCATCCAATAAATAGAGATCAGGAATATTGATCGCCTTCTGGTGAGAGCCTAGTAGCGATAGAGATGCAGAGAAAGTACCTCCGAAAGGCGCGATCTCCATACGGCACGTAACTACTTCTTTTATGCGCCATAGACTTCAATCTCTTATGAGAGGCAGCTCGCGCCTGAGTCCACACTCCCCTTCAAAAAAAGTCATATAACCTTGCTCTTTCTCTTGATCACCCAAGAAAGATCGTCTATAAGATGGCCTCTGCTCGATTGCACCCGTAGTTCAGCTGGATAGAATACCAGACTACGAATCTGGGGGTCGGAGGTTCGAATCCTTCCGGGTGCGCCATTTAATCACGCCAAATCGCGCGTAGCTCTCCACTAAATTAATTGATAGTCTTATCGAGGAATTGTCCCTGGCATAAGCCTTTGCGAGATATTTGGGTTTTTCTATGTCATTGAATCGCTTGCTGGCGAAGCCAATCTCCAGAAAAGACGTTGAGCCAGTAATTGGCGAAGAGCTCGCTGCAATATTGGCCTCCTGCGATCCAATCAATGTATTTTTGTTTGGGTCAGCAGCACGCGACGATATGACAGAGGACTCAGACCTGGATCTGTTGGTCGTTGTCGCGGATAGCGCGAACCTCAAAGAGATTAAAAAAAAGTATTACTGCCGACGCAAAAGCCACATGTGGCCAGTCGACATTCTATTCATGAAGCAAAGCGCTTTTCAAGCCAAATCGGGTATAGGTGGAGTAGCCATGTTATGCATACAGGAAGGCGTTCTACTTTTTGAGGCAAAAGCATGACCAAGCAAGGCAAGTTCACAAAATCCTATGCTCATGAGCTGCTTCGAATCGCTAAGCAAGATCTTGATTCTGCCCAGTTTCTTTCACAGCAGAAAGGCTTACGAGTTGAAAATGTATTTCTCTTAGCCCAGCAGGCTTTGGAGAAAGGCCTCAAAGCCGTCTTATGTTGGCACGAAGCTCCCGTGCCGTTCGTTCACGAAATCGGCGTATTAGTGGCCAAAATTGAAGCGCTGAACATCGTAGTCCCTTTTGGATTTGACCTCAACAGTCTCTCTGAATTTGCAACGGTGCGCCGTTACTTTGAAGGTAAAGAGGACTGGGTTCCGGAAGATGTAATTCAAATTCTCACTCACGTAGATAAAGCGATTCAATGGTGTCAGTCACAAGTTACCTGAAAGGAGCGCGGAACTATACCTTCGATATCGTGCTATTTGCCCCTGAGAGCATTTTGAAATCTCTGCGGAGGAGCTGCAGCAAATTCTTACTCAATCAAAACTTGTTTTGGATTGGGCGAAAGACCTTCTTAAATAGGTGCTCCCATGTCTTTTCTGAGACTGATAGCGAAAAAAATAGACTGGGCCGACCAAGATCGGCTGATTGAGAAACTGAAACTTGAAATTTTGGCTTCTGTCATACCAACCCAGGTCATTCTCTTCGGTTCGGCGAGTCGTTATGAAATGACTGTAGCCTCAGATATTGATGTCATAGTATCAGTCACACCTCCCATGGATGCAAGACTCGTACAAAAATTACTGGCTCCTGTCTCTGCACGATTGAACTGGCCAGTGGATCTTCTCGTCTATGATCATCAGACTTACTTGAGAAAGTCTAAAATTGGCGGAGTATGCTTTATTGCATCAACAGAAGGTCGAGTCATCTACCAAGTCTGATGTGATCTATCGCCCCCTTAAGAGGTAAGGCATTCCAAAGAATGCTCAAATTCAATCAGATTTCGCATTCCCATTGCCAACCCATCTTTTGAGGCTTGAAACAGAAAAGGGCCACCTTGCGTCTAAATTTTGAACCTTATATACTAATATTCTCGTGAGTCAGGATTTTTCTAGCTCCTGCGGTCATTTATTCGCTGATCAAAAACCCATCAAACTTTAGCCCTAAGCATATTCGTATTCATCTCCTTACCCTTTGGCGTGATCGTGATTGTCGCCGAAGAGACTTTGCCATAAGACTTATGGCGAGGACTGGGGGCTAAGATCATGATCACGCCAAAGGGCAAGGCAAAGACGATGCTGAGGGGAACGGAATTCAACTGGATGCTTTCACTAAATTCTACGCGGCTTCAGATAGGTGCCCTAACATTCTTCCAGGATCAACTTTTCTTGCCAGGAATTTCTTGAAAGATAAAGGATCATCCGTGCTATGTAAAAATTCGACGAAGCTCTGCTTCATCGCATCCGCGGTTACTGATTCACTTGGCGCAATACCCATTCTGATTGTCCTCATCCAAGACCCAAAGGATAGCCAAACTTTCTTGCAATGATGGATAGCCAAATAGGAAAGAAGGCCCTGCGCGATGGCAGCCAGATTGATGTATGCGTGGTAAGTGTTCAACTTTTCTTTAACCTTGTCTCGATACTTCTTGGTTTCTCGGTGCATATACTGACCACGGTTCCAACGCCTTATTTTCTTCATCTCTTTCATCCAAAAGTGATAGGCGAAGCCGCCGACAGTGTGGATCAGTGCTTTAAACGACATTTCAATTCCAAATCGTGCGTGATAGGTCCTAATCGCTTCGGAGGGCGGCATTTCCCACTCGTTTGTCATGAGTATCATCTTGCCTCGTGTAGGATGATCGACAAGAATGAATCGTACTAAATCTTGATACTGCTTCCAAAGTAAGTCGAGCACAAGGTTGCGAACTTTGATACTACTTTCATCCCGTATTGGGCTGTCAATAACTTGAAATTCTCCGGCTCTTTCTTTGAACTGCTTAGCGATTCCAATACTTTTTCCATATTTTTTCGGTCGGCCTCGCCCAGCCTTTTTCTTACATTCTGCTGGAACATAGCCTACAGCGTTGTTTCGTACTCTAACCAACATAACCGCGCCTTGGGCGATCATTGACTTTAGAAGACTGGCCGATGCGTAGTACGCGTCGCAAACCACGAGCGGACCTTTTTCACCCACTGTCGCCAATTGCGAAATCATGATACTTAGCTTGTCCAATAGAGTCCGCTGGTCGCGGTTGCTAAAAATGACGCCCTCATGAATTCTGGCCGCCAGTAAAATAGCGCTGATTTTTTGCCCAATTCCTTCAACCATCAATGCCACCATTTGCATAGAATGCGCCATGACATACTCAGGCTTGGAATTATTGCTGGACTGTTGATGACACACTTTTACTCCAGGCATCTTACGCCCTTCTTTAGGGGCCTTTATGCCGTCACATGCAAGAACTATTCGTCCGCAAACGAAAACAGGCTTAAACAGCTTTAAACATAGCTTCAGCCAAAGCTGATTCAACTTATCCAAGTTCAAAGCCTTGGAGCTGAATGAGTCGAGTAATGACTGATAGCAGGAAGCTCTGAGATGGAAGCATCGCATAAAGCTTGTAACTCCTGCCATGTCTTTCCTCAAGCAAAAGCCGAGGACAACGAGGCAGGCCCATTGGGCAGTACATAATCGAGAAAAAGCAGGCCGGAGCTCAAAAAATGCTTGGATCAAAACCGTGCAGAGATTAACATCCATGTTGCAACTCTGTTGGTGTGTTTTGGCTGTATTTTCGCAAAAAACACCATGAAGCCACTGATAGAGTTGTACAATTTATCTTTTTCAAAGAGCTGGCTGCAAACGCTGGCTTTTTTGTTTCTTGAGCTCAGAGAACTCCTGACTCTTCAGTAATATTCTATTCATTTCCCTTTTTCTTCGATCTGATTTTGGCGTCTCGTGCAAGATGGAAGTCCTTCAATCCGTTCAATATGAATCCCTTAATTATGCTCTGACGCGTTGATCCGATAAAATCAGCAACCTCATCGAGTTCGATAATGACGGCAACAGATAGATCGAGATTGGTCTTAACAGAATTAGAATTGCTGGGGCGTCCACGCTTTACTCCTTTAACGATCATTTCCTCTTCAGATTTCGGCTGAAATTCTTCCGTTTCATTATCTAGATTTTTTTTAGTCCATTCCATTATTTTATTCTCTCCATGTATAACTTCTTTTCCAAAGAACTTGCGTCCCAATAAGTTACAAGCCTTGTAAAGGAGTTGAAATCATCCTCAATGATTTCATAAACCAGGGTGATTATCCGTTGACGAACTTTTCCAATCACTCGTATCTGTTCGGGATACAAGGTGTGAAAATATTCCACATACTCGCATTCAAACAACTCTTCCCCGACTTCGATTAGTGAAAGCCCTCGCGTGTGCTTAAGCAGGTCAGACTTCTGATCATCCCAATGGAACTCGTCCTTGTTCCCCATGCTCGATCTCCTATCGGAATAATCATAGAAAATATGATTTTAAACGCAACCTAAATTTACAAAAATATACCTATATATCTAATAATATTGACTTTATTTGGTAATTTGAATTTAAGCCATCTTGGCAAAAAGACTGCATCAAGTCCTATTGCCTTTGTCTATGCCGTAATTTGACGGTCGGGAGAACGAGCCTGACTCACAGGCTGTGATAAAGCGGGCTCGAAAGATGGGAGGAATAGTGACAATGGGAAAGCCTCCCTTCATGAGCAGAAGATTGACAAGAAGTCTTGCTGTTCGTCCGTTGCCATCAACAAAGGGATGAATATTGACAAAACTGTTATGAAACTCCGCGGCGCACGCGATAGGGTGAGTGGCTCCTTTGGTCACACTGCCCAGAAGCTCTTTGATGCGCAAAGGCACTTCCGTCGAAGACGGCGGCAGATAAGTCGCTCCCGTGATCAGCACGTTACGATTTCGGTATTTTCCAGCCATCTCTTGATCAATTCTAAAATAAAAAAGTCGATGTACTTCAAGGATCAGTTCCTCGGAGACCGTTTTCCCGGCATCTAAAGCCTTGTATAGCATGGCGAGTGCGTCGCCATGTCCGATCGCCTCAAAGTGCTCGCGAAGTGATTTACCACCAATCGTAAGACCGTCTTCAAGAATAACCTTGGTTTCTGATTCAGATAGGGTATTGCCTTCAATGGCGTTGCTTGAATAGGTGAGCGCCACTCTCCAGTACGATCTGATTTCCGCGATATGATTGCGCTCAACGGGACGTAGGGCCTTGAGTTCATCGAGCAGCCTGTCGCACTGTTGAATGATCGCGTGATTCATAGGTTTCTCCTGCCGGTATACTCTATCGCAATATACTCCGAAAAAGTCCGGTCAACAAATCGCTTCACACAGATCCTTAGCTATCCAAATCCAAACTCTCCGCTGACACCGATAGGTCGAGAGGCCGCCGCGTATAGAGCGCAGTTGTTTCAATACTCTTATGCCGAGCGTGATTGCGGAGAGCAACGACATCAAGCTTGGTATAGTGCCCTAGCCAATACAGAGATGCGCGTCGGCAGTCTTTGAGAGTCAAATCTGGATATCCATATCGTCTCCAACTCTTGAAGTACCAATCCGCGCCAAAGGGAAAAAGAGGTTCATCACGCTCTCTTTGGTTCAATTCCTGGACAATTATCTTCGCAGCTTCCTCACTAAAACAAGCCACCAGACCTTTGGAGTTGGCCTTAGGATCGGGCATATGGTCCAGTTCTCGGGATTTTTGCCGATAGACCTTCACAAGTAAACGATCATAGAGTCCTGCGGCAGTCATCACCCGGCATGACTCCTGATTCTGGGCCAATCGTCCAGCTACGAAGTCGTTCACTTGAAGCGCAAAGGTTTCCTGCGGTCTTAACGAGAAGAAATATCCCAATAGCAGCAAAAGGCTTAGATCAGCTCTTGCAGATTCCCAGGCCAATATATCTTGGGGAGTCGGCAAATGCTTAAGTGGAGTCTGGCGTGGGCCGAGTCGTCTATTTCGCAACACCAGTTTCCCACTGGCAATGCCTTCCTCGCTCAGCCAATTCCAAAACATACTCAGCGAGTGGTGAATGGCTTTGATCTTGCTTTCTTCTATTTGCAATTTCGTCCGCAGCCATGGCGATACCAGACGCGAATGTTCGCGTATATCAGCCAAATCCTTCAGTCCAAGCTCGTCACGAAAGTAGGGTAGGGCGAAGACCAAAAGATTGCGGCGGTGAATTTGGATCGTATAGGGATGCCTAGCAAAATCAGTTTTAAGATGTTGGCAAAAGGCTTCAACTGCTGCTATCCAAAGAGGATCACTGAGGGGAACATGACCTTGACTCGTGCCGCCGCGCTCGTTTAGCTGTTCCCAGTTCCGAACCCAAGCATCGATCTCTGCCTCGGTCAGTGAATCCAGCCCCCGAGTCTCATCCCGCGGCAAGGTTCGCTGCTTCATCGCTACCTTGTCCCAGAAATAAACAAATACGCGGCTTCCGCTCTTTTTCTGCCAAAATGCCATCGACTTGGAATCTCCTGCTATCGACGAACCTACACACTATCGTTGCCACTAGGATAGGCTCACAGAAAAAGCTAGGGACATGGCAAGTCGTGACGAAAAGATAGGGCTCGCCAATGAAACAATCCCCAAGAAATTAGTCATTGGACATACTATAGTAGGAGTTCGACTTATCCGTACTTCAACTTAGGATTGGCCAACCATGTGGATTGAAAGAGATATATCGATTAAACTGCACGCTCAGATCAGCTCAAGGCCCACTACGCTCCTGACCGGGGCCCGTCAAACTGGTAAAAGCTCTCTCCTAAAGAAACTTCTGCCGGACGCTGAATATGTCTCCCTCGATAGACCTGCATTGGCGGCAGAAGCTGAAAGCAATCCTCAAGCTTTCTTATCCAGCTTTACTAAGCAGGTCATTATAGATGAAATTCAGTATGCACCTTCACTCTTTCGAGCTCTTAAAGTTCTCATCGATGAAAACCGTCAGCATTACGGACGATGGATCCTCACCGGTAGTCAGCTTTTTTCGCTGATGCGAGGTGTATCAGAAAGTCTTGCAGGACGCATTTCTATTCTTAATCTGGATACTCTTACAGCAGCTGAGTTGCGCAAAGCACAGATTCTAAATAAAAACTTCTTATGGATGGGTGGCTATCCAGAAATCTGGAGTCATCCTCAATTAGACCGAACACAATTTTTCAATGACTATGTTGCCACTTACCTGCAAAGAGACCTAAGGCAGATCATTGCTGTCGATGATTTAAGGGTGTTCGATCATTTCTTGCGAATGCTTGCCTTACGGGCAGGATCACTGTTAAATCTAGCAGAGATCGGTCGTGATATTGGGGTAACCGGCAACACCGTTAAGAAATGGCTCGCGGCGTTAGAAGCGAGTCACCTCATAGCAATTGTTGAGCCTTGGTATGTGAATCACAACAAACGGATCGTTAAGACTCCGAAGATATTCTTTAAAGACCAAGGTTTGCTCTGCCAAATACTAGGAATTCGTGATGAAGAAGCTTGGCTTCAATCGCCTCTCAAAGGGCATCTATTTGAGAACTTTGTTTATTGTGAAATCCAAAAGCAACTCAACCTGAAGAACTCTGCAAGAAAAGTTTTCTTTTGGCGAGATAAAGACAATAGAGAAGTTGATTTCGTCATTGAAGATGGCGTCTCATTGATGCTCGTGGAGTCCAAATTGAGTGAAAATCCGTCAATCTCTATGCCAGGTATGGAGCACTTGGAAAAAGCTTTTGTAGAACAGTATCAGACCAGAAAGATTATCGCCTGCCAGGTGGATTCTGATCGAATTTTGAAAAGCGGAAGCTATGAGCTGTGGAATCCGCTTCGTACCGAGCTAAGCTTTTGATTATCCTCTTGGCGCTTGCTTGAGAAAAAGTTCGCGACGATATCTACACTAACTTTTTCGGAGCCAAATCCGGAAAAGTTAAACTCATTCGGAGTATTCTCCGAAAACGTCTATATGGCAAGTTCCTCACAATAAATCAGCAGTTTACACACATCCATATCCAAAATTTCTGTACTAACAGATAGATCCATGGGCCACTCATATAGACACTGAGGGTGCCTTGAAAGACTCCTAGCCCTTCGGAAAATCCTTGGCGCGGCGAGCTATCGACAGAGCGGCTTTTTCATGACTGGATATGGGTTAACATCAGAGGAATGCTATTCGACTGGCTAGATTTGGCGAGTTTGACAGGACTCGGACGAAGAATTGGTCGCCTTGAACGGACTGCGCAGTCTGTTCGGCGGCAAAATACTAGGTCATTTGTTCTTCGATTTGATTTTTTTTACTTTGGCAACAAGTGGAAAGTTTTCTGGCTTTGTGAGCGAATCAACGGAAAGGTCTATGTCTAGTTTAGGCCAATAAAGGTGACCAGGATGTGGATGCTCAACTTCAAAAATTTCCCCAATTTTTGCTTGTGAAAACCAAGGAAATTCAGAAAAAGGCGCGAAATATTCAACATCCTCCACCAAAATCCAAAATCCAGAGGGCGAAATATTTAAAATTTCAACGACCAAAATGGGCTTTCCACGCACGCTGGATTTCTTCATGATGATCTTCTACCTTTTTTTGAAGGAGGGTTAGCTGCTTCTTGGATAGACCATGAGAAGTGGCCAAAGCAATGATTGGCTCTAACCAGAACTTTGCTTCTCCCTCTCGACAGGAAATATGAACATGGACTCGACTTTCTTCGCGAGAAAAGAAGAAAAAGCGATAGGGACCGTCTCTCAATACAGTTGGACTCATATGTCAAGACCACCTATTCCGACTCAGGGAGTCAGAGCCTATTGTAGCAAAGCTGCTAAGAAAGTCGATCATCCAAAAATTCGAATCCCGAAATTGTGCAATCTGAGTTTCAAATCTCTGAAAAGGTGGCTGGCGATTCATACACCTTTCCTTCGCCAGAAAGCCTGAGGCTATAATGCTGAGCACTTTGCTGGATTAAATCAATTCTCCATTCCTTACCGCGATACTTTCGAACCCAGCTGGCCGCCGGCTTTACTGAGGAAGCTTGGCGAACTTCTTGCCACTGATGATACCCGGCTGTGAATTGCCTCGATCCCGCCCCTGTTGGCTGAAGCAAAGGAAAATAGAAGATTGCATAGGCAAGCTCTTCGATTGGCAATGTTCGGAGGCTTAATTCCTTTTCCGATTGATGGATCCATTGCTGGTAGGAACTCACTCTTGTGTAAACTCCCGGCCTTCTCGCACGGGCACAGCCAACGCCCCAGCTGACAACTCCATAGAGTCGATCGGAACCGCTTTGTGAAATCAGAGGTCCACCCGAATCACCGTCGCAACTATCCGTGCCAGGACTTTCCGCACAAATTTGCTCCTCGATAACAAATCGATAGGGGCCACCCCGGGTTTGACATTCATAACCGGGAAGTTCATTTACCTCCGCGGTTTGTAAAAACTGAGGGTAATTGTAGCCTTTGCTGGCTGTGTTACCAAACCCATAGAGGCGTAATGGACTGTCGATGCTCTCTGAAAGCTCGAATTTGATAGGTTTTTGATCAGAACGAGCAAAGGAATTATCGAGGAATAGAAGCGCCAAATCGTGCTGATATTTGGAATTATGGTACCTCGGATGCACGCGAATGGCTTCCACCTTCAACGCCCTGGACGGCTCGGCGAGATCGCTGACGCCAAGTCGGACCTCCACCGGGCCAAGTGTATCCGCGACGCAATGCGCCGCCGTAAGGACCAAGTTTGGGCCTATGAGCGTTCCCCCACAGAAGGGAGAAGCTCTCGATTCCCGAAACAGGGCCGCAAAGTAGGCAGGTGATTCCGTCTGCTGTCCCCCGATAACGGCGATTGCCGAGCCCTCAGGGGGATCCAGTCGACAGCCCTTCAGAGTCATGAGAATAGGCAGCAAGATGAGGAAGATTCTGAGGTAAAGACGCATAGAGACAATCCCATTCCAGTAGAACATCACACTTTTTTGATCAATGTGATTTCACCAGAGACGAGGAGAGGAGTCCAAGGACATGGAAGAAAATATCTAAGTCTCAATTTACTCGCTATGAGTTAAGGGGATCAGAAAAGTCCCAATTGCATAGACATCATGTCCAGGTTTTGCGGGGCCTTCATCATCACCAATAGTCAAAGCAAATTTCCGCAGCTTTTCATTCAAGACCGAATAACGTTCTGAGTCCATCGTAAAAAAGGAGGAGTAGCTAGATCGACTTTCATAGGGGAGATTTTCAATAGCCCACAAGGTATGTTTCAGGACTTTTTTGTTCAAATTTTGAATATGGTAAGCCGTGCCTTGATTGCCAAGTTCAATGTGACGAATATTGCTGACATGACCCGCATCTGTACGTTCAATCCAGCCGAGAGATTCCAGTTCGCTTAGCATTTGACTCAGGGAATCTGCGGTAATGTTCAATCTTTTGCAAAGGACTTCATCATTGCGCGCTTCGCCTTCAATGCGCAGTAAAAGGGCAAGTGCCAGTGTGGACAGTTCCCATTTATCCACCATCCTATGGGGAACGCTGATTGGAGCGTACATATACTTCAGTCGAATTTCCCGAGCCTTTAGATAATGCAAGTCATAAATGTCGCCGGGTGAGTAGATTTCTGCGAGGGCAATATTGCGGAAGTATTCACGGATAGGCTCTGGCTTTTGCAAATTTAGAGCAACCTTTTCAAGAGTCTCATCTGAAAAGTGGGCCTTGTACTTGAATAGGGTGGAAAGGCTCGAAGCCAGGATATCAAGATCACGAGCCATTGCATTTTGGGAGTATCGCGAGTTTTTTGCCCGTCGATTCGCGAATTCCATAGCCAGAAATTCCTTGTACGAATTGGTGGCTAAAAGTTCTCGGTCTTGTTGACTGATGTCCATAGTTTACGCCTTCACTTAAAAAAATCTGGCTCCTTCGAGTCTCCTCGGGCACCAAAGACCGTGCGAATTTAAAAATATTGCAGGCCCAGGCTAACTCGTAATCCACCTGGGCATGAGTTGGGAGGGAAGTTTCATAGTCGATCATAAATAGCCATAAACATTGACTTGAATGGCATTCTAGATAGAAGAGAGCTATATCTGCCAAATTAGGTAGATACAGCTATCAAAACGAGAAAATGTGGCTATCATGCTGGAAATACGACGAAATCTATTCGATCTCTCGCTCAAGCTTCTCTTTCCATAGAAATCTATCCGCTCCTGCGATGGTCTATGACTTCTTTTTCGTGCCTTTTTGCATCATGCTCTCAATGATCTCATCCATTGACCTCATCAATTCCTCCGAATCTTGCCCGAACATATCTTCAGGGTCGAAGTCATCTTCATCTACAAGTAAGATGTCTTCGATATGCTCTCGGAGGAGGGCTGCTAAACTGTCAAAAATGAAAGTCTCCTCGGCACCCTGAGGCTTCGCATTCAAGGGTTCGTAGGACTCAATAAACGAGGACAGATCGAAAGTCGGGTCGAGAAGAAGCTCACGAATAGATTGACTCGGATCCGAGAGAATCTCAAACGCATCGCGCAAGAGTGCAAACTTTTCAGGGAACTGCTCCATAGGGTAACGCCGAACTAGCTTATGGAAAGAATCCTCAATTGCCTTTGGCTCCACCTGACCATCCAGCGGTAGGCGGAGAAGGCTTCTGGCTTCAGATTGGCTGATACTCATACGATTCCCTTTCAAAATGGCAAGAGACGATCGAGGTAATTTCCCATTTGATTTGAATCCTTCGCCGATTTCTTTGGCGAACGGCCTCGACCCTTTTGCGGCTTCCGCGATTGAGCCAGGAAATCAAGCAGTGGCCTCCACTCAGGTCTCAGCTGCCCTGAACCTTCAAAATCCCCCAGCAGCTGGTCCAGCCGATGCAAAAAGGGCAAACTCGAATAGCATTTTATGACCATCAAGAGTTCGTCCAGACAGCCTTTCTGCGCACTCACCGCTCGAAGAATTTGCGGAAAAAGCTCTAATATCATTCCCTCTCCAAAACGATTCCAAAATGCTGGTGAATCGAGGCGAAGTAAGGTGCTAAGAAAAGATTTTAGCCGCTCTGGACTCAGCGAAGTTATCTTGATCTGTCGATCGAAAGCAAAGGCAAGGCTCCAGAGAACCAGTTCGCCTTCCAGTTCAGCTTCTCCCGATAGCTCACTAACTGGAAACTTTTCGATTTGCAAAAGCGTCCCAAAAGTACTGGAAACAAAAGCATTCAAAGAGTCCGATTGCCTTGCTAGGGAGGAGGCACGGCGAAACCAAGGCACAAGAATTTCACGCTGAGTCTCCGCTGGCAGAGCTTCATAGTGTCGGCTTAAAAATTCTGACCGATTCTTCAAACCATGCACCTGATAAAGAGCATAGAATAGATCAAAAGTCATAGCCTTCGGTCTTTCGGGCAGGCGGTCGAGGTAGAGTTGAGCCTTGCCTGGCTGGCTATAGGCAATTTGCAACCAGGTCAGCCAATCAATATGAGGACTATGTTCTGCTAAAGCATCGAGGATCACCGAGATGGGCTTAGAGTGCGGCGATTTGCTGACACAATCGAAAACAAAGCTGATGCAAAGATTTTTGACCTTTGCTGCAAACATTTTATGGGCCTCAGGCACACCCCGACTTAAGGTTGCCCATAGGTTAAGAAAGGCCTGCTGCTCATGTTGCTTGAGAGTGGGATGTCCGCCACCAGACTGTTGTCTGGCCAATGTCCAAAATCGCCATTGCAAGACCAATGAGCCAACATGACGACTATAGGTGAGTTCGCCTCCTGGTCGAGAAACTTTCATCTCCTCTATGATCTCTCCATCCAGTTGCGCCATCGTCACCTTAGACAAAGCTTGCAATGGACCTGCTGAAGAGGGTCGTGCCAGAGCATCTTGGCTACACATACGAGTGATTGCCGGGTATTTGAGTAACTTAGCTGCATCGACAGCTCGAAATTTTCTTTGAATCAATGCCCTCAAAGATGGCTCGATGAATCTGACAAACAGTGGCTGATCGCTCAGTTTCTGGCCTAATTCGTCAAGTCTCTTCAGACAGTTATCAAGAGCTTTGAGCTTTGCTGGAGTCGCCAAGGCTTTTTTAGCAAGAAGCAGTGCATTGAAGTCCAAAGGCTTCGAAGCAGTCTCTCGCGCACACCAATTGGCCAGATATCTCAAACAGTACTGCACAGGCTGCGTTTCCATTTCGAGCCAGCCTGACAAGTAAAAGTGTATGATGGCGGGAAGATCTAGCTCCGAAAGACTGTGATAAGGGTCGCATTTCAGACGTTGAAGCAGCGAATTGTTCGGGTTCTTCCAGTCATCGACCTTTGCATATCTTTGTAAGGCTCGAACCAAATCCGAGTAGCCCTCTTCTAAGTTCCTACCAAAGGATCGACAGGTTTGCTTTAAGTCCCCCTCAGTAAGCGCGGCGGGTTTTCTGGAAAAGGCATACAATTCGAACAGATTTTTATTAGCGAGCCACACCGATGACTGCTGGTGGTTGCCGATTCTGCGAAACAGGCTGTATAGCAATTCCGTCGGCGCAGAATCATCTGTGAGACCTTTAAAACTAATCATCGTAGCTCGAGCATCACGTTGCTCTTGCTCCAAGTCTTTGATAGATGAGCCCGAGCCTGCAGGACTCTTACGATTCTTTCCGGCCTTTTTCTTTTCTTTTCGGTTCTGCCTATTATTGCGGCCCATGGCCAACTCCCTCTTGCGACGAACCCTCAAGCCAATTGTAGAGCTGGGTTTCCAGAGGGTCTATGGAGTCATCATCTTCCACTGCAAGAGCTTTTCGATAGGCTTCCAACAGTTCGGCAAACTGTCTTTGTTCTGAGGCGAGAGATGTCCGCAGTTTCTCTTGAACTTGCTCAATGAGGTAATTGGAAACGTCGGAGCTGGGTGCTTCGATCTCAAGATCCTCGTCATCAAAATCCAGTTCGGTGCTGTCTTCAGTAAGAGGCAATTCACTGTTCCAGGTCGCCGATTTGCCGGTATCCATGGTGTAAAGTTTGAGAGCTTTTTGGCCGTATACTTGGGATACACCAATCTGAATGATGCCGTTTGCATCGTAAAAAAAGCTCACAAAAAAATCCATCTTATCGGTCGGATTGAGATCACACATAAATCGGCCAATCAGTTGATTGTCGGTTGTACGCGACGATTCCCCTTGGAAGACCACAATTTCAACTCTGGTTTGGCTTGGATAGAGTTTATCAAAAGTACGAGTCATTTTGGAAGGCAAACGGCTATTGCGACGAATCAAGGGAACGAAGGTCAAGGGCACTTCCAGCCGCTCGGAAAAGGCATCATCTTGATCACCCAAGGCAGCCATACCTAAGCTATGAGGGCATACATCAACTACGATCTGCTGGCAGCTTTTGCCACTTGCCAGAGCAGCCTGAATTCCAGCACCAAGAGCCACCGAGAGATCGGGGTCAATGTAAAGTTCTGGGCTTAAACCAAACTCCTCGTGGAGCCGCTCTTGCACGAGAGGAATGCGCGACGATCCCCCAACCAAAATCAATCGATTCAGTTCACTCGTTTTGATGCCAGCATCATCGATCGCTTGATGCACTTTAAGCAAAGTCGATTCAATCAATTCATCAATGAGCTTTGTGAAGTCATTGCGAGTGAGCTGCAGATCAAGAGGCACAGACTGGCCAAGAATTGATAGAACTCTGAGAATCCTATACTCAGGTTCGATTGATAGAGCGATTTTCGCCTCTTCAGCGATATGTCGCAGCTGGGCCATGGCTGCCTCGTCTTCACTGGGATCGACGTTGGACTGGTCCCTGATAACGCTCATAAGGTGTTGGGCAAGTAGGCGATCGAAATCATCGCCGCCTAAAAAAGTATTGCCAGCCGAGGCAAGCACTTCCTTGTATTCGCCCTTAACCTTCAAGATAGAGACATCAAAGGTACCTCCACCGAGATCGTAGACCATCCAGTGCTCGGCCGCTGCTTCCCTGCATTCAGTTTGGACAAGCTGATAGCCGAGCGCAGCTGCCGTCGGCTCGTTGATAATACGCAGCACTTCGAGGCCAGCAGCCTCCCCAGCGGCAAGGGTTGCGCGCCTTTGCTCGTCGCCGAACCAAGCTGGAACGGTGATGACGACCTTTCGAACGGGTGCGCCGATAGCCTTTGCCGCCGATTCTGTCACATATCGAAGAACTTCTGTCGACACTTCGATCGGGTTCATCATGCGATCGCCCAAGAGAACTTTAAAGTCCAACTGTCCCATTTTACGTTTTATGGATCGAATGGCGTCATGCGGTGCAAGATAGCTCAAATTTTTGGCCGCGATTCCAACCAGAAGCTTTTTTCCATCCCAAGCCACAACAGATGGAACGGTTTCAGCTTCATCGATTCGGATAATTTCTGGAAAACCGTTCACAAAGCGACTGATACAAGTATTGGTGGTTCCCAAGTCAATGCCGAAAACACTCATCACTCTCTCCCAGGCTTAAAATTAATTGATTGGCGCAAAGTCATCATGCGAGGCAGCAGCATAGTCAGGAGCCTTGGCAACAATCACTTTAGCTCGCCGAATCAGTTGCTTGTCTTTACCCCGATAACCCTGCTGAACAATCTGACGAATAGTCCCAGGTTCACAGCTATCGACAACTGCTTCTAAGACTTCGCAATCGGTTGGATGATAAGGCTGGCCGAGCTGAGCCAGAGCCTGCCAACCCAGCTGTCCAAGAAGAATTTGATGGGAACTGGTCGAAGCAAGAGTCGAGTTCCATTCATTACGATCGGCTGAACCATCGAGCCATTCCAAGAGCTCCTGCTCCGAAAAAAGATACGAGTCCTCACTGGCTTGGTCAGCTGTTGCAGATTTTTCCCTAAGAGCCGCCTGCATGTCGCGAAGGATTGCAGAATTCTGATCACTGCCCAAATGAATCCGTCGCAAGGTTTTATTGCTGGCCTGTAAAGTGAGCTCCATTTGTCTCACCCTTTCGGACAATATTTCAATTTGATTCAATAGGTCACTCTTTTGCTCCCCTAAAGCAGGAACTTGAAGCGACTGTTTGTCAGCTCCAGATACGACACCTCTGAGCCATTGAAGCACGGAAAATCTCCTCAAATTACCAGAATTTTATGCAGATTATTGATACCCAAAAAAGTCAGCCGAAGCCAATGACCTTTTGCAAAATGTCATGACTTTTACCGGATGAAATAAGAGTCACCCATCTGAGGATTAGCAGACCATCGATCCATCTCATGATGTCTGAACGGACCTGTCGATGTCCCTTCGTTACGACCCGAAAGATATGGGATCCATAGCGATGAAAAAGACACTGATATCGGAGCCCAGAATGCAATCTCTGCTTGACCCAAAGAACGACGTTGTCTTCAAAATGCTGTTCACACGCAAGCAACATCATCAACTCCTACACTCTTTACTGACAAGCGTGCTGAATCCAGTCGAGCCGATTGTCGAGCTTGAGATCCTCAATCCCGATCTCCCGAAGAACATCGTTGGTGATCGTTCAGTAATTTTGGATATTCATGTCAAACTAGCGAATGGCGAGCATGTCAATATCGAAATGCAGATGGCGCATCAAAAGCAGATCTGGGCCCGAATGCATTACCATTGGGCAAGGTTGTTTTCGCAACAGGCTCTTACCGGCAGCCGATTCCTGCAGCTCCGTCCCGCCACTGTCATCTTTTTCAACAAATTTAAGGAGTTTAATGTTCCTCAGGAAGACTATCACCTTGGATTCAGTCTTCAGGAACGAAAGAATCGAGTATTTCCTAATGAATACATCAAATTAGAAATAATACAGCTGCCACAAATTTTGCTCTTGCCGAACAGGACTCAAGGAGACGATAACAGCCAAATGCTCCTAGCATGGAGCCGATTTTTGATGGATCCTATGCGCGAAGAATGGAGAGCCGAGCTTATGTCAAATCCTGTGATTAGAGAAGCACATGCAGCGCTGCACGCGCTATCGGAAGATGTTGAAGCACGTGAACTTGCGCGTGCTAGGGAAATGGGAGAAATGGATTTGGAATCCATACGTGAAGAGTGCATTCAAGAAGGCATTCAAGAGGGCATTCAAAAGGGCATTCAAAAAGGGATTCAAGAAGGCATCTCGCTTGGCCTCAAAGAGTCGGCGATCCGGATGTCTAAAAATGGAATGGGTCTGACTGATATTGCAAAAATTCTTGAAATCTCTGAAGCCGAGCTCAAAGAGTGGCTCTCTTAATACAATTGCGAATTTCGAGAGCATATATCCAATCCAAGAATTTTTCGAGCTCTGCACTTGTCTCAAAATTGGCAATATCGCTCTGTTCCGGATAATGCTGCCGAAGATCGCCAGCTTCCACCCAACTGTTGATATAGCGCGCGACTTTGCTTGCATCGCCTTCCTGGGGATTATGATAGAAGAAATCTTCCAAGGCACTGTCTACACTGAGAGAATTCACTGCCCGACACTGCGCCCCCAAAAATGTTTGCCATCAAAAATGCGGCGATGAGGGCTGCGTTGTGCTTCAGGGTGAGGAGTGACCAGAAACCCAGCTGTTCGGGTTTCGGTAGCCAAGAAAATCCAGTCATGGATCGATTTGGATAAGTTGGTTGGAACGGCCTTCATGGCTTCATCCAAAGACTGGCCAAGATTTCAAAGACAATGCGGCGAGATCGGGAATTAGCATTCTATGGGAGCGAAGACCTGACACCCTCTGAGTTCTATTCGAAAGAAGATGCTTGTTTTGTCGTGGATACAGTTTTACCTTTTATTTGACACAACTCTTTCTGCTTTGCCAGCCTAGCACCAGACGAAATAGTTGGTGCAAAACAATTTCCTTCGCTAAAATCGGAAAGTCCTCCAACGGAAGGAAATCTTTATGCCATCATCAGCTCAAGCCGGAAGTGTCTCTGGCACTTCACCCGAAGCTCAAGATAGTCGCGATTTGCCGACCAACTCGATATCCCTCATTATCACTCGTCCGGAGGACACCGCCGACTGCCCATTCTGGGTTGGCCTCTATCGTCAAGGTCAGGCCAGTGCGAGGGAAGTGTTTTCACTCGATCGCATTGATGATGTCTTCAGTCTTCTCAACGAAAAAGGTTTGAACGAAAATCAGCCTCTCATGCTCTCCGATAGCAGTGGCGAAGTCGTTAGACAATTTTACTTGGTACCTGAATCTCTTTGCCGGCAGAATAGGTTGGAAGCAAAGACGCTCATTCTGAAAACGGTAGAAGCCCTCAAACCCGCACGCATCGGCGTGTACTTTGGGATCGATCCAACAGATCCCGATACGAGTCGAATCCTCTTGGAAGAAATCCTGGTAGGTCTTGGCAAAAGCGGCATTCGGGAGCTCTATCTATTCACAGGAAGACTCGGCGTCAACACGATCCTCAACGCAGCCTTACGGGTGAAACAAGGTTTGCTTGGAATCAAAGACCTCCAAGTCTTTCACTGATTCGAGTGAAAAAACAATCTTCCGTCATCAGTTGGTATCAAAACGTCTGTGCAAAAAACCACGAAAATTTTTCGCATCATTCGATCGATGGAATCGCAATCATTCGATCAAAGGAATGACCGATTGCGCGCTTTAAAAAAGAGTAGGCACGGGACTTTGATTTCAAAATGAGAAAGCCTCAGCCTGCATATTTCTTCTGATCGAATGAATGCAAAGCGTCCTGCTTATTTTTTATACATTTTGACTTCTTAAAAAAGCTCGGAAAAGGGTCGAACTGGAAAAATTAAAGTTATCCACAGAATTGAATATCAAATTGTGGATAACTTTATTATCAGCGAGAATTTTAAGAGCATTGACCGAGTCAATCGCGCGAGCACCAAAAACAATCTGTCTAATTTTTGAACAGAAAAGCGTAGAGAGAAAACGCTGATTGGCTCAAGACTATGAATGTTTGGCGCTATCATACCTAAGCCAATACGTCAAACTCTCGGCTCATTTCCAAGTGCAGTGCGAAAGCGCAAAAGTGCTTAAAAAAACAGCTAAACGCCGTCAAAAAAACCGCTATATTTTAAGAGGGAAAAAAGAAGAAACGCCAAACCCAACCTTGAAAAAGGTCGGTGGCGGAGAGAGAGGGATTCGAACCCTCGGTCCAGTTACCCAGACGCGTCCTTAGCAAGGACGTGCATTCGGCCACTCTGCCATCTCTCCAAAAAATACTCTAGCTATGATCAAGCTCCGCAAACGGAGGGAGAGGGATTCGAACCCCCGGTGAGTTTCCCCACAACGGTTTTCAAGACCGCCGCCTTAAACCACTCGGCCATCCCTCCATATCTCTGAAAGGACGCTCCCGAGACACGAAGCTTGAGCAAGGGTTTTATAATAGCAACCCGGAGTCTGGCAACGCTTTTTTCGTAAGAATTTTCGGAGAGAGGTGGCAGGATCCAAGAGACGGGGAGGGTCTGGCCGGATGAACCGGCCAAAACCAAGCCAGAAGCCTTAGCTCACATACTGCTGCAGGCGAGCGATACGAACTTCAAGCGGTGGGTGAGTGGAGAACAAAGCTAACCACCCAGCCTTGCGCGAAGAGATCTTGAATGCCGCCAACTGCGGCGCTCGCTCTTCCTCAGCGGGAAGCTGCATACCGGCTTGCAGCTTTTGCAAGGCGCGGATCATCTTGTTGCGACCCGCAAGCTTCGCTCCACCGACATCGGCCCTGAATTCACGATAGCGTGAAAACCAAGCTACAATCATGCTTCCCAAAATCCCAAAGACGATCTCAAAAGCGAAGACCGTCAACGTGTATGCTAAGCCACCCATTCCGGAATCACGATCGCGATCACCTCTGAGCGCCTGGCTAACCGCGTAGGCAGCGATACGAGCGAAAAACATCACAAAGGCGTTTATAACACCCTGAATCAAGGTCATCGTTACCATATCGCCGTTGGCAATGTGAGCAATCTCGTGCCCCAGCACTCCTTCCACTTCTTCCCGGTCCATTCGGTTCAAAAGACCCTGAGAAACAGCCACCAATGAACTGCTCTTGGTCGCGCCAGTTGCGAAGGCATTAATTTCCATGCCTGGATACACGCCTACTTCTGGCATTTTAGGCAAACCAGCAGCTTTGGCCAGGCGATGCACCATCTGCACCAACTCACCGTTTCGTCCGCCCGTGTTGGGATCGATCACTTCCACACCCAGCGACCACTTCGCCATGGGTTTGGAAATCAGCAGAGACACAAAAGAACCAACCATACCCCACACCAAGCAGAAGGCCGCCAGGGAAGGCAGATTCAGGCCACGACTGGTCAAGTAAGGCTGAACACCTAAAAGATTCAGGACCAAAGACACCGTCGCGACGATCGCAATGTTGACCGCCGCAAAGAGAAGAATTCGTTTCATAAAAGCCATACGCTAACTCCTGACAATCATTAACATTACCCGTCCAAGGGTTTTAGGACACGCCTGCTCCAAAGTAAGCACGAACCGGTCTTTGTCAACTTGCTTCTATTGTACCTGGAAATGGCATGAGAAAAAGACAAGAACCACAAAGGTCCAAGGTCCTAAGCTCCATTCCACAAGCGGAAATATCCGTATTTTCTGGAAGAAATAATTATAATCGAGTTTTTTCCGTGGCAGGCGAGCCGCCAGCTGTCAACTCTTGCGGCAAATCGGGTTTTGGCTGACCCATGGCGATCGCCATATTTTGCACGATACGACCTATTTCGGCTTTATTTTTGTCCGTCGGCAACCAGATTTCTGTGATGCCCCCATCCGGTAACTTGCTCAGCGCCTCGACATTATTGAATACGGTCAGCTCCACCGAATTACCTGCGATACGCTTCAGTCGCAAAGACAGCTTGTTCCGATGCACTTTACCATCCAGATAATAGGAATCCCATTCGGTGGTGATCAAGCCATTTCCCCTGTCAGCAATCGCTAGATTGTAATTTCGCAAAAGCACATCCAGCGTCGCATCCCAGACCCGATCATAGCTCATCTGAAAGCGAAAGGTTCCCTGATCAAGCGCAAAGATCGCGGGTCGAGTGGACCGAGGAATTCCCGCCGCAGGAGTCATAAGCGTTGAAGGTTTGTGGGCTGCTGTCGACGCATTCGCTGCTGCCGGTTTCACCTCACTCGATTCACGACCATCCCTATACTTGCTAAGAAAAGTGGGCGTGCAGGCTGAGGTCAAGGAGGCAAGAGATAGAGCCAGAGCGATGTAAGGGCGCATAAATTCTCCTGCAGGCTGGGATAAAGAAGGCGACCATAAAGGTCGCCTTTAACGCTTCGAATTAACCAAGCAGATCTTTAACCACTTCACGCTCGTCGAGCAATTCTTTGGTGGTTTTAGCGATACCTTCGCGAGCGAAGGGGCTCAATTTAAGGTCTTTGACTATCTCATAGGTGCCGTCGCCATTTGAGCGAACAGGGTAGGAGAAGATTAGACCAGCAGGGATATCATAGAGTTTGCCATCGCTGGGAACAGCGGCTGAGAAATATTCGCCAGCCGGCGTTTTCACCAGAAATCTCTTCACATGATCGATCGCCGAAGAAGCGGCCGATGCTGCCGAAGATTTTCCACGAGCGGCAATGATAGCTGCGCCGCGTTTTTGAACGGTGGCAAAGAAATCATTTTCCAACCAGTGACGTTCCTTGATCACTTCGATGACGGGCTTATCGCCAATCAAAGCGTTGTCAAAGTCGGGAACCATGGTCGAACTGTGATTACCCCAGATCGCGAGGTTTTTCACTTGGCCAACGTTCACGCCCGCCTTCAAAGCCAACTGAGCTTTGGCGCGGTTTTCATCCAACATAGTCATCGCCGAAAAACGGGTCGCAGGCACTTCACGACAGTTATGCTGAGCGATCAAGGCATTGGTGTTGCATGGGTTGCCGACGACCACGATACGTACATCAGACGCCGCGCGGGCCAGAGCGCGACCCTGGGCCACAAATATCGGGCCATTGTCGCGAATCAGATCGTTTCTTTCCATACCGGGACCGCGTGGCTTGCTGCCGACGAGCAGGGCCCAGTTGATACCGTCAAAGCCTTTGGCTGGATCATCGTGGATTTCGATTCCATCCAGAGCCGCAAAGCCGCAGTCTTCAAGTTCCATGGCGGTGCCTTCTGCTGCTTTTATAGCGGCAGGCAACTCAACCAAATGCAAGCGGACCTTGGTATTCGGCCCGAAGAGTTCACCGGAAGCGATACGAAACAGTAGACTATAACCGATCTGACCGGCAGCACCGGTCACAGCAACGCGAACAGGTTTTGTCATAACGAAGTCTCCTCTCGAAAAAACTACAGACTCATGTGTACTCTTGGATACCTGGAAGGGAAAGTCCATTCCTCGCAGCTCGACCCAAACAAAACGATAAGCAACCAATCCGATCACTCAGTCGACAAGCTCTATGATGGGTTCCTGATAGCTTGGCTTGCGCCGGTTCAAATCCCAAAATTGTTCCATAGGCTTATAACTGTCCACCAGCGACCAATGAATGGGACGCCCCTGATCGTGGAAGTAAAGCACTTTGACCTTTTTATGCGCTTTCAGCTCAGCAACGCAGATGTGGCAACCGTAAACTCGCAAATGAATCCCGTCGACGCGAATGGTCGCCGGTTTGAAATAGGCCCTCATAAAGGGTCGCGAACAAAAGTAGCAGCCCTGCGCGGGGAGAGTGGTCTCCTCCTGCCAACGGGCCAAAAGTCCGGCAAAAAGAGGTCTTTCCTCGATGGATCTTTTGAACTTTCGGTAAGTGTCCTCAATTTTTCCCTCAACTCTCTTCACCAAGGGATGAACCTGGGTGATCAGTTTGGGATCGAAGCCAAAATTGGGTGTCCGAGTCAGGGCACTGAGCAAAGTCTCCATCATCCGAAGGCACGACTCGAAGTCATCCAGAACCCGAGCGTTCTTTACGTGCGGGACCAAATTGCCTAAGGTATTAACCTTCATAACAGCCATATCAATGCGTGCTATCAACTGCTGGTAGCGCCGGCGGTAGGACCAAGCCCGTTTGGGGTATCGACTGAGCCAATAGCCACGGACCATGAGAGTCAGTCCAAGACCCACCAGCAATGCGGCAAAACTGAGAACCATGACGGTCACTGCTTGCTAACTCCAAAGTTGTCCGTGATCTCAGGATAACAGAGTGTTGCTCAGACGCGCAGAGGCAGCTTTTGCTTAGGCTGCAAGGATATAATATCTTGAATCTTTTTGGTTCAACGAGGGATACTTACGAATTCGGCTTAAGTTCACAAAGTCGTCACCGAAAGAAAAGGCAGGAGGTGGTGATCATGGTTGCTCAATACGGTACTTCCAGACAGCATTTCAACAAGGTCCTCGAAGCCTATTTGAATTATGTCGCCCTGTACAAACTTTTCAATAGTGGCAAAATTCAAGGGGTCACCCCATTCAATGTCTTCTATTGGCGCATGACCTACCATGTTCGCTATGAAAACAGTGAAAACATCTCTCGGGTTATTTAAGATCATTCTGACATAGAGAGGCCGCCATCCAGCCTGTCCCAAGACGTGGGATGGGCTTTTTCTTGCCTTTAAGCCCACATGCCATCTGTCCAACTTGACCCAGAGCGCCAGGCTCATTATAAAACCTTTAGGTAAGAAAAAGTCTTTGGACGACTCATGGAAGCGAGCGAGACAGACATTTCCGGCTGGCAACTGCGTGCCACAGAGGATGGGATTCAGATCCGTGACTCCATTCTGTGGCTTGACGCGCGGTTTACCCGAGATTTGTCTTTTTTATCCAGTGCCTGCTGCCTGAGTGGTCGCACGGAAGCTCGAGTGATTACGACCGAAGAGACAGTCAAGCTTCTCGCGATCAACAACATCAAGCTCAATGCTTTGATCTGCCCCTATAACCAGATTGTATCGCTGGGCCAGCTAAGAATGGAGCTGCTCCCATCAGGAACCGGTCTGGGCGCCTCTTCGCTTTGGGTGGAGCAAAGGCATGGCAGTCTGCTCTATGCACCCCAGCTGCAGCCTCAAAAGACCGGTATAACCAGGGTCATGCAGCTGAAGCCGGCTGACACCTTGATTCTTGGCGCTCGCAGCCCTTTTCCAGCTCATCATCATACCAGCCGCAAAAAAGAGAAGGATCGTCTTCTCCAGGCGGTTCAACAGCGCATATCCGGCGGTGAGTATCCCGTGATTATGTGTGAGCCCTATGCTGTCGCCCAAGAGATCTGCAAATTCCTCAGCGAGCATGGTATCGAGCCGGCTGTCCAAAAGAGCATCTATCGCATCAATCAAATATACGCCATGTATGGATCGGACCTTGGCACCTACAGTCTTTTGCATAAAAGACTGCGGGAAAAGAAGGTTCTCATTCTACCTGACAATAACCTCACACGCGCCGCGGACCGTCGGCCATTGCCTGAGGGTCCAATTTTTTGTATCGAGGATTCACCCGGACAGCCTTCGTCACCTGACCTCCGGCGCCCTGTAGCCGAACGCTTCTTTATCAGCGGATCCGGCGATGCAAGAGAGCTAAAATCCATCATTCAAAGCGTTCGCCCGCGAGAAGTTTTCGTCACTGGCCCTTACGCTAAGCAATATGCTGACGAACTCAACACCAATAAGCTCCAGGTTCAAGCGCTCTTTCCAAGTCATCTGCCCAATCTGTTTTAATCGACGCTATCAATCAAAGTCTTCCTCAATGAATCCATGTCGCTTTCTTTGCCCTGCAATATGGGGCAAAACTGCGGTCAAGAAGGTTCTTCCAAGGTCCTTCCTCGCTAGAGAAGTGGGGCATCCCAAAGATCGCCCTGCTCATTTCCCGCCAGGTGTCAGGATACTGGACAGTCTTTGCGCCATTTAAATCCAATCTTTTCATAAGACTAGGTATCCGTACGGAACTTGCTCTAAGGAGTTCGGCTGCTGTTGTTGCTGGGACCCCTGTGGAGTTGATAAGCCATGAAAAATCTTGCTGCCCTGCCCGAAGACTTTTTGCTCGAACTGTATGATCAACCTGCTTTCCTTCCTCCGCTCTGGCGCGTGATCTTTCAGGAAGCTATGCGAGGCAATCACATCCTGTTTTCCAAAACTGTAGTGCAAGCTCTCGATGGCGAGGAAAAGATGGCGACCCCAGGTAAATCCATGGAAGAATTCTGTGTGCACCTTTTCGCTGCTCCTGACCTCAAGACGATAAAATCCATGATCAGCTTTTTACCAACTCTGGAACAAAAGCAACTCTTTGGCATTTATCTCAACTTGATGCAGTCTCTTCGTGAAGATAACAAACGCTATCAACACTAAAGGCCAGACCGCAGACGCCTCGTCTTTGATACAATGAAGGGAAGCTCAACCTTCATTGTGACATCGAGGCTTTCATGGAAGACGCGAATTCCAAAGGTATCTGGCATTCCTTGCGCCAATTCCGAATCATAAGACCGGAAGATGGCTATTCCCAGGAAATCCTCCTGCTCGTTATCCTGATCGGTAGCGCGTTTATGCTGGTGTCGCTGCTCAGCTTTTCGCCTTTTGACCCATCCAACTTCAATTATTCTTTCCCTCCCAGGGCGCCTCACAATGTGGGCGGCATGCTGGGCTCTTATCTGTCCGCCTCATTGATTTATAGGCTTGGTGTGGTGGCTTTTCTGCTGCCTCTGCCTTGGGTTTGGATGAGTGTGGCCTGTGTTTTAGGCCAAAAAGATGCCTTTCGTAAAGCTCGGCTCTTGGGCTGGACGCTGCTCTTTGGCAATCTTCTGATGGCGGCTGAGGAGTGGGCGCCGGATCTGTCCATTGAAGGACTGAAATATCTGCCAGGCGGCGCCTTAGGCTACTACCTCCATAAAGCCTTTACCTATGGAGTAGGGCGCGGCGGTCTAGCGATTTTTCTGGTCTCGAGTCTACTCCTAGCTCTGGTTCTGATCCGTCGCCAACCCTTGATAAAGCCCGCCCTAGAAAATCTTCGCGACCTTTGGCTGCAGTATCTCGCTGATAGAAAAGCCGCCAAACCGCCAAGCCCAGAGAAAGTCGCCAAGCCAAGCCTTTGGAGTCGGTGGTTTGCTAAATCGCCTGCACCTTCGACTCAAGTGCCTCCGATAGTCCAAGCTCGATCGCAGGAATTTACCGAGCCACTCGTTCAGATGGAATCGATTCCATTCATTCCTATGCATGCATCCGTTCCCATGGATTCACAAGCAATCATCGAACCGATCAACCCTCCCACTCATCAGGAACAAATTTCTGCCGTGCAGGAATTAGAAGTCTTGGAGTTAGGCACCGATCCTGCCTACGAGCCACCTCCAGCGGGACTCTTTAAAACCAGCCCCTTCACGGCCAGCGTTAGTGACGAGCAAAAAAAGGAATTCGAGCTGACCGCTGAAGCCTTGGTCAAATCCTTCAGTGAATTTGGTATAGGCGGCGAAATCGTCGCCATTCAACCCGGTCCCGTCGTCACAGTCTATGAATTTCAGCCCCATGCCGGAACCAAATTAGCGAAGGTGACGGGACTCCTGGATGATATTGCGCTGGCACTTCGAGTGGATTCCATATTCATTCATCCTGTATCGGGCAAACGCGCTCTAGGTGTACAGGTTCCGAACAAAAAAAGGGACACCGTATTCCTCGGTGATTTGGTCCAAAACCAGGTCTTTCAAAGCTCGCGATCGCCTCTGACTTTCGCCTTGGGCAAAGCCTTGAACGGCGAACCCATCTGCTGTGACCTTGCCGCGATGCCCCATTTGCTAATGGCTGGTCAAACCGGTTCTGGAAAATCTGTGGCGATCAATGCCTTGCTTTGCAGTTTGATTTTGAAAGCAAGCCCCGATCAGGTGCGCATGATCCTGGTAGACCCCAAAATTCTGGAGCTCAAAGTTTATGAGGGGATCCCTCACCTTTTGATGCCAGTAATTACAGAACCACTGAAAGCCTCTCTAGCCCTCAAGTGGGCCTGCAATGAAATGGATCGAAGGTATCAGCTCATGGAAACATCCTCGGTTCGTCATATATCAGGATTCAATCAATTCTGGGATCACGCCACGGCTGATCAGAAGGCTTCCATTCGTGAACGCTTTCCCGATATTGAAATTGGTAAACTGCCCTTCATTGTCATCGTCATCGATGAGCTGGCCGATCTGATGCTGACAGCCTCTAAAGATGTCGAAGGATCGATCCAAAGACTCGCTCAAAAAGCCCGTGCTAGCGGCATTCATCTTGTCCTTGCCACGCAGAGGCCATCAGTGGATGTCATCACGGGCGTCATCAAGGCCAACCTGCCTTGTCGCATCGCCTTTAAAGTCTTTTCCCGCATCGATAGCCGCACCATTCTCGATACGATGGGGGCCGAAAGACTCCTTGGCAAGGGCGATACGCTCTTTCTGAGACCTGGTTCATCACGCTTGGAGCGAATCCAAGGAGCTTTCCTCAGTGATGAAGAGGTCGTGACCATGGTCGATCACCTGAAGAAATCTACCCATGCGCACTATGATGGCAGCGCTATGGAATGGATTGATGAAGAGTATCAACGGCAGGCAAATCCATCTGGAATCGAAACCGGGATGGAGTCCGCGGGTCAAACTGATCCAAAGTGGAATGAGGCCATCAGCATTGCCCAAAGACAAGGAGCGATCAGTGCCTCTTACCTACAGCGAATGCTCAAAATAGGCTACAATCGAGCAGCACGTATTGTCGAAGCGATGGAAGCCCAAGGGCTGGTTGCTAAGGCCGATGGCAGTAAGCCCAGAGCTTGGATAGGAGTGAATCTATGAGTCAGTCAGGAGACGCTCCAAGTCGAGCGATGCAGGGAGATCAGATCTACAGCGCCCATCCCAGGCTCCTAGAAGATTTCGCAACGACCAAAGATGGGGTTCAGATCGAAGTTCTGCGCAGTCCTGATTTGAATGTCGGCGTTCCCATGCTTTTTATTCCAGGAATGCTGGGTACAGCTTCCATGTTTGCAGAGCGAGTAGAAGTGATTCGCCCAAGACCAGGCATTGCCTTTAGTCATCGGGGTTGTGGCAAGAGCTCAAGCCCTCAGGAAGGGCATTTTGATTTTCTCTCGAGATGCCTCGATATCGAAGCGATTGTCGATCACTTTCAATTGCCGCGCTATATTCTTTACGGTTTTTCCCGCGGCGTTTCCATGGCTGTAGAGCACGCCCTGCAATTTCCTAACAGAGTGGCAGGGTTGGTTCTGGATGATGCCGAAGCTATTTATCCCGAGCTCGATCGAGGCTGGTTGCATCGCGTGCTGACGGCGCAATTTCTTTGGGCCAATCCTTTCGCATTGGAGCAGATCCAAAAAGAATCCCGCGAAATAGACCTAACCAATCGATTGGATGAAATCAAAGTTCCCGTGCTGATCGTTCGCGGCGAGCAAGAGAGTTCCTTACTTTCGCGCCTCGCTGCTGAGCGAATGAAAAAGAAACTTTCGAATGCCAAACTTATTCATCTCCCTCAAAGCGGGCACGGTGCTAGTCCGGAAGACTTCCCGGATTTTCGCGATGCGTTGGAGGAATTTTGCAACCAGATTGATCCGGATGCCGGGTGATATATCTCGACATTCAAAGTTGTCAGTACATAGTTTTGATAACGGCCAATTTAAAAGCAAAGACAGAAACTCTCACAAAGGCTGAAGAATCGGCCTTTTCAAAACTTGCATATCAGATAAGACAAGTGGTAAAAAATGACTTCAAAAAGAGTTGATTTAGCTGCCGATATACTCAGTGGTTTAAACGATGCTGTAGAATATTTCAAGGGAGATCCATCAAGAGCGCGAGTTCATAAATTTTCAAGGATCAGCTTCTCGACGGCTCCTAACGTGACAGTGGCAGACATCAAAAAATTCCGGAAATTACATGGATTAAGCCAAATGCAACTCGCGGAACTTTTAATGGTAAGTATCGATACCGTGAAAAAATGGGAGCGTGGGGAAAACCTTCCCCAAAAATCGACTCAAAGGCTCTTTCAGATTCTAAATGAAAGCCCAGAAATTATGGGTTCCCTGGTAAAACAAGAGGCATGACAGAACCTTCTCACAGTAAGTCTTTTAATGACTTTTCCAAAGCCCGCCCCATACTTTCGAGGCTAAAATGCTTTCTGGATTCGAGCGCCCTTTGCTGACGATCCTGATCCTTTTCCTCAAAGGCATTCCACAGTTGATATAAAAGTAGGGACGCCGCTTCATTTCGATTCAGTCCAAGATAACTGACTCCGAAACTTTCATGGATCAGACACTCCTGCAGACTCCCCACACCTGAGGCGAAGATCGGCGCACCACTGAGCAAAAACTCTTCCGCGACCCGGCAAATGACTTCAGATCCCAAGCTTGAAATCACTCCAATGTGAGTGGCAGCCATAACTTTCCCAAGATCGGCGATGCGTTCATTACGCAGCTGCCAGTCTTCACCTTCTATCAGTCCAAGCAGCTTGGCTGTATCACGAAGCTGCTGCTCAGAGATATTCGCCGGCTGACCTATGATTTCCAGCCAGGGCTTGGGTCTCCCTGCGGGCCATTGTTTAAGCAGGTTCTGATAGATTTCAAGAAAGCTTTGATGCCCTTTTATGGGATCAAGGCGACCGATGATACGCAGAGTCGGCCTCGTGCTTGATAGGAGAGCATCAGCAGCGTAGAAGAATTTCTTCTCGTCAACTCCAAGTGTTACAGATAAAACAGGCTTGGTCAAAATGCCTTCAAAGCATTGAGCCAAAACCTTGGAAGGAACCAGGACTGCCTCGCAATGATTCATATTCAACTGATTCTTCCAGCCAGACAAGGTTTCACTCATATCCTTATCCTGACCACGAAATCGAACGCAGGGAACACCCCGCAAAAATCTTGCGAGGAAGGTTTCCGGCCCACCGAAGAGGAAAACGACTGAGGGTAGAATTTTTTGCTGCAATCGCTTCAATTTCAAAACTTCGCCGAGACCAAAGCTTGCAAAAGAATCACCGGGCAGATCATAGGAGCGAGCCCTGGCTTCGCCTGGAGATTGACTCAAAGCTGAGTAGAAAACCGTCCAGCCTTGAAGTCGCAATGATCGCCCTGTGCTGAGGGCATATTCGGTAATCGCGCTGTTCCAACGATTCGAGCAAAGGATCCAAGCGGCCTTAGGCTTACTCATGCTCGAGCCTTTTTTCAATGATCTTGGCGTATTTAATGTAGGCATAAATGCTGGAAATCAAGGCGTAGGTATAACCCGGATACCCATCTAAAAAGCCCAATCGAAGGATGTAGCGCGAAAAAAACTCCAGCCAAGGGCGCAGGAGATGACCCGACCAAGCTACCTTTTTGCCTTCCCGCATATGACGTTCGGCAATGGCCGTGGTATAGCGATTGAACCGCACGAAATAGTCACTTAAATCCCGATAGCTATAGTGCCACATCAATCCAGTCCGGATTTTTCCGACCTGTCCGGGAACCTTGAGCTCTTCGTGAATGGTTCCTTCATAGCGGCCTTTCGACCTAAGAAAGAGTCGAACGGGCCAATCTCGAGTTTTGCCGAAATGCATCTGGCGCCCCATAAAAACCAGCCGGCGCTGCAGGTGAAAGGCTTGAACCTCACCAGCGTTAGCGATGGTTTGAATGATGCTCGCTTGCAAGTCGGCGTCGAGCTGTTCGTCGGCATCAATGGCCAAAACCCAGGTTCGAGTCGCATAACTCAGGGCGGCATTTTTATGTTCGGCAAAATTGCTGAAAGGGCGCTGAAAGACTCGTGCACCAAAGCTTTCTGCTATGGACACCGTTCTATCCGTGCTTCCTGAATCGAGTAGGATAATTTCAACAGAGGGAGGCAGACTCTCGAGGCAACGCTTGAGGTTGGATTCTTCATTGAGCGCAATGATGACAACGGAAAGGTCTAAGGGCTCGTTCATGAGATCTCTTTTGGAGATGCCCCGATCGAGCCCTGAGCATCAGAAAGGAGCGTTAGTTGCCGTCCAGTAGTCCTGGTTTTCGTTGATCCGAAGCATGGCAGGGTAGCCAGACATCGATCCTTCATCACGATTATACTTCGTGAGGACGACGATTGTCGCAGCCTTGCCTTGTTTGATCACACGACCCACTGCCACAATGTAATTATATTGGTTTTTGATTTCAACATAATCACCGACAGTGCCAAGACGGGGGGTAACCGTACAATAGACTTTTTTGTCTTTGTTCTGGTCCCGACTGGCGTCAACAAGCGAGCTTTCTTTCAATTTCTTGCAGGCTTTAACAGCCGCAGCAAACGAGACATTCGACAGAAAAAGCGAAGACAACATACCAGCAACCGAGATCATCCACATCCAATGCAACAACGACTTCAACATCCGCATAGGTAACTCCACATCAATTCCGCTTCTGGCCCAGCACAACGAGATTCGGCCAGTTCTGCGGAGTATTAAGCAAACCTCGTGCCTGTCAATATAGCCAGGATTCGCTGGATTCCTTGGACTTTCTTTGCGGTCGTAAGATTCTTCCCTCGACAGGTGTCCAGAAACCTAACACTCTGGGTTCACTTTGCGGACTTTGGCTCGCCAGATCCCGCTACACCAAGCCTGACTTGCCTGGGAGGGACACCCATGAACCGTTTATCCAAAGAAATTTCACCTTATTTGCTCCAGCATGCGCACAATCCCGTGGACTGGTACCCCTGGGGCGAGGAAGCCTTTGCCAAGGCTCGGCAGGACAATAAACCCATATTTCTGTCCATAGGTTATGCCACTTGCCACTGGTGCCATGTGATGGAAGGGGATTCCTTCGAGAAAACGGACGTGGCAGCTATCCTCAATGAATACTTCGTGCCTGTGAAGGTGGATCGGGAAGAACGCCCGGACGTCGACGCCATCTATATGCGTGCGGTTCAGGCCATGAATCAACGAGGTGGTTGGCCGCTATCGGCGATGCTCACCCCTCAGGGTAAGCCTTTTTGGGGTGGAACCTTCTTCCCGAGAGAGCAGTTCAAACAAATTCTCGGTCGACTCGCCGAAGTCTGGCGAACCAAGCAGCAGGACATTGAAGACAGCGCCTTCGAACTGATGGAACACCTGAAAATGGTCGAAGATGAAGTCAGTCAGGAAACAGGTTTCGATCCGCGTCCGCTCAAAGGGTTTTTGGAACGGGAGCTGAAGGCCTACGATCCAGAGTGGGGTGGCTTTGGAGCCGCTCCGAAATTTCCACCAGCTATGGCGCTGATGGCTTTGATGCGAATTTCGCGAAGTCAGGAAGATGATCGGGCTCTATCAGCCGTAATCGGCACCCTCGATGGGATGGCCCGAGGCGGCATGCGCGATCATGTGGGCGGAGGATTTCACCGCTATTCGGTGGATGAAACCTGGCTCGTGCCTCACTTCGAGAAGATGCTGTATGACAATGCCTTGCTCACGCTCGCTTACTCAGAAGGCTTTCAGATCACTCGATCGAATGAATATCGCGATGTGGTGGAAACAACCTTAAGCTATATCATCCGTGACATGCAAAGTCCCGAGGGCGGCTACTATTCAGCAGAAGATGCTGACAGTGAAAAAGCTGAGGGCAAATTTTACGTCTGGACCGTTGACCAGCTTCGCGAAGTTCTCACTCCGAACGAATACATCACTCTGCAAAAATACTTTTCGATCGCTGATGATGGCAATTTCCATGTCGATCAAAGAGTCGAGGCCTTGGAAGCTGCCGCCGGACTCAAGGCGGTACACAAGGCCAACATTCTTCATCAGCAAAAAGTCCCTCATTTGGCAACTCGAGAAAATGAAGAGTATCGTCAGCTTATCGACAAGCTCCAGGCGCATCGCTCTAAGCGCATTCGACCACTGCTCGACGATAAAGTTCTCACAGCTTGGAACGGTCTCATGATCGGTGCCATGGCCAAGTCCTATAAGGTCTTTGGCCAATCAGAATGGTTAGCAAGCGCCGAGAAAGCCGCCGACTTTGTCCTTACAAACATGAAAAAGCATGGTCGTCTGCAGCGGTCCTACCGCGGCGGTGAAACGCGATTCAATGCTTATCTGGAAGATTACGCCAGTCTGATTTTCGGTCTCATCGAACTTTACGAAGCCAGCTTTGATGCTCGTTGGATTCGAACGGCAGTTGAACTGCAAAAGATTCAAGATGAACTCTTTTGGGACGCCGAAGGTGGCGCCTACTTCGACCATGATGGCGAAGACGGCACGATCCTATTGCGAGGTAAAGACTTTCTCGATAACGCAACCCCCGCAGGCAACAGCCTGAGCGCTTGGAACCTAGTCCGGCTCAGTGCCGCGACCAGCGATCTGAGTTTGGGAGGCAAAGCCGAGCATATTCTCCGCAAAACAGCCGAACTCATGCAACGCTTTCCAGGATCTTTCCCCATGCTCATGCTGGCTCTTGACTGGATCAACGGACAGCATTGGGAGTTGGTTGTCGCTACCGAGGACAAAAAAGATTTGGCTTGGCCGAATCTCTGCGCTGACTTTGTGCCGAATGCTGTTTTCCTAAAGGCCGATGACAGTCTCGCGGATGTCTGTCCAACTCTGGAAGGCAAGGAAACCCGAGCTGGCCGGACGCTTTATTATCTCTGTGAAAAAGGCAGTTGCCAGCAGCCGACAGATGATGCTGAACTGGTCCGCCGAATGTTGCGCGATGCACCTAACACCTAAAGGGAGATGGCAATATGGGTCACCCCAAAACTGCTGCTGATTGGATTCATCGACTAGGTTTGATTCCCCATCCGGAGGGAGGCTTTTATAGGGAAACCTATCGGTCTCAAGGCAATATTTCGCGTGAGTCCCTTCCTGTCGGGATGGATGGCGATCGCAGCTATGGAACTGCCATTTACTTTCTTTTGGGCGCGGGTCAGGTTTCAAGGTGGCACCGCATTCGCAGCGATGAACTTTGGTTTTTCCACGCAGGATCGCCGTTGGAAGTGATCACGATCAGACCCGATGGTTCCGAGCAGAAATTGAGTCTGGGTCTGGACCTCAATGCCGGCCAGCTCCCGCATGTCATGGTCCCGGCTGAGAGTTGGTTTGGATCGCGCATGACATCAGGACGATTTGATTTCACGCTGGTCAGCTGTACGGTTTCGCCTGGCTTTGATTTCCGTGACTTTCAATTGGCCAGCACCCACGACACCGAAAAGTGGCCTGCTCTTTGGCGCCATCCGGAACTTCTGCCTTTGGGCTCTGGTCCTAGAGCTTAAGTTCAATGGAGGCTAGCCAAAGCTCGGGCGAGCTGAGCTCCGACGCAAGCATTGTTTTTGACCAAGGCAATGTTCGCCACGAGGCTGCGGCCTTGGGTTCGCTCGACAATACTTTTCAATAAAAAGGGCGTGACCGCTTTACCAGAAATTTCTTTGGCGCTGGCATCCTTCAAGGCTTCAGCAATCACTCGATCGATCTCATCCGCATTGAGGGCTGATGCCTCTGGAATTGGATTCGCCAGAACCAATCCACCCTTCAGGCCCATTGCAAACTTTGCTTCGATCACTTGAGCAACATCCCGAAGATCGTCCATCCTCTGCAGGACAGGACATCCACTCGAACGAGTGAAGAAGGCCGGGAACTCATCCGTCTTATAACCAATGACCGGAACTCCAGCCGTTTCCAAAACCTCGAGCGTTTTTGAAATATCGAGAATGGATTTGACCCCAGCACAAACCACAGCCACATCCGTTTGCATGAGTTCGCTCAGATCAGCGGAAATATCCCAACTATCGGCGACGCCTCGATGCACACCACCCAATCCACCCGTGACAAACACGCGAAGCCCAGCCCAAGCTGCCGCAATCAAGGTACCGGCAACCGTTGTGGCTCCATCTTTTTTCTGCGCCAGGATCAAGGGAAAATCCCGCCGGGAAACCTTTTCCACCGTCCGATTCTGGCCAAAACTTTCCAGCTCGGCATCGGTCAGACCAACTTTGACCCGACCTTTGATAATACCGATTGTTGCCGGGATGGCTCCCTCCGATCGAATGATGGCCTCCACCTCGCGTGCGGTCTGCACATTCTGCGGATAAGGCATGCCATGGGAGATGATCGTGGACTCCAGGGCAACAATCGCCTGACCCTCGGCTTTGGCTGCTAGAACTTCAGGATGAATATCGAGATAGGCATGCACGGATTCAAAACTCCCTTTGAAAGGATGACAGCGTCACATGACATTTTTTTCCCGCAACAGTCAACTGGCGAGCCGCCGGATTCCTGGACTTTCCCTGGCGGCTTGGGTAGGCTCGGAGCCTTGGAAATATCGGAAAGGATAAGGCGTCACTATGGAAGAATCTCTCAAGACCACCCCGTTATACTCGCTGCATAAAAAACTCAAAGCGAAAACTGCTGGATTCGGTGGCTGGGACATGCCGATCAGCTATGAAGGTGTGTTGGCCGAGCATAAGTACGTGCGCGAAATCTGCGGCCTCTTCGATGTCAGTCACATGGGTGAAGTCTTCGTATCGGGACCGGATGCCCTCAAATTTCTGCAATTTCATACCATCAATGACGTCAGTCGCCTTGCCATTGGCAATGGCCAATACAGTGCGTTACCGACTCCGGAAGCGGGATTTGTCGACGATTTGATTATCTATCGCTTGGGTGACGAGCTTTATCTGCTCTGCGTCAACGCCTCCAATGCGGATAAAGATTACCAGTGGCTGGTCGATCATCAGGCTGGGTACAAGGTTAAGATCGACAATCAATCGCCCCAGTGGGCCCAGATTGCTGTGCAAGGTCCCAAGAGCCAGGAATGCCTGAAGGCCTTGCTGAGCCCTGCCGATCAAGCCAAGGTCGCCACCCTGAAATATACCGATATCGTCGCCACAGATTTCTTTGGTCAAAAAGGCTACACAGCAAGAACCGGCTATACCGGCGAATGGGGCTACGAAATCTACCTGCCCAACGCCGTTGCTGAACAAGCCTTTGCAACTCTCCTGGAGAAGACCCCAGCCAAACCCGTAGGCCTGGGAGCTCGCGATACCTTGCGTTTGGAAGCCTGCTACCTGCTCTATGGCAATGACATGGATGAGACTGTAACGCCGATCGAGGCGGGAATCGCTTGGGCTGTGCGTTTTGATAAAGGCGATTTCCTCGGCAAAGCCAAAATGGAGGCGCAGAAAGCCGGAACCATTCCAGCTCGTAAAATGGTTGCCTTTCAACTCGAAGAGCAAGGCATCGCCCGTCACGGCATGGATATCTATAAAGGTGACCGAAAAATCGGAATTGTCACCAGCGGGTCCTTCCTTCCAACCCTGGAATTTGCTGGTGGAATGGCTCTGATCGAAAAAGATGGTGGTTCGCCCGGCGACAGCTTTGAAGTCGATGTCCGCGGCAAAAGAAAAGTTGCGAAGATCGTCAAAAGACCCCTATATTCGGCACAGGTTAAGTGATCGCCTGGCCTAACTTTTATGCGTGAAAGAGGTGAAAAATGTCATTTCCTAAGGACCTGAAATACACCCGCGAACATGAATGGATCCGTCTTGAAAACGGCAAAGCAACCATCGGCGTGACCGGTTATGCTTTGGAGCAATTGGGTGATGTGGTTCACTTGGAATTGCCCAAAGTTGGCGAGACCTTTAAAGCAGGCTCGACCTTCGGCACCATCGAATCGACCAAGACCGTTTCGGATCTGTATATGCCTTTGACGGCCAAGGTCACGGCTGTGAATACCGCTGCCACCAAAAACCTCGAAGGTCTGGCTGAAGATCCCTACAAAGACGGTTGGCTGCTGCAGCTGGAATACAGCAAAGAAGATGGCGAATTGATCTCGGCAGCTGAATACGAAAAATATATCGCTGACGAAGAGTAAGCATGAGAAAGCCGCATCTTTTTGGGTGCGGTTTTTCTGTTTTTGTCTCTGTCGATAGTCCTCTTACGCCACCCGCCAAAATCTCGCCCGATCGCTTAGCCAAGCGATAACTACCCATAGGTATTGCTGTTTCAAGCGGTCCGTACAAAACTAAAGTCTGACTTTGATTTTGTACAAAGGCTGTACCCATGAGCCATATCCCTTTAAGAATAAAAGAGAGTTTGCTTGGCATGGAATGAATCTTGCGGCTGAAGGTTAACTCCAGCGAAGCTCGACGCAGCTTTGACATTCATGGAGATGCAGCATATAATTATTCTAATTGGAATAATTATTTTCAGAATAATAAATCGATGCATAACAAATTCTTCAACAGAATCAATGAATTAGATGCTTTAACTCAGGAAATGGCCCAAAGCGGGTTTATAGTTTTGATGGGACGTAGGCGTGTCGGTAAGACTCGACTTATCCGAGAATGGGCCAGTCGGTCTCAGATTGCTGTCGCCTATAGCCAGGCTATTGAAGCAACAATCCCCCAGCAACTGAATCAACTTTGGAATGACATCAAAGGAATTGTACCAGTCGATATCGAGCCAAAAACTTGGGATGATTTTCTTAAAATCTTCAAGACAATCAAAGTCCCAGCGCTCATCATTCTTGATGAATTTCCGTATCTCGTGGCTACTGATGCGTCGCTTCCCTCGCGTCTTCAAAAATGGTTAGATCATGACCGTCCCGATGGTTTGACCTTGTGTGTTCTTGGATCTAGCCAAACGATGATGCATGAGATTTTTCTCGAAAGTCGACGTCCACTTTATATGCGTGCTCGACGAGTCATTAACCTTCGACCCTTGGCTTATCGCTACTTTGCAGAGAGCCTTCAATGCGATCCTCTGGATCCCCAGACCTTTGAAAAATTTAGTCTTGTCGGAGGTATTCCCAAATACTGGCAATTGATGGACGGCCAAAAATCAACTTTGGAAAATGCTGAATCCCTCTTCTTTGGCGAGCTATCATTTTTTGATAATGAGACTCTTCGACTTGTGACCGACGAATCCATCAGCAGGACGAATATCCTGGCTATATTGGAAGCGATTGGGCGCGGCATACATAAGCCAAGTGAGATAGCAAGTCGCCTGGGTATCAAACAAACCAGTCTAAGCAAAAGCCTTTCTATCCTAACCACAGCCCATTTCATTGTAAAAGAACAACCCTTCGGTGACAGTGAACGCAACAGCAAGAAGAGCCTTTATAAAATCATTGATCCTTTTTTGCTCTTTTTCTACGGAGTCTACTCTCCGCATCGCTCGCGATGGTCGACATATTCAAATGCCATAAAAGAGAAATTGATTCATGATCACGCAGCACAAGTCTTTGAAATTCAATACAGGGAAGGTTTTCCCTCGGCATCCCGTTACTTCGAGGGAAAAGATATTGAAATAGACTGCGTTCACTATGCAAGTGAGAATAGACTGATCGTTTCGGAAGTAAAATTTCGCAAACTATCGACACAGGATAAAGAACGACTCACCGGCTCTATAAGCGAGAAATTCAAGCGCAGCCACATTCACAAGCTGTCCGAAACCCTGAAAGTCGAATTTGAAATTGTGGACGTTACAAGAGGGCTTCGGGAGATTGCGGACCGACTGGATTGAGGGCGGAGATGGCTCTTACCAAAAGAGTCTCTGCGCTCTGAAATCAAGGCCCAAGTCCGCTCTTTAGGCGCATAGCTCCGCATCATCACCCATTCTTCCCTTTATTTCAGGATGTTACAGCTTTGTCTGGGGAGCGACTAAGTCGCGAGGATCATTTGCGTTTTCCTTCCTGTTTCGCTAGATTACCGGGGGTTCTCGACAACTCATGATACAAAGGTGGACCATCTCCATGTCTCACGTCTGGGAAAAAGCAAATGATGTTCAGCAGTTTTCTGGTCGTCACATCGGCCCTTCGGATTCCGATGTCAGCGCTATGCTGCAAGAGCTCGGTTATGCCAGTCTTGACGAATTAACTCGAACCGCTCTGCCTAAAGCCATCCAGGATACTGCACTTTTGGATCTGCCACCGGCACTGCAAGAGCACGAAGCTCTCGCCGAACTCAAACGCATCATGAGCCAAAATAAACTGAATCGCTCCTATATCGGACTGGGATACTACGACACCGTCACACCATCCGTTGTGCTGCGCAATATCATCGAAAATCCAGCCTGGTACACCCAATATACGCCTTATCAGGCGGAAATCGCTCAAGGTCGCATGGAAGCTCTGATCAACTTCCAAACCATGATCACTGATCTTACCGGTCTGCAAGTCGCCAATGCCTCGCTGCTTGACGAAGGCACCGCGGCTGCAGAAGCTATGGCCATGAGTCACGATTTAGCGCCTGAGGGCCTTGGCACCACTTACTACGTGGCCTCCAGCTGTTTGCCACAAACCATTGAAGTGGTCCGAACTCGGGCTCTCGCGCTGGGCCTTGAGATCGCTGTTGTCGATCCTCACAAACTCACGATAGGACAGGAAGCCTTCGGTCTTCTCTTGCAGTATCCTGCTGCTGATGGATCGGTCGAAGACTATCGACAGCTGATTGCGCAGGCGAAAGCTAAAGGACTGTTGGTGACTCTGGCCACTGATCTACTCGGCCTTTGCGTGCTGACATCTCCAGGTGAGCTCGGCGCTGATATCGCTGTTGGTAACTCGCAGCGCTTTGGAGTTCCACTGGGATACGGTGGACCGCACGCAGGCTTCTTTGCCACTAAAGACGAATACAAGCGCCGCATGCCCGGTCGCATCATTGGTGTTTCCAAAGATTCCAACGGTCAGAACGGTTATCGCTTATCGCTCCAAACACGCGAGCAGCATATCCGCCGCGATAAGGCGACCAGCAATATCTGTACGGCCCAGGTTCTGCTCGCCATCATGGCTTCAATGTATGCCGTCTATCACGGACCAGAAGGCTTAAAACGCATCGCTGAGCGCACCCATGCTCTGACTCAACTCCTCGGCGCTGGATTGAAGAAATTGGGTTTCGATCTGAAGTCCCAATCCTACTTCGATACCCTCACCGTTCGTTTGGATAAAGCCAAAGCCGAGACATATCTGAAAGCTGCACTCAGTCAAGGTATCAACCTCGGTCGTTTGGATGACAGCAGTCTCATGATTGCCCTGGATGAAAAGGCTGATGCGGCTCAAGTGACACAATTGCTCGGTATCTTTGCTGAAGGCAAAGCGGTTCCAGCTTTACAAGACTTAGCTGCGACAGTGGGAGCATCGATTCCAGCGAATCTACAAAGAAGCTCGAGCTACCTGCAGCATCCGGTGTTCAATAGCTATCACTCAGAATCCGAGATGATGCGCTATATCCGCAAACTGGAAGCGCGTGACCTTTCCCTGACTCGGTCTATGATTCCCCTGGGATCTTGTACGATGAAGCTGAACGCTGCATCCGAACTTCTGCCCATCACCTGGCCGGAAGTGAATAGTTTGCATCCCTTTGTGCCACTGGATCAAGCCCAAGGTTACAAGCAGCTGTTCGATCAGCTGGAAAATTATTTGGCAGTTTGTACAGGTTTCGACGCGATTTCTCTGCAACCGAACTCGGGTGCGCAAGGTGAATACGCTGGACTGCTCGTCATCAATGCTTTCCATGTGGCCCAAGGTCAAGGTCATCGCAAGGTGTGCTTGATTCCTAGCTCAGCCCACGGCACCAACCCTGCTTCCGCTGTCATGGCTGGTATGAAGGTTGTGGTGGTGAAGTGTGACAATGATGGCAATATCGACCTTGCCGACATGAAACAAAAAGCCGTCGAACACAAAAACGATTTGGCTGCTTTGATGATCACATACCCCTCGACTCATGGTGTGTTCGAAGAAGAAATCGTGCAAATCTGTAACATCATTCATGAGAATGGTGGCCAGGTTTATATGGACGGTGCGAACCTGAATGCCCAGATCGGCCTGTGCCGCCCTGGAAAATACGGTCCTGACGTTTGCCATTTGAACCTTCACAAGACCTTCTGTATTCCTCACGGCGGCGGCGGACCAGGTGTAGGCCCCATCGGTGTGAAGAAACATCTCGCGCCTTTCCTGCCCAATCACCCTGTGGTGAAAATGGGTGGAGCCAAAGGTGTTGGCCCAATCTCTGCTGCTCCTTGGGGCAGTGCCAGCATTCTGCCTATCTCGTGGATGTATATCCGCATGATGGGTCCCGATGGTCTGAAAAAAGCCACCCAAGTAGCTATTCTGAACGCCAACTATATGGCCAAACGCTTGGATTCGTCCTTTCCCGTGGTCTACCGCGCAAAGAATGGTCTGGTTGCGCATGAGTGTATCATCGATCTGAAGGATGTGAAGAAGACTGCCGATGTCAGCGTTGATGATATCGCCAAACGTTTGATCGACTATGGTTACCATGCACCAACTGTGTCCTGGCCGGTACCGAACACGATGATGATCGAGCCCACAGAATCGGAATCCAAACATGAGTTGGATCGTTTCTGTGACACAATGATCAGTATTCGTAACGAAATTAAAGAAGTCGAGTTGGGTAAAGTGCCGAAGGACAATAACGTTCTGAAGCACGCTCCCCACACGGCAGCGGTCGTGACCGGTGGATGGGATAGGCCTTACAGCCGCGAACAAGCTGCCTTCCCGAAAGCCTGGTTGAAAGATAATAAGTTCTGGCCTTTTGTTGGACGCGTTGACAATGCTTACGGCGATCGTAACCTTGTCTGTACCTGTCCTGATGTGTCTAGCTATAGCTGAGATTTCTGACGTTAATTGATCAAGCCCTCTTCCGGTTTTGGGAGAGGGCTTTTGCGCTTCGCCCAGGGCATCCACCACCCGCAAAAACTTCGCCATTGCCGTTCACCTCGCCTTTGCCATGTGCGTGATCGTGATCGTGATCCTGTTCGATCAACTTTGCCGTTGCCTCATCAAATTTTTTCTAAGCAATCGGGTTATGGCAAGCGACAACCAATCGAACCCATTTAAAGGACTCAGAGTCACAAACAATCACCTAATCTTAGACGAAAGCTTGCTCTCCACATGCAAAATATCCTTTGAATTTTAGATTCTTAGGTCTTATTATGTAATTTGATATGTCGATACATCAAATTACATAGATCGGCTTAACTGATGTATATTAAAAGAGAAATTGAGGCTCGCCTCGTAAGGGCCAGTCAACAATTCCCCATTCTTGCTCTCACCGGGCCACGCCAGTCAGGCAAGAGCACCCTGGCCCAAGAGATATTTCCCGACCATAGGTATGTCTCTCTTGAATTTCCCGATATTCTCCGGCTTGCCGAAGACGACCCGCGTGAATTTCTATCGCAAGGTCCGATGATATTGGACGAGGTCCAGCGTTGCCCCATGCTATTTTCCTATCTCCAAGGAATCGTCGACAAGAAGAAAAAGAAAGGTCACTACATCCTAACAGGGAGTGCTCAGTTTTTGCTAACGGAAGGCATCAGTCAATCGCTAGCCGGAAGGGTCGCTTTGTTTCAGCTTTTACCCTTATCTCTGCGGGAAATAAGATCAGAAGCTAGATTTATTCGCTGGAATGAGTGGACGCAGTACGCTTTGTTTGGAAGTTATCCCGCTCTATATGAAAATAGCAATATCGAGCCTGATATAGGACTATTCTACCAAAGCTATATTCAGACTTTTCTCCAGAGAGACGTAAGGCAAATTATAAACGTTAGCTCACTTTCAGATTTTGACCGATTTTTGCGACTCTTTGCGGGGAGAGTCGGTTCACTCTTCGACATCCAATCACTCGCCAATGATCTTGGAATATCACGCGATACTATCAAGAGGTGGATTTCTGTTTTGGAAACAGCAATGGTTATCTATCGTCTGGAACCCTATTTCGAAAATTTCGGCAAACGTATCATTAAAGCACCAAAATACTATTTTACCGATACTGGTCTTCTGACCAATCTGCTCGGCCTATCAAATGTTGCACAAATCGAACGTGATCCTTTGCGAGGCTCAATATTCGAGAATTTAATTGTTACCGAAGCTCTTAAGACTAAATTAGTAAGCGGCAGTGACCCTAAAATTTACTTCTACAGGGACTCGAATAACAATGAGGTAGATTTGGTATATCCCAATGGAAGGGATCTGCAGCCTATAGAAATCAAATCCTCGACAACCATACCCAGCGCAGACCAGTCAAAGGGATTGCGATACTTTGCAAACCTAGTTGAACAACGCTGTCAAAAGCCACTGATGATCTTTGGCGGCGACCAAACCGCAACAAGCAGTGGCATTCGCTATATTCCCTGGAAGAAAATTGGAGATGATGGAGTTTTCTTGAGCCACTGATCGCAAGTTATCGAGTGGCTTTCGCAGCTTTTTATTTTTCGCAATCATCATCATGATGGGAGCGCATTTCAATCGGTGCAAAAGCTCCAAATTGATAAGACGGTGCCACCCACAGTGGGGTTTCACTCCGCAAGACCCGTGGAGAAGGATTGGAAGAAGAATCCACGATGATTTTTCCATAGATAAGGGCAAGGGTCGCCACACCATCCGCCATCCGATCAATCGCCAGTTCCAACTGGACTTGAGAGCCTTGACCTTGCCGACCATAGGCATCATCATTGGCCAAGACTTCTTGAATAAAGTCGGCAGATCTCGCAATTTCGGCGGCCATAATGCTTTGAATCGTCCAAGTGGACTGACGGGCGAACTTTGGACTCGCGAGTAAACTGATAGCTCTGTTTTTCACTTTGAGCTTCAGGCTTGAAAAATCGATGCTATCGACATTCATTGACTCGAAAAAGGAATGGATTCCCGACTGATTGCTATTAGCACCATCGTAATCAATCGTCACATGCAAAGGCTGCGCAAGATCGCCAACATAGTGGGCCAGCACTCCAGCCATTTGCAAGGCTCGGCTATCATCTTTTATCTGCAAGAAATAAATCGCATCGTCGAAAAATTGCTGCGCGCGCCAATACGCTGTTCCGTTTTCTTGAATCGTTGCCTGGCCATATTCGTTCACGGCAGCTGAAAAAGTTTCAAAGACCGAGGGCAGTTTCCAGGGGGCCTGCGTATACGCATCGGCGTGAAACCAATGAGTGGGTTTCTCCTGACTCGACCCGCTTCCCGACTTCCACACGGAATCGGGAACATTCGCTAAAGTTCCCAAATTGCCCTTATTCGCTAGCCAAAAATCCTGTCCTGCGGGAGCCAATTCAGCGGCAATTTCTCCAATAATCTGGTGCCCCGTTCGTCCCCAGGCATGAACACCGGTGGTATAAAGAATTTGTGAAAACCCAAGAGTCCATAAAAAGGCCAAACGATTCAAAGCGAAAGCCTGTCGCATGCTCTTCTCCTTGGCAGATATCGATTTTCATCCGAGGATCTTGTTAAGATTGATTCTAGGGGAGATTGTTTGGGTGCAGAATAAAGACCTGATGAATTCAGTTGAAAATCGGAAAGGCGGGCGATTTGATACCAAGCACGTTCATAAAGAAAACCAAACGACTAGAGATTCGCTTCTATCGACCAAGCGACTATGAGCTGTGGAAACAAACCAAAGAGAACACACCAAAACCTAGGAATCGATGGGACGTAAATCCAGATCCAAATTTCAAGGCAACAAAGTCAAATTTCCTAAAGACCCTTCGCGAGGAGAAAATTCAACGGAAAGCCGAACGATACTTTTTCATTGCTATCGACAAAAAATCGAAAAAAATCGTCGGACACGCCATCGTCTATGATATTCGACGATCCATTTTCCAGTCTGGTGGAGTAGGTTACGGTATCTACAATCATAGTTGGGGTCAAGGCTACGGACGGGAGCTAGTTCTCGCTGTTTTAGACATCGGGTTTACCAAACTGAAGCTGCACCGCATCGAAGCGGCTATTGAAAAAGGCAATCGGCGATCGATAGGTTTGGCCAAATCAGTCGGAATGGTCCGAGAGGGCTTACGTCGGGGATTTGTATTCTTTGAGAATCAATGGAAGGATCTCCTCATCTTCAGCATGCTGTCCGAAGATCGAGGGATTGTTTATCCTTCCTTAAAGAAGAAGCCCTGAGGCATCGAAGAAGAATATGTCTAGCGGGGCAACAGCAGTTAAAAATAAATCTTGACGAATCTATATACGTATGGGATCTAAGACCATACTTTTGTATGAATCTCTTAAGGAAAGAGAGATGCATCTATCAATTGGTCAAGCTGCCATCCTTTTGGGAATATCGATCACAACTCTACGTCGCTGGGAACGCGAGGGGTTTTTTGCTCCCACCTATCGAA
>JBGSTF010000227.1:0-5803 GCA_041736645.1 Oligoflexus sp. | reverse complement strand
CCAGCCGTCATGATAGAGGCTGGTGCGATCCAACCAGGCAAAGGCCAGAAGATCAGCAGATTCGGTTTGTCCGGGGCTTTGGCTTTTGACGATACCATCCCAACCGATGCTGATAACGCGCCGACCATCATCAATCCAGTTTGAATAGAAAACACTTTCGTCATGGGATACCAAAGGCATGACCTCACCTTCGGGATGGGCAAGGAAAGGCCAGATAACCAGCCGATTGTGATGATAGCCGATCAAGAGGCGATCGCCGTTGGGATGGAAGTGAAGGCTTTCGACCATCTCGGTCATTTCTTCAATAGGTCGAGACATTTCTGCGAAGAGTTTTCCCGTCTGACGATAGAAGACTTGAGTCACACCGTTGGCATCGTCCTCTGATCGAGCGCCTGCAACGGCGATCCAACGACCTTGGGGATCCACGGCAGTCGCGAGTATCTCAGGATTGCCGAAAGCGCTACCAGCCTCATAGCTCCACTCCAGTTCGAGGTCCTGGGAGCGTCGCACCTCCATATGGCCGTCGCTGAGGACAAGCAAGAGGCTCGCGGCATCCAGCCACTTCATATGCTTGACCGCCTGCGGCAAAGCTATGGGTGGCACCAGCAATCTGGGATTGTCCCAGCCTTTCCAGAGCTCCAGCTGTTGATTGCGAACTAGCGCTAAGGTCCCGGCTTCGGTGGGATGCAGTGATGGAATAACAAATTCACTCGGCTGCACCGCATAGGTGGCTTCGTCGGCCACTCTCTTGCGCTGCCGAAGATCGACGATTTGAAAATTTTTGCCGAGCCAATCATATACCAATCCCATGTTGCCATCGGGAGTCAGCTGCAGTTTGTTTTGCAAACTCCCGCCTGAAGTGGCACCCAAAGGGATGAGATCGGGCTCGGCTTGGAAAGACCGATAGAGTCTCACTTCCGCCAGATTTTTGTCGTTCATCCAGAGCATACCATCAGGAGTTCCCACCAGATCGGTTGGTTGATTGACCTTAGGCAGCATCTGCTCCAGACGACTTTGAAAATGATTCCAAATCAACTGTTTGCTGTCGGTTTGAATCACCATGAAGGGAGTGCCAGGCAATCGCCGCATGGCCAGCGCTTTCTGTTCACTGCCGTTCTCTCCCAGCACATAAAATGTGCCCCCACTTATCGTCAGATTGGTGGTATCGTAACCAACAGTCTGATTTTGATAGTAGACCTGCAAACGGTCGTTGGAAACCATCTCCATGCCCAAGGCGGGATCACCCGAGTAAGGGTATAGATTGACCTGAAGTGTTGTCAGATCCAATGAAGCAAGGGCCGAACGATCCGGCCAGGTTTTCAGATAAAAGAAATGGCCGCCATTCGACTGCATTGCCCCCATCAAAGAAGGGGAATCCGTTGCGACGGTCTTCAGCAGTTGTCCGCCTTGCTGACCAATCTGCTGATAGCAACTGAACTGATTGGCAAAAATGCTGCAGAAGCGCTGATCATTATCCGCAAAGAAAGTCTTCACATAACCCGAGGTCGCGGGCATCTTCGAGCTCTTGCCGGACGCGAGATCAATCATTTCTATCGAGACCTTCGCTGGATCATCAAAAGTATTCTGAGACAGCACGAAGGTCTCCTGCTGAGAAAATTGAATCTGCTCGCCGAGGCGTTTGATTGAATTCATTTCAAGCCAGCGCTGACCCTTGCGGGCAAAAACTTGGGTCTTATCGCCGCAAGAAAACAGCATCCAGCGTCCTTGTGGCGAGATGACTCCATCGTTGCAGGTCTGGTAAGTGCCTTTGATCTGAAGAATCTGGGGATCCTTGAATTCAGGATCCATGACCTTGACTTGACTGTTTACATAGTCAAAGGTCAGCAATTGCTGTGATTCCGGTATCCAGTGTGGAAAGGCAGTGGAGTGAAAGGAATAGCCCAAATCGTCAACGAGCACTTCCCGGAGCAATGTTCCATTTCGGGAGTAGACAGAGAGCGCATCCTGGGTTGCCGCCATATGGCCAAAGCGTACCAAGAGAACATTTTGATCAGCCAGAGGAAATATACGATAAATATAACGATTATTGAATTTTATCGATTGGATGGCGCCTCGATTCAGGAGCAGTTGATAGGCGGGTTGCAGGACAAGTTCCCGAACCGCATCCCGTTCAGCGGCGCTCTCCAAAGTTTGAGCAGCGGCCAACGCCCGAATGGTTCCCTTCAACCCAGAGATAAAATCGCCCTGCTTAAGCTGGAGAAAGGCAACTTGGGCTTCCGATACAATCAAACCTGTTTTATCAGCATTGAAAACATTGATACGATACCCAACTTTGGGGCTTTTATTTCCCGCTCTATCGCTCGCGAAAAGAAAAAGGCGCCATTCACCTTGCAGAGGGGCTGACAGGGTGGCTCCCGTTTTCTGATATTCACAAGAATCGTCAAGAGTCGCGGGAAGCTTTTGCCAGCAGCTATAAAAATCAGTCTCTGCATCTTTTGGATTGCGGAGCTGGAGTAACTCTCCCGATGCCACCTGCGTGCTCTGTGATGGCAGAAGCACCTTATCGGGTTGGGTGGATTGGCTGATGGCAATCTCGGGAACGTCGTGATCGATCTGCAGCGAACACACTCGTTTCAAAACCAAAGTTTGTTTTTCTTCGGCGAGAAGATCGAAGGCTTCGATATCCAGTTGATAGGTTCCGTCCTTCAATTCTGGCCACTGCAGCAGGACTTGAGTGTCTTTCACCAGCTGAATTGGATTCAACGACAGGCTGCCGTCCAGGGCGGCTCCATTTTGCCGAAGATGATAGCGCAGGATCCATGACTGCTCACGCCTGTCAGTGGTTGCGGTACTCAGGTCAAGAGGCATCTCACTTCGGGTGATCCAGAGATTATTTTCGGCATTGACGGGACACTCCAAATTCAAGGTGCCGCTGGAAACAGGCTGCAATTGAATTTTTTGTGCCAGAAAGGGCTTGGCCGGACTCAAAGCTAGGCCCCAGCTTCCCATCTGCTCACTGCGAATGGCAATCCAGGAGTAAGACTGACTCGGATCAATTCCTACGCAGGACTTTGGTGAGACGGTGAGAGCGATGGGATTGAGGTTTTGATCATAACCGCGGGCTTGCATGCTGGTCGCGCTGGGTCGCTCCAGGCCTCGAAAAACTTCCAGCCATTGCAGTGAGTTACCACGTTCTTCCACGCCGCAGCGAAAAAGCAGCCCATCCTGAGTGCGATTGAAGCGGCTGCATCCCAAAACGCTCAATCCAAGGAGCAGGTACACAAGAAGATTTATGACTGGCATTGGCTTTGAACTCGCTGGGTTAAACGGGTTTTATGCCAATGCTACATACCCTAGAAGGCAGGTCTTTGTCCAGGAAAAACCCATGGGTCGAGGCTTTCAGAGCAGTGGACGGGTCACCTCGACCCAGGGCTCTGTTGCGTTTGCAAACTCTGAGCGATAAGAACCTCGCCCAAAGCTCATCCGTTTTCTTAGGAATGAATTCAGGCAATCTTTGCCGCCGAGTCGCCAGACTTTCGCCATTTGACCATAAGAAAAGAACAATCATCATCGGCTTCGCGATCTTTCCAGATCAGACGAGCCTCATCGAGAATTTTAACTTTAATCTTCTCCAGCTCGGAATCAAAAGCCAAGGCTTTCTTCAACTGGCGCTGTTTAAATGTATGCTCATCGGGTCCACGATTTTCAATCAAACCATCAGTGTAAAGAAACAGAGATTCGCCACTTTCTAAGCTAAAATCTTTGGTAGGATAGTCGGGATCTTTATCTATACCGAGAGGCGTACCTCCCGCGACGAGGCTATGGGTATCTTGTCGACCTATAATCATTATCGGATTATGGCCCGCATTGAGATAACAGCCTTTGCCGCTGCTAAGATCGATGACAATAAAGGCCATAGTCATGGCCCTTTCCACCTTACGGCCCGCGTCCAGTACCGACTCGTTAACTGCCAAGGAGAGAATGCCCAAGCTTTCACTCATGCTCAGGCTACCGCCCAAGTGTTTGAGGGTTTTAATAGCGCCTTTCACAGCGCCCGCTGCGGCGACTGTGATCAGGGCTGAGGTCATCCCGTGGCCGGTCACGTCACCGATTAAAATATACAGGCGCTGACTGCTGGAGTCGTAATTGAGTCCAAACCAGTCGCCGCCGGTCATCTCTGCCGCTTGGTAGTAGTCGACGACCTCGACATCGGGGATCTGTTCCGCAACTTCACCTAGCGAAGTATGTACCTCCTGAGCTGCCGCCAAGGATGATTCGAGCATGGATTTTTGCGCCACAGCCCGCGCGTAATCGATTCGAGCCAGAGTATTTCTGACTCTGAGCAGCATCTCATCGATCACAATAGGTTTGGCTAGGTAGTCATCCGCGCCCAAATTCAAGCCGATCAGTCGATCCTCATTGGAAGCTCGGGCGGTGAGAAGGATAACGGGGATATCGGCAAGCAGCGGGTCAATCTTCATCGCTTTGAGAACATCTTCGCCTGAATAGCCAGGCATCATCAGGTCGAGGAGGAGCAGGTCAGGTTTCTGACTGCGCATCTGGAGCAAAGCGTCTTCCCCGCCGTAGGCCACGAAAGTGTTGTAACCAAAGGCCTCGAGTATATCGATAAGGACTTCACAGTTGATGTGATTGTCGTCCACGATCAGGACTCGATAGCTATTTTTATTCAAGCTGCGGCTTTCACTGGTGAACTTTAAATCGCCTTCCCTCCTATCCAAGGGCTGGTTGACTTGATCATTCGCCGCAGCTGGGACTAATTGATGCGGTCGATCTATTTGATGGACCGCGTCGACGTGAAGTCCAGCAGGAATTGTCAGGGTAAAGGTCGATCCGACCGCCAATTTCGATTCGAGTTCGATTCTTCCCTGCATCAGACTGACTAAATTTTTGACCATCGCCAGACCGAGTCCGGTTCCCTCATGAGCCCGCCTTGAGTTGCCCTCGAGCTGCTTAAATTCATCAAATATAGACTTCTGATCTTCGGCCGCAATACCAATGCCATCGTCCGCTACCTGAATGATAAGGGAACCTTCTGCACTAAGACTAAGGGAAAGACGCACCGTCCCAGCCACATTGGGTTTGAGAAATTTGAAGGCATTGCCAAGTAGGTTACGAAGCAAAGTGAGAACTTTGTCTCGGTCGTTGATAAAACTTGGTGATTCCTGATCTGTCCAAGACTTTGTCGCCTCGAAGTGTCGGTCGGCACTCTTAAAAAGCAGACCCTCAGCGAGGATAGATGACTCTTGGAAGATTTCTTCCAGCGAAATCATCGAGTGATTGAGTTTCAGTTCCCCATGACGATACTTGGCTAAATCAAGGATGGTATTGATCTGACCCAAAAGGCCTTCAGCCAAATTGCAGACCTTGCCGAGCTGGCTCGTCATCTTGTCTGAAAGATCACCGTAGCCTCCGCCTATCATTATTTTTACAAAGCCCAAGATGCCATTGATCGGGGTCCGCAGTTCATGGGATGTATTATGAAAGAACTGGGTCCTTATGCGTTCTTGCTCCTTAAGACCCTCGTTTAATTTCTTTTCCGCGCGGAAGGCCCGAGCAAAACGAATGCCCACAATTTGGCTCTGGATAAAAATCAAGACGATGAGCCCATATTGAGCAAAATAAGGCGCATGATACAATCCAATGCCAACGAAGACATCGCTCAAGAAGGCCAGATTACTGATCAGAAATCCAAACAAGGATAGTTTCGCGCAGTCGATACGCTGGGCAACCGCTCGGAACAATCCTATGGCAATGATGATGTAGGCCACGAGTCCGATCGGAGTCAAAAGACTAGCTGTGCTGCTCATGAGTTTGGTGGGGG
>JBGSTF010000207.1:0-31859 GCA_041736645.1 Oligoflexus sp. | reverse complement strand
CCCATCCCGAACACGGAAGTCAAGCTCTTCAGCGGCAATGGTACTGCAGTTTAAACTGTGGGAGAGTAGCTCGACGCAGCCTTAAAAATAAGCAAAACCCCTGAGGAGAAATCCCCAGGGGTTTTGTGTATTCAGGGTTTGGGTTTTCTTCATCATCAAACCTCGCCCTGAGCGTAGCCCTTGCCATAGCCGTTGGCGTGATCATGATCGTCGCCCCGAAACTTGGCCCTCTGACTTTCGTCTTCGGCGATTCCCTCCCCTGCTCCATAGTCAGGAAATTCGCGAGTAAGTAAGAAGGCAAAAGGCAAAGCCAAGCGGCGACGATCACGATCACGCCAAGGGCAAAGGCGAAGCCAAAGGCAACGCCAAGGTTATATGGCAAGGCCTAGAGATCCGCTCACTGCTATTCTTCGAACTCAGGGAATTCTATATCCTGAAAAGGATTCTCCCACTCCCGAAGTTGATAGAGATGATAGGTCTTCGTCTTTGGCTCATACACCAACCAATCGATCTTCTTATTGTGATAGGCATGGGTCAAAGAATCTTCAAGAAAACTTCTCGTTCGGCTCATCAGCTTGGTGAGTCTGCCATCCAAGGATTCAATCCATCTTCGACTCTTGCCTTCAGTTGATCCGTAGACGATTTCCATAATCTGCTCTTTCGCCAGAGTCGTACCTTTCTCGCTAAAGAAAACTTCGATCAAGTCTAATGTCTTTGGGCGAGTGCCGAGTGGGATCATCAAGCGATTGACCCATAGCGTTTGATCGACCAGTTTGACTTCGAAACTCAGTGGCGATAGGGCTTTCGGTGCAGTCTCATTCTGACCTTGAGATTGAATCAAGCTACAAATTTCCTTTAGGACTTCGTTCATACAACTCGAGAGTCGATTCAGCTTTTTCAGGAGCGAGTGTGGCTCAGGGTGATTGTCCGTCATACTATTCCTCTTAGTGTTTCGCATGGAAGTCAGTCTCTGACTTCGTCATGGCGTGAGTTTTGTAGCCCCCTGGTAAAATCCCATCAACGCGCGAATCCCTCTTTTTCCCACACAGTTCGACTATTCCTGGCCCTTTGCGTTCATTCCAATCGCCGACTTGCCAAATATAGGGCAGAAAATATCCCCTGCGATTATCCCGCACAACCCTTGCACAGCAAGGTGTCTGGCAATTTTGGTCAAGCAAAAGCGGCGGCGTAATGATATCGGAAGGGGTTCGAATCACTCTCGTTAGGTGGGGAAGATTCATGAAATTAGCTGTGTTTTTCGGTGTTTACGAAGCGGAGAAAGAATTTGCTCGCCATACGCTCGGGCAACTCCTCGATATCCTTGGACAACACGAAGTCCATGTCTTGGTCTTGGATGATGCTTCTGCGAGTCGCTTGGGCGATTCGTTAGCACAATCTTTTTCCTCGAAATCGCATGTGCATATTGAAGTTCTGAGACTTGAAAAGTCTTCTGGATTTCGTGGAGCTATGGACAGAACTCTGTTTGCTTTCCGGCATCTCGCCAAGGCGCAAAAGCAGTTTGATTATGTCTTGCGCGTGGACGCCGATCTGTTTTTCAATCGAAAAGATCTGGCCCGAATATTTGCATCGGAGCGCTTGCCAGAGCATGGCATGATCGGCACCTTCGCCAACTTCCGATGGCGAGACTATCTCCTCTTTCTCGCCGATCTTTTGCCCATGGGCTTTCGCCGAAAATATGCGGGTGGAGTCATTGAGCACAAATGGGAATTGAAGAGATGGAAACCGGTTTGGTGGGGTGATTTAGGCCTCAAGGCCTTGATTCACGGCTTCAGGCGCCGATTTATTGGTGGCTCCTTTCAAATCATCTCTGGTAAGACCCTGGCCGAACTCCTCAAGCGAGGATGGCTAGATAGAAAACCCTTAGCCAACATGGGATTGATTTTTGGCGAAGACATCATGTCCAATGTCTTAGTGAAAGCAGTCGGTCACCCGCTGGTTGATATTGCCGATCTGGTTCCCGACTGGAGCTGTGATATGGCTCTCCAACCAGGCCAGATGGACTCTGAGCAGATTCAGTCCAAAGCCTACTACTTGGTTCACCCCTTAAAAGGCGATGCTTGGGCCCTCAAACTCAGGCGCGATCTTGAAGCTCTTCAGGTCAGTCGTTTGGATTCGGTATAATCCCTTAGTAAAAAATCCCTTGCTGCACAGGTGCGGATGTTGTTCCTTTTCAAGGAGCACAGCATTCGATTCACTCGGCAGAAAGGGACACTCCTATGGCAACTTCTCCATTCCGATCCGATATCCTCAAAGGCAAAGTCGCTTTCATTACCGGCGGCGGCAGCGGTATCAATTTTGGTGTCGCTAAGGCCTTGGCGTCTCATGGGGCCGATATCGCTATGATGGGCCGTCGGGAAGAAGTCCTCCAAAGTGCCTGCCAGGAGCTTGGCAAACTGGGTGTACGGACATTCTATAAAAGTGGCGATGTCCGTAATCCCGAAGCCTGCCAGGCAGCGATCGAAGCAACGGTGGAAGCTTTGGGGCATCTCGATATCCTCGTTAACGGCGCAGCTGGCAACTTCCTCTGTCCGCCGGAAGAATTAAGTCCAAATGGATTCAAGACTGTCATCGATATCGATCTCAATGGCACTTTCAACATGTGTCGCTATGGTTTTCAGCACCTGAAGAAGAGCAAGGGTCTGATCATCAATATCTCGGCGACTCTGCATTACACAGGAACACCATTCCAGGCCCATGTCTCAGCTGCAAAAGCAGGTGTCGATGCGCTGACCGTGAATCTTGCAACCGAATGGGGACCTGAGGGCATTCGGGTCTGTGGCATCGCACCCGGACCCATAGGAGATACCGAAGGCATGAAGCGCCTGGCTCCTGGTGATACAGGCGAACAAATGAAAAAAGCGATTCCCCTGGGACGCTTTGGTGAAACCGCCGAGATTGGACTGGCTGCCGTGTTTCTGGCATCCAGCGCAGCCGCCTATATTACCGGCGAAACACTAGTCGTCGATGGCGGGCAATGGCTGGCTAAGCCGCCGATGGTTCCACGGGCCATGGTTGAGCAAATGATCGCCAAAGCTAAAGGATAGGACCAAGTGAGCTGCCGCTCTATTTGGAGCGGCCGTCCCATTGTCTCAGTAATGCATGAGATAGTAGGCCCACTTCAGGTATTCATTGAACACCATAAGAAAGTCGAATTCCTTCGCGTACCAGCTTTTGGGCTGAGTGCTTGGAATGGATTTCAGCTCATATTCAAAGGTATTGAATTTTTCGGCGATCCAAAGAGATCGACTGGAATGATACCAGCTGGTGCAGAGGACGATTCGTTTTGCCTGGGGGAGTCGCTTTTTGATCAATTTAAAATCGGCTTCAATTTCCTCTGCAGTGCTGGTCACGCGTTGAGCGCTGTCAAAAATGATAGATTCATCTTTCAAGCCCAATCGCTTCAGATAGCGAAAGCTTGCATCGCCATCACCCAATCGATAGCCGAGCTCACTCAAATCGTCCTTTTCGGCTTCAACGAAGACAATGACAGGTGCTACACCTTTTTTGATCAATTTTGCACAGTGGTTGCTGCGATCGAGGACATTGCCCATAAGCATAACGATCGCATCGGCGCTCTTGATATCTTTATCATGTCGAACAAGGATATCAGCAGGCCATTGTCGGCTCGGTGTATAGGCGAAGGTAAGAAAGACAATTCCAAGGATCATCCCTAGAAGAAAAGCGCATAATTTTTCCCAAAGTCGTCGCATCAAAACATCGATTTCTTGGTAGGAACCAAACCTTCAGCGATCATCGCATTCATCCGGTCCATCAATTTCTTATGATAATTATAAAGCTGACGCTTAAAGACGGCAGGATCATCGGACGCTTTCGGGGGGTGGATCGGCTTGCTAAGAAAATGTTCCACCTTAACTGGTCTGGGAATGGCCGTCGGACCGATTCCTCGAGCAAAAAAGAACGGCAGACGCAGATGCTTATAGATCAGCTTGGTAAACGAATTGTCATAGACTTTGAAAATATCATCGGCTTTGGGACAGGCTGCTAGCACAATCGGAGCGCCTGTTTCCAAGGACAGTCGAGCAAATCCACGCCGACGGTTCCAAAGTATTTGGTAGCGCTCGCTGGACGGACGTAGGGACTCGCGCATACCACCAGGAGCTAAATAAATAATTTCCCCATTATTGAGCAGCGAAGCCGCAGTTTCCTGGGACCCCATGATGCCACCCAGCTTCTCCATGAGCTCTCCCAATCCCGGCATCACATAGAAAGCTCGATCGATCAATGAGCGAGGTATCCGACCGTTATGACTATAGACGGAGGCCATGAGCATCAGCATATCGTAAGTCGCGAGACTATGATTACAAGCGACAATGACCGGTCCACGCGCTGGAATGCTATCCAGTCCATGAACCTCATGGCGATGGTAGGTGCGTAAGGCGTTGACGATCGGCAATAGCTTGAGTGCGAATTCTTCATCCATTAAAAAGCCTGCTATATGACAAGGCGACCACGAAAGACCATCTGGCCAGGGCCTGCGAGTGTTACGGAATCCCCAGCCTTTTCCTGTTTGATATAAAGACGACCGCCAGGCATATCGATGCCAAGCCAGTTCCGCCGATCGACCAGACCGGAAGCAAAGGCTGAAGCACCGATGGCAGATGCACCGCTACCGCAGGCTTGGGTTTCCCCGGCGCCACGTTCCCAAACAAACACTTCAAAGAGTTCGTCGATAGGCTTAGCTAATACTTGGGCGGAAATTCTACGGTCTTCGTCATGGACTGTTTTATTCGCACAGATATGGACATTGATTCCATCCCATAGCGGAGATGATTGGAATGCCGGTCCAATGAGTCGAATCATATCTCGATTGACTTCGTCGAGAAAGAAGCACAGATGGCGATTGCTAATCGTAACCAAGTGCCAATCACGATTGAGGCCAGGCATTTTTAGATCCTGCGCAATTTTTTGGACGAAAGCCTTGACACTTGAGTAGTCAATATTTTCTTGATTGATGATGGCTTGTCCCATATCAACCGCGACCAGGGGCAATTGCCCTGCACGGCCTGGAGTTAGGCGACCCAGAAAGCGACAGCTGACGGTGCTGCTCTCGAGCTGAAGCTCGACTGCTTCCGGCAGTTCGACCTTTTGCTCGGCCTCGAGGTGATGATTCAGGACGCTGAGGGCGGCGCAACGGATACCATTTCCACAAGTCTGGGCCAGGGATGCATCACTGTTGATGATCGAAAGCTTATAAGGCAATATATCCCGCTCTGTTTTGGTGTGCAGAACTAAAATTCCATCCGCACCAATCCCACTCCCATCCCTTTGGCAAAGGGCAGGAGCCTGACGACGAAGAGCATCGAAGGTCAGCTGATCGTGTGGAAACCAAGTGAGGATAAAGTCATTTTTATTACCATGCCACTTTTCGAATTCGAGTTCCATCAGACAGCCACCTCTTTAAGATCTGCACAGAATTTATAGCCTCGTCCCCGCACACTCTGCAAGATTTCCGGTTGCGAAGGATCTTTTTCGAAATACTTGCGAAGACGCATGATAAAGTTGTCGACAGTTCGCGTTTCGACATTACCGTGGACACCCCAAACTTGGCCGAGCAGATGCTTGCGGCTGAGCACTTCTTGAGGATGCTCCAGGAATTCTGTAAGGACCCTTGCCTCCAGAGCTGTCAGCACGAAGTTTCCCTGTGGACCTTGCAATTCGAAGGTCTGAGGATTCCACGTCACATCATGGAAGCTGATAAGAATGCTTGTGGTTCGAGCTCGAAGGGGACTGAACAGGTCGCTACGGTCGGCCATCCTTTTTACTCGCAGAAAAAGTTCCTGCAGGCTGAATGGTTTGGTCATGTAATCATCAGCGCCCGTTTCCAGTCCCTGAAGGATATCATTTTCAGAAGCACGCGCGGTTAGCATGAGAATGCCCGTTATTTTATCTGCTTGACGAATATGGCTGGCCACTTCGAAGCCATTCAACTCGGGTAGCATGACGTCGAGAATGATAAGCGCGAAAGGCCCGTCCTTGCTGTAGCGGTCCAGAGCTTCGCGACCATCTTTGGCAAGCGTGACTCGATAGCCTTCAGCCTGGAGGTTGAGCTCCATATTAAAAGCCAAATGAGGCTCGTCTTCGACTAGGAGTATGTGCTTTTGTCCTGTGATCATGCCAATAGAACGTCCTTTCGACGTATGAGAGCCAAACTCCAAGCAAAGATCCGTGAATAGGGCTCCACCTTAATCTCTCGAACTCAAGAGCTCAAGATGCATTCGCGTGACAGAGCAAAGGTAAAACGTGATCCTTTGCCCACACCTTCGCTCTGTACCCAAATTCGTCCGCCCATTGAGTTTATTATGGAGCGGACAATGTACAGCCCAAGACCTGTGCCTGGAACGGCAGCTTTTTGCGCTCTCGGTGAGCGGTGAAACATGCGAAAGATTTTACGTTGCTCGCCTTCAGTCAGCCCGATACCGGCATCTTCGACGCTGATCCATAGCTCGTATTCCTGCACGGTGACCTGAACCCGAATGGGGGCGCCGGCGGGTGAGTATTTCACGGCATTTTCCAGAAGGTTTCCAAGAACCAGAGTCAGGCCAAGCCGTGAAGCGCTCACAACGAGTTCAGAATTGCAGTCAATTTTCAGTCTTTGGCCCAGGCTGTCATCCATATGTCTTTGCTGATCGGCGACATGCTGAATCAATTCGCGGAGATGAATTTCATCCTGCTGATTCTTATAGTCGATAATGCCTCGATCCAGACGCCCGGCAATCAAGATCCGCTCCACCAGCTGAGCCAATCGCTCCAGATCCTTTTCAACCATATTGAAAATCTTGAGTTTAATGGGCTCTGCTAGCTGATGCCTTTGCAAAGTCTCAAAACTGAGCTGCAAACTGGCCAAGGGTGAGCGGAGTTCATGGGTGACGCTGGAAACAAAGGATTTTTGCTGCTGAATCATACTGCTCTGAATCTGGGTGAAGACGAAGAGTACAACTGTTCCAACCAGGATAATGCCGAGGAGTACACAGCCAATAACCAAGGCAAAGACACCAGTGGTTGGGTTGATGTTTGACGAGGATCCAATGATTCCGCTCAGTTTGCTTAGTGTTTCCTGCTGACTGAGAAACCAGAGGACCCAGAGAATGATCATAGTCAGCCAGACAATCTGCAGGGCCACAAACACGACAATAGGGTGGGTCATCCATCGGATGAGCTTGACCAGGACTTTCGTCATCTGTCGTGTTTGCATGGGTGTTATGCCTTGACTGTTCGAATGGGGAGCCGCGAATCTTCCGCCTTTTCCGACATAATGCCTATCGGAGCAGAAGTCCAGCCCTTGCAGCAGAAGATTTTGCGGATCATTAGCGGCGCTTCTCACCGGATTGAGCAGCATATTGTGCTTTAATACGTGCGGTCTGGCGGCTGAACTGTTTACTCACAATGGCGAGCAGCAGCTGGCCAATCAGATGGGCCTGACCGTCCGTTACGTGCTCGAACGAAAGGGCAACTTTATTGCCCGATATAAACACCCGCCGAACCTTGGCAGAAATCTTAATGAAATCACCGAATTCATACTGGATATACTCAAAGATGGGGATGCTGATCTTCACCTGATCGCCCATGCGAAAAATAATGTCCTTATCTGCGGCGACAACAGCTCCATGCATACTGAGATCGACTATTTTGCCATCAAGCAAAGCGTCCTTATTAAGATGAAACACGGAAGCTGGGATGCTCACCGAATAGCGGCGACTGCGCCGGTGATTTTGATTATCTATCCCTGACTTGATCCGCGCCATGATCTGCTGCCGAGCATTGCCAGGATAGACGATGTACTCGTCAGATTCGTGATAGAGCAAAAGTTCCCTATGATAAATCTGGACGAGATCTTCAGCGTCTCTTGTTAAGAAAAGGACGGGTATTGTCTCATTGCGTCTTTTCTCTTTGAGGGCTCGTATCAAATTCATCACGGACTGCTTTTCCGCAAATTCATCGTTGATGACCAGCAGGGAAATATTTCGACCAAACTGTCTTGTCAGTTCTTCAGAACTTTTCGGACTTGATAATGCGAGGTGCGGATAGTCCTTTTTCACAAAGGACTCCATGGCAAAACTCAGATCCTTGTCGAAGCGATCACCAAGGGCAAAAATCACATAATTTTTGCGCTTCTTTCTCGGGCCCTGGAGATAAGCCTCAATCTTCGCAGCGTTTTTGTCTTCCACCTTGTCAGATTTTTTCTTGCTATCGGTCGTATCACTCATAGATAGTCCTCACAGCGCTTTCGCTTTGGGGTCGGGTCTTTGGGCCTGAGCTTGCTCGGCTGGTTCCATCAATTTTTGCGTTTGCCGATAGAAAACTTCGGCTTTCTTGACCAAGCTATAGTGTTTGTCAGATGGAGTTGAAAGAGCCATTGTCTCGATGTATCTCTTCCAAGCATTGTGTGCCGATTTGAGATCTTCGGTTTTTTGAGTCTGCCCCCAAATGCGATGCAGACTGAGGGCTCTATAGTAAGACAAGCTGTGAACAGCTTGCGTATACTGCTCTTCGGGAATAAATCGCAATTGACCCTCGCATTGATCCAACTTCTCTTTACTTCTTTGCCAGGATGAAAGTGCAGCGGCCTGATCGGAATCTTTGATTTTCTCGCCGATATGAAACATAGCGATGGCTTCATTGATATGGGTTCCAATGAAACGTTTGTCTATGAAATTGGCTATTTCCGGTCGAACGGTGACACGATGAAAGGCGGCGGCCGCTTTGATTGGATCCTGGCTCTGATTGAGGTATATGTCGCCTAATTCGTGTTGCACGATAAGGAAATCAGGATTCGATTCGGGGAGAGCTTCGAGTAGATTGATCGCTTCAGTGAGGCGTCCGGCTTGAATCAATTGGCGAGCTTCCCTTCTCATGTCTTTTTCTAAATGAACGGCCCGCACTCCACTCCAGTCCAAACCCTCTTCATCAAAGCTGACAGTTTGATTGATTTTCTTAAATTCTTCGCTTAAATAAATCTCGATCTGAGCCGTGGGACCTGGAATATCAATGCTTTGATAGAGAGGACTTCGACCTATCAGACGTCCATTCATTTTGATTTGAGCATTGCTTGGATCGGTTTCGATGCGGATCGGGATAGATGAACGATTCATAGTGATCGTCTTATCTTGACCATCAATCCAGTTGAAATCATCCTGCCTTATCTGATAGCCAAGCCTTACGACCGTAAGCAAACCACGCCTGCCGCTTGCACTGGGACTTAATCGAGCAATCCCTTGCTTGTCGGTCGTTCCGATCCAACGATCCTGGAGATAGAGGTTAGCTTGGGACAGTGGATGTTTGTCGCTCTGATCGGTGACAGTCATATAGCGATCGCTTGCTTCAGGGCGGCGATTGAGAGCCACAATCTGCCCGACAGTGGCCGTCGTTCGAGGCTTCAGATCCTGTACCCTTATTCTGGTAAATCCTTCGCCTAATTCAGTGACTTGAGCAGAACCAATATCAGTCCATCCTGTACGAGAGCCTGGAGAGTCAGCGGTGAGTCCATGCAACCGGAGAGTTTCGCCTATTTTGAGACTGTGGCCCCCTTGCTGACTCAAATTGATACGGAATCCATCTTTTTCTGCTTCGACCAGACTGCCTTCAAAGGGTGAGTGGACGCTCAGGTCTCGACTGGCACTGGCGAGTATTCCTCGGAGGGCTTTGGCATCAGGTCTCGTGGTCAATCGCTGAAGGCTGGAACCAATGATTTGCCCGTCGGCATTGATCAGGCTGACTTCGAGTGAAGAGGCAGGGCCGAGTATGAGGGTCGGACGAAGAGCCCATTCAAACTCGGAAATGAGATCGGGTTGATTCCAACCCTGACGACCCAATTGCTGAAGGCTCAATCCATAGCGTTCCATCACCAGAGAAATGCGCTCCCAATCAGCTTCAATAAAAGGAGCCTGATTGACGAGGTTTTGCCGGATGCCGTCTTGCATGAGTTTATCCCAAGCCATAATCAAGGCTGGGTTGGGCGTTTCCGTTCCAGAATTTTGAATCTTTAAAGGCAGGAGCAGCAGGCGCGCTTTCGGAGCGGATTTATCTGAAAAACTTTGCATGATTGTGAGCGGAGCGCTTCCCCCTATATCCTGCTTGGCTTGTGAAGGGAGATGCCCAGGAGCCTCGAGTAACACGGCTGAAGGTTCCGTCGGAGTCTGCAAGAGATTCGAGGCGAAGTAGCCAAAGGTATCCGTACGCCCGAGCGCCTTGTTCTGGTAGCTGATGTTCACGCCAGCCAAGCCCCGAATCGATCGATAGTTTTTCTGAACAGCAAAGACTTCTAGGGCTTGACCTCGAATCAAATCAACTCTAACTTTATCGCCCTGGGAAAGGGATATAATTTTTGTTTGAGGTTGAAAGTTATTCGCACGTATTAAGAGATGAACATTTTCGGTCGAAAAGCTGGCAGGAAGTGTGAGGGTGCATCGGCCACGAGCATTCGTGGAACAACCTTCCAACCATTGACCTCGTTCCATATCACCATACAGGATTCGGGCATCTGCAACATTTTCCCGGCCATTGGCGACGTAGAAAGTGATCAGCCGGGAGCTTTGATCGGCATTTTCCAAAAGAGTATTGGCTGCTTTCTGAGCCGAAAGCTCCGGGTCAAAGGGTTCAAGGTTTGCTTGGGCCTTGTCATCATCGGCTGCGCCATTGGTCGGAAGGCTGACCATGGTGTTATCATTATTGACGGTTTCTAAAGCTACGGCTAAGCCAGGGTCTTCCGCTCCAGCGGTGGGTTCGGCGACTTTAGCTGGGCTTGGCCCGGCGCTAGATTCCGGTTTTGCAATTCCACCTTCGTTTGAACTGGCAGGCATGTCAGGTGAATTTTTGGGAACTCCATAGAGTGTCGCATGGACGATAAATCGATTGAGCTCACCTTTGCCGACTCGAATCGTTTCAAAGTAAGGGGCATAGAAAAGCTGCGTGCTCGGTTTATTGATTTCAACGAGTATCGATTCGTCGACAGGTAAGTCCACACTGATCGAAGCCAAACCTTGAGCGTCGGTATGCCCTCGGAATTTTTTTTGTATGAGAATTTGTGAGTCAGCGAGCGGTTCACCGGACCCGTCTGTCACTCGAATTTGAAACGTGGCTTCGGCCTGAAAAAAGCGACAGCCTTGAACGGCAAGACTCAGTATGCAAAGCCCAACCAGGATCGCCAATATTTTGGCAGATCGACTCATAGAGCCCCCTTATGACCGTGAAAATCCTTATTCCATTGTAGCAAAAAAAGGGCGGGATCTGATGGTGGCTTTATTGGGGTGAGGAAGTTTCATCTTCTTCATCGTCTCGAGGTTCCAGTCTACTTTGCTGGATTCCTGGTTCTTTGGTTAAAGGATAAGTGAATTCCTTGATGCGGCCTTGCTCGTCCTTGACAGTGATGCGGACCGCAGTGAATAGTCCGGATTTGCTGGCTGGACTGACAAAATGAAAGACTTTATTCTTATAAAATCGAATGTTGAAGTGCTGATCGGAACTCGGGTCATCTTGATCGCCGGCATCGGCCTGGTCATTGCCTGCTTCTATCTGGGTCGGGAGCCATAGCCCTTCCTTGCCATTTTCAAAGAATCGAGCCTGCCCTGTGACAGTTCCTGTTGCCTTATTGCCTTTGTTGGTATTTTTCAGTGCAAATCGGACTGTGAGTGTCTCGTCTTGTATCGAACTGGAGAAGTTTTCGACAGAAACGGGAGGCGCCATAGCGGAAGTTTTTTCGAGAGCTCTGGCGATGATTTTCTCTTTGGGCTCGGGTCTTACCTGCTCGGGCGGCTCGGCCACGGGAGAGTTGGCAATTTTGGCTGCAATCGGCGACGCTTTGACGGAATTGGGTTGTGAGGGCAATTCCACCTTCGCCTCGGCATCATCTTCCAGTTCAATCTCGACGGGATTGCTTGTTTTATTTGAAGCTTCTGATATCGCTGTTGGAATGATGGTGTTGACATCGGTCGGATAGGCTTTTTCATAAACCTGATCATAACGGGTCTGGTAGCCAAAGATGACCCCAAGCAGATCACGACTGCGTGAGCGAAGATCTGTATTGAGGCCATGCTCCCTGACGAGCAAAAGGCTCGCGACTAATGACCAGGTGACGAGGAGGCACAGCGTTCCCACCGTCAGGTAGCTCGTCCGAATGCTCATTTTAAGAGTACGCGTTCGATTGGAGTCGATGAAGTAAATCACATTGAGAAAGCGCTTTCGCTCACTCCGTGGGCGATTGGCGGATTTCTCTTTTGGGTCCAGGCTTTTTTGAGTCATGCACGACCCCCAAACAGCAAACAAAATATCCCTAGTCCACCTTTATTGTACCACTTTGGCTTTCCCTGACAAATGCCGGCGCTGGGAAAAATCCGCCTGGTTGATGCAGCGTTTGGCATTCAACGCAAGAAAGGCGTCAAACATGCGATTTTTCATGCTGTGCGCTTGATTTACGGGTTAGAATGAAAGCTCAGTATCTGGTATCTTGCCGATCCTTGGCGAAGGTGCGCCTTGATTATTTAATGCAGAGAGAGGGGATGCCGTGTTTACTCCTTCGGCCACATCGCCCGTTATGAAAATTGCTCTCTACCGTTCGACCAGCATCGGTGATGTTGTCCTGGCAACGGCATGCGTGGATCTATTGCGTCAGATTCCGGCACCTGTGCAGATCACTTGGGTGGGACGAAAACCAGCACTTCAACTGATAGCCAGTGCTTTTCCAGAGATTAAACCCGTGGAAGTGGATCCTGACCAGAGCAATTACCAGGAAAAGGTGATACAGGAACTCAAGGATGTCCATTTTGTTGTCGATTTGCAGGCGAATTTGCGATCTCAGCTGCTCTGTCGGGCTCTTAAGCGGGAATTCAAAATTCCAAGTTACCTTTGCTATAAGCGTTCCATCGATCGCGGAACCATGACGATAAGTTCTCGACTTCGAGGCCGGCGACGAGCTTTGCCTGATTCATATATTGCGACCGGAAGCCATCAGTTTTCGATGATGACGGGGGCCCTGAAGCAGGCATTAGAAGTTCACCTGCCGGTTGAGATGCTGGATGGTCTGGATAAAGTTCAGGCCTATCCATTGCTGCCGACAGGCCATGATCCAGGACAAAAACCCTGGCAAAAAGAGCTGAAATTTGGCCGTTGGTTGGCCATTGCTACCGGTGCTGCTCACGAAGCAAAAAAAGCTCCCTTGAGCCTTCTGCGTGACACTCTGGAGCTTTTGAATAGGCACATGCGGCAGGATCCAGTCATGAGGGATCAGTCCGTCGGTCTGCTTTTCGTCGGTAATGATAATGATCGAGAGAGCGCCTTGGGCATTCTTGATAGCATTGATTGGCCGGGACCAGTTCTCAACCTCGCTGGAAAACTCAGTCTTTGGGAAACGGCCTTGGCTCTGAAAGATACCGACGGATTGCTCTGCAACGATTCGGGTCTTTTGCATATTGCGGAAGCTGTGGGAATTCCTGTTGCCGCATTGTTCGGCCCCACGGTCGAAGCCTTTGGGTTTGCTCCCTGGCGACCTGAAAGCAAAGCCTTTTCATCGCTTCTCGGTTGTCGTCCGTGCTCCAAACATGGTCAAACAGATTGTCGATTTGGCGATAAACTCTGTTTTGGTTTGATTCAGGCGCCTCAAATCGTCGAACATCTCAAAACCCTTCTCAAGCGAAACATGACGAATGGCAGCAACTGAGTCTCCCTGGGCCAAAGTTTTTTTTATTGCCTACGAATTGCTGTGGCGTTTGCTCATACTTTTGCTTTTACCGATTGCCAAACGGATTCCTTCTTTGCGCTCCCAAGTTGAGGGCAGGTCACTATCGAAGGAAGAATTGAGCAAGCTGGCAGAACAGAGAAATGGTGATCAGCGTGCGCTGGTGTTTTTCTGTTCGTCAGCGGGTGAATATGAACAGGCAAAGCCCTTGATGGATCGACTTCAAAAACAAGAAAATGTCTTTGTTTTTCTGCTTTTGCTGTCCGTTTCGGGAAAAAAGTTTGCCCTCTCGCAAGGTGAAGCGACGACCTTGCACATGGCGCCTTGGGATTTACCGAGTGTGTGGAGAAAACTCTTCAAAGCCTTAAGACCCGAGGCATTTATTGTCGTTCGCTATGAACTTTGGCCTGGTTTTTTATGGGTTGCACGAAGCTTTGCTCCTGTTTACCTGATCGATGCGGTCCGTTCACCGAGTCTGCTCAAAAATCCATTGTCGCGCAGCTTGCGCCGATGGCTGGTAGGCTTTTGTCGCAAGATTTTTGTTGTTGGATCGGGTGATCAGGAATTTTATGCTGAACTACTAAAAAGGCCCCTCAACGCGACTGCTGTCGTGGGTGATACGAAATATGACAGAGTGCTAGAGCGTTTGGAGCAGCGGGAATTCAAGCGATTGGAACTCCAAAGCCAGCTGGCCGATTTTATCGGGTCCGGGCCGATTCTGATTTTAGGCAGCGCTTGGCCGCGTGATTTGGAAGTTTTGCTCGAAGTTTTCTCAGACCTGCTCAGTCTGCATCCGAGTCTCAAACTCATCGTTGCGCCTCATGATGTCAGTCCGTCCATGGTTTCCCGTATGCAGGATGATTTGCTCAAGCATGGGCTTACCGTTTGTCGAGCCCGGCATACAGGCTTGGCTGCAGCCCAGGCGGATGATAAGGTTTTATTGGTCGACATGATCGGCCTTTTGCCCGAGCTCTATGCTCTGGCCGATATCGCTTGGGTGGGTGGAGCCCTGCACAATCGAGTCCATAATGTCCTGGAGCCTGCCTGCCGGGGCCTTTTCGTTTGTTTCGGTCCACACTATCAGACAAGTCAGGAAGCAAGGCAATTGGTTGCTGAAGGGCTTGTCGAGGTTATTGAATCTGGGCAGCAATTCCTGGATTGGGTAAGGGGTTTGCATTGGAATGGCCGCCCGCCTCATCGTCTTTTATTTGAAGCCATTACCCGACATAGAGGCGCCAGCGATCGCATCCTTAAGGCGATCGAAGCGGACGTCTTATCGACTCGAAGCTAACAAATTCAGGGACCTTGCGTCCCGAGGATGACCAAATATGCATAAACAGCTCATTATCAACAGCAGCGTTTCAGAAACTCGAATTGGCTTAGTCGAAGGGGATAGACTGGCGGAGCTTTATGTCGAGCGCCTCCATAAGCGGGGCATGGTGGGAAACATCTATAAGGCCAAAGTCAGCCGTGTGTTGCCCGGCATGCAATCGGCTTTTGTGAATATTGGCGCGGATCGTTCAGCCTTTTTGTATGGAGGCGATGTTGTCGATCCTGACTATATTGCCACCGTCAAGAATCAGAACCAAGGTCAGGATCCTCGCGAAAGCAACAATAGAACGCCGATAGAAAAGATTCTTCGCGAAGGACAGGAAATTATTGTTCAAGTGGCGAAAGAGCCGCTTGGCACCAAGGGACCGAGAGTCACCATGGTAGCGACGATTCCTGGTCGCTATCTTGTTCTCATGCCTGAATTCAATAGCCTGGGCATATCCAGACGAATCGAGGACGAAGCGATTCGACAAAAGCTTTTGACTGAAGTGGAAGCGCTAAGGCCACCCGAGATGGGTCTGATCATTCGTACGGCAGCCCTGGAGGCACAACCTGAGCAGCTGAAAAAAGACTTGGCTTATTTGCTGAAGGTTTGGGAAGTCGTTCAGGAGCGTCGCAATAAAAGCTCGGCGCCGGCCCTGCTGTATCAAGAACCCGATTTGGTATTGAAGACCACCCGCGATCTTTACAGCGAAGATGTCACCGAACTTGTTGTGGACGATTCGCAAGTTTATGATCAGTTGCAACATTTCCTTCAGGATTCCATTCCGTCCGCTTGCGACAAACTAAAACTTTATCAAGGGCGAGATCTCATCTTTGATCACTTTGGTTTGGAGATGGAAATTGCCACAGCTCTGTCGCGTAAGGTTTGGCTCCCATCGGGTGGCTATCTGGTGATCGATCAGACGGAAGCCTTGACCTCATTTGACGTGAATACCGGGAAATTTGTGGGTTCTTCGAATGCTCAGGACACCATACTAAAAACCAATTTGGAAGCGATAGACGAGATTGTTCATCAGCTCCGCATACGGAATTTGGGTGGAATCATCGTATTGGACTTCATTGATATGGAAACCTATGCCGACCAGCAAAAGGTGAATGAAGCCTTACTCGAATCGCTCAAGGCTGATAAATCGCGCACCAATGTCCTGGCGATCAACGAGCTGGGTCTTGTGCAGATGACGAGAAAGCGAACCCGGGAATCCCTGGAGCGCGTGATGACAGGCGACTGTCCTCATTGTGATGGCTGGGGACGAACCCAAAGTCGTGAATCTTTGGTGTATGAAATGGTTCGGGATGTGGAACGCTTTCATCTGCGAACAGGTCAAAAGGAAATACGAGTCCGCATTCGGGATGATGTGCAGGACATGCTGCTGAATGAAGAAAGGCCTCTCTATCATGACCTGCAAGAAAAATATGCGATTGAGCTGGTATTCGAGCCGACGACCTTGAACAGTAGCATGATCAAGGAAGCGGCCTATGAGGTCTTGGGCTAGTCACGGCTGGATTTCTATTTTCGAGAGGGCCTGCAGCAGCGGTGTATCGGGCCCTTGGAAATTGATGATCACATGATCAGCTTGGGTCACAATCTTCAGGCCGTTGAAGGATTTGAGATCTTTTTCCAGCTGCTGTTTGACCTTCTCCGGACTCGGAACTCCGGGTTTGCCGGCTATCTTGAGTTTGTACTGCCCATTCCCTGATTTTTCGACAGAGCTCGCCAGAGCCGGAGTGACCTCGCCTTTTTCGAAAACGATCAGAGTTCGACCTTGGGCAAAGAGGGAACTGGCGAAGAATAAGCAAATCCAAAGCATGCGGTGCATGAGTGTCCTCGTGAAAAATCAGCTCCTTGGAGCTATCTGGGCTGTTCGATCAGGCTTCGACATTCCATACTGCCGAGCTGATCGGGAGTCAACTTCTTTGCGGCATCTGCAAAGCGACAGGCAAGTTCTTTCAAACGATATTGAGCCTCACAAGCTGTTGCGCCGGTCGCAACCCATGGCTTCTTTAAAGTGATGTCTCCCACAGTGCTCACCTGACAGGTGGAAGGTACGCCACCTGCTTCAGGACAGGCGGCTGCCTTGGGTGGGCACATTCCGGGATTGGAATCCGCTTCACAGGCGATGTCACCCAGGCTGTTGGGATCCAAACCCTGTTGGCAGGCCGACTGCAAGAGCATATCCCGAGCTTTACATTCATTCGATGCCCAGACCACGGGCCGCTCACTCCAGGGAATCTCCTGGTTTTTATAGCGACTGGCCACACATCGTGTGGCTTTTCCCTGACTGGGACAATTTTTTCCTATCACAGGACAGGCTCCTGAGGTGGAATCAGGCCCACAGTGAATCTCACTGAGCTGGGCCGGCTCCATCTTCTGCGCGCAGGCTTGGATGAGCAGACTCTGCCTTGCTTGGCACAGACTATTTCCCCAGGCATAGACCCTAGACTCTTTCCATAGCAATTCCCCTGCCAAACGATAGGCCACACACTGATAAGGAAGTTTCCGTTCCTCATCCGGGCACTGAGCTTTGAGATTTTGGCAGCTGGGAAGGGGCGCGTCGGAGACTTCCTGCAGTTTTTGCGGAGGCGTAGAGGCAGCTACAAGTTCAAGAGGAGCCTTGGCAGCAGCCAGACTCGAGGGTGTGGAGGTGGATTTGCAGGCCGAAAGAAAATGCAGAATACATACGAGCCAACAGATACGGGCCATAACCAGTCCACTCCTGCCGATCAAGGCACGGCAGCTGTGGACTTAGGTCGTTCCTGAACAGTTGCCGGCATTGGTAAAAGAGCCTTTTCCGGGGATTCCATATCCAGTTTAGCGGATGGGCTCCTTCTCTGGTCAATGGCTTTTTTTGGTGCTAGGTCAGCGGTGGCCCTGGCCATGGATTCTTCGGATTTTGCCTTGGATTCTTGCACCTGGCCTGGCAGTTCCAACTTGCCTTCCGCCTTCATGCGGTCGAGGTCTTCAGTGACACTTGGAGCGATGGCCGATTTTACTTGAACAGCTTCCGACATATTATGATCAAATCCAGCCAGTCCAACCGATTTGATTTGGTCCAGTTTGATTTTTCCAAAATCAGAGTAGAGTCCGCCGTCTTTGTTGTTGATATCAATTCCGGTGACCTTGACTTTGCTTGTCATCGAAACTGGGATGGGTTTTCCATCAATGTTTCGGGCCGACATAGAGAGGGTGTAAACTCCATCCGGCAAAGATTTGCCATCGTGTGTTTTGCCATCCCACTTCAGAACATGAGTGCCTGCATCCTTAGGTCCTTGATCGATTTGGGTGACGAGGATTCCGGAACTGTTGCGCACTTCGAGAACGGTTTGCCCTGCTGCGTTTTCCAGATTGCATTCGACCTGAGTGGGTTTGCCTTCGGTGAGTTTAATACGACCACCGTCGACCGTCACGTCGCGGCCCACGTAATTCACTAATTGCAAGTTCCGACCTTGGTTTTGTTCGACCAGCATTTTTTCTAGCGATTTGTTGACGTTGAGCATCTGCTCCAGACCGTTGAACTGAGCAAGTTTCGCAGCCATTTCGGTATCAGCTTCAGGATTCAAAGGATTTTGATTCTGCAGCTGAGTCACGAACAGCTTCAAAAAGTCATCCTTACCTAATTCATTCTTAGGGACCCGCTTTTCCTTGGTTTGGTCGGCGAGTTTTTCCAGAAATTCGCCTTCCGTATTCGCTGATAAATCACCGTTTTCTTTGGCTTTTCGTTCTTTCATCACCTCGTCCATAGAATTGGTGATCAGAGTCCGAAAGTCGGTTTTATTATTGTCCTGTTTCACCGGCGCGCGAGGATCTTCGACAGGGGCGGCACTAAAATCATTGTTTTTCATCGAAGCGACGGGAGGTGCGACAGTGTTTTGTACAGAAGCGGTCGACATAAGTTAAACCCTCACCTGAATAAGTCCGTTGTGCAAGGGAATGCGTTCATCCGGCAAAATCGAGGAAACCTGCCTATAGCTACGATTTTCCGTGCGAATACCTTGCGGCCCGCGACGGGTGCTTTCCTGCATCGATTCAAAAAGCTGTTGGCGACTCTGCTGACCATTGGCCGAAGACTGAGACCAAGCAGAGCTGTTGCTCAGGCCTATTTCCACTTTATCGAGGTTCAAATGGTGCTGAAGGAGTGATTCTTTCAGGCGAGGCAGCTCTTGAACCAGTGCATCTCGAGCCTGGCTGGAATGAGTGATGATTCTGATTTCAACAGTTTTGTCATGAATATCCAGAGCCAAATCCAAGGGGCCCATTTCCTTGCTGCCGAGGTCAATGCGAATGGATCCGCCGCCGTCTTTGATCATCATAGACGAATTGTCAAAAATATTCTGCATGGCCTGCTGGGTAGGTCCCGGAGGTAATGGACTTGCGGTCGCTCCTGGCTGAATCGTGAAAGCCTTTGGAGTGGGGGCTTGATTGGCTGTGGTTGGCATAAACAGTTGGTTCTGGTCCTGGCTCAATGCTTGCTCACGATTTTGCCCTGAAAAATCGCTATTTTTGCCGTCGCCGGAGTTGCTAGCATCTTGCAGAGAAACGGCTAAAGGACTGAACTCGAGGCCGAATTTTTCTTGAGGAGCGGGCGCGCTTTCCAGCCGCAGTCCTGCGTCAGGTGCTTGAAGAAGCTGCCTACTCATCAGCTCGTCCAGCGAATGGTGAGGAATTGGTCCCGATTCAGGAGACTTGATAGGTAATTCCTGCCAATTGAGTTCGTCTTTAACGACGGTTTGAACGGTATTGGGATTCCACGCTTGGCTCATGGCTAAAAAAGGATCTTGAGCCACGATCGGAGCCCGAGGAACTGCGGTGAAGACCGTGGGTATATCGGTCTTGGGCGGCCCGGCGAGAGAGTCCGGCACTGGGCTATCAGGTAGTAAACTGTCAAAAGGCTTTGGCGCCGATTTTGGATCGAAGAGAAAGGCATCTGTTTGCGTGAGAAAAAGCGATGATTCTGGAGTTTCTTCGACGACTGTCAGAGGAACCAGGGTTTGGCTTCCTGGAAGCTGTGTCCAGAGGAGTGCTTCGGGTTCTTGGGGCAGATTCTGAGCGTTCATTATGAGATCTTGATCGATCGAACGTGCCTGCAAGTTTTTTGAGAGAGGAACACCAGTGATAGGGACGGATTCCAAGCTGGGGGTTGCCTGAGAGAGATTCGCAGGCAGTGGCATTTCGATAGGCATGCCCAGACTTGCTCGCAAGCGCTCGGCTCTTTGCATGTAAGGCTGCAGTCCGTCGACACTCAGGTTGTCTTTGAGCAGGTCACCTTCTTGAGTCAGGCGAGGCAGATCAAGCCCGAGTTCTTGAAGAACTTCACCTATCCTCACCGGAGCCTCTGCATCATTGGAGCTCATTTGAACCGTCAATGGTGCATTCGTTTGAGTTTGCACAGCATGGGGATTTAGACCCAGGATCTGCAGACTTTGATCTAACGGCATCGGAGTCTCTAGGGCGACCGAACTTTGCGGAGCCCCTACAATATTTTGCAGCAGTGGATTCTGGGCAACCAGTGCCGGGATTTGGGCTGGTTCGATGAGTTCAAGTCGACCGCTCAGAAGAGCCAAGGATGGGTTTTGTTGTAAAAAGAGTTCTGCCCCACCTGCTGCAGCAACCATCTGTTGCAATTGAAGACGCCAATCTTCGGGTGCGGTGTCAAGAGGCTGTGCTTCTAGGCCAGCGGCCTGTCCTGGCGTTACACTGAGGGGAGACCCGAGGCGCGGCTCGTCATATGGGACAGGACTCTGTGGGCTGGGATTGCTGGCGTTGATGTTGATCGCTAGCGCGCTCCGTTGAGGCGTTATGGGACGAAGAGGCGATCCCTCTTTGGGTTCGACACGACTTTTGCTAAGGCTTGGCTCGCGACCTTGAGTTTGCTTGCCTTGAGGGAAAGAACCCGAAGTCTGGTCATCGGCAGATTCGATAGGATTGCGAACACGCTGCGAGCGCTTAATGGAATCCGATCCAGAGTTGCGATCCCAGGGGCCGCGCGATTCTGAGATAGTAGGGTCATTTTGTAGGTTTTGTCGCGTCATCGGTTTGACAAGTTCACGACTGGGTAGATTTTGTACCCTCTGTCCTGGCATGGATCGGCTGGTTTCACTCAGCTTCGATTCCGGCTTCAGTAGCTCGGCAAATCGATTCTGTGCTTTGGGCTTTTCCATAGCCGAGCCTGTTGAAAGTGGCGCGGGCGTGGGTTCCGCAGCCGTCATTGTGCCTGCTCTAGGCTCGGATCCTCGGGGGTTGCTTGCATTTCCGCTGTTGACGATTTGTGTCACGGCTCAAGTTTCCTTCCAGTTGTCCGATGCTACTTTGTGGCGCTCTATGCCCTCCTCAGCATATATCATGCCAAATTTGCGTTCGTCTTATATTCACAGGTTAGACCGAACACTTTGTCCTGACTCGGCAGCAATGGCCAGTTTGAGGGATCTATTTGCCTGGTGTCTCTCGCTCACCAAGTCATTCATGAGTCGTCCTTCCGCTTCGTCCACGCGGTTTTCAGGTGAATTGCTATTGACATCGGAGGGCTGATTTAAGATTATGTGACGCTCTCTAGCCTCGACTCGCTAGAATCCCTATTCATTGAATAGGTATACCGTAGACAGATAGACCTTTTCGGGTGGTTCGAACCCGGATGAATCGGATGAGGAGATATCCATGTTTGCCGTTTTCCAAGCTGGCGGCCATCAGTACCGTGTTAGCCAAGGCGATCAAATTACCGTCGACTACCTTGAAGGCAAAAAAGAAGGCGATAAAATCAGCTTTCCTAACGTTTTGCTGGTCGGAGGCGACAACACATCGGTTGGAGCTCCTTTCGTTAGCGGTGCCAGCATTGAAGCTGTTGTGAAATCACAAGGCTTCAATCCGAAAGTATTGATCGGTAAATTCAAACGCCGTAAAGATTACAAGCGCACACGCGGTCACAAGCAGCCGATTACGGTTCTTGAGATCAGCGGCATCAAATCCTGAGCGACCTTCACAAGGAGTAGACTAGCATGGCTCACAAGAAAGCTGGCGGTAGTACCAAAAACGGCCGCGACTCCAATCCACAATATCGCGGTATTAAAGCATATGGTGGCGAACTCGTCACCGCGGGCAGCATTATTGTCCGTCAAGTTGGCAGCACATTCCATGCTGGCAATAACGTGGGAACAGGCAAAGACTACACTCTCTTCGCAATGGTTGATGGCAAAGTGGAATACAGCGCCACCGCCAAACGCAAGAAGATCAGCGTAGTTCCAGTCTGAGACAAGACATATTCGGTTCTTGAGCGGCGTTGATCTCACCTTTTAACGCGCTCAGGTCCAACCTGTGGTGGCTTCGTTTGGTTTATCCAGGCGGAGCCAAAATAGGATTGTCGAAGGAAACAGCCGAAAGTTTGCAGATGCTCTGCAGATATCGTCCGATCCATCCCCACCTCATGCCTGCAATTGGAATCAATAGCCTGAATTTTGAATTCGAACTTGGGGTTAAACCTGATTCGAATGGAACACTTAGGTATCGATAGCGATCCTGCCTTTCGGAGGGCTAAGCCTTGGCATTCGTTGATGAAACAGAAATTCTCGTGCGTTCTGGCGATGGCGGACCAGGCATGGTCAGCTTTAAGGCTGCGAAAAATGCACCCAAGCTTGGGCCGGATGGCGGTGATGGCGGATTCGGTGGCAGTGTTTACTTCGTGGGCAAAGGCCAGCTCAATAGTTTGAGCGGACTTTACTATCGGCGCCTCTATGCCGCCGAACACGGACTGCAAGGTGGAACAAATGGTTGCACTGGACGTAACGGTGAAGACCTGGAAATTTTCGTTCCGATTGGAACGCAAGCCTATGACAAAGTCACAGGAAAACTGGTCGCTGAAGTTTTGGAAGACGGACAGAGAATCTGTCTGGCGGTCGGAGGCAAACGCGGCCTCGGCAACATGCGCTTCCTCTCCGCAACGCACCAGGCTCCTCATGAAAATACCAGTGGCAGCGAAGGTCATGAAATCGATCTTCGCTTGGAATTGAAACTCATTGCTGATGTTGGTTTTGCGGGATTCCCGAATGCTGGCAAATCGACTTTACTGAGCAGTATCAGTGCTGCACGTCCAAAGATTGCTGACTACCCCTTTACAACCTTGATTCCTCAGTTGGGCGTGGTTGCTGTTCCGGAAATGGACCCTTTCGGTGGAGCCAGTTTTGTGGCCGCCGATATTCCTGGACTCATCGAAGGTGCCAGTGAAGGCCGCGGTCTTGGTCATGAATTTCTTCGTCACTTAGAACGAACCAAGTTGGTCGTCTATGTGATCGATCCTTTTGCCCTTGATGAAATGCCTGTGCTGGAAGCCTATGAAACTCTGGAAAATGAGCTGCGATCATTCAGCGAAAATCTTGCCAATAAACGTCATCTCGTTGTTCTAACGAAATCCGATATCGCCCCCGAAGAATTCGATTGGGATGAAGTGGAAGCTCCACTGAAGGCCTTGGGATTGGAAGTGCTGCGCCTGTCAGCCGTCGCTCAGGAGGGCATCAATCCTTTCAAGCGTCGGGTTTGGCAATTGGTGCAGATAGAAAGAGATCGCGTGGAAATAGTCGAAACTCCGGCGCCTCCCAAGACTCCCGAGGAAGAAGGCTATACCTGGATGTCGCGAGCAACCGAGGACCGTGATTTTGGGATCTGAAGCAGAGCTCAGGCAAGAGCCAACGATCGTTATCTATGGAGGGGCTTTTGATCCTCCCCATATCGGTCATCGTCTTGTTGTAGCACGAGCGAGTGAGCTTTTTCCCAAAAGTCGTATGTGGATTTCGCCTTCACCGTCCCCGGCAGGTGCTGGTCAGCAGCACAAAACTCCAGGCGCGAGCTACGAGCAGCGTGTGGATATGTGTCGATTGAATTTCGCTGATTCGATCGCGAGTGGCCAAGTTGAGATCAGTCTGCTCGAAGCTCAGCTTCCTGCACCGAATTATACGATTCGAACACTCCAGCATTGCGCGCAATCTTTTGCCAACAATCGCTGGGCTTTGTTGATTGGCCTCGATCAGCTGGAGCAATTTGATCGCTGGAGAAATCCGGCAGAGATATTGGCGCTGGCGGATGTGATTGTCGTCAGCCGCAATAGCGAGAGCTCATTGAGCGATGCGGTCCTTCGAATGGGCCAGAAATTGGGTCTGGTGGCCGAACTTGTGGATACCCATAAAATGCGTTGGCAGAAACTATCCACTTTCATCTATCTTCTGCCTGGTTGCGTCTCGGATGCAGCTAGTCGTGACGTGAGAAACGATCCCAACCTGGCGCTCAAAAAGGGCTGGTTGGCTCCTGAGTTGGCGGACTATATCCAACAGCACAGGATTTATACAAAGTGAGAGGCCAGAATGGAACCGATGGATCTTATTAAACTGATCGCCACTGCCGCAGCTGATAAAAAAGCTACGCGGATTTGCGTGCAAAAAATCGAAGGCAAGTCCAGTCTCTGTGACTACCAAGTGATTTGTTCGGGAAGCAATGAGCGGCAAACTCAAGCCATTGCCTCCCATGTTGAAGATTTGCTGCGCGAAAGAAAAGCCGGTAAACCTGTGGCCATCGAAGGCAAACAGACGGGACACTGGATCCTGATGGATTACGGCAGTGTCATGGTTCACATCTTCCTCGACAGCATCCGTGACTACTATGCCTTGGAAAGACTGTGGCCCAATGCTGACACGACTTATTTTGACTGAAGTGGCATGAAGATTCAGATCATCAAAGTGGGCAAGCCGGCACATGCGGCCTACGAGGAATTGGCGGCTATGTTCGCCAAGCGCCTGAAACCCATTTGGAAAATTGATGAGCATCTGCTGCGAGCTGCAGGCTCGGAACGATCGGGTCGAGAGATCAACTCTCGACTCGGACTGAATGCTGAAGGTCAAAAGCTGGATGCCCACCAAGGGCTTGTCGTCCTTGATGAACGGGGCAAGGATCTGAGCTCCCCCGAACTTGCCCAATTCCTCCTGCAAAAAATGGAACAAGGACAAACCAAGTCCCTAAGTTTTGTCATCGGCGGACCCTACGGGATTTCTGATGAGCTCAGGCAACAGGCCGATTTCGTCTGGCGCCTTTCCAAGGGCGTTTTGCCCAGTGATTTGGCCTGGGTTGTCGTTTGGGAACAGCTCTATCGCGCGGCCAGCATCATTCGCGGCACTCCTTACCACCATGAATAGAAGTCTTTTGATGTCATAAGTCTCTTCGACTTTTCCCTGCTAAATGCTGGGTAGAGGTTGTTATGCCGTTTTGTGTTTTATGTTCGCGTCGCTTGAGAAGCATAGAGCAGGCTTGGTTTTGCTCCCTTTGTGAAGAGGGCTGGCAATCGATTCAGCTCTCGGAGCAGCAGAAATGGATTCAACTCCCGCACAGCTCGCTGTCTATTCTGAGTCATTATGCCTATCGCGGTGTATGTCGAGACAGTATTTTGGCTTTCAAAGGCCGAGGCTTTCGACAACTTGGACAGGCTCTTGCTCTGAGGATATTAAATCAAGCCGACTTGCAGGAGTGGATGCAAAGCTGTGATGTCATCATGCCGGCTCCATCCAGTCTCTGGAGCCGATGGCACGGCAGTTTAGATCTAGCCGCCTATCTTGCAGAAAGCCTTGCCGTCCGTTCCCGTCTCTTGGTGAAGGCTCCGCCATTCTCCTTGGGATTTCGCTGGCACAAGCAGGCACTCCGGCATCGAGGGGAGCGAAAAGGCGTCTTTAAGAACTCCGGAAGTTTTTATGATGCGAGTTATTTCAGCGGCTTCATCGGCTTTCCGCAGAAAAAAGATCGCCTGTCGGTCCTTATTGTGGACGATGTCGTGACTACCGGGAACACCTTGACAGAGCTGGCCCGGCTTTTTAAGAATGTTGATTTTAAGTTTTATACTCTAGCTTCGGCTTTTCGCTTCGGCGAGAATACAGGCCGGACTTTGGCTGGATACCCCGATACTGAAGGATAGTGCATGCTGAACTTACCCGTTGAAGATCTTCAACAGATGACGCCCATGATGCGGCAAGTCTATGAGCTCAAGCAAAAGGCTGCCGATGCCATTCTGTTTTTTCGCATGGGTGATTTTTATGAAATCTTCGGTGAGGATGCTGAAGAGGTTGCGCCTATCCTTGACATTGTTCTCACCAGTCGTGAGCGGGGAGATAAACAGCGGATTCCATTTTGTGGAGTTCCCCATCACGCCGTCAAAGGCTACTGGCTTAAGCTGCTGAAGCTTGGCTATCGGGTGGCCATTGCCGATCAGATGGAAGATCCTGCTGAAGCCAAGGGCTTGGTCCGCCGTGATATTGCTCAGGTGATGACACCAGGGTCCATTGAAGAACTCGAAGGTTTGGAAGCCGATCAGCCGAATTATCTGGTGGCCGTGCACGAAAATCCAGCCGATAAAAGGTGGGTCCTGGCCGCTCTCGATATAACAACGGGCGAGTTCCGTTTGGGAATCGTCGACCGTTCGGAGTTGGGCGGCTGGTTGGATATCCTGCAGCCTAAGGAAATTGTAACCCGTAAGTTTATGCAAGACGAGCTCAAGGATCTCTTGAAAAATTACCTGGCGCGCGGTCCGCTGAGTTTTGGAGTTCTATCGGAAGCCCTCTTGCGCGATGCTGTGGCACAGAAAAAAATTATAGAAGAGCAGTTTGCCTGCGCGGATCTCCAGCATCTTCCCTGTGGGTCTGTCCCAGGGGGCGAAGCCCTGGTCGCGGCGGCTCTTCAATACCTGCACGACCTGCATAAGAAAACCGGCCAATTTCTTGTCATAAGGGCTTTACGGGAAGCCGACCGAATGCAGTTGGATGAAACGGTCAGGCGGGATCTGGAGCTTTTTGAAACGGCGAGACGGCGTGATACAGAGGGCAGTCTCTTTAAAGAAATCAACGGAACCAAGACGCCTATGGGCGCCCGTTTGCTTCGACATGACCTAGCACGACCCTTTCTGAATCCCAGAATCATTGCTGCAAGGCAGGACGCGGTACAAAGTTTGGTGGCTGCGGGGCCTGAGACATTGAATTCCGTGCAGACGCTGTTGAAATCTTGCAGTGACCTCGATCGTCTGACAACGCGCGTGCTGTCTGGCAAGGCTCAACCACCAGATCTTTTGCAGATTCAACGAAGCCTGGAAGCCAGTTTGCAACTTTTGACTTTCCTCCATTCCATCGGCTCCACAGAAGAATGGCTGGATATTCAAGACAAGCTGCAGTCGGCGGATATTTTTGCCAATGCTATGCAAGCCGCCTTGGCTCCTCTGCCGGCTGCATTGGGGAGTCTCGATGTATTTGTCGAAGGTTATGATGCCGAATTCGATCGTTTGCGCGACCTTTCTAGACATGGGCAGCAGCAAATTGATGCTTATGAACAAAAGCTCAAGCAAGACACCGGAATCAGCAGCCTGAAGATCAAAGAGCATAAGTCCTACGGGCTTCTGATTGAAATCACCAAGGCCAATCTCGCAAAAGTTCCCAGCGGATTTATTCGTCGGCAAACGATGGTGAACAACGAAAGATTTGTGACTTTGGAACTGGAAGCTTTGGGCGAAACTCTTGCGGTAGCCACGGATGAAGCCGTGCTTCGAGAGAACTCCCTGTTCCAGGAGTTTCTGCAGACGATGGGCCGCGATCAGGGGCAATTGCGATCCATCGCTGATGGACTGGCTCGGCTGGATCTCTACCAAAGCTTTGCCAGGAAGGCTGTTCAGGAATATTATGTACGACCAAAATTAGCGAAAGATGGAGCCTTGTTTCTTAAAGGCTGCCGCCATCCGGTCGTTGAGCGATGGGTGGGAACTCAAAGTTTTATGCCCAACGATGTGCAGCTGAGCAGTCAGCAAAAGCAAATGCTCATCACCGGCCCCAACATGGCAGGAAAATCGACAGTTATGCGCCAGACTGCATTGGCCGCCATTCTTCATCAAATAGGCAGTTACGTGCCCGCTGCGGACGCAACCCTACCGCTCTTTGATCGTATTTTCACTCGAGTGGGCGCCGCTGATGACCTTTCCCGAGGCCAGTCAACATTTATGGTGGAGATGTCTGAGGCTGCTACCATACTGCGGCAGGCAACCGATCGAAGTCTTGTCATTTTAGATGAAGTTGGTCGTGGAACTTCGACGCAGGATGGACTTGCCATTGCGGCTGCTATTCTGGAACATATTGCAAAAAAAGTGCACTGTTACACTCTCTTTGCTACTCATTATCATGAGCTCATTCCCTTTTCCGCGGAATTTCCATCCGTGCGAATGGCTCAGGTTGAGGTGCAAGAGGAACAGGAACACATACGCTTTACGCATCGACTGATCGAAGGTGCAAGTGGTAGCTCCTTTGGGATTGATGTGGCAAAACTCGCTGGAATTCCTGCGACTATCATTGCGCGCGCTCGGCAATTGATGAAAGATTCCGAAATCTGGAATGAATCGGAGCGGCCTAAAAAGCGTCTCTCTGACACCAAACCAGCGTCGCTTCCACCCCTGGAACTAAACTTTGTCGATGAGTTACCAAAAGCCTTTGGGAGTCCCAGTTCTGCCGTACAGCGCATCCTGGAAAGGCTGGAACGTACGAATATCCTTAAGACCACGCCAATTCAGGCCTTGACGATTCTTGATGAATTGAAGGCCTATTTGGAGCAAAAAGATCAGGGTTCACTCTTCCCGGAATCGCCGAACCTGTGCTAATGTCTTGAATTCCTGAATCAAAGAAATTAATATTTGTTATTACGGTTGGGCTTCGGTAGAAGACATCGACTTTGACCGCTCAGAAGAAGGAATGATGTGAATGGCCAATCATGACCCACTAGACAATCACGAATTCCTGTCTCGAGAGGAGCTTGAACGCTTTCGGGCCCTTTTGCTCGAGGAGAGAGGCAAACTCTTAGAGAAGTCAGCTCAACTCGTGAAAGCAGGAAACATCGAACTTGATAAGAACGAAATGCTGGATGAAGTGGATTTGGCTTCCGCCACAACGGAACAGAATCTGACCTTCAAACTGCTCGATCGCGACCGAAAACTTCTTGGTGAAATTGATCACGCCATCGAGAAGATCAAATCGGGCGAATACGGATACTGCGAAGGAACCGGAGAGCCGATTCCCAAACGTCGTTTGGAAGTTCGTCCTTGGTGCCGTCACAGTGTGAAGTTTAAGGAACAGCTGGAACGCATGAAGAAAACCGGCCGTGGTGTCGGGGATGAAGACGAAATCTAGTCGAAAAAAAAGCCGGGATGACCCGGCTTTTTTTTAGCAGCCCGTCGGAGTTTTTTCCGAGTTAATTTGCTTGTAGAGAGCGCACGCTTTAGTTTTGTTTTCTCCAGAAAGGTCTTTGATTTTTTTATCCAAATCAGTTGCGACCGCAGTCGTCAGAGCATTCCTTACTGCAGCATTTTGTTTGGCTTCATCCGTTGTCGCTCCGCTATCAGTCTTGGGAGATACCTTATCAATTTTGTCTGTAAGATTCTTGATGGAATCATCAATTGATTTCGTGACAGACTCTGGTACACCGCCCATGGCTGCAAATGCATAGCTGGTAATCTTGAGGTCAGTGAACATGGCATTCAGCATCGAGTCCGCAGCGAGTGTAGGGTCGGTTGGGAAGATATTGTTGATGGCTTTGGTCAAAGCATCCAGACCATCCAGGAATGTGCCTATATCGCCTTTGGCATCGAGTCCTGAAGACACCCGTTGAATATTAGGCCCAAGAGCTTTGGCCGCGGCATCTGTTTTTTTATCGTCATACAGCACAACTGAATAGAAGGCGATCGCTTCACCCAGGTGAGCGAGGGCCCAGGCAAAATGAGACTGAGCCCGACCTTGCACCTCCAAGGGTGAAGGGGCGCACTCATGTCTCGGATCTTTGTCTTTGTTTTTCGCTTCGCCCGTTTGGATAATAGGGCACAGCGTATCGACCGCGAGTTTTATATTTTCAATAATTTCGCTAGCTGCTTGCCGAGCATCGGTTCTGCTCTTCGGATAGTATACTTTGGTTCCATTGACGGTATTCGCAGTCGCCATGAGATCGAAATCCGCTTCCGATAAGCCGATGACTCCGGCCAATGAATCCAAGTTCTTTGAAGTGGTATCGGTATTTTCTGTGGCTGTCGCAGCAGCAGCAGCAGTCTTTGTGGTATCCGACTGTTCAATCAAGTTCTTGGATAGACTGAATCCATCTAAACCTGCTTTGCTGAGATAGGTATAAGCCCTCAGCACCAGAGTTTTTTCTTCATAAGGATTCACCTTCAGTGCTTCCTCGGTCAGCTCCAAAGCCTTGTCATTGTTGCCTTGGTCGAACTCGTATTGGGCACGGATAAGCAGTTGATCCAATGCCGCTTTCTGCGTTTTGGATGCAAAAATGGAATTGAAGTTGGAACTTCCGCAGGCAGTCAACAGGGTGCTGACTCCCAAGACCAGTGAAATTTTCAGCATATCCAGGCCCTCCCTTCAGTCGGCGAAGAAGATTATCTTCTCATTCGCATCTGTTACATGATATTTGTCACGCAGGACTTTCCGCGCATAAGCTGGAGAACTTTTTATTTTCCTGATCTCTTCACTGAGCTCCAAGTTATCGGACTTGAGCTTGTCGACGGTTCCGCCCAGGATACTGAGGCTCTTTTTGAGCTTAAAGTAATCCATGATTGAAACTTCGCCGCGCATGGTTCCCACCATGAGCACGACCAGTGTCAGGCAAAATATGATTCGGACTCCCATGGGTGTCCTCTTTGGGGGTTCACGTATAGTGTATCATAAAGAAACTCGGGGCAGAGAGTCGCCCCTTAGGCAAGCAAGGAATCCTTAGCTTAGTCTTGTTCCGCGCGACTTTGCAGCTGGCTGGGGCGAATTTTACGAAAGCCAAAATCGCGAAACCGAACGATGGCTTTGTTCTGTCCCAAATGTTGATCGAATCCTTCAACAATTCCTGGACCATAGGTCGGATGAAAGACCTTGCTGCCCTTGAGAATTGGTTCCTCGGTGTCTTCGTAGTCATATTCATAGCCATGGCTGACTGCTACGGGCTGAGGGTCCAAGGCTTCTTCGGCCTTCATGGAGAACTTCAAAAATTCCTTGGGGATCTCCTGAAGGAAACGCGAAGGAGGATTCATCGTTTCGGTGTTGTAGCTGCGGCGACGCTTAGCACAGCTCAGAGAAAGTTTGACCTTGGCCCGAGTGATACCCACATAGAGCAGTCGACGTTCCTCCTCGATCATACTGGAGTCGTCAACGCTATTGCGATGAGGAAGGAGGCCGTCCTCAAGTCCCACCACGAAGACGCGAGGGAATTCGAGACCCTTGGCCATATGCAAAGTCATCATAGAGACGCCAATGATCCCTTCAGCATCCGGGTCATCGCGAACTAAAGCGACGGTTTGCATCCACTCTTCAAGGGTCGTCTGAGGATTCTTCTTCTGAAATTCAGCAATACCGGCGGCCAATTCTTGGATGTTGTCAATCTTGTCGATGTACTGATCAGGATATTTTTTCTTCAGATAGTCTGGATATTCCAAAGCTTCGAGAAGGGTTTGAATCACTTCTTTCATCGAGCCCTTCAGAACATCGATTCGGAGGGCTTCAACGAGGTCAACAAAGTATTTCAACTTGGGCCCAATCTTCGCCGCCGTGGAAAGACGTCGACTGGCTTCCATAAGGGACAAGGTTTGAGCCCGGGCATACTGTTCAATCTGCTCAACAGCCTTATCGCCTATGCCTCGGGTAGGCACATTGATCACTCGCAAAAAACTGATATTGTCGTTGTCATTGATCAAAAGTCGCAGATAGGCCATCAGGTCTTTGATTTCCAAGCGCTCATAGAATTCCAAGGAACCGAATACAGTATAAGGAACTTTGAAGCTCCTCAAGG
>JBGSTF010000195.1:0-40212 GCA_041736645.1 Oligoflexus sp. | reverse complement strand
GACCTTCACCCCACGGCCAAAGGCTTGGTGATAAGGGCTTGCGCCTGGAAATGCGGGAAGGAAGGAATGGTGAATATTGATGACGTGGGGGAATTTTTGTAGAAATGAGGAGCTCAGCACCTGCATATACTTAGCCAACACGACTAGCTCGATTCTGTGTTTTTCGAGTAGCTCAAGCGCCAATGCTTCCTGCTGCTCTTTGTTGTGCGGGGTAATCGGAATGTGCGCAAAGGGAATTCCGAACTGATCAGCGATCACACCCAGCTCCGCGTGATTGCTGACGATGAGTCCAATATCTGCGCGCAGATCGCCACTGCGTTGGCGACCTAACAGATCGATGAGACAATGCTCCTGCCGACTGACCCAGACCGAGATACGAGGTTTTTGATCAGTAAAATGCAGCGACCACTGTAAGCTTAAGCCTGTGGCCAAGGGACTGAATCGTTCGGCAATCTCATGGCGAGAGAACTTAAATCCTGCGAGATCCCATTCGATCCGCGTGCAGAAGGTGTCGGCTTCAGGATCGCGATGCTGATCAGCATCTATGATATTGCCATGATTTTCGAAAATGAAGCCCGAAAGGCCTGCAACAACTCCCCGCTGATCGCGGCAACTGGCGAGGAGAACGGCGTGCACGGGCTCGGCCTGGTCGATAGTTCCACTTTTGTTTGCCATAGTGATCCTGCTTGATGCTCTTGGGTCTTAAAAAGGCTGCCAGCATTGAACTGAAGCTATTATAGCGACTGCAGCCTCCACTGCCCAAGCTTCTTCTTTAAAAAAGCTTGCTGTGCGTATTCGACTGAAGGCCACCGGAATGTGTGTGAACATGGGATCAGTCCTAACGCTTGGCGAAAGCTGGGAACTCAGGAATCTTCTTTTCGGTAGGGAGCGGATTGTGCTATCTGATTCGCTAGCCTTCTTATACAAGAGCCCGATTGTGAGTCACGAAGGAGTGCACAGTATGACAGACAGGATTCAAGTCCGCATCAGCGAACAGCCTATCGAGCCTGGGCCGCTCTTGCAGGGACATGCTGCCTCGGACCAGGGCGGACAGGTGACTTTTCTGGGGATTGTACGGGACGTGAATCTAGGGCGACAGGTGAGCGGAATTGAATACGAAGCCTTTGCTCCTCTGGCTGAAAATACCTTCAAGGCCTTTTGCCAGGAGGCCCAGGCTATTTGGGGGCAGGACCTAAGAGCGACAATCGTTCATCGGGTCGGTCCGCTGGGAATCGGCGATATCAGTGTTGCGGTCATCGTCTCGACGAGGCATCGAGCGGAAGCTTACGAAGCTTCGCGCTATATTATTGAAGAGCTGAAACATCGCTCGCCCATTTGGAAAAAAGAACATTATTCTGATGGTGCAAGCGATTGGGTCCAGGGGCATGCCCTCTGTCAGCATCATCATAAAGTTCAAGCTTGGAACGAAGGGCAAGGGGCACGGAACATGACTCAGCCTCACGATCATCATCACCAAGCCACCAGGGGGCATTCATGAATATTCGATTGGATGACGGTCATATTCGTTTGCGATTGAACGGCATGGAAGCCGAGACTCTCCTGCAACTTAATCAACTTACCATAACCGTTTCTTGGGTCGCCGGTTCTGAGCTTAGAGTTTCGATGATTTTGAGTGCTGATGCCGCAAGACCGAGAGTTCGAGGCGATGGCCTAGAACTTCTGGTCGTTGTGCCACGCAGCGATTTTATGCAACTCTTGGAACAGTATGGGCGCAAAGATGCGGCTTTGCATTGGACAGAGTTTGATGCTGCGGGGCGCGAGGTGCAATGGTCGTTGGACATCGATGCCTTCAGGTCGCGTACAAAGTCAGAACGCCAACGCACGGTGATGGAAAACGTCGATCTTATTTAGAGCGGAGAGTTCATGCTGCAGGATACCCACGGCCGTCGATTTCCTTATTTGCGTCTTTCCGTGACAGACGCTTGCAATTTTCGCTGTGGCTATTGCTTGCCCAACGGCTATCAAAAATCTGCAGGATGCGCTCCCTTTCTCAACGCAGGTGAAATTAACAATCTCGTCACTGCTTTTGCTCGACTGGGCTGTCGGAAAATTCGTTTGACAGGTGGGGAACCTACCCTGAGGCGGGATATTGTCGACCTGACTCGGATGATTGCCGAGACAGAAGGCATTCAAACCGTGGCCTTGTCGACCAATGGCTATCGATTGGAGCATCTAGCGGCTTCGCTGCGTGAAGCAGGATTGAAATCTCTGAACATAAGTGTCGACTCGCTGGATCGCAAAAGATTTGCCGACTTTACGGGGCAGGATCTGTTGCCGCGTGTTTTGGATGGGATTGATCGAGCTTTGGATCTGCAATTTCCTAGCGTTAAAGTGAACTCCGTGTTGATGAAAGACACCTATGAGACGGAGCTAGACCTCTTTTTGGAATGGATTAGACATCGCTCGGTGGCGGTGCGATGGATTGAGCTCATGCCGACAGGTGGTAATAGCTCTTTTTACCAAAGTAATTTTATCAGCAGTCAGAAGCTTCGCCAAAGGATTGAAGAGCGCGGCTGGCTTCCAGTGCCGCGCGATGACGATGCAGGGCCGGCTCAAGAATTTATTCATCCGGAATATCTGGGCCGCCTTGGATTGATTGCCCCCTATGCTCGGAACTTTTGCCAGGCTTGCAATCGTTTGCGCGTGACGAGCCGCGGGGGGCTGCGTCTTTGCCTGTTTGGTGATGGGGAGCAGGACTTAAGACCTTGGATGCAAGACTCCATGCAGCAGGCTGAATTGATCGCTATGATCGAGAAAGCGCTGATTGGCAAAGCGGCTTCACACGGACTTGAGACCGGGAACTTTGGCAACAATCAGACGTTTTCAGCTATGGGAGGCTGATCGATCAAGAACTCAGCCGCAAGAGAGTGCTTCGTGCATCCCACAGGTATCCACTGCCGTAAAGGTTCGCGTGATTGATCTTGTGGTAGAGATTGTAAATGTCCCGACGCTGGGCATAGCCACTGGATTCCGGATAAATTTCGCGGTAGCGCTGATAGAAAGCTTGGGCAAAGCCACCAAATAACTCTGTCATAGCGAGATCGGCTTCGCCTTGCCCAAAGTAGACTGCAGGATCGATGAGAACGGGCTGTTGGTCTCTAGCACAAAGAATATTCCCTGACCAAAGGTCTCCGTGCAGCAGCTGAGCAGGCTGTTCTTCATGATCTAATAAGCTCAGTACATGATCTTTGAGTTTGGCCATTCGCGCCTCATCCAATGTGGAAAGTGGATGCCTCTCTCTTAGCTTCTGCAATTGAGGAGTGAGCCTTTTCTGCCAAAAAAAATCGGCCCAGGAGCCTTGATCGCTGCTCCAATGATTGAGCTGCGGTATGCGACCGAGGAAATTGTCTCGATTCCAACCTATGGGTCCAGTGTGTTGATGCAAGGCGGCAAGCGACTCGGCCAGTCTGCGCCAAAAAAGATCTGTCGCTGGCTCGCGCTCGATCGCTTCCATAACTAGCCACTCAGGTCGGCTCTGGTAGACGTGAGGCACTCGAACGACACCCGTCTTGGCCAAAGCCGCAAGACCCTGCGCTTCGGCCTCCAGAATGCCGCTACACTCTGGGTCGTATTTGACGAATAGAGTCTGGCCGTCCGCTGCTTCCGCAAAATAGGCTGGCGTTTGGCTGGCACCAGGGGCTTTGCTCCAATGCAGGAGGGGAGCGGGATAAAGCTGAGAAAATTCTTCGGGACTTAACATGGGCGATTCCTCGACGGCCATCGTTCGCTTAGCTTTTTTCACCTATTTCGCCAACAATAGAAAGTGCCTTCGTCGAGTCGAACCTTTTGGTCCGATGGCGAGGACGAATCAGCGTCCCGAAGTCATCGCCCAAGAGAGAAGCAGCTTGGCTTTTGGGGGCGCTTGTGCAAAATGGGCAGCTCCCTTTCTGTGAGGTTCGACTATGGATACTTGGCTGGCAATCGACTTTGGTACCTCGAACTCCCTGGTGGCAGCTGCCACGTCAGAGGGGCGATCCCAGCCTTTGCCGATCGATCCCAGCCATGACGACCCGACGATTCTGCGTAGTGTTTTGTACTCGCCCTCGCGCCAGGAATGGGATTTTGGCGAAGAAGCCATCAGCAAGTACTATGAGATGGGAGCTGAAGGGCGCATCTTCCGTTCTCTTAAGAAATTTTTGCCTGATCCGCATTTTACCGGCACTCAGGTTCATGGCATTTTCCATTCCCTGGAAGATCTCTTGGGTCGGCTCATGCGAGTGATAAGGGTCCGAGCCGAGCAGCATCTCAATCAAGAATTAAAAGCCGTGATGCTGGGTCATCCAGCTTTGTTTTCGCCCCAACCTGAATTGCATCGACAGGCTTTGCAGCGCTTGGAAAAAGCAGCTCGATTGGCTGGTTTTGAAGAAGTTGCTTTCTGTCCAGAGCCGGTGGCAGCCGCACATCATTTTGCAAGTTCTTTGGATCGACCAAAAACAGTTTTGATTGCCGACTTTGGTGGTGGAACAAGTGACTTCACAATAGTTCGCATGAGACCCGAAGGTTTTGCTGCTGAAGATGTTCTCGCCCTCGGTGGTCTGTCCATTGCAGGGGACGCATTCGACGGCAGTATCATGGAAAACCTAGTAGCCCCATACTTTGGGTCAAAGATTTCCTACCAGGTTCCATTTGGGTCCAATATTCTTAGCTTGCCGAAAGCTTTGGTTCGAAAAATGTGTTCGCCTGCAGACCTTCTTTTACTTGGACGGCAGGACTATTTGGAATTTTTCCGGCGCTTGGATGATTGGAGTGTTGGAAAGGATGACGCTTTAGTTCTGGATCGATTGCGAATTCTGGTTGAAGAAAGGCAAGGTTATCACCTCTTTCAATGCATCGAAGAGGGTAAAAAAGCACTTTCTGAAATGGAAATCGGGCCCATTCACTATGAGTATCCTGGAATTGACTTGGATCTAGGCCTGCCACGCAACGAATTTCAAAGATTTTCCGAGCCATTGGTGCAAAGCATTATCAAGAATCTGGATGCCACCGTAAAGGCCGCGGGCTTGGAATACGAAGACATTGATATCGTCTGCTGCACCGGCGGGACCGCCCGCTTGGGCGCTATCCAGAAGGCCTTGGCAGAGCGTTTGGGAGCGGATAAGCTCCAGCAACATTTACCTTTTCACGCCGTGATCAACGGCTTGGCGGAGAGGGCTTTCCAGCTTTTAAAGACGTCAAAGTGATGCAAATGTCGCGGCTTGATAAGCCTAAATAATGCGTATGGGATAGTCCCTGACGGACCATGCAGGATCCATTTAACACAATAATTACAAACTCTTACAATAAATCGTGCAAAACTCAACAAAGGCATGACTGCGCAGCTTGACGGGGCTTGCGAAGGCGGCTATAAAGCCTCCAAAGAGCCTGCTGTCAGGCTCTACAAGCCTCCAAGTTGAGTGGATTATGCTGTGCTCCCCCTGTTCCTTTTCGCTCCGTACCTTGGCTTTTTTCTTTCTGAGCCTGCCTGTTTTCTTTCAAATCACGGCCTGTGGTGATGAGACGCGTAAAAGTCATGCCCCTGCCAACGAAACAAGCGAAGCTGTCATCGATCCCGAACTTAAAGTCTATTTGGATGAATACCTAGCTGATGCCGAGGCTGCTGGAGTTGCTGTTCCTGAACAGAAAGTTCTGGAATTGAAAAATTTGAATTGGACCGATCATATCAGCCTGCCGATCCCGGACGAAGGGGCTCTGTTAGGCCACTGCCAGCGTCGCAACACCGATTCCCCCGACCTATCCAAACATCAGCGTTCCATCGAAATCCTTCGCCCCGATGCCAGTGGCAAAGTGGGTTTAACACATATGGATGATGTGACACTTAAAACCATTGTGTATCATGAATTAGCGCATTGCCTGCATGATTTTAGTGGACATCTTCATAGCAAGGGCGCAGCGCTGATGAATGCAAGGCTGCAACCTGCCCGATACCTTAGTATAGATGAATTGATTCGAGATCACTTCGTGATGCTCAAAAATCGTGCGGCAACTCCAGGCAGTTGATTATTCTCTGGAGCTTCCGTCACAGAGCTTGCTCATAAATTGCAAGCTGTTTTGCCCCATAAACTGCTCTCGATACCGTCGCGCTAAGGCGCAGGCATCCTTGATATGGCCTTGATTCCAAGCACTCAGGGCTGCAATTCTCTCACTCGGATGAAATCCAGGATACTTTTCCAGCCGCCGTAGGTTTAAGGCGGCTGCTTCCTGCCAACGTCCTTCTTCCATCAAAGATTTGCTATAGCGCAAGCACACTCGCCAGTGTTCTGGCATCAGTTGGCAAGCTCTTGCAACTTCCGCCTGGCTAAAATTTTGATTAGTGCTAGCGTATTCAGCCAAGGCCAGCCGACCGGACTGAAGCATCAGCAGCAAGGCCAAAAGACCAAGACCCACGCGTGCCAGAGGAAGCCTTAAGGGTTTCAGCTTAAGGGGAGGCAAGAGACTCGCTAAAAGCGCTAAGACAAAGCCAAAGAAAATAATACCAATGGGCAGCATCAAAGGAAATTGAAACATGGACTCCACGAGCAAAATGAGCCCAAGGTTGCCTGCGAGAAAAGCTCGATCTTCCGGATCACCAAATCGATGAGCAGCCGCCAGCGATTTGGCAATCAAACCTAAAAAGGCGAGGAGCAAGGAGCAGCCCAAAGGCAGCCCGAGTTCGCTCATCAATTGCAGCAGTTCGTTCTGCGGATTGTCGATCACTCGCGTTTCTGATCGAAAAGGCGACTCTTTCTGCAAGACATAGGCTGACGAAGCCTGCTCAAAGCTGCCTCGACCAAAACCCAACCAAGGTCGATCTTTTATCATATCGAGAGTCTGTTGCCATAGAAACACTCGCCCCGACATGCTGCCAAAGGTTTGATTGAGAATGGCGGCGTCAGTCGTTCTTGGTGCGCTGTTGACAAAGTGAGATCGATTGTTTTCGTTGGACCTGAGAACGGGTCGGGCAATGAAGAAGCTGAAGAACGCTGTCGCGAAAACGATAGCGATGGCTTCCTTGCCCTGCAATTTGCGAGCGATAATGGTAAATGCAAAGAGGCAACAGACGCCGATTAAAACCGAACGACAAACGATCAGCAGAGGATAAGAAAGCATGCAGCCCGAAGCGAGAATCAGAACGGCTCTTGGTAAAAAATTCTGCTCTCGCGAGAGCAGGTAAAAGGAAAGCGCCAGACTAAAACCCAAATACTGAGCCATCATATTGATGTTGTTGAGTGTTTCAGGGACGAGGCCACCCGAGGGAAACCAAGGCAGGCTGGCTCCGGCGAGTTGGGCTAAACCAAGACCGCTCACATTTACCGCCAACAAGGTATTCAACCAGCTCATCGTGTAAAGAAAGTTCTCCTCACGCTTGAGAAGATGCAAACCGAAAAAACTGATAGAGAGAAGACAGACATCGCGGCTTATGCCCATGGTGGTGCTGCCACCTCCGGAACGGATTCGATCGAGAATCACCTGTAAAGCAGTCCAACCGACGATGATACCGAGCAGTAGGGTGATTTCACGCAGGCGCTGACGAAGAGAGCGATCAAACATGAGAGCCAAACAGGCCATGCCAGTCAAGGCGAATAGACCAATCAAACGTGCAGGAATATAAGGATCTTGAAGACCTGGCAAGAATCCAAGAGTTGAACTGATGAGGAGACCCAGAAAAAGTCCAACCAGCATAGTGGCTCCTTAATTTGGTCACGAGGCGAGGGATCTGCCGCCATTCTCCAAGCATTCATATCTCTACAGTCAAGATACCCGAAAATCCAAGTTCAAGGAAAGCTGATTGCGATTTCGAAACAGCTGAAGGCTTCACCGGGGTTCCTATGCCTTCAAGCTAGGAAAAACCTATTTGAAATCGGCAGTGATCGATAGCGAGGCCTTGCTTTCTTTCTCATAAGTAAGGTCTTGGAAGGCCTTTCCTTGATACAATTTATTCATAAATATCAGACAGATAGAGAATTTTCTGGCAGGCCGGAGCTTAGCTTAGTTCAGTTTCGACCGGAACCCTTGGGGAAGGCTTGGAAGTTCCGAATAGAAGTCAGGGAAATAGTTTTGGTTGGCTTTGGCTTGCGTGTTTTCCATGTCTTGGACTGATGTATGAATTTTTGTTTGGCAATCTTGCTTCTTATTCCTCTGTGGGGGGCTCAGCTCCTTGCTGACGAACCCGCATCTTTTGTCATTGAAGGCGAAATATTTCACGCGCAACAAAAAAATGTGTATAGGCTGGGAAACTACGACAAGCCTCTAACAGAAGAGAAGATCATTGCGTTAGTGAAAACTCATCAGTATGAGTTTTCACTTGACTATGTGATGGAGTACGAACGTTACTCGTATTGGGTCTATTTCGTTGATAATCTTAACGATAAGCCCCAAAAAATATTTCTTCGCTATCCCATGCTTATGCCGGAATCCAAGGCGTGGCTGCTTCATGAAGGCCGCTTGGTAGCCTTTGAAGCCTATCCAGTGGCTTTTGATATCTTTTTTGTAGAGATTCCACCGGGACGCTCGACCATTGTGGGTTCGAGGTTGAGCGGAGGCAACGTCACAGGTCGGGCGGCAACTATATCTATCAAGGATTTCGCTAGCACGGCTCGCATGGTGAGTTTTGAACAGCATGTCATGGGAGGCTTGCTGGGAGCCGTTGCCATTATGATTCTCTATAACCTAGGCATGTACCTGTTCTTTAAACGAATTTACTTTATCTATTATGCCATCTACACGACTGCCTCCACCTATGCGCTCATGATATTTTCGGGTTATTTGAGTTGGTCAATCCCTAGAAGTGGGGTCGGGCTAGCTATCGCTGGCGTAGGTTTGATTCTGTTCTGCAATAGCTCTCTTTCCATGCGCAGCAGCCAACCGAAGTTATATAAAATTTCGTTGGGCTTTCTGATCTATTGCGTTGTATTCGGCTGCTATGTGTTGATTGCACCCTCCTGGAATATCATTTCTCTCAGTGTCCCAGCGACGATGCTTTTTTGTGTGTATGTATCTGTGAGACGAGCTTGGGATGGATATCGACCGGCGATTTACTTGGTCGTCGGTTGGACTGCTATGCTCATTGCATCCGTTGGCTCGCTCGTAAATCTTGCCTTTTTTGGGTCCTTTCTCTTAGGCAATCTCAATGTTTACGGATTGGCGTTGGAAATTTGCTTCTTTTCCTTTGCGATTGGTCAAAAAGTGCGATTGTCTGAACAGAAGGCTTTGCGAGAAAGTGAACATGCCTTCAATCAGATGAAAAAAGTGTTCTATCCTCACCAAATAGAACAAATTAAATTCGGTGTTGAGTTAGAAAAGACCATGCCAACCGGCAAGGGGCGCGCTGCCGTCATTAACTTTGATATCATCGAAAGTTCGAAAATCAGGCAGCCTGAAGCCAAAGGCTTTATTGAGAGCTCGATTAAGAGCTGTGTCTCGATTATCAGTGAAAATTATGATTCAGAGCAGATGCGATCCAATGGCTATCGAATCAAAGAAGTGGGCGATGGCTTTCTTTGCTCGGTCGGCTATCCATTTAAGGTTCCACACGGCACCAATACTGCGGAGTGTGCGGTGGAATTGGCGTTACGATTTGTATCGATTTTTCAAAAACAAGTCGATCAATTGCTCGATCATCATCCCGTGTTCTGCTCGATTGGCATTGCCACCGACTGGCTGGAAGGCTATTACCCCAAGGTCGGAACGATCGAATATGATGTCTATGGACGCGCGATTATCCTAGCGACACGGTATGAATCCCTCCGTCGACAACTCTTTACGGATGGAGTTCCGGGGCATATTGTGACGATTCAAGAAAAGGTTTTTGCGTCCTTACCTAAAAATCTCCAAGAGACATTCACCGAGGTCGACCTTCATAGCGCTCATTTGATTGTCAGAGATGATCTGGGAGCTTCCAAACTTTACTATCGAGTGGTCAAGAGTCGAGATCTTGAGCAACTAGAAAAGCTGGCTATTTAGGACTGAGAATCAGATTGTGGATAGGCTCTAAAAGATGACTAGAATTCTGCTTGCCATTATATTGACAGTATACTTTATTCCGACTGCAAAAGGAGAAGAGCCTGCTACTTTTGTAATTGATTCACCAAGATTTTCTTCCTTTCAAAGCAATGACTATCGGATTGGCAATTTCGATCGGACACTGACTGAAGCTGAACTTTTGCAGATAGTGAAAAATAAATCCTACCAACTTACCCATCAAGTCTTTGTCGAATTCAATCGTTACCTATACTTTGTCTATATTGTGGACAACAAAACCCCACATCCAGTCGAAGCATTTATGAACTATCCGATGTGGTTTGCTGAAACTCAGACTTGGATAGTCGACGGCGATCGATTGCTAAAATGGAATGATTTTCCAAAATGGGGGAATATTCAGTATTTTATGATTCCACCCGGTCGGCACTATATGGTTGGCATGCGACTCAGCAGAGCTACCATGAAAAGCCAAGCCACAACCGTGCAGATTGCTGACTTTTCAAGTCTTGCGTCCTATTGGAAGGTATCTGATCATCTGCAGTCAGCGCTCTTTGGAGCGGTGGGAGTCATGATTCTCTACAATATTGCCATGCTCCTCGTCTATCGGCGAATCTACTTTCTCTACTATTCGCTTTATAGCAGCAGTGCCTTGTATACGATTGCCATGTCGTCAGGATACATTGTCAATAATCTGCGCTACATGGGAACGGCAGTGGCTTTGGCTGCGCTGTTTGTTATTCAATTCTGCAACAGCTCCTTAAGCTTAAGGCGCGGACACCCTAGCCTGTACAAAGCTTCCCATGTGCTCAGCCTTGCTAGCTTATTGTTAGGAGTTTTCTCTTGGTTGACCGGGGATTGGCTCGGACTGATGATCAATCTTCCACTCGTTATGGGCTTTTGCTTTCTCACTTCAGTTATGAGTTGGCGCGCTGGCTATCGACCAGCCGCTTACTTGGTTTTGGGATGGGGATGTTTTTTCGCAGCCGTGAGTTTAACGTTGATCAATATTGCTTTCTTTGGCAGTCGTGTTATGGCTTTTTCGAGTGTGATTGGCTTCGCCATAGAAATTTGCCTGTTTTCTTTTGCAATAGGGCAAAAAGTTCGATTGTCGGAACAGAAAGCTCTCCAATCAAGCGATCACGCTTTCAGTCAGCTCAAGAAGGTATTCTATCCGCATCAAATCACTAAAATTAAAGCGGGAGATCATCTCGAAAACACCATGCCTGTCGGAGTTGGGCATGCTTGTGTCATTTGCTTCGACATCATTGATAGCTCGAAAATTCGCAGCGATCTGGTTAAAAAATTTCTAGAAGACTCCATCAAAAGTTGTGTGTCCATATTGAGCGAAAATTATCGAGAAGACGGGCCAGTCGCCAATGGCTATCGAATCAAAGAAATGGGTGATGGCTTTCTTTGTTCGGTTGGTTATCCATTTCGCAGTATAGCAGGCCGTGATCCAGCTGTTACTGCAGTGGAAATCGCTTTGCGAATTGTTGAAGCCTTTCAACGGCAAGTTGATTTACTGAATGACCATCAACCCATCTATTGTTCTATGGCTCTGGCCGTTGGTGAATTGGAAGCTCATTTTCCGCAGATTGGAGTGATGGAGTATGATGTTCATGGATACGCTATTGAACTTGCTCAGCGCTACGAGTCATTGCGAAAAAAGCTTTTCCCCCAGGGAGTTCCAGGGCACATCATTACCCTGCATTCTGCGGTTTTTGAGGCTCTTTCTCTTGACTTGCGGCAAGGTTTTGTAGAAATAGAATTGCAAGTCGGAAAATATTTTGTACGCGATGACCCTCTGGTAAAAAGTCTTTACTATCGCCTTATGTCTGCTGATGAAGTCATTCCGCTGAAAACCCATGTAAGTTAATGTTAGAAATTGCCTACAGAATGCGACTTCAGAACTAACTTATTCAAAAAAAATATAAGAATATCGAAACAAAATCGAAGACTCGCAGCAAATATGCAGCAATTCTAGGTTTGAATTGGATTTGACAGTGCAAATGAAATGATGCAAGCTGGGAATCCTGACAACGCACTTCCAAGTAAAAATATTGCGTAACGAGAAGAAAATGAAACTCAAAGTAACTGTTCACTTTCAAGGCGATAGGGAAGATCCAATCTCTTGCGCATTGGCCTGCCTGTGTTGCCGTTCGGCACTCTGAACTTCTTTTTCGACATTTATCATCATCTTTATCTAAGTATCGACTGATGCATGGAAACTACGTGCAGCTAATATTATGAGAGGAACGGTGCTATGCAAACATCAGAACTGGCCATAGTTGGTTTGGCAGCGGGAAACCTGGACTACCTCACCCTGAATGGATTGTCTTTTATTAAGGACGCTGATGTCATTGTGCATGACACGGGCTTGGATGCTGAAATTCGCTCGCTTTGGTCAGCGCAAACCCGAAGCATTGTGCTGCCTCAAGTCGCTGTCTCGGATGAACAACACATCGAAGCTGAAGCGCGTCTGATTGTAGAGTCGATTCGCGGTGGACAGCGCGTGGTGCGTTTGAGTTTGGATCAGCCACACTTGAAAAAGCGCTTGGAAGCTGAATTGAAGATACTGAAGCGTTTGGGTGTGAGGCAGAGAATAGTTCCCAGTCTTTACGCCTTGCAGAAAGAGGCTTGGGATTTAAGACTGCCTTGGCTATCTGAACTCATACCAACTCAATTTCGCATCATTCAGTCGACTTCGATTAGAGGTGATGGGCCTTTTTGGAAGCAATTAGCCATTGGCTCCGATACTTTGGCCATCGATCTTGGCCAGGGAAAGCTTCATAATTTCATCGATCGTTTACTCCTGGCTGGTGCTGACCCTGACCGTCCAGTGGCTTTGGTGTCTCATCATCCGACCCAAAACCCCATATGCTGGTTGACCACATTGGAAGAAGTCGACGAATTGCTTCCCCAGTGGAAACCGCAGGGAGCAACTATCGTGTACATAGGGACTTGGCCTCACGCTGTGCGGGATTCCGAAACCAATAAAAATTTTTGGGGATCATTAGAGACAGCCGCAGAAAACTGGCTGCGTGCCCAGAGAGCGTGAGTTCAATGTCATGCAGGATTTAGCGAGATAAGCCCGCCCCAAGCATGGGACGAGCTTGATTTTGTGGGACTTTTAAATCTTATCTTTGAGAGTTTGGTAGCGGACGACGCCACCGACAATCTTTCTGGAAATGTTTTCGCGTTTGGGCCGCCGGGCTTGAATGTGAACGACCGACCGATCGTAGCTGATGATAATTTTATCAAATGGAACCTGAAGCTCGTCAAGGGTTTCGGCAATCTTCTTGAGGGAAGCACCTTTGCAGACGATGTCGGCAGCGACCTTGTCGTCGTCGGCCATATGCCAACTCTCAGGTGATCCAAACATGGCAGTATTGAGCTCGCGACTGCGAAAGCCTGATATGACTTTCACGTGCTTTCCCAGCTTGTCTCGCAAGGGATCCAGGATCATCGTGCAGAGATATTTGAGATTTTCAATTTGCTTCATACTGGGCTTGTTTTCGATGCTTTTTTTGCGAGCTATCTCGGAATCCGTGAGTTCCGCCAAGGAGTAGTATCGCGACAGCATCGGCTCTTCTTCCATCTCCCCGAAGATGGGCAGGACGTCTGCTGACGTTTCCAAAGACTCGTCTGTTCTTGTCACCATAATCGGGCCTTTCTTCTAAAGTCTGAGATAAAATCCCTCATGTGCAGCCGTTTGAACTCGCCGAGAGCTTGTCAGGCCGAAGGCTTGCGTATGCAAAAACTGCCGGGCTTGTCCCCTCGTTGGGAGCGATCTCACAAAGCTGCTGACTCTTGAATCATAACATCCGCAATATTGACGCGCAATAGCCCTGCCAATGCTTCCGGTGGGCAAGCTTTTCCTGCTGTGATGCCGACTCAAAGCAATCTATGGCGGCGACTCAGGGAATTTTTGCACACGGGGTGATTTTTTTTCAGGCTTACAGTCGTTCAAGACAGGCCCGAGATTTCGTGCTAATGGTCTCATTCCACTCAGGAGAAAAGTTATGGCCGTAAACAAGAAATCGGGCGGCAAGGCCCCAGCAGAGCGCAGCTATCGCTATTACGATCTTATTATGGCGGGCTTCGTTACCGTCCTTTTGTGCTCCAATTTGATCGGTGTAAGCAAGGTCGTGACAATCGCTGGATTTACCTTTGGTGGTGGCAATCTCTTCTTTCCTTTGAGTTACCTCTTTGGCGATATCCTCACGGAAGTCTATGGTTATGCGCGCAGTCGTAGGGTTGTTTGGGCCGGATTTGGGGCCCTGATCTTTGCTTCCCTCATGTCCTGGATCGTTGTGACATTGCCAGCAGCCGATGGCTATCAAGGCCAAACAGCGCTTGAACAAATATTCGGTTCGACACCACGCATCGTCGCGGCTTCGATTTTGGCTTATTTCATCGGAGAATTTACCAACTCCTTCACTCTGGCCAAACTCAAAATATTCACCGAAGGTCGTTTCCTTTGGATGCGAACGATCGGTTCAACCATCGCCGGCGAAGCGGTCGATAGTCTGCTGTTCTATCCCTTAGCCTTCTATGGAATTTGGAGCAATGACTTGCTGATCAAGGTCATGTTAGCCAATTATGTTATTAAAGTGAGTTGGGAAATTTTCGCGACACCCTTGACCTATCGAATCGTCGGTTTCTTAAAGCGAAAAGAACACGAAGACTTTTATGACCGTGAAACTGACTTTACTCCCTTTAGTTTGAAGGTTTAAAACTCTTGCACAGTTCACCCGATTGAAAGCAAAGGATACCTATGAACCCTCGCGAGTGTCTTTGGAGCCTTAAAATAGGCGTTTTGGCTGTGTTTCTCGGCTTTATGAAACCCACTGGAGCGGCGGCTGCAAGTCGCCCCGAGCTGACAACAGTGGCTGAACAAAGCCAATGGCGCAAAACAGGTCGATACTCTGAAATTGAAAAATTTTGCGAGCTGTTGCCTCGCGTTTTTCCACAGCAGGTTGTTTGTGAGAAATTTGGAGTGACTCCTGAAGGTCGTCCGATGCTGGCTTTCATCGTGGGTGAAAAAAACTACCTCAAACCCGAGTTAAAAAGTCAAAGACCTGTGGTTCTTTTCCAGGGCGGAATTCATGCCGGAGAAATTGATGGCAAAGATTCAGGTTTGGTCTTTGTGCGCGAAGTTCTCGAGGGTAAACGCCTTCCTGGAGTCCTTAAGAAATTGACTCTAGTGTTTGTCCCTGTGTTCAATGTTGATGGCCATGAACGTTTTGGAGCCAATAACAGGCCCAACCAGGTGGGCCCGGAAGAGATGGGCTGGCGAACAACTGCGCAGAACTACAATCTCAATCGTGACTATCTAAAAGCGGATGCACCGGAAATGCGGGCCATGCTGGGGCTCTTAAACAGCTGGGATCCTTTGGTCTATGTAGATCTGCATGTGACCGATGGTGCAAAATTTCAGCATGATATTGCTGTGATGGTGGAACCAAGTTTGGCAGGGCCTCGCGATTTGCGTTTTGCCGGTATGGGTTTGCGGGATCAAGTCATGCTCGATCTGAAAAAAGCTGGAAACTTGCCGCTTTGGTTCTATCCGAGTTTTGACCAGGATGACGATCCGAGTTCTGGCATCAGTGTTAGGCCACAATCTGCACGTTTTTCCAATGGCTATTGGTCGTTGCGCAATCGACTTGGGGTTCTGGTCGAAACGCATTCCTGGCGGCCCTATGCCCATCGCTGTCAGTCGACTATCGCTGCGCTGCATTCCATTGTCAAAGGAGTCATGGAGCATGGCAGTGAATGGCGAGAAGCGGCGCAAAAGGCTGATCGCGAAACGAGCCAGCTGGCTGGAAAAATGGCGGTTTTAACATACAAAAATACCGGCAAGGCTGACAACTTCGACTTCTTAGGCTACGAGTATACGCGGAAGAATTCAGCTATCTCAGGCCAGAGCATGACAAGCTATCATGATGATAAGCCGACAGTCTGGGCTATGCCTTTGCGTACAGAAGTGCTTGCAGATCTGGAGTTGAAGGCACCGCCGGCAGGTTATGCGATTCCTCCGGCCTATCGCGAGATGCTCGAGCCTAAACTCAAAGCCCATGGGATTCGCTACAGTGAAGTGAAACGGGATCAAAAGCTATCTGCGGAAGTCTTTCAGGTGGAAGACGTTAAGCTTGCAGCAGCAAGTTACGAAAAACATCAGACAGCCCAGTACAAAGGAGTTTGGTCAGCAGCAGAGGAGACCTTGCCAGCGGGGACTCTTTGGGTGCCGATTGATCAGCCAGCGGCAGTTCTCTTGATGAGTCTATTCGAGCCAGAAAGCTCGGATTCTTTTCTGGCTTGGGGCTTCATGAATGAAATTTTCGAGCGAAAAGAGTACATGGAAGCCTATGTCGCCGAGTCTCTCGCCGAGGAAATGCTCAAGAATCCAGAGATTCGTCAGGAGTTTGACAAGCGCTTGGCAAGCGATCCTGCTTTTGCGAAAAACCCGAATCTCAGGTTAGAATTCTTTTATCGCAAACATCAAAGCTTCGACCGCCGATTGAATCGATACCCGATTTTGCGCTTAAGCAAAGCTCCGAGTCCACTCGCGGCAAGCTGATCGGACTCGGAGCACTTTTATTGTCCATGTTGGCATGGGTCTCTACCATGAGACCCTGGTCTTTGATCGATTCCCGCGCAAACGAGCAAAACCCATCATTCCCAGCCTCTTTGGCCTTAATTTATCAGCTTAATTAAGATCGCTAGCCACAGTAGTGCTAGGAACACCTTACTATACAAGCAGTTCACGGCGCTGAAGCGAACTCTTGAGCTGCTTCTGCGTAATTTTTGTCAATGCTTTAGCGGTTTGGATAAGCCCCTTGGCCCTTGACCACGATTTTTAGCCCTGGTAGAACCGCCTTGTTAAGAAACTTTACAAAGTAGGAAAAAATCTTAATCAAGGAGTTTGACCATGCGTTCAGGGGGACAACGATTCTGCATGGCCACTGCTATGAGCGCTTTGTGTCTATTAGGGACGCAGGCGGCAGCGCAGGAGGGCAGGAGTTACGATCACGCCTATGGTGAATGTCGAGCCCAGGGTAACGATCCAAGTATCGATGATATGGAAGATGGCGATGCCCGCATCCTCAAGAGTGAGGGGCGTTTGGGCGTGTGGTACAACTTTAATACCGGCAGCGACTGTCAACAGACACCCAACGTTACCAAGAACCAAAGATTTGTCATGAAAGCTGATAGCAGCAATCAAGGGCAATATACAGCCGCCACGCAAGGCAGTGGCTGCCAAGCCAACGGTTGGGCTGGTGGTGGGATTGGCTTTCACTTTTTGGCGGAAGATCTGGGACTGGGTGTCGATCCGATTGATTGTGCGAATGGTTATGATGCGACTTCCTATAAGGGAATCAGCTTTGCAGTAAGATCACCGGGCAATGTTCGCGTGCAAGTGTGTACTACTGATGTCAAGGACTACAACTGCCACGGCTATGACATCGCAGCTAAAGGTGACGGCTGGCGCAGCATTACCATTCCTTGGTCGCAACTTTTGCAGGAAGATTGGGGCCCAACGACTCAGATTGTTCCATTCAATCCAGCCCAGCTTGTGAGTATTCAGTTTAAAGCTATGACAGCGCAATTTTCGCTCGCTGTCGATAACCTGAAGTTTTTGCAAGCCGACGCAAGCGGGGGATCGGGCAATGATGGCAAATGGTATGCTTACAAACCTCAAGATATCTATAAAGACCAATTGAAGACTGAGTACGAGAATTGGAAAGCCAAGTATTTCACCGATTGTGGTGATGGTTCGGCGGATATTCGTAAGGATGGGGCTGAAGCGGTATCCGAGGGAACCGGCTATGGCATGCTGATGGCCGTGACGATGGATGATCGGCAGGCCTTTGATCGGCTGAGTGCCGGTTTTCAGAAGCGTCGCAATTCGCGGGGCATGATGAGCTGGCAATTCTCGGTGTGTGGAGGCACTTGGGGACAGAACGCCGCCACTGATGGAGATTTGGATATCGCAATGGCCTTGGTCATGGCGGACCGCAAATGGGGTGGCTATAGGTCTTTGGCCGAACCTTTGATTACAGCGCTGAAACAGTTCGGGACCACGGAATGTGATGGCAAACTTGTGTTGAGACCAGGTGATATGTGGGGTGGATGCAACGACAGTGTTGATACTCGCTTGAATCCTTCGTACTTCGCTCCCGCTTACTATCGAGTGTTTGCCAGCTACCTGCCTAACCAAGCCGATTTTTGGAATGATTTGACTCGCGACACTTATACTCTGCTCAAGAGCTATCAATCGTCGATGGGTGGGCTATTGCCGGATTGGTCCTATGCGAATGGTTCTCTGAATGGTGGCTATGGTTACGAAGCCTGCCGTGTGCCTTGGAGAATCAGCGCTGATTTTGCTTGGCATGGATCGTCAGATGCTAAACAGGTTCTGCGAGGCATCTTTGATTATGCCAGCAGCCGAGGCGGACCAGCTTCGGTGAGCGATCAGAAAAATAGTTGCTTTGTCGGTGGCATTGCCTTGACCGCCAATAGTCTGGATCAAGCGACAGCCGACCGTTGGTACCAGGAATGGATTGCTGCTATTCCACAAGCTCCCGATCAAAGGGTCGGCGACAACCCTTACTATCAGGGAACCCTGCGCGTTCTGTACCTGTTGCTTGCGGGTGGCCTCATGCATCCCTAGGGCCTCTACAGGCTTTGGTTTGTTGCATGATTGCTTCGTTTGTATGGGTGACTCACAGTTTGCTGCATTCAATCGGTAAGCTGTGGGCGCTCAAAAGCTAATCGGCCTGCTATTGAGGATATTGATGATCAAGCGTGAACGAACATTGCCGAAAAATTTTGTCTGGGGAACTGCTAGCTCATCCTTTCAGATTGAAGGGACAGTTCCTGGAGATGGCCGTGGAACATCCATTTGGGATGATTTTTGTGCTCAGCCGGGCAAAATTATCGATGGGAGTGACGGTTTGATCGCCTGTGATCATTATCGTTTGTGGCAGCAGGATATCGAGCTTCTGGCCGAGCTAGGCGCCCAATCCTATCGTTTTTCGATAGCTTGGCCACGCATCATTCCGAACGGGCGCGGCTCAATCAATCAAGCCGGACTTGATTTTTATAAGAGTTTGATCGATGGGCTTTTAGAAAAAAATATAACCCCATGGGCAACGCTTTATCACTGGGATTTGCCGTCGGCTTTAGAAAGTCGCGGAGGCTGGCGTAATCGTGATACTGCTTTGGCTTTTGCTGACTATGCAGCTGTGGTGGTGGAACAACTCAAGGATAGAGTCGGGCATTGGATTACCCACAACGAGCCTTGGTGTGTTGCGGTGTTGAGTCATCGGACGGGCGAACATGCACCAGGATTAAAAGATCCTTTGGCCAGCCTGAAGTCGGCTCACCACGTGCTCTTGTCTCACGGTCTGGCGATGACTCGCATCCGCGAGTTGGCAAAAGACGCCAAAGCTGGCATCACGCTCAACCTGAGTCCAGGCTATCCGGCCAACCCGCAATCTTTAGCTGATCAGCAGGCTGTGAAAAAGTTTGATGGCGACTTGAATCGCTGGTACTTGGATCCTCTCTTTCGCGCCAGCTATCCGCAAGACATGATGGAACTCCATGAACAGGAAGGTGTTCTCGGAGCTAAGGGATGGGATTTTATTCAAGCCGATGATCTCAAGATGATCGCCCAGCCTCTGGACTTTTTAGGAGTCAATTACTATTCCCGCGCTCTTATAGGCGAACAAGGGCGAGAGAAATCGTCGGACAGGTCCGATCCGAAGCGTTACACCAGTATGGGCTGGGAAGTGTATCCACAAGGCCTGCAGGATCTTTTTGTGCGTTTGGCTGCAGAATATCCAGCGCCCGCCTACTATATCACCGAAAATGGTGCTGCGTATGATGATCAGATTGCAGCGGACGGTCAGGTTCATGACCAGCATCGGGTCAGTTTCTTTGCACAGCATCTGGATCAAGTGGCTCAGATTTGCGAGCGCGGCATTCCGCTGCTTGGGTATTTCGCTTGGTCGATCATGGATAATTTTGAGTGGGCCTATGGCTACGCAAAACGCTTCGGAATCGTATATGTAGATTACACAACACAAGAAAGAATTCCTAAAGCCAGCTACAAGTGGCTCAAAGAAGTGATTTCGGCAAACAAAGTGTTTGATGTACTCTGATCCCCCTGAATTACTAGGGTGTCATAGGGGAATTCATGAAAGTTTTTCAAGGTTTAGATGCTTCAGATATCCGGCTTTCGAATAATAACCTGCTGTTACGCCTCCTTTGGCAGCACCAGGTGATTTCGCGCGCTGATCTGGCTCGCATCACCGGCATGAGTCGTCCCAGTATCTCAGCAATCGTCGCTGAGCATCTTGAGCTCGGCTTGATCAGTGAAATTGGCCACGGTGAATCGAGTGGTGGTCGGCGGCCTGTTCTCCTGCGCTTTGAGGACGATGCCCATCTGATTGCAGGACTCGATCTTGGCGCAACGCATATCAGTCTCATGCTGACCAATTTGCGCGGCCAGGAAGTGGAATGGCTGTCCGTTCCAGCACAGACCCATGACTTTCCCGAACAAGCCATTCAATCGGCTATGGATCTCTTGAAGGAAGGGATCACTCTAGCTCGCAAAAGAGGCCGCAAGGTGATCGGTCTAGGCATCGGTGTGCCAAGTCCCATCTATCGAGGATCTGATAGCCAATCGATGCATCCGGCTATCCATCCGAAGTGGGCTGGGCTGGGATTGAGTCGAATTCTCAAAGAGCATGTATCGATTCCGATCTTTATGGAAAACGATGCGAATTTGGGGGCTTTAGCTGAGTTGTGGTGGACCGAAAGACAAAGCCGCAAACATCTGATCTATCTCAAAGTCGCATCAGGATTAGGCGCAGGCGTGATTATAGATGGCAAAATTTTCGCTGGCGCTCACGGTCTAGCAGGAGAGTTAGGCCACACCTTTATGGGTGATCGTAAAGTCGAACAAAGTCCGACTCTAGATAATTTGAATTCCATTATCGGTATCAACACTGTTCTGGCTGAACTAAGTGTGAAAGTGGGGCAGAGGCATCCAAGAATTCTGCATCGTGGCGCGCTGCTCTGCGAAGTTTATGAAACTGGTGATGCGGTAGCACGCGAAACTGTTCGCTGCTTTATTCATCGACTGGCCCTAGCCATTGTCAATGCTATGGTGAGTTTCGATCCAGAGCTGGTGATTGTCGGTGGAGTCGTGCCTGATTTGGGCGAAGAGTTGCTGAATATGCTACGTGCAGAAATTCCCCGGCATCTGGTCTGGCCGGAGCTGAGGGGAGTGCAGCTCGAGTGTAGCCGATTTGGCGAAAAGCAGACAGCCTTAGGGGCTGCAACTTTAGTATTGGAAAAAATGCTCGAGGATTTTGAACTCTTTTGTGAAGCACGAGAGCACAGAGTGCGATTCAAGGAGTTCAGCCTCGGCTGATGAGCGTAGGCTCAGAGGGGATCGGTCTTGAAAGATCCGATTGGTCGACATCGCTTGGGCGATGGGCTCAAGCTCTGATTCATCTTGGGAATGGGAACTTGCCATTCCTTAGCGTAAAGCGAGACTGTAGTCCAGCATCTGGGGTTGCTATACATTGGCTGTCATGGCCGAAGCCTAGTTGTAACATTTTTGATTTTTAGGGGGATTGTTTTATGAAATTATATCAACTGTTCGGTTTGTTGCTACTTTTGCCATTGGTATCTTGTGTCAGTCAGCAAGATCCTGAAGTTGATGGATCACTTCGGCAAAATCCTTTGTCCGGATTGCGCTTTTATGTCGATAAATACAGCGTTGCGGCTAAAGAATCCGAAAGATTAAAAGCCAAGGAGCCCGTCACCGCAAAAACCTTGAAGTACCTAGCTGATCAACCTTCTGCCATCTGGTTCGGAGGGTGGAGCGGGCCGATTGAGCAGGCTGTTAAAGTCGCTGTTCAAAATGCAGATCAAGGCAAAGCGCAACTCGTGGCTGTTGTCTACAATGTCCCGTATCGTGACTGTGGGCAGCATTCAGCAGGTGGACTTGAAGCCGGCGCTTATAAAAAATGGATTGATGATTTCATCAAGGGATTGGGTCAACATAAAGCTGTCATCGTTTTGGAACCTGATGCCATTCCCTTGGTAACGTGTCTGACTGCCGAGACCACAAAAGAACGCTGGAATCTGCTGCACTATGCTCTTGAGTCTTTTAAAACTCAGTCGAAAGCCTTGGTCTATATGGACGTTGGTCACTCCAGTTGGATTCCTGCGCCTATCATGGTGGATCGTTTGGAGGCTATTGGTATCGAAAAAGCCGATGGATTTGCTATCAATACATCCAACTATCAGTCGACTCAAGATAGCGTGCAGTATGGTCAAAAGTTTTTGAAGAAATTTCCAGGCAAAGGCATCGTGATCGATACCTCGCGCAATGGCAATGGCCCAAGTCCTGACAATGCCTGGTGCAATCCCAGAGGAAGAGCGATCGGGCTTTTGCCACAGGTTGTCAGCGACAAGCCAGGAGTGGATGCCTACCTTTGGACGAAAAAGCCAGGAGAATCAGACGGGGTCTGCAACGGCGGTCCTGCTGCTGGACAGTTCTGGTTGGATGTGGCCAAAGAACTGGTTGAGAATGCCAAAGTTTCTTTGAATTGAATTGAATTGAAGAAAAGAGCACTCAATCTGCAGGATTCAAATGCAATCCAAGAGCCAGCCCATTGCCAGGCTTTCCAGTGGAATTGGTGGTTTGATTCTGCAAAAATATTTGTATTCGTGACACGCTTTGAGCGGTAGCAGACCAAGGTTTGTTACAATTCGAATCCCTGAAAGTTCAATCGAGGAGAGGAGGGTTGTTACCTTCCTCTCTTTTTTTCAGCGGGAGCAGTCAACCAAACCGGTTGAGAGGAAGGCCGCAACAATTTTCCCTTTGTAGCGGAACTCAACAGGATACCAAGTTGATGTGCTGTCCGTTTGAAGAGACTGGATCGGTCCGGTGACTTTAATGGGGCCACGATCCAGCACAGCAACCACAGGGCTCTTTGGATTCGGTTCTGCTCGTGTTCGAGCGTGCTGGGATTTGATCTGACAGGATTTTGGATATCCTGGCTCTTTCGAGTCAAGGCTGGATGCTGCCTCTTCGCTTGTCCGCAAGGTTTCAACGGGAGCCTGAGCTTGGGGTTTGGCTTCCGTCACAGATTTAGAATTGGCCGCTGTGATATTCATAGGAAAGGGGCGCCGAGCTGGAATCTTACCGCTGTAGAAATTCTCTAGGATCTTATTTTGATCCGCTTCGGAGAAGACCGCTTGTCTATAGAGCAGGTTCTTAAAGACCTCGCCTTGCTCGGCAGTGAGTCGAGACAGCGGCTGATCAAAGTTGATACCATAAGCTCGACCTTTGGCCTGCTGGCAATGGCCAAAGGCTTTGTCGTAATTCCCTTTAAGCTCAGGATACTCTTTGAACTCGCCATCGACAGCACCTGTGAAACAGGCACGCTGATCGGATTTCAACCAGCAGTAGAAGTGAGCCTGCAGGTCACTCCAGCGATTGTCTGCAGAGTTTTTCAGGCAGGCATTCAGTTTAGGCGGATTGTTTTCGCCGCGAATGTCTCGCAGCTGCTTGAGAACCTTAAGAACCTGAGCGGGGGTGTATTCGGGTGCGACGCTCGTATTCGTCTGCGCCTCGAGCTGAGCTAAAGACCATATGCAACAGAAACCGAGAGCAATTAGAACGCGCACCGAACTCCCTCCCAACAATCCACTAGGTACTCAACATAATGGCATAAGCGATGCGCGGCGGAAAGAACCTTCTCGAGAGAAGGTTTAGCAGGTCCGCCTGCCTATTTTTTCATCTGGAGGAGCTCACTTCCGCTTAAAGTTCTTGGCAACGGGCGAGTGCCTTGGCTTGATCAAAACCGCCGATGATGCCAGCAGTCGTGATATCTGCCAGAAATTGCGACGCGAAGTAACAATGCATTTTGCTATTGGGATGCACGTATTCCCAAAATTTATAACCTGATGGATCGCTGCAAAACTGCTTGCTGCCATCGAATTTTCCTTGGATATTGCCTATAAAGCAAGGGGCATCCAAGCGATTGAAACCATAATTTTTTGGAGTATCTATGGTTTTCTGATTGATTTCAAAAGCCTGAAAAATACTAACCGAAACCTCTGGCTCTTCTTTTTGCAGGTCCTTAAGCATTTGCCTGAGAGCTGAATTGTGAGCTGCCGTGGCTGCGAAGAACGTTGCGTCACTGGCCTTGATCGGATCCTTCGGATTGCGATTGATCCCGCCTAACTCTGGCATCGTTCCAACCACGAAGCGTCTGAAGCCTATGCTTTTAAGGTCTAATATTCCATCTTTGATGTCTTCTATCGCTGATTTTACAAGCTTGTCCAGCTGCTCGGGGATGGGATTCTGGTTGGCATCCTGAGCCTTGGTTGCACGGAAGAAATAGTTGTTTGGACCGATCCATACCATCACTAGACTGCTCGTGAAGTCCATTTTCTTAAGATCGCTTTTATTTTCGCTAATCTGCCTTAAGAAGGATGGAATAACGATTCCAGTGAGGGGATTGTCCGAACGAGTCTCAGCGCCAACCACGGCATAGTTTTCGATGCTCCAGCCCAAAGCTGTGCTGGCATAATCTGGCCAGATAGGTCCATTACTTAGGCGCGATTTATAGAAAATCCTGGAAGGCGCATACACTCCAAGAGTCCGCTTGTTCAGGTTGCCTGGATCAGACAGGGAATCGCCAAACACGACGAGTTTATTGATTTTGCTTTTCGTCGGATTCTGAACTTGTCCCAGTAACCATTTTTCTTGGTTGGGTTTAACGAGATCATTAACATTGGGGCCTTTGTCTTCCCCTTGCAGAGACAACTTCTCTTGGCTTTTAGCTTCTGGTTGAGTCTTGCATGCAGATAACAGCAGCGCTGTCGCGAGTATCAATCGAAGCATTGTGAAGCCTCCTGAATTTCCCAAAGGTCTGTGTTCTATCGCATCAGTATGGAGTTTTCAGGCTTTGGGGTCAACGGGACGGTGTTTTTTTCAAAGCCGCTCGACAAGCAAAAGGATCAAGCATGCTAACATGACATCTTTTCTTGATGTGATGGGAATGGAAGTGGATGTGCAGGTTCGCAGGGAACGCGAACCCGCAGGCTAAACTTTACTTGAGGAAAGCGAGAACTTTTTCAAGATAAGGTCCAAGAAAGATATCGCGCTCGTAGAAGATCGCATGCTCGGCACCTTGCACGACTTCCAGTTGGCACTGAGGAACTCGCTGACAGAAGGTACGCTGCGGTTCAAGATTTACATATTTGTCTTCAGTGGCTTGAAACAACAGGATCGGAGCTTTGATTTTCGCTGTATTGCGGCGATCGAGAGTGCTGCCTGTCTGCTTTAAAGATTCATAAACCCAACGCCAGGTCGCGCCAACAGCGGGATAGCCTGTGCTTTCCCGATCAGCCAGGAGGCGATCGACGCGAACGCTCGAGGAGGAATCAGGCTTGCCTTCAGCGGGCTGACCGTTCGGGAAAGGATCCTGGCCCAAGGCGAAGTTTTTGCCCTGACCGGCGATGATCGCAGCTTTAGCAATGGCCATGGCCAGCGGAGCCGGGTAGGGGCTGGAGTCGGGTTGAATCATCGGCGACGATAGCACGGCTTTTTGAATGACGTTGTCGTACTGCTGCATGTAGCGGGCGACCACCACGGCACCCATGGAGTGGGCTAAGACAAAGGTCGGCAGTCCCTTGGCATCGTATACCTGCTGGAAAAAGATATTCATGTCGGCGACGTAGTCATCAAAGTTCTGGACCCAAGCTTGGGTAGGCTTACCTTCTATCGATTTCTCTGATTGGCCGAACCCTCGATGATCGTAGAGGTGGACATTGTAGCCTGATTGCCCAAAAATATAGGCGAGTTCTCTGAATTTCAACTCGCTTTCATTGAATCCATGGACCAGGACCACGTTAGCTTTAGCGTTTGCTTGTAGGATGCGGCGGTAGAACAGTGAGACTCCATCTTTGCCAACGAAGCTTGAGGTTTCGCCAGATTGGATGAAGGGCACGACACGCAAATCGAAATCTTGGGCAAACTGGTCTTCCGTTATAAAGCCCGGAACCTCGAAAGCCTGTGCTGCTGGCAGTGAGTAGAGCGATAGCGTAATGGCTAAGCTGTTGAAAAGTTTCATTGTATCTCCGCTAGTATAGCTTTAAGTGGCGACGCTAAAACAGCGGTGTTATAGAGAAAAATTGGCTGGATGTAAAGGACTTTGCAGCAGCGGATACCGGACATTATTCACTCTAAATTCAGGTAGTGGATAAGCATAGCACTCAACTCAAGTGCCAGGAGCTCATGATCTAGATTTTGCGGTTTCTGTAAAGTAGCCGCGCGTATCACGCCCATAATCGTTTTGATCAGGACGAATTGCTGCATGGCAGTCTTGGGCTCTTCCGAGCGCCCCGCCGCTGCGAAAAGAGACCCGCAGAGTTTTTCCCCAATTTCGTTTTCGATGGTCCAAACCCTTTGCATTTTACCAATCTTAGGCACCTGTTCAATAAAAACTTTGCGCAGTGGCTTGTTGCGACCATAAAGCTGGATCACAAAGCTGATAAATTCTTGCAGCATTTGGGGGGCGGAGAGCTGCGCTCCTGCCTCAATCTTCGCAAGCATGAGCAAAGACTCCTGGGCGATGTGTCTTTCAATCAGCTCTGCGACGAGAGCCTCTTTACTTGGAAAATACTGGTAGAGTGAGCCCACACTTGTACCTGCTGCTTCAGCGATCCGGTTGGTGCTAGCTCGATCGTATCCCTCCCGTACTAAAATACGAGTGGTCGCTTCCAAGAGGGCCTCAACGGTCGCCACTGATCGCGCCTGTTGAGCCTTTTTCCTCGGCAATGTTTGGGGTTTTTTGGGGGCAGTCACCTCATCCATCCTCCCTATAAAAGCGAGTAGAAAATGTGAGCGAAGACTCATATCCTGTCGATGTTGACAGACTTTCGCACAAAGGGAAATAAATATGAAACAGGCTTATCTTATCGGTGGTGGTATCGCTTCTTTGGCCAGTGCTGCCTATCTCATACGTGATGGAGGGCTATCGGGGTCTCAGATTCGTATCTTGGAAGAGACGGAAGTTCTAGGTGGAAGCCTCGATGGTGCAGCACATAATGATAAGGTTTATGTCATTCGAGGCGGTCGGATGATGAATTTTACGTATGGTTGCACCTACGATCTTTTTTCCGATATACCCTCGCTGGTCGATCCGACCCGTACGGTCTTGGCAGAAATCCAGGAATTCAATGCACGAGTGAAGACCTCCGCCCGGGCAAGGTTGGTGAAAAACGGCCAGATTCTGGATGTCAGTCACATGGGATTTTCGAACAAAGATCGGCTGGCGCTCACCAGACTCATGCTGCGATCGGAACGATCACTCGGCTACCGCTCCATTCAGGATTGTTTTGAAGCAGGATTCTTCTCGAGCAATTTTTGGTTTATGTGGGCTTCCATGTTTGCTTTCGAACCATGGCATAGTGCTGTTGAGTTCAAACGCTATCTGCATCGATTCGTCCACGAATTCCCCCGCATTCAGACTTTAGCAGGGGTCGATAGAACCCCTTACAATCAATACGATTCGATGATTCGGCCTCTTGAAGTGTGGTTACAAAAAGAGGGTGTTCAGTTCATGCTTGGGGCCGAGGTCAAGCAGCTGCAAATATCCGAAACGCATCAAAAAAAGACCGTCAGTCGGCTGGACTATGTGCAGCACGGTCGCGAATACACCATTGCTATTCATCCCGAGGATCTGGTGTTTGTCACCAACGGTTCGATGACGGCGGCCTCCACTTTAGGATCCATGGATTCCCCGGCTCCGACGGCTCGTGCTGAGCAAGGTGGCTCGTGGGCGCTCTGGAGGAAATTAGCTCATAAATACCCAGAATTTGGCCATCCAGAGGTCTTCAGTGAAAGAATCGAACAATCGAAATGGCTTTCCTTTACCTTAACCAGTCAGAACTCTCAATTCTTCGATCTCATGGAAAAATTTTCTGGCAATAAGGAAGGTACTGGTGCGCTGGTAACTTTTGTGGATTCACCCTGGTTGATGTCGGTGGTGCTGGCTCATCAACCTCACTTTATCGGTCAGCCTGATCATGTTAAAGTCTGTTGGGGCTATGGACTCTATCCGGATCGTCCAGGCCGATTTGTGAAGAAACCGATGAGTGCATGCACGGGTGCCGAAATGCTCGAAGAAATGCTGGGGTATCTACCATTTTCCGAGGCCTTGCCAGAGATTCGCGCGAATTCTGTTTGTATCCCTTGTTCCATGCCCTATATCACAAGTCAATTCTTGACCAGAACTACGGGTGATCGACCAGCGGTGATTCCGGAAGGATCGACCAACCTCGCCTTTATCGGCCAATTCTGCGAAATTCCGAATGATGTCGTGTTCACGGTCGAATACTCAGTCCGCTCGGCTCAAATTGCGGTCTATGACCTGTTGAAATTGGACAAGCAACCCGTTCCGATGTATCGAGGCGAGCGAGATGTTAAAGTCTTGTGGCAAGCTTTGAAAACTTTGTTGAGTTAAAAGCTAAAACTTTGAGCCTGCCAGACATCTGAAATGTTTGGCGGCCTTCTTGTGTCGAACGGATCAGGACGATTACTGGCAGTAAACGCCGTCGACCTTGCCGTCTTTGGCATCCGCGGTGAGATCATCGCGGTCTGACTGCAGGGATTTTGGAACCACAGATCCGTTGATCTTGTTATCATCAGCGTAATCTTCAGTAACAGAAGCGTTGGCGTTATGGACCATCACCCCATCGGGCTCTTTGCCGTTTGCATTCCATGAACCGTTGACAAGGCCGTCATCGGCATAATCCTGCTGGACTGCGTAGTCGATATTGATCTTTTGTGAGGGAGAAAGCTTAGATCCGCAGATTTCACTGTTGGCGACTGCGGTATCTGCTGTCTTTTTGGTTTGCGTGTTGCAAGCCAAGAGGAGCATGAGGATAAGCCCTTGAGCTCCGATAGACTTCTTAAAATTTCCAATAAACAATCGCATTGACCTCCTCCTTACGTGAGGCAAAGCTCAGGTTTCGACCCTCGATTGGGGTCCAAACGCTATGGCTGAACATGAGAGGTAACTGGTATTGGGTGAGATCAATCTCTTCCGTCACGACGCGAGAAACCTGACGGGTGGACGGAAGGGATGACTTGGTTTGAACGCCTTCAACCGTCGTTTCTATACTTATCGAGCTACGTTCTTGGAAATTTTGACCAACGGTTAACAGAACGGCTTTGAGCCACGGTGTGAGAGCGCCGGGTGCAAAGCTGAGGTAAAGGTTTTCAGAGTGATCGTTGAATTTGTTCCTGGTCACCACTCCCTCTCGAGCAGCGGTTTTGCCGAGATCCTGCTCAATCCTCCAGGTCGCAGAAACCCAGATCGAGGGAACGAGTTGATAATCGGCGAGGCCAATGACGGATAGAGTTGTCTTGCCCGAGCCTGGGCTTGGAAGGCCCCCTGGCACATTTCTGTAACGTCCCGTCGGTAACCGCAAGCTGAGGGCAGTTGAAACATGCAAATCAGCATTCTTGATGAAGGAATAGGCCAATCCAGCGTCCAAATCGCTGGCTCCAGGCGCCCCACCTGTCTTGCTTTCGAATGCTGATCGGATCCCTTGGTCAATGTCTGGTTCATAGACACTGGCGACAGAATCACCGTAGGCATCGAGGGCTGCTTGCAGGTTGCTTCCCGCTTTGTATCCCATGCGGGTTAGGTCCACCGGCAACGCATTCACCTGACCGCTTTGGATCGCTTCCATACAGGCAGCTGTAGAAGGGCATTTACCTTGTGCAGTGAGCGACTCGGCAATTCCTTGCCTAGCACTTAAGACGGCCGAGGACTTAACTTTCGCCTTCTGCTGCTCCATAGCTGAACTGTAAAGCTCAGTGCCACGTGCCGCTGCATCATTAACGCTTAGATTAAAGATATTGTAGTGAGCAAAACCAGCGAGAACGCTTATTCTATCTGTGAGTCCGTACTGAAGTGCATAGATATTGGCTTGCACATTAAGCTCGAGACCCGGTTTCAGACTCTTGCCGGCGCTATCAAAGCCTCCGTCTGCATGCGCCGTCGTGTTGTTGACAACGATTCTCAGCACTTTTTCGGGGAGTACAGAGCCATAGCTTGGAGTTTTATAGGCCGAGGGCTGCTTCGTCTCAGGAATGGCCTCGGGGGGAGTGAGCGACTCGTTTGGAACTTCCGGCTTATTGGGTTTGCTCAGCTGAGCAGCCCCAGTGGGAGGCAGCGGTTCCGAAGGCAATAGAGCTTTGGCTGCAGGCGGAGCGATAAAAGTCGGCATAGACCGACTGTCGGCAGAGCTAGGACCTGCAGCTTTGCCTGAAAAACCGGTTGGTTCCAAGGGATCTTCGGGTAAGGCAGGCGGCGGAGCGAGTGGGTCGGAGGCAGTCTGGGCAAAAGCTAGCGCACCTCTCCCAATCGTAAGCAGAACAAGCAAAGTGAATCCAAACATTTTCATAGCAATAGGCCTCAACGTCGGTGAACCTCTGAAAACGCGGCTGCTCCTAGAAGCTGGCCAGACCAGCCCTTATGCAAACTTTTCGCCACTTGAGTAAGAATTCAGAAAGTCATGTGATTGCTGTGGATTAGGCGGAGCGGAAGCTTGCAAGATCGTCTGATGTCAGGAGTACCGGCAATTTAATTTCATCAGCTTGTTCAGATCCTGAACAGATAAGGGACAGACCGTGACACTATGCTAGACGGTCCAGAGCTGATGCATTCGGGGGATCAATGGCCTTGATAAGGGACTTTGATTCGATGTTAATCAATCGGAAATGGCAAGTCGGATCTGAGACAAAGAACTCTGCCGAAGTATTCTATTTCTTGGCTGTATTATGGTTTGCGAATTCGACCAATTTCTCGCACGGAGTTTAAATCCGCAACCCAACGCCTTCTTTTACTCTGGCGTTCTTTGGCAAAAAACTTATATTAAAAGAGACGGAATAATGCGAAGCCCGCATAAATAACTCAAAGACCCTTGCCTATCTTTGTTTTATAAGGAGATGAATTGATGAAAGCCGCAGCCGCAATGACCCGCAACGTCGTGTGTGTAGAGCCGACCGATAGTCTACAAGATGCTTATGAGATCATGAATGAGTGGGAAATTAGACATCTTCCAGTTCTAGAAGGACAGCAGCTCGTGGGGATTCTGTCTGACCGTGATGTCCTCATCCATGCCAGCCCCAATGGTGATGGTGGGCTGGAAGTGGAGTCTCTCACGGTGGGGGAGGTCATGACGAGTGATCCAATCACCTGCCGCTCCACAACGTCGGTCACGATCATTAGTGAAACGATGCTTAAACACAAAATTGATTCCGTACCAGTTGTGGACGAAGAACATCAGCTTGTAGGGCTTGTTACATCGTCTGATCTTATAGAATTGTTGATTGCAAAAGAAGAGTTGCCTCTCACCAATCCAATCCCTGCCCAGTACAGTATTCTGGCAGCAATGAGGCCAGGCAAAGATCGAATGAGTCTTTAAAGCTTTTGTTGCGTTTACCAACTCTGAGCAAGTGAACGTCGGCGTGATCCCTCGCGGATCCAGCCACTCTCTTGCTCAGAGTTGGTAAATGCAACAGAACTGGAAATTGGCTCCGCTCCCTGCCTCAGGGGGCGGAGCATGAATTTTCAGTATAAGTCCCAGCTCATCGGAGCTGCTATCGGTTCTCGTCGAACTGTAAGCCATAGCATCCCGCCTGTCGCTTATTGAATTCACTTTTTATGCCAATTGCAGACCATGCTTTAACACGCAGCTTCTCATCTGACAAGAAAGCTTTCAGCTGCTTCAAATGCCACAAAATCGACTGATTTTGCTGGAGGAGCCTATATCTATGGGTGATGCCTAATTTACCCACCCCTATCAATGAGCGCTTATGAAATAGCCTCCTTATGCCGAAAGACTAATCGAGTTCTCTTCAGACAGAAAGGTGTTTGGTGCTTTTTGTAAAATACTTCATTCTCGCAATGATGTTCATCGTTCCGTGGAGCTGCGAGAGCGCAGCGGCGGAGCGGGACGATTGCTTTTCTTGCGAGATCAAAGTGAAGTCCTTGCGCAAGCCCCTCGAGCTGCGAGGAAAGTGGCTCTTCACCCGAGACGATAAGCCAGAGAATAAGAATCCTGAAACCGACACCAGCAACTGGGTCACCGTAGCTACACCGGGACCTTGGAGCAAGGCCTATCGCGATGGTGAGTATTTCGACGTCGGTTGGTATCGTGGTAACTTCACCTTTGCTAATAAATTGATTGGCAAAAAAGCTGTTTTTTATGTTGATGCCTACATGAGCCGTCTACAGATTTTTCAAGACGGCGAGCTCGTCTTGCGCAGGGACGGACAGCATAGTCATGAACGATTCTATTCCATTCAACCCATTCCAGTTGTTATCGACATCACAAAGCCCAATCATGTCATCACTATGCGGATCGATACCCACATCATGATCGGGGTGTATCAGTTGCCCTTTCAACTGAGGCCCTATAAAGATTTCGATCCCACAATTACTTTCTATCAGATGTTTGGTGGCGAGGTTCGCAACATTGCAGCCTACGTTCTCTTTACCTTTGGGTTATTCTTTCTTTTGGTGTATTCGCGAACTCACTACAAGCTCTACATGGTGGCAGGTCTTACAGGAATTGGTATCTTTCCATTCTATGCTTTTCCCCACGATAACCTAGTTAAGCTGTTTCCTTTGGAAAAACTATGGATTCTTCACTATGTTGGCATCAGTTGCATGGCCCTTGGTCATGTCACCTATTCCCAATATTTTCATAAAATCACCCCTCGAATCAATAAAATGAACTACATTGTGGTCGCCTTGCTCGGTGGAATGTTTGTAGCTATGACCTTTCGATTTAACATGCATATCTTTCAGATCATACGTAAGCTCACGTTTCTCTATAGCCTCTGGATGGCCATGCATTTGGTTTGGAACTGCTACTTCGCAGTCCGCGCCAATAGTCGACTCCTCGTGCTTTTTTTAGGGGAATTCTTTTTCTGGGCTTGCAGTGTTCATGACATACTCTTAGCGCTGGGAATTATTCAATCGACATCACTCATCTTTATTGGAACTCTGGTCGCAACGTCGTCGATTCTCTATCTGACGGCAGTGATTTTTGCCGAAACGTTTATGCAGAATAAACATCTTCTTGCTCACGTCGAGCAGGTGAATCAAAACCTGGAACAAACTGTGGCGATCCGGACTCAAGATCTTTATGAAAAAAAGCAGAATTTAAGCCTTATTTTGCAGAGTCTTCCTGAGGGCATTTTGACTATTGATCCAAGTCTGCGAATTCTTCCCGAGTATTCTTTGGCATTGGAAACGATTCTGGAAACTCAACACATAGAGGGGCGTGATATCTTTCAGCTGCTCTTCGCCCATTCGACTGTGGCTTTGGATATGCAGTCGCAAATGCGGAGTATTTTAGAATTTAGCTTTGGCGAGAGCGATTTGAACTTTGACACCAATCGCGAACTGTTCGTAAAAGAATTTCAAACCAATATGCGAGGCCGAGTCAAGACTCTGGCTTTGGGGTGGAGCCCCGTATTGACAGCTGATGGGACCGTTGCCAAAATTCTTTTGACCGTGAGTGACGTGACTCAAGTCAAGGCTTTGGAGCAGGAATCGCAGATGGCACGGCTCCGCTCCAAGATTGTGGAAGCTATCATGGGTGGGTCAATCCAGCGAATTCACGATTTTGTCGAAACAGCCCAAAAAGCATTGCAGCCTTTTGTTTCTTCCCTTAAAGAATCGCAGCTGAGTGAAATCCAAATAGCATCCCTTTATCGGGAAGTGCATACCATCAAGGGCAATGCGCGGACCTTTGATCTGTTAGATCTGGCCGAGACAGCCCACCATGTTGAAACCGATCTGACCGAATTAAAACGTCGTTCCGAGCATATGGATAGCGAGCAGATTCAGTTCATTCTGCAGAATCTCATCGCCGCCCTGCAGCACTTTGAAGACATCAAAGACGATGTTATGAATCGCCTGCAATGGCAGGGTAGCAAAGATTTGCAACAGGTGGATCCGAAACTTTGGAATATGTTCAAAGCTCGTTGGCAGCATCTAAGCGATGAACATTTAGCAGAACGGATATCGTCCTTGCAGCAAGATATTCAGGTCCTAAGCTATCGCCAGGTGCAGCCCTATTTTCAAGGATTGGTCCATGCTTTTGACGATGTCGCTCAAGGTTTAGGTAAACCAGCTCCGGAAATTCATCTGGAAATTTCAGAGGAGCTCTATGTCGATCCTGCTCTCTTGAAATCTATAAATGACGTTTTGGTTCATCTGATTCGCAATAGTTTGGATCATGGTATCGAGCTGGCATCGTCTCGTCAGGCCCTGCATAAGCCTGAGCGGGGACAAATTCGGATAGGATTTCGACGCCAGACCAAGGGCTTTGTGATTGACTATGCAGATGATGGTGGCGGGTTGAATTTAGAGAAAATCCGACAGCGGGCTTTGCAACTAGGATTTGCTGAAGCCCAAAGTTCGAGTCCCGAGCAATGGGTACAGACTATTTTCATGCATGGCATGAGCACGGCGGAGAAGGTCTCCGATGTATCGGGGCGGGGCGTTGGAATGGAAGTCGTCGCCCAAGAGTTACGTCAATGGAAAGCGCGTCTGCGGTGGAATCAGATGGCCCAACTGGGGCCCGATGCCAAAATGTTGGCCTTTGATATCAGTGTGCTCTTTCCCACCGGATCTTCTTACATCAGCCAGACTTCTCAAGAGGTGCGCATGGCTCTTTAAAAAAAGAGCCAAGGCCTCTCTCATTCTTCGATTGCTGTCCATAGTCGCCAAAAGCCTACAATTTAAGATCTTTTGTGCAACGAGCTTGGACTTGACATTTGTCCGAAGAATCGCGATTTTATTTTTTGGAAAGCTTGAATCGCTTGCTATGTCTCACGTAGAGAGGATCTGCATTGAAAAATATGTTGTTGATTGCCGACAGTTTGCTAGTGATTTGTCTGCTGTGCGCTTGCAGCAAAGGCTCTGCAGACGACGCCATAATACCAATCGATCCTGCCACTGGTGGAATAGGACTGGAAAGTCCAAGGACCGAGCCCACGCCACGACCTACGGCTCCGCAGCCAAGTCCCATCGAAGGAAAACTTTGGGTGGATAGCCGTTCTTTGGCTGCTCTCGATGCTGACTCCGTGAGTCAAAGCGGAAGTGTCGATGGGCGACGTCTTCGGTATATTGCCGATCAACCCACTGCTGTCTGGTTTGGGGAATGGAGTGGTGAGGTCGAATCGAAAGCTCGCGCCTTAAGCAGCCAAGCGCAGGGCAAGATTTTGGTTCTCGTCGCTTATCACATTCCTTATCGAGACTGTGGATCCTACTCCGCAGGTGGGGCCGAACCCTCGGCCTATCGCCAATGGATCGATGCCTTGGCACGCGGACTTGGTTCCCACCCGGCGATCGTCATTCTCGAGCCCGATGCTCTTGCTCAGTTAGATTGCTTGACTGAAGCAACTCAAAAAGAGCGTTTAGAACTGCTACGCTATGCCGTGCAGAGTCTGAAAAAGTCGGGCCAAGCGCGGGTGTACTTGGATGGTGGCCATTCAGCTTGGAAATCTGTCGAAGACATGGCGGATCGATTGAGCCAGGCTGGAGTCGAACAAGCGGATGGATTTGCCTTGAATGTCTCCAACTTTGAAACTTCAGCAAACAATCTGCAATACGGACAGCGTTTAGGCAAAAGGCTTGGCAACAAGAATTTTGTGATCGACACCAGTCGCAATGGAATGGGTCCGGATCCGCAAGGCATCTGGTGTAATCCTAGCAAGCGTGCTTTGGGCGAGCCACCTCGTTTGAATCCCGGATGGCCAATGGTTGACGCCTTGCTTTGGATCAAACGGCCAGGTGAGTCTGATGGGGCTTGCAACGGCGGCCCCGCAGCAGGCCAATGGTGGCGGGATATGGCCCTTGGATTGGCTCAGCAAGCAGGTCTTTAAGCTGGAGGAGGCTCCGGTTTCGGCCTTCCCGTTGATCGAATGTCATCGGTATTCATCTGCGTCTGCTTTGTAAATCATCGTAACAAAGTAGACGCAACTCAGCTGTCTAGCTACAGAAATAATCACCCCAATCTGGCGTATCTGGTCCCTGTCGAGCGGAAGTTCTGGTTCGAGCTGGAACAATTTTTCAGCTCGCTGTCTTGGGACTTGTGCGTCTCAGTATAAGCGACGTGTTGCATCCTCCCGCACGCTGATACAAGATGCGTGGGTAGTTTTTGCGTTTTGTCTTGTCATCATTGCGGTGAAAAAGCGTGAAACTCGTGTGACAAGCGAGTTCCAGACTCACTCAATCGAACTCTCGCTGCCTCCATGAAGGGGAATCGTCAGGCCTCGGCCCCAAATTCCAAAAGAGATAAGCGAACATTTGGGTGAACATGTGTCACAATAGAAGGGTTTGTTGACCTCCTCTATAACTTTTTTACCATGCTGAGTATGCGCAGGGACGCTATCGAAAACGAAATGCCGGAAATATGAGGGGTTTCGTTGACAAGTCAGGGAATCTATGGTTGTTTTCCGACCTCATTTGGGCTTCATCAACGTGCGAAAGGAATAAGCACGCATGTGGGTTGATCCAGACTCCTACCATTATCTGCCTATCCTGATCTTGATGGCCATCGGTGCCATCATCGGTGTCGTGCTGCTTGCTGCGAACTATCTGCTCGGGACGAAGGTTCGTGAGCGCAATAAACAGCATTACGACGTGTACGAGTGCGGTGTGCCTTCCGTAGGCAATGCGCGCCAGCAGTTCTCTGTTCGCTACTATGTCGTGGGCATAGTATTTCTGCTGTTTGATGTTGAAGTGGTCTTCATGTACCCCTGGGCAATCGTGTACAAGAAATTTCTGACTCAGGGATCCTTCATCCTGTTCCAGATGGTCACTTTTTTTGTGATCCTCTTGGCGGGCTATTTCTACCTGCTGGGCCGTAAGGGTCTGGACTGGGATTGAGACGGAGAGACAAGTATGGCAAAGGACGGTAGCGCAAGCTTTATCCCCACGACACTTGACCATGCCGTGAAATGGGCTCAAAAGAATTCGCTTTGGCCCATGCCCTTCGGGACATCGTGCTGTGGGATCGAAATGATGTCGACCCTGTCAGGCACCTACGATCTTGCCCGGTTCGGGGCAGAGGTCGTGCGCTTTACGCCGCGGCAGGCTGATTTGCTGCTCGTGGCCGGGACGATCACGACCAAGATGTCTCCGGTTTTGCGCCAAATCTACGATCAGATGCTGGAACCTAAGTGGGTCATCGCCATGGGAGCCTGCTCCTCTTCGGGTGGCATCTTTGATACCTATTCTGTTTTGCAGGGAATTGACGAAATCATGCCGGTGGATATTTATGTCCCTGGCTGTCCTCCTATTCCGGAGGGCCTTATCCATGCAATTTTGCGTCTGCAGGATGTCATTGAAAAAGGCGAACCGCGCTCTAAGATGCATCGATTGACTCGAGAAGAGGCTCGCGAAGCCATGAACTACCGTAAAGTCATATCGGATCAACTCTTCGAAGAAACCAGCGAAACTGGGGGGCAGAAATGAGTGTGTTGGCTCCCCAAATTCGCGAAGCCCAAGACCGGATGCATGCGCACCTTGAGTTGGCTTACAAAGAGTTCCGCCTGGAACACGATCGTATCGGCGAAACCATTCTTTGGCTAGAAAGCCCCTCGCAGCTTCCAGCTTTGGCTGAAGCCCTCAGGGCTGATCCTGTGCTCGGTTTCGACCGCTTATCAGACATCACCGCTTATGACAATATCGACCAAAAAGACGGAATCAAGCGCTTTGTTTCCGTCTATCAGCTATACTCCATGGGCCAGCATACAAGGCTTAGGCTCAAGGTTTTGGTGGGTGAAGAAGAATCTGTTCCAAGTTTGACCGGTGTATGGCGAGCCGCCAACTGGTTGGAGCGAGAAGTCTTTGACCTCTTTGGGATTCGCTTTTCCAACCATCCGGATCTACGTCGACTCATGATGGATGAACGCTTTAAGGGTCATCCTTTGCGTAAAGAGTACGATCTTAAGGATCGTCAGCCCTTCGATGATTCTCTGCCTGTTCGGATCGCTCCTCGTTCGGAAATAGCTCGCCCTAAGGACAGCCAATCATGAATGAACCCAAATCTCAGACGATGACGGCGTCAGCCCTCAAGGAGCAATTGATCCAGGAGCGGCAGAATCTGGCGGATTTTTATAATCCCAACGTCCTCGTCAATATCGGACCTTCCCATCCGGCCATGCATGGAACTTTGCGGGCCATGTGCCGCATCAATGGGGAAGTGATTGAAGATGCGACCTGCGAGATCGGTTATCTGCACCGAGCGATCGAAAAACTGGCAGAAAATCGAACCTACCATCAGTGGATCGTTTATACCGATCGACTGAACTACTGTTCGGCTCTGACCAACAATATCGCCTATGTGATGGCAGTCGAAGATATCCTTGGGATCACTGTGACGGAACGTTGCCAGTGGATCCGGGTGATCTGTATGGAGCTCGCTCGCATCATCGACCATATCATCTGCGTAGCAATCAATGCTCTGGATATGGGGGCCTTGACTTGTTTTTGGTACCTCTATCACTGGCGCGAAGAAGACTACACGATGATTGAAGGCATGTGCGGCATGCGTTTGACCACATCGTATGCGCGGATTGGCGGTATGATGTACGATCTGCCGGATAACTTCGCCTATGAGATGGATAAGTTTCTCAATGGCTTGCCCAAGACTTTGGATGACGTCGAGAAGCTTTTGACCACCAACCGCATCTGGGTGGATCGAACCAAGGATGTGGGCACTCTCACCAAGGCGGAAGTCTTGGATTTTGGTGTAACCGGTCCTTGTATGCGCGCATCGGGCGTTGATTTTGATTTGCGTCGGGACCGCCCTTACTATACCTACCCCGAGCTCGATTTCGAAGTCGTCATTGGACAGAATGGGGACGTCTACGATCGCTATCTGGTGCGTATGGAAGAGATGAGGCAAAGCTGCCGAATACTCGCTCAATGTATGAAGAAGCTGCCCAAAGGACCGCTTTGGGTGAACGATAAACGCGTTCTGATTCCCGAGAAAAAGGACGTTTACGAAAAAATGGAAGTTTTGATTCACCACTTTAAGATTTTTATGGAAGGCATCGATGTGCCGCCTGGAGAATCTTATAACGCCGTCGAGGCACCCAATGGCGAATTGGGTTTCTATGTTGTCAGCCGCGGCGGACCGAAGGCATGGCGGATTAAAATCAAATCTCCATCCCTGTTCCATTTTCAAACCTTCGAACACAGCATTCGTGGAGCCAAGATCCCGGATGCAATATCGGTGCTGGGCAGTTTGAATATTATTGCGGGCGAACTTGACCGCTGAGACCAAGCTGCGTAGGAGCTTTTCCTTATGATCATCGACCAAGATATCAGCCAACGAATAGACGAGCTGCGACCGCAGTTTCCGACCCAGCAGGCTTTACTGCTTCCGCTCTTGCACGCCATGCAGGAGAAAGAAGGTTGGATTTCCAAAGATGCGATCAAGGAAGCGGCGAGTTTTCTTCAACTGCCTTTGGCACGGGTTGAGGAAGTTGTTTCGTTCTATACCATGTACAATCGAAAGCCAGTTGGCAAACAGCACGTTCAGGTGTGCACCAATATTGCTTGTTTTCTCAAGGGCGCCGATCACTTGATGGCCTGTTTGGAAAAAAGACTGGGCATTCACGACGGCCAAACCACCGCCGATGGGCGATACACACTGAGCAGTGTGGAATGTCTGGCTGCTTGCGGCACTGCACCTGTCATGCAAGTTAACAAAGACTATCACGAAAATCTGGATGAAAAATCCTTGAGCCAGGTGATGGATCGTTTGGATAAGGAGCTGCTCGATGGCTGAACTCTTGTTGACTCAGCACAACAATGCCCCTGATTCCCACACTCTGGCCTTTTATCAATCGGTCGGTGGTTATAAGGCTCTGGAGCAAGCTCTGGGCATGGCTCCCGATGCTGTCGTTGATGAAGTGAAGAAGTCCAATCTTCGCGGTCGAGGCGGCGCAGGTTTTCCCACCGGTATGAAATGGTCTTTCATGCCGAAGAATCCCGTGGATGCTGAAGGGAAACCGAAACCGAAATATCTGGTCTGTAATGCTGACGAAGGCGAGCCGGGTACCTTCAAAGACCGATTGCTGCTGACCAAACATCC
>JBGSTF010000174.1:0-7127 GCA_041736645.1 Oligoflexus sp. | reverse complement strand
TTTTGAGGAAAAGACCCTGGCTCCTGTCCGTAGGCGACGACGCTGAACTAAGAATTTGGCAAGGGTCGCGAAACTGGCAATCAGGATATGTGGTCAAGCATGATCAGCCCCTCTATCAGATCGTTGTTTCTGAATCAGAGGATAGAATTCTGGTGACAGGGGCTCAAGGAAGAGTTTGGCTCTATAAACTCTAGACGCTTCCTTAAACTTTTCATGGGCTCGAGTCTTCTTCTTCTTTGCGCAAAAAGCGCTAGCGGCATAGCCAGCCAAAAGAGCGGAATAGAAAAGCATATACTGTCCGGTTTCTTTTGGCTTTATCAGAATAATAAATACTTCATTTTTACCTCAACTTAGGTTCTTTTAAAGTTTTTAATTCATAATATTTTCAATGTATTATTTTCTAATTTTTTTGAATCCAAAAATAAACTCAATAAAAACTGCCTTTAAAAAACTTAATACCAACCTTAATTGAGGTTAAAATTAAGTTTTCTCCTAATCGGATTTAAATGGATGAAACGATTGAACTTTTATGGTCGAGAAGCTGAACTGAAGCGATTGCACGAGATCTGGTCTACAGAAAGGGCCGAGCTTATTTTCGTGAGAGGACGCCGCAGAATAGGGAAATCCGAACTCAAAAGGCGGCATGATGAATTCTGGGTTTCCTTTTGCTATAACGACGGCAAGGACGAAGGGGAGATTTTATCTCAGGCGGATCACCTTCAATATCTTCGCGGACAGTCTGAGGAATTTCTCAAGCAGCATTTCATCGGAATTGATCGCGGGATCATAAGACCAGTTCAGGCCGGTGATCAGGCGTTTGACTACGAGGACGAGCAAAAGCAGAGCATGGATCTGAAGAGGAGAAATCGTTGCCGCGAACTCGTGCTCAAAAACAGCTTGCCAAGAAATAACAGAACACCAGCGTCCTTCGAACCCCACAATCCCCGGCATTCGTATCCAGCTTTTTGCGGGCGCAATTCAGATAATTGCACCCGCTTTCAGCCTTTTGGCACTTAAGTAGCGCTCAGCAGCTGCTCTACTGCGGAGAAGTCTGACGCTGCACCAAACGCTCACAAACATCGTTGTGAAAGTGATCGGAATGGAACCAACGGATTCTGGCGCTGGAAGGACTCGAAACCACACCCGCCTGCTGAAGAGTCAGCTTCATCTCATCCTGGCCACTGTCACTCTTTCCGCTGAGGATCAGCGCCTGAGGATCGGTCGCACTGATCCTAACAAAGGGGTGCGAATGCCCGTTGTGCGCAAAGCTTGTTCGCAAGAGGTGGGTTTCCACAGATTTTTCGTCTGTGAATGACGCCATAATATAGACGGAGCAGCGTGCGTCATCGCCAAAGGACTCTGCAATCGGATCGACACCATCAAAGACGAAGGCAGCAGTTTTTTCCGGGTCTGCTGTATTGATAGCGTCCCACGAGGGAAAGCCACCTGGAACTTTTGGTCCTTCGTCCGCTATGGCCACGACTGAACATTCCCAACCGGCAAAACGTAAAGTCTCTGCTGGTGTATTCTCTTGAGAAAACATCAAGTCCACGCGGCTTAAGCTTGAGCTGTTGGCATCGACGCGAGCTCTAATTTCCACCGAACCAATCGCTGCTGTGGCTTTCAAAAAGTGGGTATCACCCTCCACTTTGGCTTCCGCAAACTCAAACGAAGCCGGACTAAAAGATCCTGAAACTTTCTGCCCATTCCCAGTGCGGGCTCCTGTGAACGAGCCGGACTCGTTGCTGCAAGCCAGTGTGTAGGCTGAGAAGAGCGGACGATCAACCCAGGTAATATCAATCTTGAGGTCAGCTTTTTCAGCTGGTTTGAGCACCGAACCCTTCGCATTGCAGACTGGAATCGCAAGGACATTACTTCCGGCAAGCAAACTCTTTGAAACGGCTTTGCAGGGTTCCAGATTGGTGCTCGCGATCAGATCCAGCTCAGAATCACCGAAAAGTTCGAGCGAGAATGTATAGGTCCCCGGGGCAAAAGAACGTTCGATCGTGAGTTGCGGAGCCAACAATTCAATGACCTGCTGCCCTCCGGCTTCATCCACCACGGTCAATCGCGCTTTCTTATAGTCGACAGCTTCCAAGGGCTGCAAGGATATGCTGGCGAGTTCCGCTACGGATTCCGATTTCTTATTAACTTGACAGGCCCAACTCACAAAAGTCAATAGTGACAGAACAGCAATCAGTTGTTGTTTCATATGGTATTGTCTCACTTGCTGCAGGATGACTTGATGACCTTAAGGTCGTAGCAGGCGCCGACATCAGTATGATCCTCGTGGGTCCAACGCACGGCATAAGATAGAGCTTCATCGATCGTCCTGGCTGCGCTCGATAGTTCCACGCGGATCTCTGAACCCTGCTGAGTTTTTCCGGAAAGAACGTTTGAGTTCTGAGGATCGAATGTCACAACCAGCCGCCCCGGACCTTCGTCTTCGTGTTGGAAGCTGGTTTCCACGACCGCATAGTAAAGGCCTCTGCGGCTTTTTCCTTGCCATAGGACACCGACATAGCAGGCTTCACCAAAGGCTTGCTCACCCTGCAGAACCAAGGGATAGGCATCGACGTTGAATTCTTCCTCTTCACCTTCGTGCTGGTGATCGGACTTATCTTCATCGGCCGCAGCGATAATTGGGTTGGAAATCAGAAACATAGCCAGGAGAAATTTTGCTGAAGTCTGAAGTTTACGCATAACGCGAGTCATCCTTTCATTATTGCAACTAATTGCGTTATGAAATACTCGCTATGAATTAAATAGTCAAGATAGGTCTTATGTATAGGGTCAGCAGAACTCAGGGTTGGACTTTTTGACGCGTTTTAAATGCAAAAAATTCCAGAAGGCACCGCTGCGGACCTTCTGAAGTGCTTTATGAAGTGACTGGACTCAGCAGAGCCCAGCCACCCGAGTCGAGAATCCAGGCTTAAATAGGAAAGGAAAGTACGGTGAGTTTCGTTGGTTCACCTGCAAGCTTGAAGCGTTCCACTTCCTTGAGTGTCGCCAGACTGAAAACGATCAGCTCACCATTGGCTGGATGAGTGATGTAAATGAACTTTTTGCCGGCTGCCATCTTTGGATCGCGAGCCCCATAGTCAACTCCGGTCGCTGCAGCTGTCATGAGAGACTTATGCAAAAGCTCGCGAGTTACAGTATCAACGACAGCCAATTGACCATCTTTACCGAGAAACAGCAGTCGGCTGCCATCTTTCGAGAACATGAATTGAGCGTAGTCGAGTGGCGCGGCCACCGGCGTGAAGGTTCCCGACTTTGCATCGATCTCAGCGTAAAATCCAGCACCAAAATTTCCAACAAAATAGGGCACGGCATCGTGTGCGGCCAGCGTTCCGACCCGTCTTTTCGTGCCGTCCGGGCTGATGGGATTCAGCAGTTTGATGCTTTCGAAGCCATCGTCTGCTGCACTGACAACCAGGACACCATCGTCACAACCAAAGGCCAGTTCCTTGCTTCGGGCCGCTTCGCCATGCAGCGACACGCAGGGGCCAAACGATTCACCTGTGAGTGCACCTTCACCCGTGTAAACATCGACGCCAACGGGTGTGGCTCGTGGTGATCCGGGCAGGACTTCCGCGCGGCTGACCAGAATGGAACCAGCAAAAGGAACAGCGACACCATGGTGTGGCATGGACGTTTTAATGCGAACGGTCACTCGCTCAGCTGCCAACAAGGAGTTTTCATCCAGGATCAAGGCTTCACCATCGTTGTCGAAAAATGCTGCCGCAAGGTTATCATGCACAACGAAATGGATCGGATTATTGCCTGTCAATGGACTATCAAGCAGAATTGGGTCGTATTTATCGTAATGCTGGTGGTCGCCGTGATCTTCGAAAACCAGTGAGCCGTCGACAATCGACACTTGATTCGCCGTACTTTGGACAGCATACGCGAAACGTCCTGAACTTCCTGTATAGACACTCGCTGCGCCGCTTGTAGGGAAATTGCTGATGACGGCTCCTTCGGCAATATCAAAGACCCGAACCACCTGACCTTGACCATCTGCTATCAAGAGGCGCTCAGTCTCACCCGCAAGCTCACTTTTCAAGGGCACAGACTCGTTCGTCTGGCTTTTGCCGGGTGAGTCGGACTGCTTTCCACAGGCTGTGGCCAGTGACAAAGCCAGTATTAAGCCCGGTGCGAAAGTTAATTCTTTCATGCGATGGATCTCCTATTGGAATTTATTGATGTTGTTTGACAAGCAGAGTCTTAATGCAATTTTTTGCTTTAGATGTAAATAGAAAATCTAATATATTTAGGTTTATCGGAGACAATATGTAAATTTAATGCAATTTATTGCTATAAAAGAGGATGGGTAAGGCGTGGAAACGGCGGAGGAAAGGAGCAGCGCGGCCCAAAATGCCTCGTCTGTCTACGAGACATGGCCGTCCGCTTTTATTGATAAAGTCATTCGTGGCAGAAACAAAGGTCTTTGACGCGAGCCCCCAACTCAACAGTCTAAGAACTGCAGCTCAAAGCCGAACAGCCGGCCTTATGTCGAGCCCACTCAGGTCTTTTTGCCGACAAATCCGCAAAATCTTCTTGCTCATCATAAGGCCGTTCGATCATTTTCAAAAGGCGCAGCAAGACTGTCCGATCACCCTGCATCACAGCATCAATAGCTTGCTGGGCCAGGTAGTTGCGCGGAAGGTACTTGGGATTGCTACGCTGCATGACATCCCTGCGTTCCAGGCCGGGCAAATGATCTTCCTGCAGGACTGCACTGTAAAGTTGCAGAAAGTCTTGAACTGCTGCGGGCGTCTGACCCGAATCATAAAAAGCATCAGCAAGAATTCGGACACCTGCCTCGACGGACGTATCAGCATCAACGCGGGCGAGCAGGCGGAAGAACAGAGTCATATCCGTCTCCTGAGCCCTTAAGCTTCGATCCAAGGCACTCAATACCTGCCGCATGGCATAAGGTGTTCGCTCGCGAATGCCCAGTTTGTTGCGCATCATCTCCGCATAGTAGGCTTCAAAGCTCTTTCTGTAGCACTCCAATCCATGATCGATGGCATCTTCGTCCTGGAAAAGAGTTCGCAAAGCTGTTCCCATTTTTTCGAGATTCCATTGAGCCACCTGAGCCTGGTTTCCGAAGCGGTAGCGGCGCGTGGCGGCATCGGTTGTGTTAGGAGTCCAATCCGGATCATAAACATCCATCCATCCATAGGGGCCGTAGTCGATCGTTAGGCCCAGAACCGACATATTATCCGTGTTCATCACACCGTGCACAAATCCAACTCGCATCCAATGGGCCACCATCAAAGCCGTTCGGCCTGCGATCTCGTTAAACCACTGCTGATAGACTTTCGGATCATGAACATCGAGATGGGAATAGTGTCCGGCTATCACATAGTTCGCCAGGCGTTTGAGAATGTCGGTCTCTCGCCTCACATGATGGATTTCAAAGTTCCCAAAGCGAATAAAACTGGGGGCCACACGGCAGACAATGGCCCCTGGCTCAAAGGCAGCGTGGCCGTCATAAAACATATCCCGCAATACTTCGTCACCAGTTAAAGCCAGACTTAATGCCCTCGTGGTCGGCACCCCGAGATGATGCATCGCTTCACTGCAGATAAATTCACGCAGAGAAGATCGCAATACAGCACGACCGTCCCCTCGACGCGAGTAAGCCGTGAGTCCGGCACCCTTGAGCTGAAACTCCCACATCTTTCCATGGGGATCACGATATTCTCCCAAGCTGATGGCACGACTATCGCCCAATTGCCCTGCCCAATGACCAAACTGATGGCCACCATAGCAAGAAGCATAGGGTTTCATTCCTGACAGAAGGCGATTGCCTGTCAGCACATCAGCATCGGGTCCAGGTCCAGTTTGAAGCGGCGCGAGGCCAAGGTCTTCGCAAAGGCGGGCTGAGTATGCGAGAAGATCAGGTTTGGATACTGCTGTCGCCGGAACGAATGAGTAGCTGACACCCGCCACTTGACGGGGCCGTGGGTCGCTCCGTGGATCACCCGGAAGTTCCGAGACAAAGCTGTCATAAAATGAGCTACTGAGAAGACTCTGCACGGCACATGTTCCTTGAAAAATAAGCGCAAAGGCCAAGTGACGACTGTATCCTACCGTCTCACGCAGCATTCGACAAACGGGAAAATTCAAGGACGAGAACCGCTCGGGCCTCGTACAAGGACAGCCGCTTCCAAATGGCTAAAAGTTTGGAATTTTCAATGAAATCAGGGAAGGGATCGGGCCAGACCTTGGGTGAACCACCTGACATCGTCCATTCGAAATCCGTCAAAAGACAGGAATCCAATATAGCTCTCATAGCAGCCTCATCCATATCATGGCCGATAAAAATGCATTCCTGCCGTCGATCGCCGAAGGAACTGTCCCAGATGGAATCCAGCCATTTATGAAAGTCCGCATCGTCAGGCCGGCGACTTTGAGGTAAAGCCGCCCACCAAAACCCGAGCCTTTGCACTTCCATCAAACGTCCCGCTCGCGACCAAAGAACCATGGGAGCTGGTTGGGAAGCGACCCAAAATATTCCCTTGGATCGCAGAACACCCTTCCAAAGCTGGGTATCCTGCATGGCGTCCCAAAGCCTTTGAGGATGAAACGCTCGCCTTTCCCGGTAAGTGAAATTCCGAACGCCATATTCCAAGGCCTCGGAAACTTCTTCGCCGCGCATTATTTTCAGCCAACCTGGAGCCTGTTTCGCCTTTTCGATATCGAAGCGTTTCGTATGGAGGACGCTGGTGATATCCACGTTCGATCTTTCGGCAAAGATCAGCTTGGCATCGGGATTCAACGCCAGCAGAATCGAAGCCAGTCGATTCTTTTCTCTTTCACTCACCTTATCGATTTTATTGACGACGATCACATCGGCAAATTCCACTTGATCGGCCAAAAGCTGGCTGAGGTTGCGGGAGTCTTCCGTCGATAAGGCCACGCCTTTTTCAGTAAGTGCGGCGCTTTCCTGCCAATCGGCGAGGAAATTATAGGCATCCACGACGGTCACCATCGTATCCAGTCGAGCGATTTCATTTAAAGACTGTCCATTTTCATCGGCAAAGGTAAAGGTCTCAGCGCCAAGGCCAGGAGGTCTTCGCCCTCCGGCATCGGCGTACGTCCCTCGCAACGGC
>JBGSTF010000114.1:0-6792 GCA_041736645.1 Oligoflexus sp. | reverse complement strand
TATCGAGTAAATGTGATCTTCGGAAGGAATGGGATCACTTTCGAGCTAGGCAGCGACGGAGCTATCAGCAGACTCGCGAAAGGGTCAAAACGATCCACATTCAGGCGGACAAAGGGAAATCGATCAAGTCGCTACTCGATATCGCCGCGATAGGGCAGAACTTCACTGCAGAGCTCGAAACCGAGGTGAAGGCACTCTACGGCTATCGGGAATATATTTGAAATACGTCATAGCGAAGTTATTCAAACACCGCCTACAGCGCAATGAAAACGTTGATTACCTATTTCACTGGCTTTTCGCTTTAAATTTTATGCTCCTCTCTATTGACGGTAAGACTCGCCAAAAGCCCACTACTCCAGCAAAACCCAAGGACTCATTCGCTGATCAAGCGCACGGCCTTAGACAGGTCTTCGGCGTGCTTCAGTACAGCATGGTCCATGACCAGGCTAGCGTTTTGGGAGCTCGCCTAAACCCCAACTGATCCCACGGCCGAATCCTTTAGATCAAGGGGGGTGGAAGGCCTCGAAGGGGTCGCAGCGGGCCGGAAAGCCCCCAGAAAGTTATGGGCGGGGTCTGAGACCAATAGAACGTGGGGCGGTCAGAGGAACCCTCGCCCTCTTTTGCGTGGAGGCGGATAGGGGGGTTCATTCCGCTCGATGAGAGAATTAAATTTTAAGCCGGTTGAGCGGAAAAGGTCGCCCCCTATAGGACACGGTGTCCCACCAAATAAGCCATTATGCCTCTGCTAGTCGACACAATGCTGGTGTAGCAGCGTCACCGGATGCATAGCCATCTTTCGCCAAGTTTACCGATCTGCGGCGATTCTTGCGTTAAACCTGCCAAATTTATTAAACTTATAGCCGAAGAAGTTGTCTCAAACCCTTGACAGAACTGAGGTTGCGTGGGATAACTCGCAATACTGATTCACAGCTCGTTGGGAAGACCTGCGTTCCCGGTCATATCCTGAATAAACCCGGAAAGTTTACTCCAGAAGAATTTGATATTATTAAAAGTCATACAACTCTGGGATACGATGAGCTGAAAAAAGCCATGTCCATTGGAGCACCGATCGAAGATCAAGTCGCCTTAGTGGCTCTCGAGCACCATGAGAAATTCAAAGGCGGCGGCTATCCTCTAGGCAAATCGGGTCGAGTTGAAGAAAAGAAGGATGGGATTCACGAGTACGCTCGCATCGTGACCATCGCGGATGTCTATTCTGCACTTTTAATGAAACGCGTTTACAAAGAGGCCTACGACCAGGAAAAGTCGCTGTCTTTGATGCGGTCGTTTGCTCCCAATGACTATGACCCAAATATTTGGGATAAATTTGAAAAGAGTGTGACCCAGTCCATAGACTACTATGCGGCAATCGAACGGGCCACTGATAAAGATCGAGGCCGTATCATCATCATCGATGACAATGGCAAACGTACCACTGTGGGTAGCAAGAACAAATCAGCCTGACGGAAATAGTTGAGTCCGAAGGCTGAGCCTTTTCAACTCCTCGTAATACTCTCCCTTTGATTCTTACTCACATGTTTCAATACCAAGAAATCATTCCCTGAATATCAGGATCGAAAGGAAAGAATCCATTTCTCAAGAATGGAAGACCTTTCGCCCGAGAACTTTTCAGGCCCAAGAAGGGCCCCGCAGTAGAGGAGTATGCGACATGAAGATCATGAACACATCGAGTTGCTTGGCCTATGGTTTGGCCCTATTGATCATGGGCTGTTCTGAGGCGACTCAATTCACCACGAACTCTGTACCCTCCACGGCTGGCGATATGCCTAGCAGCACGCAAGAGGCCGATGCCACTGGCGAGACTGATGAATTAAGTGGAAAAGCGACTGAGGTACCCGAAACCGCAGATAACGAAGCGGAGGCGGGGAAAGTTGCGAACGCGGCCCTGGATCCAAATGCCATCAATTCATCAGCGAATAGTGGAAATAGTCAAACAGCAGTCGACCAACTCCAGCAGCTCTGCAGTCAGGGTGCAAAGAAGACTCTGACACAGCGCATTCGCTTTCCAGAGACGACCAACTGCCGATTCGGGCAAGCGGGGAACCTCGAAAGGAAGGATGCTTTTCTGCAGGCGATGGAGGCTCAAACAACCTCAATTGCCTTGCCAGCCAAAACCCAGCTCTGCGGTGTTTCGGTTGACTCACAGGTCAGCACCATTCAATACGATGATTTTATGGTCCTAACCTTGAATGGATATGTCTTGCTAAGTAGCAATCAGCAAATTTTGCAGGGATTGGAAGGCAGCGCCTCCACCGCTTATAAATGGGATTTCACCAAAATTCGCGGTGTGGGAGTGGACTTTGATGCGGCACCCTACTGCATGGGTGGGACTGCTGGACTCTGTGAAATTCCGGTGACAGATACCCCAGGCAAATTTCAATTTAAGGTTGATCCGACAAGCCTTATCAACGTTGCCGATCAGGTCGTGAATAGTAGAGCACTAAACTTCGCGCTCATCGCCACGGGTGACAATGATGATCTGGATTGCTGGCATACTGAACTCAATCTCGATTTCACCCTTCAGTATGTAGATGCCCCATAAGCCATTCCATAGAGAACGCGGAATCGCATTCGTTCATTTGCCGAGGCCAGGGATTTTCAACTTACTCTTGATTTGATCCTTGGCTTTGTCTTCCTGCTTCTGCTTTTCTTCCTCAATTCTTTTTTGTATCTCGGCCTTTTTCCCATCCACAGCAGCTTGGATTTGATTCTTTTGACCATCAATAAGGGTACTGGTATCGTCCGCATCTTTTTGAACTGGACTCAATCGATCCTGCAGCCCTTGAATTTGGGCCTTAACTCTTGTTTCCAATTTGACTTTCTCCTCGGCCAAACGCTTGTCCAGCTCCTGCTTCAACTTCTCCTGCACTTCGGCGATCTGTTTGTTCAATGCAGTTCGGAGTGCGCCACGCAGTTGATCGACTAGGTTCGAAGAAATCTGCCACTTTAAGTCTTCCCATGGGCCTTCTGCTTTAGCTCCGATATGCACTTCATTCATCGGACCAAACACAGAATCGAGTAAGGATTTCACACGTTCAGATTCCGCTTCAACCTTCCAGCTTAACTGCTTCATCAAACTATCAAGTTCGAGTCGAACACTGTCGCCTTCGAGCAGAAAGCTCATTTGTACGGCTCCCTGTGCTTTATAGAAGCCTAAGGCATAATCTTTCGATTGGGCCAGCATTCGATCTGCAATTGGAAACGAAGCGATGTTCATGCGAACCTCATCTCGGCCCATAGGACGACGATGATCCAGAGTTGCTTCAACTTTCAAGCCTTGAATAGCTAGTTGTTTAAAACCGCCTTCAAATTGAACATGAGTCGGCTGTGCAACAAGTGCGGGAGCACTGCTAAAATCGCTGATCTTCCCCAACATATCACCCAAAGGACCATCCGCTGTTTCCTTTGACGAGATCTGCATTTTTTTCAGCCAAAATCCTGGTATTCCATTGTGTTCAGGAAAACTAAAATCGGTACCTCCTCGCCTCATAGGACGAGCAGGTGCGGGCTTTTCCTTGCTTTCAAGATAAGGTTTGACCTTCGCGTAGTAGACCTCAAAAAGCCGGATATAGCGTTTAATTTCCGGACCGCAGAGATCTTCAGCGAGATTTTTAAAGTCCAAGTCGGGAAGCTTCAACTTTTGGCTCAAAAGAGCAATATCTGCTTTGACAAAGTCATCAAGTCCTTGGATACGAGTGCTGATAAGATTCGCTTCGGTGGTAAATTGCTGCGCGGCAGCCGCCACACGACTTATATTGCCCTGAACCCTCGCCTTTAAAGCTTCCAAGTGAGCGATACTGGCCTGAATTTGGCTAGGGTCTTCTGGTGTTTTGATACTCTTGAGTTCGGCACGAATTTGGTTGAATTCATCAGCCTTTGGCAGGGTTCCCAGCAATTGCTCCAAGGTTTGCTGCCTTTGATTCCAATCGTTCTCTAATTGCTTCAAGGCGACTCGGGAGGGCATTTCTTCCCAATTGATATCCTTTAAAGGATTTTCAAAACCTTTTTCTTTCAAGACCCCCAACGCATTCTGAACGACCTCGTCTTTCAATGGCTGCAGGAGCTCCATTGCCTTTTCTTTCATGCCAGGACCGGCTGGTTCCACAGGAGGAGGGGGCAAAACTTTTCCAGGATGAAGGCGCTTCGAACGAATTTGAATATCCTGCAACGAAGCGTCTTCAACAACAACTTTCCCACGTAACAATCCCTGGGCACCCAAATCAAAGCGCAATTTGCCAAACTCAATGCGATTGAATTCTGGAGCTTCCGGATCAGTTACCTGTATGCCTTGAATTTCAACGAATAGACCACTGATCGATGTTTTGAGGCTCTGGATATTAACTTCCGCACCATTGGCATCGGTGGCAACTTTTTGCAGCACCCAACGCAGCTGTTGGTCTAATAAAAGATAGGTATAGAGTACGAGGGCAAGAGCCATCAGGCCTAGCGGAATTCCGAATTTCCAGCGAATGAGTCCACCATATGATTTCATCGCGATCCCCTATTCTACAGGCAGCTATTTCAGGCTCGAACCGACCGACGGATTCCAATGCTCGCAAAAATCCACAGTGGCAACAGAAGAAAAGAGATGACTGCTGCACCGAGGACCATACTGTTGTTAAAGCGAGTCCACGGCAAGAGCGGGGCATTATACATTTCCGTCCAAAGGCTTTGTAAAGCGGGCTCCCGCAAGAGTTGAACCCCCAATGCATCGATCCAAACGTCCAAGCCCACCCAACCCAAGGCCCAAGATGCGGCAGCGACCAAGGCCAGGAGGATAAGGGGCAGACGCAGAAAGCAGAGACTGACGATCAATAGCAGACTGTGAAGAGTCACCAAGCTGGGTGTGAACCCCAACAAAGCTCCGTATAGAAATGTGAGAATCAATGGGACGATCGAAATTCCATTGGGTACGATCAGCCGCCGCCCGGGAATTGAAAATGCCATTCCTGTTTCCCCCGCAATAGCCTAATAGGATTTGCTTTTTTCGGATGTCAAAGCTTGTCGCTTCTGGAGCTTATTAGCTAACATACGGTTTCTTCTGAACAAAAAGCAAGCCCAATCAGTTCAGCCCCTTGCCCCCCATGGGTCTTTCTTTCTCACAGTGTTGACCTCATAGCAAAAGGTTCTCAAGTCCTAGGTATTTTGTGCCGATATGAGGATTCAACAAGGGGCCGTGCTTAAAATGGTCTCCATCTGGAGAAGCTCATGCGACCGAGTTTCGTATTCGCCAGCACTCTGGGGTTATTCCTGCTGATTGGCTGCGGCCAACCAGAGCCCGTTGCGACTGGCAAGAAAGCGCCGAATCTGGCACCTGCAACCCCTGCTCCTGCAGTTTCAAGCAATTCAACGCCGACTCCAACGGGTGACGCCACCAAAGGTGGAGCCGCTCTCACTGCTAATTGCAGTACCGCCGGCTGTCATGGCAACGGAGCTCGTGCCATCGGCAAAACCGACTCCGGAAAAATCGCAGCAGCCGCGTCCAAGTCATTTCATAAAGGCCTTGAAACAGCTTTCTCAACGAACGCAGCCGATATCGAAGCTTATCTACTGACCAAGTAATCATACGCGAGGGGGGATTTAAGGATGAAAAAGTTAGCGCTTGCAGGTTTGTTGCTCGTGACTGGTGCTTGCAACAATTCTGAACCTGCTGCGACAGGTTATAAAAATCAGCTCACAGGAGCTCCCGCGGCGGCGAATGGAGATCAGACGCCTACGCCTACGCCAACACCCAAGGCTGGAGATGCAGCCAAAGGTACCGCACTTCTCACCTCCAGTTGCAAAGGCTGTCACAACGGTGACACAGCTCTCGAACTTGGAGCGACAGAAGGTACTCTCATTGGAGATTTCCAAAAAGCTGGCGGGAAATTGAAAAATGACGATGGATCCGAAAAGCTATTAGGAGGCGGTGGCCACTCGACAACACTAAATGGTAATATACTGACCAATGCTTCTGATCTGGTGGCTGCGCTGGGCGGCTCCACAGCTCCTGCTCCGACTACCGGCGACGCGACAAAAGGTCAAGCCGCATTTACAGCCAGTTGTGGAAAATGTCATCCGGCAACTGCGCGACCTCTAACAAAGGCAGAAGTGGCTGGTATTCCCGGTGCAGCTGCTAAAGCCTACCACTCAACTGTCGCTGAGTTTAAAGATGCAGCAACGCTTGCTGACATTACTGCCTATATCAACACCAAGTAGTTACTGTTTCTAAGCGAGACAAAATGGCAACTTTTTGTCTCGCTTGTCGGGTCCTTTCACCAAATCCAAACAGTCGACACCGATTCAATCCCCAAGTGAAGATTTCACTTGAGAAGGCTATCCACCAAGAAAGTCCCAAACCTACCAAAAGGCTCGTCCATCAGTTCCAGATACTGGGCGAGTCTTTCATCCCAAGTGCCTTCGCCGCCGACAATCAGCAAGCCAGCGGTTAAATTTCTGCCACCCTTACTCCAAACTTCCAAGAGTCCATGACCAAAGATCGCAAACTGGCTCCGTCGATCTCGGGCAAAATCAGCTTTGGCTTGATCATCGCGACTTCGGAAAACCGCGCGTATTGCATCGAGATCTTCGCGAGCGGACGCAAAGTACACCAGTCCACCTTCATCAAATCGAGTCAACGCATCCGTGAGATCATTGCGAAGATTGCCATGGATCTGTCTCTGCCCACTTTGATAGGAACGATAAGCGCTGTGGTGCAGTGCATATTTCGATTTCGGGAAATGCAGCCAAATCAGAGCATTGAAATAGTCATGACGGTCCATCGCCCGCATG
>JBGSTF010000101.1:0-3536 GCA_041736645.1 Oligoflexus sp. | reverse complement strand
AAACGATACCGACCGGCCTATTTCTTCACTCTGGCTTGGTTGGTTCTCATCATCGGTAACCTCACCCGCATGGCCATGGCTTCTGGCTCTCTTCCTGCTTCTTTTTTGACGGAATGGAGTGTCCTGATCGGTTCGGTCATCGAGGTCGTCCTGCTCTCTCTAGCCTTGGCAGACAAGGTACGCCTCACTGAAAAATCAGCCTTCGAAAGCATAGAAGGTTTGAACGTCGAACTGCACAAGCAACACGAAGCCGTGGTCCACCTGAACACCAATCTGGAACGCATGGTTGAAGAGCAGACCCGAGAAATCAAGTCGATTCTGAAGCATATTCAGATAGGCATCATGATCGTCGGTCGCCAGGACCTTCGGATCACCGAAACCCATTCTGAATCTGTAAAAACTCTTTTCCATACCGACAAAGTAGCGTCCAGCGACGTCTTGGAACTTCTTTTCAAAGACGCTCAGGCAACCAAAGAAGCACGCAGCATGGTCAAAACCGTGCTCGAAAACAGCCTTGGCGAACTGGATTTTAATTTCGAAACCAACAGCCATCTTTTGCCAACAGAAATGACCTTTCGCTTTGATAACGAAAGCCGGATTCTGCAGCTTGATTGGAATCCGGTTGTCGACAAGGATCATCGGGTCGAAAAGATGCTCGTGTCTATAAAAGATGTCACCGCCCTGAAAAAACTGCAAGCCGAAGCTGCGGAAAAATCCAAAGAGTTGGAATATATTGGCGAGATCCTAGAAGTCACGCCTAAACAGTTTGGAATATTCATGAACTCTGCGCAGAGGTTTTTGGCTGACAATAGACGCCTGCTCCGTGCCAATTACCACTATAGTAAAGAAATTCTCAAAATTCTCTTTATCAATATGCACACAGTCAAGGGATCGGCCCGAGCTCTGGGTTTAAGCCATCTGACACCTTTGATGCACGATGCCGAACAGCAGCTCGCCAGTTGTTTGGAAGATGTAACGAAATGGGATAGAGATGCCCTCCTCCAGGATTGTCAAAAGATCCAGGGCCTCTTGGATATTTACCAGGACCTCAACCAAGTTAAGCTTGGACGCAGTGTGGGCGACAGCCTTGCCCTTTCTCTCGATTTCGTCGAGCGCATCCGCAACTTCCTTCGTATGACCGAAGAGGAAGGCTTACCCATGATGAAACAAAAGGCTCGTTCCCTTAAAGAGAGCATCGAAGAGCTTACCTTTGTGCGCGCGGAGACGGTGTTTCGCGAAGTCCTATCCAATGCAGAGATGTTGGCTCGGGACTTACAGAAGGAATCACCTCATATCACAATAGAAGATGGTGGCATTCATCTCTCGTCCGAGGCCCAGGAACTGATTCGCAATACCTTTATTCATATCATTCGCAATTCAATGGACCATGGCATTGAATCCGCAGCGGAACGATTAGCAGCCGGTAAGTCCAAGGAAGGTCATATCTTTGTTAAACTCGAGGTCAAAGACGATTCCCTCTATGTCACCTATCATGATGATGGGCGAGGATTGAATTTAAGAGCGATCCAACAGATTGCTGTCGATCGAGGCATCATCAAAGCTCAACAGAAGAATTCCTTGGAAGAGATTGCCTATCTCATCTTCGAACCAGGCTTCAGTACAGCCCAATCTATCACTGATATCTCGGGTCGCGGGGTTGGGATGAATGCAGTGAAAGATTATATCGAGGCCAAGCAGGGAAGCACATCAATAAGGCTTCATACGGCTGATAAAGTGGTGAATCCTGAATACGTGCCTTTCGAGTTTGTCATCCGCCTGTACCACAACATGTCCATCCAAAAGTCTGCCTAGCAAGTGCGGACGAATGTCCGCTTGCCTGGTCCGACATCCAGCAATCGTTACTTACGCACGACGCTCCACCAAATAAAGGAGCGTTCTTACTTTCCGCAACTTATTCACATTTTTTGCAGAATAGCGTTAAGCCATTGCTCCGATTCTCGACCCGAGCGGAGATCAGAGCTCATCCAGTGAGATTTCACAGCTAGCTGACTTGACTCAATGACTAAGCTCAGCTCTGCGAGAGTTAAGTCGGTGTAGTATCGACCATCTCGTTCACCCTCAAAATCTCCATGCTTAAACGAACAGTACATAATCCCATGATCGTCGAGGACCTTGGCAAGCTTCGCAAAAACTGCCGGCAAATCCTGTTTCTTAACATGAAGCAAACTAGCACATGCCCAAATTCCCTGAAACTCTTGCACCAAGTCGAAATCTTCAAAGCCCTGATTGATGACATTTAATCCGGTCAACTGCGATGCCAGCCTACACAATTCACTAGACTTGTCAAAGGCAGTGACAGCAAATCCTTGCTCCATAAAATACTTCGTATCTCTACCACTTCCGCAACCCGCATCGAGAAGCTTGGCACCAGAAGGCAATAAACTCAGGAAAGGCAAGTATAGTGATGTCATATCAACACTTAAAGTTTCAGAACTAAACTGGACGGCATTTTTGCTGTAGAATTCATCATTGCTCTGCATGGTCAATCCCTTGCCTAATCTCGTTAACGAGACATTTCTAGCCTCAGCCACAATCGTCGAGTTTGTAGGCTTCCTGATAGCGGATGAAAACCCGCTTACCGAAAACCCCGTTCACCCAACTGGTCTTTTTTGGGCAAGTCTTATGTTTTTCTGAACTTGGGCATTCGCCCTCGAACCATTTCTGCGATGCAGCAATCCCCTGGTTGGCTTCACACTGCCCCTTTTGAATAGTATAAAGCTTGTCGCGATCGTAATCTGACTTCTCCACCCCCGTATAGAATTGTTCACAATCAAGCCAGGCATCGGGAATATTGGACTTGGCGCGCAAGCAAGAGCCAACCAGTTCCTCAGTTTTGACTGCAGGTGAGGGTTTGGCATCTGACGGCGAGGCTGGGATCGGCTGGGACGGGTTGTCGGGTTCTTCTTTGCCGATGGAAGGGGTGTTCGGCGCTCCATTGCTGGGAACTACTGGTGGCGAACTATCCTTATGGCTCGATGTGCGGCACGATAGAAGGACTGCCATAAATAGCAAAAAGATTTTCTCCATGTGATTCCTCTCCAAGGCATTCATCCGACAATCTTATCATAGAATGCCTAAGGACCACATCGCCTAGCGAAAATCAATAATACCTATGAATCGTCTCGCAATCTGGTTCTAAAAATCCTAGAAAGTATTGGAAATTCCTAATGAGCTTGGCCCAGCAGTCGTGGCCCCAGGTGCCGAGCCACTGCCGGAAATTTCCCAATTAACCGATGAGTTTGTATCCAGGCCGTTGGGTGTCAGCGAATATTTGTTGGTTCCGACGAGATTGGCTTGATTGCCGGCATCCCAGCTAACCGTCACGCCCTGGACACTGACAGGAATATTCTGGATGTTCGTTGTGTACTGGTCGTTGACTCCAAAGGCTACGTAGTCGACCGGAACAGCTGAGAACTGAGCACCATTGGCCAAAGAGGTGGAATCTGTAACCGAGGGTTTGAGCAGGACAAGGTCATCAGCCGGGTTGATTTCGATATAATAATCGCCCATGTTGA
>JBGSTF010000002.1:0-8580 GCA_041736645.1 Oligoflexus sp. | reverse complement strand
TGGAGATCTACAAGTCAGTTTGAGGTTGATCTTCTTTTGGATTCTACCATCGCCATTGAAATCAAAGCCACCGAGACGATCAGCTCAAAGCATTTGAAGGGCCTGCGAGCACTTAAGGAAGAGAATATATTTAAGCGATATATCTGTATCTATACAGGCGAATCACCTAGGCTAACTGAAGATGGAATCGAACTCTTGCCATGGCGAATGTTTCTGAATAGACTTTGGTCTGACGATTTAGCATGATGTTACCCAAACCGCGTGACATTTGAGGATATCCTTCCAACTCACCTCAAGAAGCGAGTTTCTGCATTGCCTCATATTCTGAACGCCCGAGGGAGGCTCTTCCCTTTCTAGTAGAGCCGATTATGGGAAATACAGTTCGATACTTGTGGATGAGCCCGCCCTAAGTCCGCACGGGTCTTTGCCATCGATGTTTCACGGTGTCCCCGCTGAGGCAGTGATCTGGATTCCCTACATCCAAGTTATTCCTTCAGCGCCCACCAAAGTCGGGGTAAAAAATTAGGGATATTTGCTGCAACGCCCACAGTTGTCAGGGATGAAGGGATCTGATAGTCTTCCGTCGACAACTAAAGGAATTCAACTTTGTCGACCTTTCAAAACCTATGCCTTGGAAGCATGAAACTTCTGGGACTTGTCGTCCTGGTGTTCAATCTCGCTTTGGGTTCAATTCCTCGTTGCAATCTGATCATTGATTTTCTCGTCCAATCCAGCCTGACGGAGACTCCAGCATCTTCACCGAGTCCTTCCTGCCACGAGTCGACCACCCCTAAGAAGAATGAACGACTCCCCGCTTGGACAAGTCACCCCTTGTGCCAGTGTTCACTCCTGCAATACTTGAGTTTTGTGCTTCCGAGTTTTGAACTCAACTCCCTGATGACCTTGCAAACGCAAGGCGGTAGACTGCTGGTATTCGATTTGGAAGATCACTCTGCCTCACTCATCCTTAGTCCTGATCCTCCCTATCCAAAAGCGTTGACGTCATTTCACAACATTTGACTCAGACTGGGATCGACATTTCCAGCTCCGCTTCCCTTTCTATTTCTACGAGAGATTTTCATGAAATACCTAAAATGGCCTTTCCTTGTGGTTGCTATCCTAACCGGCACGGTATTGCTGCTCAAAAGACTGGAACCTCAGCCAGAGCCACGCCTTGAACTTTCCGACAAGGAGCTTCCTCAGGCCCAAGCCCTTCCAGCATTCTCCCTCATCGATGGGGATGGTCAGACTTTCGACAACAAGTCCCTTAAAAGCAAATGGTCCGTGCTCTTTTTTGGCTTTACTCGATGCACCAGCACTTGTCCAGTCGTCATGGGCTATTTCAAAGCTGAGATGGAAAAATTGAGTCCCGAAGAAAAAGCTCGAATGCAGTTCGCTCTGATTTCCGTGGATCCTGAATTCGATAAGCCCGAGACTGTGAAACATTTTGCTGCACGATTCAACCCAGATATAAAAGGCATCACTGGCTCCCTCGAACAGCTGCAGATTTTGGCTGGTGGATTCCAAACCGCCTTCGCCAAAGAGCAGGAAGATCATAAAAACCGCGATATTTACATGATGGCTCATTCGCCGCGCTTTTTTCTCGTCGATCCCCGAGGCCAATGGCGGGGATCCTACGAACTCCCATTGAAGTCCGGAACCTTAGCTGAAGATCTCAAAAGAATTCTTAAAAATGAGGAGCCGCTTTCTCCCGTCAAGGACAATACTTGATTCGGCAAAGAGTGGCGCACCCTTGGAATTTACATGCTTTCACATAAGGAATCTTGCCATGGAATCGAACTTCAATCGTCGAGAGCTGATGGGAGTGGTGTCCGTCGCCGGTTTTGGCAGTCTCTGGGCAGACATGTTTGGAGCAGCCGGAGAACTTCATGCCGAAGAGGGCTTTTCTCCGCTCAAGTTGCCCGCACTCCCCTATCCGCCAGAAGCTTTGGAACCCGTCATCGACCGCGAAACGGTAAAGATTCATTTTGAAAAACATTTTGGCGGCTATGTGAAGGGTCTGAATACTGCCCTAGAAAAACTCGACAACGCTCGCAAGGCTGACCAATGGAGCGATGTCAGAGCCCTGAGTCGAGACCTGTCCTTTCATTCATCTGGGGTTATATTGCATTGGATCTATTTTTCGTCCCTCGGCAAGAACGGGAAAAAAGAACCGACAGGGAAACTTTTAACCCAGATCAATGCCGATTTCGGTTCCTTTGCCTCGTTTTGGAAGCATTTTGTCCATGCCTCGCAAGATGTCGAAGCATCAGGCTGGGGAGTCTTGGCTTGGGATCCTTTCACCAAACGCCTTCTGGTTCATCAGCTGGAAAAGCATCAGAACCTCGCATCTCCCGGTTCTTATCCCTTGCTGGTGTGTGATGTCTGGGAGCATGCCTATTACCTGAAGTACCAAAACAAAAGAGCTGACTATGTCGAAGCTTTTGCCAAAATCGTCGACTGGAGCAAAGTTGAACAGCGTTTCATGTCTATCGTTCCAGGCTAATTCCGTCGACTGAAGAGGGAAAATGGGCGGAAAACTCAGGCTGAGTCTTCCGCCCTTGTCACGTTTAAAGGTCTGACTTCATCTCGAGCATGAAGTTTCCTACCGCATTCAATTCCGCATCGCTTGCTGGGATGGCCGGCATGGGTGGATAGTCGGCTCGCTTCTTCCCAGGAGCTTTAGCCCAAGCAGCTATGCCTTGAGGATTGCTCTTGTAGATCTCTTGAATCTCGGTGATTGGCGGTCCAACCAGTCTCTTGCCATGAGCATGACAGGCGATGCAGTAGGCTTTAAATGTATTTTTTCCAAGATCAGCCGCCGAAACCTGTTGAGGTTTGGCTGCTTGGATCGCAGCTTGAGCGACCTGTTTGTTATATTCCTCGGTTTTTTCTGCCATCTTTTCTTGGTGGGGAGCCAAAGCAGAGGCTCGAAACATATGCCGGCCCGAAACCATGAAAAGGACTGTCAGCAAAAGGACGGTCGCAATTCTGAAAGCGTAACGACCTCGCAGTGCTGGATCTCCGCCAACTTCTTTCCACATCCAATACAGCGCTGGCACAGCAAAGGCCACACCTGCAAGAATAGTCAAAATCAAAGGCCAGCTAAGGCCTTGCGCAGGCAGAGTCACATACACAAGTGGTCCAACTATAAACTGGCTGGCAGTAGCGATCAGGGCAATCGTATAAAAGACTCGCAGGGCTTCAGTGCGCGTCAGCTCACTATAAATGGCTTCAAACGGGTACTTCTTTCGCTTGATATAAAACACGAGGAAAAGCGAGGTTGCTGCCAATGAGGCTGCCAAAAAATGAAAGTAGCGTGGCCAGACATTGGGCAAAAATAGAGCCGAAATAAATCCATGCACATCATGCCAGCGATCCGGATAGAGCATAAGATTGATGTTGACCAAGAATATCAAAGGAATTGTGAGAAAAATGAGGACACTGGACAGACCAATGGAAACATGCAGGAGCTTATGATCGGCCAATCGTTCCCAGGTATACTTGTGCAAGTAGGTTAAAAGAAAGGCAATAGCCACCAAAGGCACAATCAGGATCCAGGCCAAGCCCGTGAGGGCATTGGCCGTATAGAAGTATACTGTATAAAGTGTATTGATCAGGAGCAGGGGCGCGACGCCCAAGACGACCGCCAGACTTTTGTTGACTGTGACCGTCTTGGCTATTTCATGGGCGAGGGTGTCGTAATCCTTTTTCTTAATTCCTGCCACTTCAAAAGCCAAGGTGAGAATTGAACCACCCACCATAAAATTGACAAAAAGCAGATGGAGCAAGAAGGCCAGGACGAGGAGGGCTACCAGAAACCATACAGGCGCTGGCAAATCCAATGGAATATCGTGTGGAATCGGTATCTGATTTTGAGAAAGCATAGGTATCCTTTCAGGGCGCCTCTGGTTAAGGAGCCAGTCTTGTTCCTGTCGATTGAGCACCTGGAATGTTATCTTCATTGCTGCCGATATAAATCAAATACCGGGCCAGGGCATCGGCTTCAGCTTCGTTGCCTGGAAACGGAGGCATATAGCCCCGAGCGGTGTGCATCGAACCTAGAAAATTCTTCACGGTCGTCACATCCCAAGGGGGGAGTTCCATACATGTTCTCCAGATTCGCCCGCACATTGTTGATGCCGTGCAGAGTATGGCAACGGGTGCAAGCCAGCACAAACATTTCCTTGCCTGCCACCAACCGATTGTCAGCTGTGATTTCGCGAACGCTAGCATACGGCGCATGCTTGAGCAGTCCGTCTTGTTTGAAGAGAGGATAATCGGCGACGCGCAAACCATTGGAATAGAGATACTGGCTGATGGCGTATGGTTTGCGAATAAATTCCCGAACTCGCTCGAAGTGACTCATAAGAAACAGAAGCAGGACAAAAGGCAGCATACTCACCAAGCTTCCTCGATAAAGACGCCCGGTAGCAGCCCATCCGGCGACGATCGCCACTAGAGCACTCGCAGCGATCAGGAGATAGAGCAAGGTCTGATACCATTCGGCAAACTGCTGAGTGGTGTTTGCAACAGCTAGGTTCGCCAGCATCCCCGCAGGCACTGATTTGTAATACCAGAATCCTGCTGCCAAAAGAAAAGGCAACCACGCCAGCATCCATTTACCGATGAGCTGATTGGCTTTGGATCTAAGAGATGGATCATCCTTGGTGAAGAAAGGCACGAGAAAGAGACCAGCGCCACCCCCCATGACCATAGCCATAGATGTTCGAAAAGCTAGCTGCGGGAGGTACAAGGGATTCAAGAACCCATAAAGAAGAGTTCTCTCCGTCTTCCAACTTCCTGGGTCCATCATAAAGGCCAAAATTGCCGTGATAATCGCCATGGTCACCCATGATGCCACAGAGAGAATAACCCCGAGCCGAACATGAGATTTTTTGTCCTGACTTTTCTTCTTCCAAGACAAAAAATAATACAGAATGAGGACCACCTCGGTCACAAACACGATCCATTCTGCAAACCAGGCCCAAAAAAAGACTCGTATCAGACTGCCAATAGCGGTTGGATTTACCAATGATGCTGAGAGCCAGATGCCGACCCCTGTCATGGCACCTACGGTCGTCGTGATGATGAAGAACACAAACAGGATGCGAAATGCTAATTGATCCCAGGCCTTGGTTGCGGCAGCTTCGACCCGAGTGCCCTTCCACTCCAAAAGTGCTACAAGCGGAATCCCGCCGACAGCCAGGGGATGATTGATAAGCACATGCAAAACAGCAATGATTCCGATGAGGAATCGATTGTTGAGAAAATCCAAATGAAAGATCGGAAAGTCCATAGAACCTTCTCCCAAAGTAAATAGGATCGTCTGATCCAAGCGGACGCAAGGATGCCTTGGCAGTTTCAAGGTCGAACCGCAAAAATATAAGATTCACCACCCAAGTGCAGGGGACGAATTCATTTCTTTTTCAAAATTTCAGATTGTTGTGATCTTAGGATAGGGGGGTTCGGGGCCCAAGATAAAATTGACCAACTCATTCTGGGAGGCAAAAACTATCAATCGAGACTGGGACTCTCGAAAGTAGATATACTCTCTGGGATCAAAGTTGGAAGGCACGAACGCCATATACTGCAGCAAGGAACAGCGGCACAGGTCCTCATTAGAAATCCGCGATTCATGCTTCGAACTCTGTCGAGCTTCATGGCAAACACTCGGTTGATTCCCAGCATCACCATCACTCAAAAGAGAGTGCTGCAGCAAGGCAAAGACAAAATTGCATCGAGGTATCGAGGCCACGCAAAGGTTGAAAGCCAGTATCGCTATGGCCACATATTCAAATAATTTATCCAATGCACTTATGCAAAACTTCACGAAGGACCCTTTTCCAGGCGAACTTCGATCTTAGCAAATGAGAGGGAATATCGCAATCAGCTCTTGGTGGGGATGAGCGAAGAAAAGTGCACCCTTTCTGGCTTTGGGCCAAACAGGGTGCCAAGCAGTATTCGATTTTAAGAGATCTTAATTACAAGTCAATGTCTTCACAAAGGTGTTGCAGCTTGAAAGCTCAACTTTAAAGTTTCATTGCCAAGGTATTGACCTTTGGTCCAAGCCTTGATCAATTCCATATCATCAGCGCGGGCCGATACGGTGCCAGCAGGAGCTGTAGGCGACTTGGCTGCAGGTGCATTTGGATCCATCTGATGATCCATGTGGTTAGCATGATCTTCATCAGCAACTTGATCTGCACTTGCACCTTGAACCTGGTCGGCAGAGGAACGGAAACTGTTGGGCTTATCGGGGGCAGTCGCCGAACAGGCAGAGACTATCAATACGGACATCAGAATCGAGAGTGAATTTTTCATGGCTTTTCCTCTTATTGGCTTGGCAAATCACTTGTTAATCTTGGCCACAATTTTTGCTTGTGTCCCGGTCTTCGTCGTCGCCCACACATGAACAAGGCTTTCACCCTGAACATTGATGCGATTGATCGAGCTGAAAACCTGTCGATCCGTGATCTCGCTTAGCAGTTCCAGCTTACTGAACGAACCCTCTGCCTGGCAGGCGGACGCCAAACCAATACAAAGTTTCACAGTCGCTGGATCCAAACCTTCCGTGCCTTCCACATAAAGGTATGGTTGCTCGCCTTTGCCTAAGCGAATTCCCACTAAGTTGCCATTTTCCGATTGGAACACCTGCACCGATTGACCATTGGCCAACAAAGCTGCTGGATCGATCGTAACAGTGTGAGGGTTGCTGTTATCAGTTCCTCGGCTTGATTGAAAGGTCACAACCTGACCCGCGTTGATCTGAGCGATTTGCTCAGGAGTCACCGTGTAGGTATGGGTATGATTGCCTTCATCAACTTTACCTGTGAAAGCCACGCCCTTGATCAAATCAGTTGCCAAGAGTGGAGTCACGGTGCCAATGCAACGAACTCTCAAATCGGCGAAAGTCTTCACAGCACCGAAGGCTTTCTCGCCTGTACGAATTGTTTTGAAAGGGAGAACTTGATAAATCGTTACAGCTAGGGCAGCGTTTCCGGCTTTTTGAAAAATTCCGCGTCGCGTATACATCCGATTGCTCCGAATTGATGTTTCCTGTCCCTGTTTTTGGCGATAGAAGTCCACAGAGCCCGTGAAGTCTTGTTAACTTCAGGCGCACGACTTCATTGCCAAAGCATCCTAGTTTGAAAAAAATTTCTAGCAGGAGACTTCAGGAAAAGCGCGGCGGCGGTGTTTCTAAGGGGATGGAAAGATTGAGAGTCGAGAAATCATAGGAGAATACGATCGTTGAAAGAGCCTGATTCTGCCTTGTGATAATGGGATCGACTTGGATCCGGCTCAGGTGAGCAAACATAAACTTCGCCAAGGCACAGGCGCAGACATTTTGCTGTTTAAGCACCTTAGAGTAGCCCAACATCTTTTCGTGATTGGCACAGTGATCACTGTGTTCATCGACTTGAGGATTGATGACTTTGTGAATGACCGAAAGGACAAGGTCACATCGAGGTATGGTGGATACAACCACATTCAATCCAACCGACAGCAAAATAAGCCGAAGGAAGAGTTTTTTGAATGTCGTCCATAGTCCAAGCACCTGGAGGATCCTCTCATTAAAATCATTCCTGAGAGGAGCTGCAAAACTGATGCCCAAGTCCCCGCAAAGAGAATTCAATAATCTCAGAGTTTTACAATAGGTTTCAAAGCTTTCGACTGGCCAAGATTTGATCACTGTCTGACTTTTTTTGACAGCTTTCTTCCGATAAGACTATTGCAGCGCGCGAAGGAAGCTGGCGAGCATGTCGACTTCCCTGGATTCAATTGAAAAACCGGCCCCAATTTTGGCATCAACGTAAGGATTCTGCCCATATTCACTCAAGCTGGCCTTACCTCCCGCTGCATAATGCAAAATTACAGATTCCAAGCTAGGCAAGGACCCATCATGACCATAGGGAGCTGTCTGACCCACAAATCGTAGCGTGGGAGTTCGAAATTGTCCCATAAGATTCGGCTCCTTGGCAAGCTGTCCGGCTGTCGCAAATCCCGTATTCTTGAAAGGATACGACCCCTTACCATCAAGATTGTACATGCCTGTATTATGAAATTCCTTGCGATTGAAATACTTTTCTTCGCGCACATAGTGAAAGGAATCAGACAGAAGAAACCCGTTGTGACACTGAGCACAGGGCAAGGTTTCCCCTGAACTGAGTGGCTTGAAGCCAAAAAAGAGTTCCAGCCCCATCGCCTCTTGATCGCTTAACTCACCTCGCCCTTGGATAAATCGATCGAATCTTGTGTCGAAATGAATGAGAGTGCGCTCATAGGCAGCAAGTGCAAATGTGATCGTATTGTAGTCAATCAAGCCCTTCTGCAAATCGGCGGGATAGAGCAGATTGAATGCCTGCTGAACCAAATTTCGATACTCTGAATCTTCAAAAAAGAGAGTCTCTAGAGTTTCCTGCTCTCTGCCCTTGAGGCCCATTTCGATGGGATCGTCACCAAAAAGTGGAATTTGAGCCTGCAACTCCAGCACTGGAAATGCAGGATTCGCCCAAGTGAGAGTGGAAGCATAGGCCGAGTTGATCAGAGTCGGACTGCTACGGCGGGTGTTATGACCGT